>MEQL01000027.1 GCA_001770205.1 Bdellovibrionales bacterium RIFOXYD12_FULL_39_22
AGACGTGAGTATTAACTCAACCAAAAAAAAGAAGGGCCATCGCTTGGCCCCTCTCATGTTTTCTTTGTGTTTAAATTCAGATGTTGATTATTATTCTAGTAAATTCACATAAACTACTTTATCATTCACTTTGACAAATCTTAGATTTTTAAGATCAGCGGAAAACATCGATCGTTTTATTTTTACATCTAAATCATATCCGAAAAAATCTACTTCAAAACTTGATAAAAACTCTTGGTTAGCAAATATACGATCAGGGAGAGATGACTTAAGATCTTTAATTTCGACCGTTTTAAGAATGGGTAGGCCTGCAAAGGCATTTTCCGAGATCGACTTCACATTATTTAAGCTCAATCCTTTCAACGTAGATAGCGATCTGAGCGTGTCATCAGTTATCACCAAATTACTCGTGAATAGATAAAGTCTCGCTACTCCGCCGAGGGTTGAAAATGCACCGTCTTCGATCTGTTGATTATTACCGTAGAGCTGAATGTGTAGTGATCCAATAATTGGAGCATCCTCCATCGCTCTCATTGAAATATGTGTACCAGCGTCCCAGATCTTCAAAGAATCAAGTGGACCTAATCGCGAAAATGCCCGATCCGGAATTTCATTTACGAAACCGATTTCAAGAGATTTTAAGTTCGGTAATCCTACAAAAATATCAGGGTTAAATGTTTCGCCGACTCGGATCTTGAATATAATACTTCTAAGATTTTTGAATGCCTTGAAGAAACCCGGAGTTGAGTGTAAAAATTTTGCCTTATCGTTGTTGTTAGGATAACTACTGATTACCACTTGAGTGAAATTAGTGTCATCCAATCCTTCAAAATCCTCAGGAGTGAGTCCATCAAGTTCCTCTTGTGTCAGATGAGCACAGCCACCAATGCTCCAGGAATGAGATTCTGGGATGTAAGTACAAGACATCATCTTATCCATGCCATTGCTTCGTGCATAAGAAATATTCCCAATACCAAGCAAAATAAAAGTAATTACCATAATTCGGAGTCTGTTCATATATCCTCCAATTGTTAGTTCAAAGAAATAATTTTGTTACTTTAGCAATCTCCAAAAAACTTTCAAGTAAATTTGCTAAAATTGTAAAATCTATAGTCAATATTTAAAATTCGGGCCATGCCCGTTATTTCTCAACTTTCGTGATCTTGGGTAGTAAAGCTCGCTTTTCCGCGCAAGATCTATAATCCGCCAACGTTACCGAGCATAAGCCACTTACAATCCTAGTGATAATTTAGTCGCGGACTATTCTGTCTGACTAATTATATCTATCTAAATCCACAGTACACTCATATTTCTTGAAATTCTTATCTTCAGTAAAAGATTCTAAACACATAATTTTATTGCTAGTGAAGCCGGATGCTTCGCCATATTGATCATGGAAAGCTATCGTCGTAACACTATCGTCAATTTGTTCAGTCGTAAGGGCCTTAGAATTATTAACGTCTTTCATACCATTATAAAGTTCTTTTGCAGTATTGCCCTTAATTGTTAAAGTTACACTATTAAACTTACGCGTTCCCTCTGGCTTATTGAGCACAGAAGAAACTATATCTGCGGCTATTGTTTGAAGAGAAAACAAAATTGCAAAAGAGGCTAAAGTGTATTTCATAAAATTCTCCTTGTTCATTAAAGTAATATTTAAAGTTCGGGCCATGCCCGTTATTTCTTTGTCTTTGTGATTTTGATCAGAAAAGCTAACTTTTATATTTAAGATCTATTAATCGCCAACGTTTCCATTCACAATCCAATCATTAATCTAGTCACTTAAACGGATTTTTTTTAATGTCATAGCGGGCAGTCCCGATTGTATTCCCAGTTTTTTACTTATTGTTATGAACTTGTTGAAATTAAGCGAATAGTCTTCGATGGCCGAAACATCTCCACCTTTTAATTTAGTCACGCTTCCAAGGACAATCTCTATTCTTCTATAGATTGTGGTCAGTTCATCAATATTGTTGGACAGTTTTTTTTGATACTCGGCACAGTTAACAACAAGCTGAAATTGTTTTACCACATTTTCTGTTGCATCAAAATAGTTATATACCGTCTCTGCAACAACCAAACGACTAACTTCCTCCAGCTTTTCCTCAAGGGTGTCTGTCTTGTTGGATAATTTTTCTATCTTTGATTCTAACGAAGAGGCGTTGCATGCAAGGAAATTTGGAACATCCAATGCAAATAAGTTAATCGATATTGATAATGCCACGAAAAAGGTGAAAGCTTTTAGCATAAAATTCTCCTGTTCATTAACCTAATGGTTTCTGTGCGCCGATCGCTCACAAATTCCATGTGTTAATATTCTTGATCAAATCTTAGCGGAAAAATGAATTTTGATCAGATTTTTTTTGTTTTGGTTGTACAAAATACAGTGGTGTAAAAAAAATAGTCATTTGCATAATTGCGTAATATGGTGAAAATACTAGAAAGTCGTTAATTTGCTACCGGCGAAGTTGCAAAACTCCGCCGAAATGGAATTCTAAATTTAAAAATCACTTGGTGTCGTTTTGACCAAATAATAAAATCTTTTTTAGGATTTACCCATTTTGATATCGGGTAATTGTTACACTCTCTTTGTGTAAGCGCAATTAAATCAATACATAGCGTCAATTTATACTGTCGGCTCGATATTTGCTCAATGACATTCCACTGCAGCGTATGCGCTTATTAAAAAGGTGGTAATAATGAAATTCTTTATCGGGATTATTGTTACTCTGATTATTGTGTTGGGAATAGTTATTTCAAAAAGTTCTCTGGCAAGCAAATTAATATCGCAAAAAAATCAACAAGTGTACGTCAAGGCCATCTATTCAATGCCTGTATCCTATGATCCGATCAAAATGAATGATGGTGCCTCGCTAATTTTTTCTGAACTTGTTTACGAAGGGCTTCTTCGCTTCACCGAAGATTATGGGGTGCAAGCTGGCCTTGCTGAGTTATGGAGTGCAAGTGACGATGGAACAATTTTAACTTTCAAAATTAATCCCAAAGCAATATTCCATAATGGGGACGCTGTTACTGCCAATGACGTAAAGGTTTCGTTGACCAGAAATGTCAGTCAAGAGAGTGTTGTGTATAAATACTATGACGTAATTAATGGTGCTAAAGATTATCATGCGGGGAAGGCGGTGGCGGTTGATGGATTGAAAGTTGTTGATAGCAATACCATCGAAATTCATCTTGAAAAAGCATTCCCACCGCTTTTATATGTTTTGGCAGGTGCTACCGCCAAAATTCTTCCAGCAAAATTAGTAGCAAAAAAAGATTTTTTCAAAAAACCAATTGGAACTGGCCCATTTGCGGTACAACGTATTTCGGAGAATAAAATTTATCTCACTCGTTTTGCTGTGTACCATTCGAAGTTACCACAGATATCAGGGATGGAGCTAGTTATGATGGATCAAAAGGACGCCATGGAAGAGGCTACGCTTGGAAAAATTCATGATCTTTCAAGTTGGCCGATGAATGGACAGGAGGCCGTTTTTAAATCAGGGAAGGATATTAGCTCGATAGTAGCAGATACGTGGGTGATTGGACTTAATGCGCGCCTAAAACCGTTTGATAATCTTGAAGTGCGAAAACTATTTCAGCAAAGTTTTGATACTCAAAAATTCCGCGATACATTTTATCCTGACGCCAAGGTTGCGTTTGGTTATGTGCCGCCCTCATTTCCAGGCCATAGAACTACAAAACTAGAAACAGTATCAAAAATAGAAAAACCTCCTCGTGAGTTGATCACCATCAATATCCCCGCAGAGTTAGATAAATCGTCGGAGATGGCGCAATTTATTACCGATCAATTTAATGCTAAGGGGTGGAATGTTAAAGTTGTTATGACCAAATGGGATAAAATGATGGCCGAATATTCCGCCAAAACACTTCAGTCGTTTTTGGTTGCGATGATTGTTGATTATCCAGATCCAGAATTTTTGTTAAATAATTTTGAATCAACTAACCCAGATAATTTTAGTGGCCTAAATGATCCAGGTGTTGATTCATTGATTGTACAATCAAGAAGTACGCAAGATCGAATTAAAAGGCAAAGCATCCAGTTGGAGCTTGCCGAACGCATTGATGGATTGGCATTATCAATTAATCTTTTTCATTCTCGCGCGCACTATTGGGTGAGTAAGTGCGTAGAGGGATTTAGGCCAAATCTGCTGGCGGTTGCGTATACTGATTATCGAAATGTATATTTTGACATGGACTGCTTGCGAAGAGGTGCTAAATGAGTAACGTTCATGAAAAAGTAGTACTCCCTTTCAAGAAATATATTCAAAAGCAGATGGCATCTTATCAAATTGGAGTGCCGCTGATAATTGCCACATTGATTGCGCTTCTTGTTGGGACTACTGTTTTTGTTCAGTATGCAAACTCCAATAAAACGTTCATTGAATCAATTGCTCCTCATGTTGCAACACTACTGGAAACGCAAGATCGGCCGGAGATTCAGCGGTTTTTACAAGCAGTATCGGCCAAACGTGGTGCTGCGATCGAAGTAATATCTAAAACAGATGAGATCATCGCCTCTTCTTTTGATTTTGGAAGAATTGGTAACCCGTTTGAGGGGAATTTAAAAGAGCTTCCTTTGCTTGATCTAAAAATTAATTAAGGAAGACTAATGAGTTTTACTGAGGTGAAACGAATTAATGGGCCGGAGGCGGCAACGGTATCTATGGGAATATATCTTGGACTATCTTCAATCATAATCCTCACTCTGGAAATTTCTCTTGGTACTTTTGTATTTTTGTTTTTTACCATCAATCTTCTTATCTCTAAAACGATCAAGGAATCGACGGCCGGACTAACTTCTCTATCTGAGCTTGAAACAGCAATCAGAGAAGTTAAAACTGATTTTAATAAGAAGAACATCACTCAATCAAATATTTTAGAACTTGAAAATATCAGGGAAGCTTTCATTGAAACATTCACCGATCTTGAAGAGGCCAATAATAAACTGGCCAAGAGCAAAGCAAAAGAGATGGCAACAGCGGCATATAGAAATTTAATCCACGATCTTCAGGTGCCGGTTATGGCCATTGGCCACTATATGCAAATTTTAGATCATGAAATGGCCAGTATCGAAGATAGAAAGCAAGCGCAAGTGCGAATAGTTGATCTTGCCGAGCAGATAATCAAGCAGATTAAATCGGCCCGAACTAATTTGGCCTTGGAAGCTACTATAGAAAGTAGTGATTTATTGGTTTCAGTTGAAACTGCAACACAAAATGCCAAGGCGTCGCTTGCAGAGAAGGCCTTTGTGGAAGTTAAAACCATTCTGCCGAATCAATCCATTAGACATCCACATGATTCGGTTTTGCTTGGACGAGCAATAAGCAATCTTGTTTCTAATGCGATTGATGCTGCCAAATCAAAAGTTTTTGTGGAAGTTGTGCCGGCGGACAAATTTATTAGTATCAAAATTAGCGACGATGGCCATGGGATGAGTATGGATGATGCCTCGCTATTTTTACAGGGCAGAGGCAAATCGACTAAAGCTGATAGAATGGGGATGGGCATATCGAGTGCAAATCACATAGTTCGTTCACACGGGGGAAAGATTGTTTATCAAAAATCACAAATGGGTGGAGCATGCTTTGAAATTAAATTACAAGGAGATCTAGCATGAAAAAGCCGACAGTACTACTTGCAGATGATGACAAGGATATTTTACAAACGATCAAATTTTTCTTAAGCAATAGCTACGATGTGAAAATCGCCTCAAGCGTGGCAGAGGCCAAGGCGCAACTGCAAAAATATCAAATTGATGCGGCGGTGATTGATCTTAATTTTGAAGGGCAAGATGATGATGGCATTAATCTCATTGATTTCATCCAAGAGGAGATGCCATCGGTATCCATGATCGTGTTAAGCTCCGATCACAATACCAAAAGAGTCGTCGAAGCAACCAGAAGGCCACTGGTTGATTTTATAACCAAAGATGAATATGCGCAGGCAGCAATTAGGCAAGCTTTATCGCAAGTGCTATCCAATAAGGAAAAGGTCAAATCCAACAATTCTTTTGAGTTTAAAACTCAGTCGCCGCTGGTAAAAAAGCTACTAGTAAAAGTTGATCAGGTGTTGGCCTCTAATAGTGGCGCACCAATTTTAATTCTTGGTGAATCAGGAACGGGAAAAGAATTTCTGGCAAAATATATTAGCTCCAAGGTAAATAAAAAATTGGTGGCGGCGAACATGGCCAGCATTCCAAAAGAAACTGCCGAAAGCGAACTCTTTGGCCACTGCAAAGGTGCCTTTACCGGCGCAGTCGCTGACAAAATCGGACTACTTGAGCAGGCCCACAACGGAATTTTCTTTTTAGATGAGATTGGGGATTGTAGTCCAGCAATTCAGGCCAAGCTACTTCGTGCGATACAAGAAAAAGAGATTATGCCTGTCGGTGGAACCGTGCCAAGAAAAGTAGAGGTCAGATTTATTGCAGCTACTCATAGAGATTTAGCTCAAATGATAAGCGTGGATGAATTTAGACTTGATCTCCATCAGAGGTTAAATACGTTTACCTTTAAAATGCCACCTCTTCGTGAGCGTCCTGAAGATGTGGAGTATTATGCTCGAATATTTGTTAATGACTTTAAAGGCGGTGAACAATTTAGAATTGAAAAATCAGGCCTTGATATGTTAAAAAATCATAACTGGGAAGGAAATGTTAGAGAGCTGTGGAATGTAATTCAAAGAGTTGTTGTCTTTTCTAAAAGAAAATCTCTTGATCAGGAGTCTGCTCTGCAAGCAATCAGTTCAAAAGATTTAACAGAACCTGAAATTTTTGAAGAAAAAGAGTATGGTAAACAGCAGATCATTGATGCGCTTAAAAATGCTAATGGAAATCGGATGAAGGCAGCAGAAATTTTAAAAACACACATAACAACTTTGCACAAAAAGATAAATAAGTTTGGTCTTCGAGATATAATTGGGCACAAAAATGCAGGCAGACCAGTTTGCAGTATAGATACGGAAACATTATGGCATTAATAAAACTTGTAAAAAAAGCAGAACTCAAATCACCTAATCTGGTGTTTATCCCTGGTGGGCCAGGCCTTGGGCCTAATTCGTTTGATTTGCTTTCTGAAAAAATTGTCGGGGTTAATGTGTTTTATTTTTATCCGACAGGAACAATTTTAGAAGAGTCAGGTGGCCGGACACCATCGGTTTTAAGTTACGATGTGCAACTTGCAGATTTAGTAAATGAGATTAAAAAAATCAAAGCTCCTATCTTGTGTGGCCACTCTTTCGGTGGAATTATTGCCACGGACTTAGCAGTCAAATCTCCAGAATTAATCTCGGGCCTAATTTGTATTGCGTCACCATTTTCTAAAAATAGCTTTGATGAGGTTTCAAAAAATTTTATGGCAATACAAAATGAAGAGAGCGAAACGATCAACAATCTTTTTGAAAAAAATCCAACCAATGATTTGTATAAAAAATGGTTTGCTCACTACGCAGAACTCTATTTTTCGCATAAGAATATAAAAAACGGTAAGAAACTACTGTTAAATGACTCTTCATGCGTTAAGGCCTATTTGGATGCAACGGAAGAGGCCTCGCAAAAAGAATCGCTACTTGCAGAAATAAAATCAAGCAGTGTCAGACGCATCTTTATTGCAGGAGAGGAGGATAGGCTGCTCCCTCCGAATGTTTTAGAAAAGGATGCCGCAAGCGGAGATTACAAGTTTATTTCAATTGAATATGCTGGGCATTTTGCCCATTTTGATCAACCAGATATGGTCAGTGAGGTTATTATTAATTTCATTTTAACGGGGGGAAAGTAGTGTGAAAAATCTATTACGCGTAATGGCCGTTTTGCTAGCAGTTGGGTCGATGGCCCAAGCAGTTTGTAATTTTAACAAATCACTTAGTGTAATAAATCCGGTACTAGTTGAAGATGAGGCAAATCTTTTAACTCAGCTAATTGAATTAAAAAAGCAAAGTGATCTGACAGGAATACCATTTTCAGATATCCAGACGGAAGCAGGTATGCCAGAGATCAAATCCAATGATGATTTTAAAGAACAGTTTTTACAGCACACACTTAAATATCTTCAGACGATTAAAGGTGGAGAGAACACTGTCCAGAAAGTTCTAAAACAGCAAGAGCTACAACCTAAGGGTTGTGGGCCTGGGATTTAATGAAGCAAGATATTGGAAAATATTCTGGCGCTCTTTTAATGTTTGGGTTTGGTGTTTTGGCACTTTATCGTTGGCACCAAACTCAGCTTTTGTTTTTTTTACTGTTGGTGCTAAGAGATTTTGTCGCTGCATACTTTTTTCTAAAACGCAGGCCTGCGGAAATAAAATCTGGACGACTGCCTACGATTGCTTCTTACATCTCCTCGGCACTACCACTTTGCTATTTGGGTTCCGACAACGTACTACCGCTTTTTTTGCTGATCTCAACGATTATGGCCGTTATCGGTTTTCTTCTGGTCGCACTGGCCACTATTGAACTTGGAACATCGCTGGGAATTTCTCCTGCAAAACGTCAACTGGTTAAGAGTGGAGTTTATAAAATTATCGCTCATCCAATGTATGTAGGCTATGCTATTGCAGAATCAGGACTTACGCTAATCAATCCCATCAACGCCGGCATATTGATACTATCACTTCTGCTATATTGGGTAAGGGCCAAGCAAGAAAATAAGATTTTGGGCCCCTGCTAAAGTTAAGTTGTATCTAATTTCAATTTAATATTCGTCTCCAATTCCATTTAATTGACGCTCGCTTTGTCATTTCGCTCTTTCACCCCTCCGCAAGCTCTGCCAAAGGTTTACTTTGGCATTTACTTGCCCAAAGTGTCGGGGTGCGCTCCAATCCTTCGCTTGCTTTTTTTCCTCTCCGGGCCTCCGTTTTTGGGTGAAGAGGCCCTCAATCAAGAGGAAAAAACAAAAATGGAGACTGCTTTATGAAAATTGAAATCCAAGACAAACTTAATAAACTAGCATTAAAAAAATCAATTCCCTTTTGCTATGGCTGTTACCAAGACGCACCAACGGGCCGTTGTAATATTTGTGGCTCAGATGATTTGATGAATCGGCTGCCTGGAGTTGGATGCGAGTATGGCCAAGAGTGGATCATTTCGCACATCTTAGAAACAGAGTTATCACCAGTTGACATTGAAGAAGCCTTCGAAGAATCCATTCGCCAAATATATCCTGAAGAGACCAAAGTTGGCTGGATGACGTTTGATACAGTCACGCTCATGAAGTCCCAAGATCCAGTTTCTTGGAATATCGCTAAATCAGAATGGGAATCTCAGGAAGAGGAAGATGGAACCATCATCAGTTTTGACAATGGAGCAACCTACTATTGGTATAGTGATCTTGAGAAATTTGTGGATGATCAAGAAGCTTGAAGCTTCGTCACCATTTTGAAAATTTTACAGGGATGTCCTCTGCTATCATCGGTTTATTCACGCAAATGACTCATCAAGTTAATAGTAGCCACTACTATTATGAAATAGTAGCGCTACTATTTCGGCTACTATTAACTTGAAGTGTCATTTTTTGCAACTCCTTCTTTTTATTAAATTTCCAAAAATCAGATGAGCTGGCACAGCTTGTGGAATTACTGACCTCAAGAAAGCAAATGAAAATGCTTCAAAATCTAAAGGGGGAAGTATGAGAGCGATAGATGAATTTGGATTGACAAGAGTGAGAAAGGATCAAACGCCATGGCTTGATCATAACGGAGTTCCATTTAACGATGATCTGTTAAAAGTTTTATCCAAGTATTGGAGTCATGAAACTTGGAGCGATTATTTGCAATGGTTGGAAACTCCGATGAGAGAGTCGCAAATTGGCCATCATGCCTTTGACTCGATCGCTGAACAAATGGAGGAGTCCGCGTTTATTACAGCGGCCATCCGTGAAGCAGATCAAGAGCTAAAAGCAGAGATTGCGGAATTGCTTAATCAGATCACGATCAAGCAGAAAACGGTTTTGCAAATGAGCTATTGGCACGGCCTTAGTGAAAGGGAAATTGCCAGCAAATTTGGCATCACAAGAATGAGTGTTCGAGATATTAAAAAAAGAGCGATTCTAAAAATATCAACACTATACAAGAAAAAACACTGCCCAATTGCCCATTAGTGAGAGGACAAAAAATTTTAACACAAACGGAGGACGATATGGAAACGAATAAATTTAGAACAATTTTAGCTTGGATTAAATCATTTTTGACACAACTAGAGGGAACGCAGGATTCAGAAATGGCGTGGAGACGATGGGAGTATCTTGAATACAAAAAGTACGATGGTGGATTAGCAAAGGGGTTTGAGGATGGACGATTTTTCTAAGGTAAAAAAGAAGAAGATTGAAAATCAGATTGTGAGTTTAAACCAGTTTTTACCAACGCTCAGCGATGAAGCCCAGACGGCATTACATATGCGCTACTGGGAATTGATGACTATCGAAGAGATTGCTAGGGCCATGGGAAAAACTTGGGATGTGACAGATCGATTGATTGAGAGTGCGCTAAAGAGGCTAAGAGATTTATTAGCTGATGGCGTGGATGATTCAAAGGCCATTGCGGCCTAAAGGGTATGGAGAACAATTTTATGCAAGAATTAAAAACAGTATTGGACACGATTATGAGTAATGACGAGCAAGCAAATTTCTATCGTTTTGTCGTCTATCTAGGAGAGGAAAAAGGTTTGGGGAAGATTGAGAAAACTAAAACCATCGGAATGGCGTACCTAAAAGATGGCCATGCCACATATACAGTTAGGCTATGGACACTTCTCAATGAACGCTTCTATTTGATTCCTCATAAATCCGATGTAGGCCGATATTACATCATGACTAGAGAGGCAAATAAGTTTTCAGAAAGTAGAAAAAAATATTTTTGGAACATAGTTGGAATGGCCAGAGTTGATGCAGCAAATGGTTATATGCGCTTGGATTTTGATTTGATTGAAAAAACTATTTACATGAGCATTTATCCAGAAATGAAAGAGAGTTCGTCAACGCTAGCACACCCAAACACTTTTATGGATGCAGCTTAAACTAAAACATAAGGAAATTATTATGACATTACAAAATTCTAGAAAAACACAGATGACAATTTTATTACTAATCGTCGGTATCGTTGCACTAATGGCACCTGATCTTGCTTTTGCTGGATTGGAGTCAAGTTTGGTTGGACTAAAAACTAAACTGACGGGAGTAATTCTCCCCGTGCTGGCGGTAATCGGAATGGCAATTGCGGCGATTTCTTTTTTTACTGGAAATCCAAACGCCAAGTCGCACATGGTGTATGCCATCTTGGGTTGCATTTTTGGTTTCGGAGCACAGGCGATTGTTGATTTTATATCACAAACGGTTCGCTAAACATTTGGAGGATGTATGGAAGAAGAATTACTCACAAGTTCGGTGCCACGAGCGTTAGAGATGAAGACGAAAATATTGGGTTTTGAACTTCCAGACCTCCTTTTGATATTTATGAACATGGCGATAACTAATCTTGTTTTTGGTGGAACGAGTTTACGTTATCCGCTGGTATGGGGAACGACGCTAGCAATAGCGTTGTTCCTCTACTTTATCAAAAGGGGAAAACCAGACAACTATCTTCAACATCTGGGGGAGTTTTATACTAAACCGGCGATGCGATCGGCCGGAGAAGCAGATCTTTTATATCGAAAATTTAAACGCAAGGAAATAGACAATGAATAATTTTATAAACACATCACTGGCAAGTGAGCTGCCCTATTGGGAATTTTTTGATGGGCCTCGTCCACATGCGATTTTATTTGATGGATCAATTATTGCCGGAGTGCAGGCATCATTGGTTGATATTGAGTGCTGGGATAGTGCGGCCATCAATCATCTAACCGAAGGCGTACGTTCGTCACTAAATTCCATTAGTGAAGGACTGTCAGTACAATTTTACCTACGAGTTGGATCGGACGCGTCTTCGTTTGTTGAAAAGCATAAAAATGGATTTAATCCATCAGCTCATCCCCTGATAAAAAAGATTGCACAAAAAAGAGAGTCTGGGTTGCAGACAAGCTTGGAGTCAGGCGAATTTTATAAACCAGAACTTTTTATTTTTTTGAAAACGCCAATGCTGCAAGGACAGAAGTTTGGATTATTTAAACGGCCAGAAAAATTTGCTGAAGCTTCCAGGGAAAACTATGAAGAAACGGTGGAAATGCTTTTTCAAAATCTTGATACGCTGATTTCATCGTTAGGAGGCCTTGGCATTAAGAGTAGGCCACTTTCTAAAAGTGAGTTGGTTGAGATTATATATCGTTTTTTAAATCCAAAACGATCACTGAGTGAATCGTGTCCAAAAGTCCAAACAAGTAATGAGGTTGAGCTTGAATCATCGCTAATCCAAGAAGTACCTTGGATGGCCCAGCAATCTCCACGAGAGCAGTTAGTATTTGGGGATTTGATTTTAGAGTTTTCACATTTTGTGCTGGATTCGTATTTGCACAAGGTGATTACGCTTAAAACTCTACCAGAAATAACTTTTGCCGGGCAGCTTGCAAATTTTTTAAGGCTTCCGTTTCACTATGATCTGCTTTTGTCTGTAGATATTCCGGAGCAGGCATCTGAGATGGCCAAGCTTCAGCAAAAAAGAAAGATGGCCCATTCTTTAGCAGCAACATCAGGTGGGAGGGCATCTGACCTTGAAAGTGAAACAAAGTTATCTTCTACTGAGGAGCTTATTCGGGAGTTGCTTAGTAGTGGCCAGAGAATCTATGCGGCACAGATGAGTATTGTTTTAAGAGCACCTGTGGGCACTGATGGAATGCGACTTTTGTCTCGGCAAGCTAAAGAGGTGTTATCGCGCCTTAGAGCATTGCAAGGAGCAGAAGGCCTAGAAGAGAGTGTCGGTGCGTGGAAAGTGATTAGGGATTGCCTGCCGCTGGCACCACTTAATCTTGAGCGCGCTCGTCGGATGAAGACTAATAATCTTGCCGATTTTCTTCCTCTCTATGGGCCGCGCATGGGAGATGACGATCCAGTGGTGATTTTTAAAAATCGTCTTGGTGGTCTGGTGGGATACAACCCATTTGATCCTAGACTTCCCAATTATAATACGCTGGTAACGGGATCTTCTGGGGCCGGAAAATCGTTTTTGAATAATTGCATTTTATTACAAGAGATGGCCAGATCGCTTCGAGTATTTGTTATTGACATTGGAGGATCGTATAAAAAAATTACTCAGGCACTGGATGGGCAATATCTAGAGATAAATCTTTCGGATCAGTATCGACTCAATCCGTTTGATATTGCAGATATTGAAGAAGGGCCAACAAATCAGAAGCTAAAGTCACTACTGGCGGCAATTGAAAGTATGGTTACTGATGAGGATAAACCCAAACTGGCAAAACTTGATCGCGTATTACTCGAAAAAGAGATCATTGAACTTTATAAAAAGAAGGCCAAGGAAAATAAAGTTCCGACACTTTCTGATTTGGTAGCGGCTCTGGAAAAATCCAAAGAGCAAACCATGCAGATTTTGGCCAAGCTTTTATACACCTGGACTGGAGATCGGCCCTATGGCCGTTTGCTGGATGGTTATGGTGGGCTTCGTGCAGATAGTACTATTTGTACTTTTGATTTGAAGGGACTTTCTAGTTATCCAGATTTGCAAAGTGTGATGATTATTATTTTAACCGATTTTATCTTGGGGCAAGTAGAAAATGATCGCTCGTGTAAAAAACGGATAATCATGGATGAGGCGTGGGCACTTTTACAAAACCCGGCCTCCGCTGGATTTATGGAGTATTGCGCTCGGACTTTGCGCAAAACTGGTTCTGGTATTACTTTTATAACTCAAGGAGTTGAAGAGATTGCAGCAAGCTCCATTGGGCCTGCAATTTTAAATAACACTGCGACTAAATTTATTCTTTTGCAAAGAGGTGATCCAAAGATTTTAAAAGATACTCTTCGACTAAATTCGCAGGAGATTTCTTTGATTGGCTCACTTGAACAGCGCAAAGGTAAATTTAGCGAGGGCTTTTTGATGGAAGGAGATGAAAAACAAGTAGTGCAAATAAGGCCAGGCCCTTTTGAGTATTGGTTATCAACTTCTGATGCTGAAGATAATAAATTTTTGGCGCAAAGACAAAACGATGGACTGAGCTTAATTGAGGCAATTGAAGAGGCAGTTGTAAAACATCCAAACGGCGTTGGAGCAAAAAAAGCGGAGGCAGCATGAGAAAATTAAAAAGATTGTTGTTGAGCGGACTACTTACAATAATAATATCTAGTTCCGCGTCAGCGGACATGTTTGGCGGAGACATCGTTGTGCTTACCCAGCTTCTGTCAAATGCCCTGCAACAGCTTGTACAGCTTCGCGAAATTGTCGGTAACGGGCAAGATACTTTGGGAATGATGAGAGATATTAATCAGGGAATTAGAGATGGCCTTGATCTGATTCGCATTATTAACCCGAAGTTTAATCCAGGCCTTTACAGTAATTTGGATACTGCTGATCGAGTATTAGGTGTCATTAATGAGCTTTATGGAAAAGTTCCTCAGACGGCCGAGTTTAGGCTGCAACAAGCACAAGATCAATCGGTGGCAGAGAGTATTTCGATGAATGGGAATTTGTTTGAGTATGCCGATCAAGTTGATTTGGAATCTAAGCGAATTATGGATCATGCCAAGGTGGTGAGTCCCCAAGGAGCGGAGAAGCTAAATGCACAATCGCTCGCTGTGCTAATAGGAGTTACTACCCAGTTGCTTAGAACTAATTCGATGATGTTAAAGATGATGGGAGAAAATATGGCACTGTCCAATCGGAAGGAAAAATTGCAGTCAGCGCAATTTAAAAACCAATACGATGGGATGTCCAGTGCTCTTGGAAAATTGCCTCGCAAAAACAGTCTGCCGTCACTTTAGAGGTGGCAAGATAGGAGGTGAATAATGCCATCATTTGAATTATTAGGAAGTTTGATGCGCGATTTGCACCGAGAGTTTGTGCGAATCTATTACTTGATGCTGCCAGTTTTCTTTTTGCTCTCCGTTGCGGTTACATGGTTTAGGCATCCACAAGGTAGTCCGGAATTTGTGAGTATAATAAAAAAGGCGGTAGTATCTACTTTTTTATTAGTGGCCTTTCCTGAAATTAGTCAGGCGATCGTTTCTATCTGTGATGGGATAGCAGATAAAATTGATTCGATGAATAGCATTGATACCATAATTAAAATGGCCGGACAAAAAACGCAGGGCTATTCGTTTTCACCGACCAGTATTTTGTTGCAGTTTAACGATCTGATAATCGCTACACTTGCCTTTTTAAGTTACCTCGTCCTCTATGTGGCACGTTATCTGACGGTGGCGATGTATCACTTTTTTTGGCTTTTTTTTATGGCCACCGCTCCGCTCCTTTTACTTTTTAATCTGTTTCATGGAACGGAGCAGATCACTGGCAATCTATTTAAAGGGATGATTGAAGTTGCTAGTTGGAAAATTGTCTGGGGTGTGCTCGGCGCGATGCTAACTTCACTATCTTTTGGTGATGCGTATCGTGCCGAAGGATCATATGTCACTTTGATGGTGATGAATTTTATGATCGCAATTTCCATGCTGATGACCCCGATGATTGTAAGAAGCATCGTCGGATCAGGGTTTCATGCAATGTCCTCGACAATAGGAGCAAGTACAGTGGCGGCAATGGCCGCAGCACCTGCAAAAGCGTTGATAATGTCAACGAAAACGAGATCGGCGATTAATTTAGGGCAAAATTTTATGAGGCAAAAATTGATGACACCAAAGAGTAAAAAAGAATGAAAACGATTAATAAACAAAAATTTTACAAAGGAATTAGTATGGATCAAAAAATTATTTTGAAAGCGGCCAATTGGCCTAAAGTTGTCGGAGATATGACTCACTCTAACCAATTACTAAAAACTTTTTCGCTTTGCTCACTGGCAATTGCAATCATGAGCTTATTATTTGCGTTTATTCTAAACAATCGGCCCGCTTTGGTGTTGGCATTTAGCACAGATGGAAAAGTATTCGAAGAGACAAAACTTCCTTCTGCTGAATTACAGATACGTGAAGCACTAAATGCGTACATCCGCTATCGCTATAACTGGACTCCGCAGAATATCAAAGACAACTTATCGGTAGCAATGAATTTCATCCTACCAAGAAGTAGCAAGGCGTTTGATGGAGCGATGAGTGAGGTAATGAAGTTTGCCCTAGAAAAAGAGGTGGTACAAAGGGCATATCCCAATCAGATGTCTATTGATCTTAAAAATAGCACAGCGATTGTTACGGGTGATCGGGTTAGTTCAATTCAGGGCCTTCGTGCTGCGGGAGAGCTAAAAGTATTACTGCAATTTGAAAATGGGCCAAGATCAACGCAAAACCCATGGGGAATTTATGTGGTGAAAGAAAAGGAGGAATAGGTTTATGAAATGTATTTTGATTTGTTCGCTCATACTATTTGGATCAATTGCGAATTCATTTGAGAATCGTGTTCGTTATGTTGAAGTGCAACCTGACCAAGTTGTTACCGTAAAAACAGCAATTGGAATTGCTACCATTGTTCAGGTGCCAGACTCCCCCAACAGCGTTGTTGTCGGCGATCAGAGCGCTTTTAAGGTGGAGTATCTTGATAAGGCGATTACCATTAAGCCCCTTGTGAGTGGGGCCAAGAGTAATCTCTATATTTATACTGAATGGAAACGGTACAATGTGCAACTGATTACTGGTGCCGAAGTCAGGGCGGATTATGTGGTTTATCTGAAACATCCGAAAAAAAAAGAAGATGGATCAGTTATCGCTTGGAGAAGTATTAGTAAAAAACTAACCAACGATGACATTTCGTTGGAGGTAACAAGAGTTGGAAATACTTCTGGAAAATTTTTGTTTCTTGAGTTTCAGATTATCTCTAAACAAAATAGGCCAATCAAACCAGAGTGGATTTGGTTGACACAAGAAGGAGTTACAAAGCCGATTAACAAATTGATTTTTTCGTCACTGACAATGAAAAAAGGTGAATTTGTTAAAGGTGTGATTCAGCTTGCCAAAGAGGATATTGATGTAAATGCATACTTGCGCTTTGAGTTGAGAAGAAAAACGATTTCTTATTTAACCATTGCCAAGGCGTCTGCATGGAAAACAAAATAAAAAATGCCTTCTTAAAAGCACCCAAACCGTTTTCGTCAAGGCAAGAGATCAATTGGAAAACGATAATCACATTGTGCGGTGTCACTCTCTTTCTATTTGTTGTTGTGATTTTAGTTTTACCAGAAAAACCCAAAGAAGAATTAGACTTTCACGAGACAGCGACTATTGATGAGACTCCAAACAATGCGGAACGAATAACGGCAACTGAAGATACTTTGGCTCAGTTGCAAGCGACAAGTGGTTTTTCAAGATCAGTTGCCGATCCACTAACTGCTTATGGAAATGGTGGAACAGCTCAAGGTGGTGGCGGAGGTGGTTCAAATCGTGATCGCAACACTTCGATGATTTTGGCCAGAGAGGGGGCAACCTCGAAAGGTAAACTTCCACTTGGGTCAAGGGTTGTATTTAAAATTGCCGAGGCCATGACAGTAACAAAGCAAGCGATGCCGGTAGTTGGCGAGGTGGTAAAAGATGTGATCTATGAAAATAGTGTGGCCATTCCTGAGGGGGCAAAACTATATGGGGAGATTAGTTTTGATGATTCATCTGAGCGGGCCAACATTAATTTTCAGTCGATAATTTTTCCAAACGGCAGAGAGCGAGCTATTTCGGCGATCGGCATAGATGCAGACGGGAGGATTGGTATTAATGGAGAAGTTCACTCGGAAATTCTAAAAAATTTGATGGGCCATACCATTACGCGATTTGTCGGAGCTTACGCCGAAGGAGCAATGACACGCGGCCAGATGGGGGCCAGTAGTGGAGGACATGAGAATGGTTTGAAAAATGCAGTTGCAGAAACTGCCAAAGATTATGCTGAAGGATTTGGTGAGGAGATGAAAAAAGAACAAAAATGGATTGAGCTTCCGGCCGGAGTTGTGGCCGAAGCAGTTTTAAATCAGGGCCTTATTTTCAAAGACCCAGGGGCGGTTAATGGATTCTAAAAATAATAATAACGATATGCATCTTTTAGTTTGGGCCGGAATACTGTTTGCGTGGATTGGGTATCAAAAATATCACGCGCGAGTATTTCAATTTTATTACGATCACCAGTTTAAGATTGTCTCAATTTCAATAGCCCTAAGTTTGTTTGTGCTACTAATCGTAATTGAAAGAATTGCAACCAAAAGATCGAAGATTATGGAGGAGCGAGCAATTTTAGCAGACGCTCCAGAAGCGGTGTATTGTGGGAGAGATTCGGATAGGAAAAAGGTATTTATCAAGCCAAAGCAGAGAGCAATGCATACTCAAGTAATTGGCACAACCAACGCAGGAAAAACCGAGTCAGTGATTTTACCTTGGGCCATACAAGACATCAAAGATGGGCGCGGCCTTTTGCTAATTGATGGCAAGGCCGATAAATCCTTGCTGAATAAACTTTGGGCCTATACCAAAAAGTACAACAGAGAGGCAGATTTCAAGCTTTTTAGTTTGTCTAATCCACAATTTTCTGAGGCATTTAATCCGCTGATTGGAGGGACAGCAGAGGAGATTACTGAGCGAGTGTTTAATGCGTTTGAGTTTGAAAATCCCTACTATCGCAGTCTGCAATATGAAGTGATGAGTCAGGTGATGCGGATATTTGAAAGCAACAAAATAACGCCAACCTTTGAAAAGTTGCTTCAAGTGATAAACGATCTAGCTCTTATAGATAAGTTAGCCAGTCAAACAAATGATCTGCAACTTATAACGTGGGTTAAAAAGTTTAATGATCTTTCTCCAACAGAAAGAGAGATGCGCACCAGCGGACTGCTTACAGCAATGGGCCATTTTGTTTATGGAAAGGTGGGGGAACTTTTTAATGCTGAGAATAATATGATCTCGATTGATGAGGCCTTGAGCAAAAATCAGATTGTCTACTTTCAGTTACCAGTACTGCTTTCTCCCTTTTTGGGAAAGGCAACTGGTAAGTTAGTATTGCAGTCGTTGCAGGCGGCTGTTGCCAACAGGCATAGAGGACAAGGAGGAAACCCAAGATTTTTCGGTGCTTATTTAGATGACTTTTCTGAGTATCTGTATCCTGGCTTTGTTTCGATTTTAAATAAATCCAGAAGTGCTAATGTGGGAGTGGTGTTTGCGCATCAGGCCTTGGGAGACATAACGCAGCTTGGGGATTCTGTGGCAAATGCTATTTTGACCAATTCAAATTTGAAGATATTTATGCGCGGTAATGATCCTGAATCGGCGGAATATTTTTCAAAAACGATAGGTACAAAAGCAACAACCAAATTTACTGAGCGGCAAAAGAATGGATTTTTTAATAACAAACAAAGAACAGGAGAGCTGTCGGCCAGAGAGGTGGAGGAGTTTATTGTTCATCCAAATGTATTCAAACGCGAGCTTGGAGTTGGTGAAGCTTTAATGATGATTCCACATGATGGAGGTAGCAAAACAGTGAAGATAAAATTTGATATATTCGATGACTTGCCATCAGTGCCACTAAAACCAGTAGTAAAAGAATCAAGGCAAATAGTGCAGTTAGTAACAGTGAGTGACAGCAAAACAGAACGAGGTGAAAAAATAACATTAACCCTTTCCCAAACACACTCTTCGGAGGTTTTATGACAAACAGTTTAATAATATTAGTTGTACTTGTTGCCGCAATTTTTGGAGGTTGCGCAACAAGTACAAGAAGCACCGCCCTTGGCGGTGCTATCGGAGCAGGCACGGGCGCAGTCCTAGGTGGAATCGCTGATCCTGGAAAACATGGTGAGTACCGTACTCGAAATGTAATCGTTGGTACGGCGCTTGGTGGAATGGCCGGAATGATGGCAGGCTCCATCATCCACGAAAACACAGAAGAAAAAATGCAAGAGGCATACGCCGCAGGGAAACGATCAGCTCCGATGTCAGGAGCTATGCCAGCTTTGCAAAAACCAAAAGTAGAAGCTCGCTGGGTTGAAAGTCAAATTGTAGGCAATCGTTATATCGAAAGCCATTTTGAGTATGTGATTATTGAACCAACTAAATGGGAGGAGAGCGAATGAACTTTTTAAATATTCCTGGCAGACCTCTTGGGGAAGCTGGATTTGAGGCAATTGCTCTAGCTGGAAAAACAGGTTTTATCTGTCGTCAAACATGGAATCTGTTTTTTGCAAAAGGTACTTTTAGATGGCGGCACAAACAATTACATAGTCTAATTAAAAATGGCTATTTAAAACCACATGCAAATCAGGAGGTAAAAAACATATATGTTTTGGGGCAGCGGGGAAAAGATTTGTTGAAAAGTAAAAATCTAGGTTTTGTTATGCCTCCAATGTTACATACGGTAACGCACGATCGTGTTTTAATGCAATCACTATTTCGGTTAGCAAGTAGAGGATTTGTTGCCAATTGGAATACCGAAGCAGAACTAAAAAAAGAGAACTTCGGTGACTGGGGAATAAGAGTTAAGAACAATAAAATCAAATATCCAGATGCCACGGCAGAAATATCTGTGGCCGGGAAAGTGCGATTAGTTGCCTTTGAATATGAAAAAGAAAGGAAATCTTTTTCGCGCTATCGGGATATTTTATTTTCCTATGCGCAACAATCGACCTATTCAATGATACTTTATATTTGTGAAACGGAGGCCATTAAAATGGCACTTGTAAAGACGATGGCAAAAATTCGAAGTACCAATCTTGAAAGTAGAATTGGTTTTGTTGATGCTGATTCGTGGAAGAGCAATCCAGAATCAGCACCAATTTCTCTTCGAGGTGGAGTCATAAAATTGATAGATATTTGTAAAGTTGATCATAATAAATTCGCAGTTTAATTATGTTCCTTTTCGCAGGCCAGCATGATCTTTAAAAAGAGTGAAGTTATTTTTTTAAAATTATCCATAAGAGTTTAAATCAACAGAACTATTTCCGCCGCCGCCCTTTGTTCGCCATCCTGTCTTTGTTGGTGACCACTCCCCCCCAACGATGTTGAGAGGAAGTGGTCACCAACAGGAAGGAAGGCAGTGGGCGGCGGTAGGAAGAGGAGTAGAAAGTATGAATGATATGATAGTTAAAGAAGTAGGAATAAGTAGTGATAGTAAGAATAGGAGTGAGGAATTAGGTAGTAATATAGATAATAGTAGGGATAGGAGAAGAGAGGGAGAGAGAGAAGAAAGAGGAATAAAGAATGAAAGTAGAGATCAGGGGTTGTATAGAGTAGTAGTGAATAAGGGGGCGGAGAGGGCGTTGTCGTTTGTAATGGATAAAGTAAATGAGGGATTTATAGGTGGCAAAGTAAATAAGACGGAAGTAGCAAATTGGATAATGATAAAATTTAAAGAGGCTTTTAATGAGGATGTTTTAAGGGAGATTCGGATGGAATATTTTGACGAGGTGGCGGTGTTAGAGTCAATTTTGCGTCGGGCCAAAGAGAGCGGTAAAGTTCCGAGTGAATTTAAAAGCTTATTGCAAAAACAAATGATTTTAGATGAGGCACCGAAAAAAAAGATAAAAAAGGCCTTGACAGGTAATGGTATCAATGATGTCATGGACGCTGATGAAGAGATAAAAACAGTTGTTGCAAAAGATAAATAAGGTAAAAGCATATGGAAGGTGATGACATTAGAAAAGTAAGAGAAAAACTTGGACTGACTCGTCATGAGATGGCCGAGTTCCTTTGTTTGGCCGGATATCGGAGTATGATGAACATAGAAAATGATTTTCGACGGTCATCAAAATTCACCGCAAAGGTTTTATCTTATCTGGATTCATTACCAAAAAACAAAGCGCTTGGATTAATTGAGGAGTTAAATCGCCATGAACCGTGAATTTTTTTCCCAAACATGGAGACTTCTTGTGGCAAAAAACAAATTACTTTCTGGAGCAAAAAAAGCTCCGAAGAAGCTTAAAGTTAGATTGATTCCGTACTATGAAAATATGATTGAGTTCCAACAACGTAAAGAAGAAGCGCAAGAGATCATCGCTAAAATGATCATTCTTGCCACTACTCGTGGCCGTCCTCGCAAAGACGAAGAGGAGGATTTTGAACATGCAGCATAAGATTGGGATATACGTTCGCGTCAGTACTGAGGAGCAATCCCAGATAGCTGACGGATCATTGGAAAGCCAGCAACATCGAGTGCGATCCTTTGTTGAAGTAAAAAATCTCCAAGAGAAAAATTGGGGAAAGATTGTCGAAACTTATATTGATGACGGATATTCTGCAAAGAACACCAATCGCCCTGCATATCAGCGGATGTTAAAAGATATTCGCAGTGGCCGGATTAGTTTGATTTTGATTACCGATCTTTCCAGACTTTCGCGCAGTATTTCAGATTTTTGTGTACTTTTAAAAGACCTAGAAAAGTACAAAGCAAAATTTCTTTCGATCAAAGAACAGTTCGATACTAGTACACCGGCCGGGGAAATGATGATCTTTAATATGATAAATTTGGCCCAATTTGAGAGACGGCAAACGTCAGAGAGGATCTCCCTAAATTTCCATTCAAGAGCAATGAGAGGGTTGGTTAATGGAGGTTCTCCGATACTTGGATTTGATAAAGATCCAACCAATCCAGGACGCCTTGTTGTCAACGAAGACGAGGCCAAGATGATCAGATATATTTTTGATCTGTACTTGGAAGTCGGAAGTTTATCCCAAACGACTAAGCGATTAAATGATGAAAAAATTAATCGCAAGGCCAATGAGAAGCAAACTGCTCGCCATGTTGCCGCTGGACGGTGGACCGTTGTTGCGGTTCAAAGGTTACTAAAAAATTTCGCCTATGTAGGAATGAGAGAGGTTAATAAGGGCAATATTGATGAACAAGCAAGTTCACTGAAGGCGTGGCAACAGTACCAACTGGTGAAGGCATCATGGCCAGCCATTGTGGATAAAAAGGTTTTTGATCAAGTGCAAAAGGCCATAGAGCAGGCAAAGGAATCCGAACGCAAGAGGATTTCTGGATCAGAAAATAGAGTTTTTCTGGCATCAGGATTTTTACGCTGTGGCCATTGTCATCGCGCACTATTTGGCCAATCTGCGCACGGAAGAAACCAAGTTCACCGTTATTACGCCCATAAAACTTCAATTGGTGAGAAGCTTGATTGCCCGATAAGGCGTATTCCTGCCGATGAAGTTGAGAACGCGATTATTCAATACTTGGATCAGGTTATTTTGAGCGTTGGCCATCTGGATAAAGTTGAGACTAATATCGAGAAATCTTTGGGCGTTAATCAATCTGCATCTGTGGCCAAAAAAGAGCAGGTGGAAAGATCGATTTCTAAAATCACTGGCGAAATTGACTCAGTTTTTAGGATTTTATCCAGCTTCACTGATGGCAGTGCTGGCGGTGATTTAGTACGGGAACGGTTACAAACATTGGCAGTGAAAAAAAGGGATTTGGAAAAAGAATTGGAAGATTTGGTTCATAATGGAAGCTTTTGTGTGGACACAAAAGAGGTAATAAAAGTAATTGAGGAGCGGGTTTTGGAGTTCAAACGTGGATGGAAAAAGGCCACGGCAATTCTTCAAAAAAGACTGCTTAGAAAAATTTTTCATCAGCTTTTTCTAACGGAGTGTGGCCTTGATGTCTACTATCCGTTGGGCGAAGATTCAAAAGATTGTGGTAATGATTCTAAAACAAAAAGGCCATCGGGAGTTAATCCCGATGGCCTTCTATTTCCGTTTCGACGGCCAGCTGTCGGTCTTCCGTTCGCTGGTTCGTCTATTGTAACGGTTGGTGGACCTGACAGGGATCGAACCTGCGACGCCTTGACTGCCAGCCAAGTACTCTACCAACTGAGCTACAGGCCCACATAACAAATTGTGAGCTATAATTTATGTAATTGATAACGCTTTTGCAAGAGGTTTGGATATATTTTATCTAAGCGGTATGCGAAAGAGGTCTACCAACTTGTGTTTCGGCCAAGTTTCATAAATAATCAGAGAAGTAGTTTAAATTTACGAAAAACCAGGGAAAATTTGATGAGTATATATGTAAACCGTGTATTGAATATGAAAAAAATCAAGGCCATTGGTTTTGATATGGATTATACCTTGGTTCGCTATAATACAGAGAATTTTGAAGAATTTACGTACTACGTAATTATAGAAAAACTGATAAAAGAGAAAAACTATCCAGCAGCAATATCGGAGTTTAAGTTTGAATATAATCGCGTCATCCAAGGCCTGGTTTTAGATAAAAAAAATGGGAATATTTTAAAACTGAGTCGTTTTGGAAAAGTTAAGTCTAGTTATCATGGGACTTCTCCGATTGATTTTACCAAGCAAAAAGAAATTTATGAGAATAAAGTTATTGATTTGTCGGATAATAATATTGAAAGTCTTGATACTCTCTTTGCCATTGCCCATGGGGTGCTTTTTTCTCAGTTAATTGATTATAAAAATAGTAACGGTGGCCTATCTAGTTACGAACAAATTGCGCTGGATATTCGGTATGTTCTGGATCTGGCACATCAAGATGGTTCTATTAAAGATGAAGTGCGACGGAATATATCAAAATATATAATCCCAGATCTTCGATTACCTCGCCTATTAGAGGTATATAGGGATTTTGGAAAAAAACTAATTATTGTGACAAATTCGGATTACGCATACACCAAGTTGTTAATGGATTATGCATTTACTCCATATTTGGCGAAATATAAATCGTGGACAGATCTTTTTGAACTTGTCATTACAGGATCGTCCAAGCCAAAGTTTTTTACCCAGAAATCACCTTTTTTACATGTAAATCCAGAAACTGGCCTAATGTCTAATTACCGAGATAAATTACGTCCAGGAATCTATCAGGGGGGATCTGCATTTCAAGTAGAACGTGATCTGGATTTAAATCCAACGGAGATTTTATATATTGGCGATCATATTTATGGTGATGTAGTTAGCTTGAAAAAAACATTTCAGTGGAGAACCGCACTAGTTTTGGCCCCACTTGAAGAAGAACTGGCAGCACTCAAAACGAGTCTTCCAAATCAGCATAAAATAGATAAGGCAATGCAGGAAAAAAGCGAGTTAGAGGCAGAGATTAATAGACTCTACAATACCGAGGCCCCCCATAAACATCTGTCGACGCCAATTTATGAAAAAATTGAAAAAATTAACCAGAAAATTTCTACATACATAGAAGAAAATCAAAAATTTTTCAATCCATATTGGGGAAGCCTGATGCGTGCCGGCCAAGAAGAAAGTTTAATGGCCGCGCAGATTGAAAAGTATGCTTGTCTCTATATGGTTAAAGTTAGTGATTTAGTGGAGCTATCTCCTAAATCGTATTATCGCCCTCGGCGCAGAACTTTACCGCATGAACATTTAGAATAGTGGCGGATTATTTTTATTTTATTTTCTAGCGCCAATTTTCTTATAACAAATTTCATCTAAAAATTGTGCATGAATTCGCCAGACATCGGCTCCATATCCGCCGGCCATGAGGTATAGCTGTGGCAGTCTAAGATGTTCGAAGAAATTATAAAGGAGCATATCTCGTTCTTTCATTTGCTCGATTGTTAGCTTGAGCGGTTCAGTACTTTTTAGGGCATCATGTTCATAGGGATCAGAGCCATGGACAATAACAACCAAATCTGGCAGCAAGTTCGATATTTTTTTTAAGCGCTGCAGTCCATCCTCCAGTTTGCTTAGATAGTGATGCTCTTCACCTGCGGCAATGGGTATATCTATATTGCTTGGAATAAACCATGGATGCAAATTGCCATTAACATCAACCTCATCACCAATAAGCGGCCATCCATTGGCCATATGAATGCTCAAGGTTAGAATCGATGGATCGTCTTTTAGAATTTGGGCGGTGCCATCACCTTTGTGAGCATCAACATCTACCACCCAGGCGGTTTTGACCTTTTTTAATTGTTGCATTTTTCGAATAGCTATAACGATATCGTTAACTAGACAAAAGCCGCGAGGCGCAGAGGACATAGCGTGGTGGCCTCCTCCTCCTAATACATAGGCGAAACCATGCTCTAGTGCTACCGATGCTCCTTGAATACATGCCCCGGTATGTAAAAGGAGGGTTGTTGCCAGATTCATAAGAGGGTGTTGAGCACGCGCAGGATTATAGCGATTATATTGGCCCGAAGAATCTACTAATTCAAAACCTTCTATAATCAACTGATTTAAATCTTCTCCTTTGGCCAAAATTTTTTCAACAAATTGTGGGCCATGGGCCAAGAGCAAATCTTCGCGTGTAGGCATGGCCAGAGATGGGGGAGTAGCAAATTGACTTTCGTGATAACGGCCTCTTAAAAAATCAAAGCTTTTAGAGGCACGATCATCTTGCATGGGAATTTCGATACCATATTCATCAAGCTTAAGATCAAAAAGTTCATGATACAGAATCATATATTTCCTCTATTCGGTAATAGTTTTCCATGTTGTTATGTTTTTTATAACCATTTAGCAAGATAGTTGCCTTTCTTTTTATTTCCTCACGGGTTGGCAAAATATTCTCATCTGCCAGCTTGCCGCTTTTTAACATTTGATGCATAGAGAGTACGCGCCAAAAATCCATGGCAAAAAATTTGCGTGATAGTTGATCTTCATGCCCGCCATATTTATTTATTATGGCCGTTTCCACGAATCCTACTTGATATTTATTGGTAATTCGTAGCCACAGATCATAGTCCTCACATACTAAAAAACGCTCATCAAAATAACCTACATCCTCAAAAACGGTACGATGAATAAGCGCGGCGGAAGGACTAATTAGACAGAGTGGAAGACATTTTGAATAGATCTCGCCACCAAATTTTTGGTGATGATTTTTTTGATTAACCCTAACACCTCGACGATACCAGAATTCTTCCCCGTGGACGATTTTCAAAGTGGGATTTTTTTTTACCACTTCCATTTGCAGGGCCAGTTTATGAGGAAGCCACTCATCATCAGAGTCTAAAAAGGCCAGCCATTCGCCGGTAGATTTTTGTATTCCTAAGTTGCGAGCAGCGCTAACACCTTTGTTGGCCGTTTTAATATAGCTTAGTTTTTCATTGGGCGAAATGATTGTCGAAGTATTATCAGTAGATCCATCATCAATAACATATAAATCAAGATCAAATTGCGAAAGATCTATTTGCTGTTTTAATACTGAATTAACGGCGCGCGGAAGACAGTGGCCGCGATTAAATGTAGGGATAATTGTACTAATTTTTATTTTCATTCTGCCATCGCTTGGTCGATTATTGACTTGGCCTGCGCTATTAGTGATCTTGGAGGAGGATTTTTTACAGCACGAATTGTTTCATTTAGCTGCCAAGGGGTTCGCATGCCACAGAGCAGATGTGTTAATGGGGGGTGAGTAAGATTGTATCCACAGGCCAACTCGAGAAGAGTGTGGCCGTGTGCATTCAAAAGAGTGGCAATTTTTTCGATAGTAGCAATTTTTTTCCGATTGGCCTTTTTGTCCCACCAGGGCGCCCAACCTCTTGCATCACTTCGATCATATGTTCTATCATTAGTAACGGTGCCAGAAATAATTCCTTTATCAAAAGTGCCCCAACTCATAAAAGCGATATGATGCGAAGATAGGTAGTTTAGAAAATCTTCACTTTGACGATGGAAAAGGTTGAATTCTGACTGCACTACCTCGATGGAATCAATCTGTGCGGCCAAATCCAAATCGACAAGATTGGTATTACACAATCCCAAATGTTTTATTTTTCCCTGTGATTTTGCAGAGGCCAGGGCCTCCATTGGGCGTCTAATGTCAATTTTGTTATCTGGCCAGTGAATCATATATAGATCGATATAATCACTTTGAAGATCACGAAGGGATTGCTCCAACATTTTAATAGTAGTAACCGGATCATTAGTCATGTTGACGCGTCGATTGTTATGCCAGGTTACTCCAGATTTTGAAATTATAAAAACCTTCTCTCTCTTTCTTCGGAAGGCCATCCCCAGGCGTTTTTCGGAAAGGCCAAAACCGTAGATTGGAGCAGTGTCAAAAATAGTAATACCCAAGTCAAATGCTTGCATAAGCAGAGCATTGGCAGAGGTATCAGATATTTCGCCAAAACCATATCCTCCCCCCTCGCCACTGATGGCCGCTCCACCAAAACAGATGGGTATCTCAGAAATTGTTTGTAGTAGATTCATAAAATTTAACTATAAATTTCAATATAGTTTTTATAACATTATCAATTATTTTAATCTCAAGGATGTGTACTACGGAAACACCAAAAAGTTCAACCAATTTACCACCGCAAGGCCAAGAACTTTTTAAAGTAGATGATTCTCTTAAAAGGGATGACTGCTTTTTCACGGTGCTAGAGTCCCTTCCACATCCATTTTACGTTATAGATGCAAATAGTTATAAGATTTTACTGGCAAATTCTGCGGCCAGGGGGGCGCAAAACTTTTTAAATGCGCAAACGACCTGTTATCAGCTAACGCATCATCGCAATACACCATGTCACGAAGGAGAAGTTAATTGTCCATGTCCCTTGGAGACCGTTAAGAGAACAAAGAAGTCATTTGTTATTAAGCACACCCATTATGTTGAAGATGGTGTAGCGCGTGAATATGAGGTACATGGCCACCCAATTTTTGATGAAAATGGAAACGTTTCCAAGATGATTGAATATTCATTAGATATAACCGATCGCTTGGTGGCACAAAAAGAGCGCGAGATATTGCAAAAGCAGATTTTTCACATATCTAAGATGGCCTCATTAACCACCTTAGCTTCTGGTATTGCTCACGAATTAAATAACCCACTGACTGGAATTTTGGGATTTGCACAGATAATTGAGATGCAGGCAACGGGTAATGAGAAATTGATTAGTAATGTTAGCAAAATAATAACTTCGGCCATGCGCATGAAGGCCATTATTGAGCAACTTGGCCGCTTCTGTGTTCGGCCAGAAGACTATCGACTACAGTCAATTGATTTAAATAAAATTATTAAGAGCTCTCTTATTTTACTTAATAAACATTTAGAACATCGAAATATTATAGTTGAGCTAAATTTAACGGAAAAAGAATGTGAGGTTTTTGGTGATGATATGAAATTGGAAAATGTTTTTCATAATCTTATCTTAAATTCACGTGCCGCTTTTGAAAAATCTTCTCAGACAATGGAAAAGAAAATAGTCATAAGTTCAAATATAGAAGGATCTAACGCAATTGTAACTTACATGGATAATGCGGGAGGAATTCCGGCAGAAAATATTGGCCGTATTTTTGATCCTTTTTTCACTACAGAGGAAGCCGGCAAGGGAATGGGCCTTGGACTATCATTAGTGCATGAGATAATTCAAGGCCACAAGGGAGAGATTTCTGTTGTCTCCGATTGTAAAAAAGGAATCACCACATTTAAAATATCTATTCCACAAAATTCAATGAAGGAAACTGTCAAATGAACAACAATCTCTTTGTCCAATGGGCCGATCAAACACCACAAATAAGAAAAAATATTTTACAAATGATTGCTAAAGCGCAAAGTGGCCATCCTGGCGGGAGTTTGTCTTGCGTAGAAATTATATATACACTGATGGCACCAAACGGGGTGATGAAATATAATCCAAAAAAACCATTAGAACGAGAGCGTGATCGCTTTGTTTTAAGTAAGGGACATGCTTGTCCGACCTTGTATGCAGTACTATCTGCCGTGGGCCATGATATTTCGCAAGACGAACTTATGAGTTTGCGACAGCTAGGTTCTCGTTTGCAAGGACATCCAGATCGCGCTCGACTCCCATATGTGGAGGCCAGTACTGGAAGTTTGGGCCAGGGTGCCTCTATTGCGCAAGGAATTGCCATGTCCTATAAACTAGATTCTCTCAATCATCGCGTCTTTGCTTTACTTGGTGATGGCGAAATGCAGGAAGGACAAATTTGGGAAGTGGCCCTTTCTGCCCCTCATCAAAAATTAGATAATCTAACTTTGATATTGGATTACAACAAAGGGCAGATAGATGGCCCGACTAATAAAGTTCTCTCCCTGGATCCGTTAACTGATAAGTGGCGATCATTTGGATGGGAGGTGTCAGAAGTAAACGGCCACAGCTACTCTGAGCTATATACTGCGCTTAGCAAGAAATCTCCTCGGCCACAGATGGTCATAGCGCACACAATTAAAGGCCGCGGAGTTTCTTTTATGGAAGGAAATACTGATTGGCATGGCCGCGCACCTAATGTGAAAGAGTTAGAGCTGGCACTACAAGAAGTTGCAGCAAATAGGCAGATTGGTCTGTCGAATTAGTTTATATAATAAAAGGGGGAGAGGGCCAATGAGTGGAAAAATTGCAACCAGAAAATCTTTTGGAATGGCCTTGGCCGATTTTGGAGAGAAATATAAAGACGTAGTTTGTTTTGATGCGGATCTATCAAAATCAACAATGTCGATTTTGTTTGCCAAAAAATATCCGGGGCGTTTTTTTGAGATGGGTATTCAGGAGGCCAACATGATTGGCTGTGCGGCCGGCATGTCTTTTATGGGTAAAATTCCGTTCATTTGTAGCTTCGGAGCATTTTTAACTGGCCGCTTCGATCAAATTCGTATGTCTATTGGGTACGCTAACGCTAACGTTAAGTTAATTGGAACTCATTGCGGAGTGGCCATTGGAGAGGATGGCCATTCACAGATGGGATTAGAAGATATAGCGCTTATGCGCTCAATTCCCAATATGGTGGTTTTGCAACCGGCCGACGATAAAGAGTGTCGTGAAATGGTAGAGTGGGCCATTAATCATCAAGGGCCGGTCTACTTGCGCCTAACGCGCCAAGAATTGCCACAGTTTAATATGGATAAGTTTATTCCAGGGATTTTTCCGCAGCTAAAAATGGGAGAGAAAATGGCCTTTTTGGCAACAGGGGGAATGCTAGAAGCGGCCCTAAATGCAGCGGAGGGCCTTGCCAAAAAAGGGACTGGAAAGAATCCAGCAGTCTTCAATGCTAATTTAGCTAAACCGTTGGCCGACAATTTTATGATGAATCTTGCAGATAAGTATGAAACGTTGGTAGTTTTTGAGGATCACACTGTTATGGGTGGAACGGGCTCGGCAATAGCTGAATGGGTTTCCCAAAATGCCAAAATTCCACGAAGAGTTATTCGTTATGGAGTGAATGATAGTTTTGGAGAGTCCGGAACGCCAGAGGCCCTTCTCGATAAGCATGGATTGACTGCCACGAAAATTGAAAATTACTTTTCTTAAGGGAACTTTTAGAAGATTTTCTTGCAAATTTTGTCGATTATGACTATATTGGGCGTTTCAATTAAGGCCGAGTAGCTAGTTATCAAAGGAAGTATTATGGCACGAGTATGTGATTTATCTGGAAAAAGAAGATTAGTTGGAAACAAAGTTTCTCACGCAAATAATAAAACCAAAATGGCACAACGGCCAAATCTTAGAACAAAAAGAGTTTATGATCCTGAGTCAGGTGAAACCATTACTCTAAAAATTTCGGCCAGGGCAATTAAAACTTTAGATAAAGTTGGCTCTCTTTCAAAATTTGTTCGCAAGAACAAGAGCAAATTTGCCTAATAATATTGAATATTTGCTCGTCATTAGAATAAATCTCGACTTGTTCTGCTCTCTAATTTGAGTTACTATTGTTAAATGATCCATGGAAGTTCTTCTGATCCTGTTTTAATCAAAAAAATTGCGATGCGCATTTGGACGTTGCGCGCAGAAGTTGAATCGATTGTCGAAGAAAGAATTTTAGAAAAAGGTGGGAAGGATATTCGTCCCATTGATATTTCCGATCTGGTTAAAGAATACTCCGGAGAAATATTGGCCGCAGATCAGGCATCCAAAACGGAAGAGGCCGCGATACTAGAGATTGCCCCGTCTGATGATGCCACATCAGACGTTGATAATTCCGAGGATTTGATGGCCAAGGCCATCGCCGGGGAGGATGTGGAAATTCCCGAAACGACTGCTGCTAAAGTACCTAGTGATGCGGAATCTGCAGAGGTCGTCTCTGTAGAAAAAAATTTAGAGGAATCGGAGTATTTAATTCAAAGACGCCCAAATCTCCCTCCTCAGGATATTGCGATTGGAAAAACCATTCTTAGCGAAATCTATATGGACAAGATGTATTTTTTTTGTGGGCGACATTTTTTGGCCGGAGAATCCATTGTTATTGAGTTTCTTGTTCCGAAGGCATTTATAGTTAATGCCCATGTGCTTTTTTCCACAGAGTACAACATGAAAAGTCGGATTATCAGTGAAAATAAATTGCCTTATAGGACCGGAGTTAAATTTAGCTTTTTAAGGCCAGGAGAGCGTACCCTTTTACGACATTTTCTAACTTCAATTGGGCCAACGGTTACTAAAAAAGGTGATGACGGGGCGGCAAAAAAAGGAAGTGATAGCGATCCCGATCTTGAGGGGTTGGGAGACCTCTAGTCTTTGCAGCGCTTACGGCGAGGCCTGCTCTGCGGCGATAGCAAATTTTTCAGCACCAGCTTCTTTGGCGATATCCATAATTTGAATTGCCATTCCCAATTGAGAAGTCTTGTCTCCTTCAAAGACAACTACGTCACTTTTTTCGTTGGCGAGAGCTTCTTTGATAGTATCACCTAAAGATTCCATGGTGGCGGCCTTGCCCTGGACTGAAATTGTGCCATTAACACTTAGAGAAACTATTACGGCGTTGCCATCTTTGGCAGAAGTTTTAACTTTGGTTTTTGGCAGATCAATATCAAGGCCAGACTCAAGAGAAATTGAAGAAGTCACCATGAAAATAATTAGAAGCACTAGCATGATATCAATTAGAGGAGTCATATTAATATCGGCCATGATTCCATCTTGATTATCGTTATCTAGTTTTATCGCCATAAAAACCTCGATGCCACAGAGCTTAAGTTAAAAGAGATTACTCCGCACTACTCAATTAGATCCAATAAATCTTCCAGACGGTTTTTAAACTGTAGATTAATTATAGACAATTTGCTTTGGAAGTAGTTGTAAAGCATGACGGCCATGACTGCAACGATAATTCCGGCCGCGGTAGCAATAAGGGCCTCGGATAAGTCTGCGGCCACGACAGAGAATCCACCTTTTCCGGAAGTTGCCATCGAATCAAAGGATTTAATTATTCCCATTACAGTTCCAAATAGGCCGATGAAGGGGGCAGAGCTTCCAATGGTTCCCAAGATCCAAAGAAAACGTTTAAGGCCGATTTGAGTTTCAGACAGACGTCTGGAAATTTTTTGCTCCAATTTGGCCTTATCGGAATGTGTCTCAAATATTGCTGAATATGGCCCCTCAATCAATGGATGCGCATTATGATAGAGTCCACGGGCCTCACTAATTTTTTTATCTTTCAATAAAAGCAGGGCAGCACCGTATAGCGAGGAAAAACTTTTATTAAAAGAAAAGATGAACCAGATTTTTTCAAAAGATATTGCCCAAACAATAATAGAGCAAATAAGCAAGGGATACATTACAAAACCACCATCTTCTAAAAACTTTAACCAACTCATTTTGAGATCCTTTGTTTTTATAATTCCTTTTGTGAGTATGAAATTATTGGCAACTAAACAACTCATATCATCGCTATACTTACTCAAATTATCAAGCTAGAATGATTAAAGATTTTAGGAAATTATAAAATGTTGATTAAATTGCAATTAAAGAAAAATGATCTTTCTAGCTGGTTGCTGATTTTTTTTCTGGTGGCAATTGTTATTTTGTCCACAGTCAGTGATTTGTTTCAAACGCCAGTTTTGGTAGGACACGACGTAAATAGATATAAGTTTTTATTTGATAAAGATGAGCTAAAAAACGTTTCGGCCATAGATTTAAAAAACAATCTAACTAATGTTTCGTTGGGTAATCAAAAAACCCATTGGCAAATGACCGCCCCTAAATCTCTACCGGCCAATGAGGAGACTGTTCAAAAAATAATTTCGGCCATTGAAGGAATTAAAATAAGAGAAGTTCATACGTTGGATCAAATAAATATATCGCATTTTTCATTAGATAATCCTCTTATGCAAATTTCTTTTAAATTTGATAATGCTGAGGCCATTTTAAAAATGAAGTTTGGTCTTATTAACTCTATAGACAATCTTACCTATGTTACGCTTTCAGATAAGGATGCTATCTATGAAGTAGAGGCAGTAAAATTGCCTATAGAATCGTATGATTTGGCAGAGTTTATTGAATCTCGGCCAATGCCATTTAATATTTCGGACATTGAGCAATTAGAAATATATCGCGGATCAAAAAAACAAAACATTTTGCAATTGTCGATTCACCAAAAAGATGGAATTTGGCTTGATCGCGCAAATAGCGAAATTGCTTCTGAGCAGGTCAATCAATACCTACAACAATTAACGGCAGTAAGAAGTTACATGATCATTGATAGTGTAACGGATGAGCAGAAAAAAATCATTGATGATTATTTGAGTAATTTGGCCTATTCAGTGTATATTCAAATAGGAGGGCAAGAATTTGCCCTTCATGCTTCCAACATTATCGGTGGTATTGCTGACCTAAAGATTGAAAAGAAGCTCTATTTTATTGTTGCTCCTGAAGACAGAGCAATATCCTACTTGTTGCACAAAGACGTTCAGTCAATATTTTCAAAAAGGCAAAGTGATTTTCCAAAATCTTCCGCTAAGAGGCCTTTCGATTAGGAACAATTTTTGAGTTAGATGGAAGAATATTTTCTTTGACCAATTTACCCGGATCAGCAAAAACGCGAATAAATTTTTCAAAGATTGCCGAGTTATATCTAGCAACTAATGGTTTATCCACCAACATTGTTTTGAGTGCTTCCACTGGAGTAACTTTTTTATCAATAACAATGTGAACAAAATCATTGGCCAAGGCCACAATGTTTGCCAAAGTCAAAATTCGACTATTTTTTAGCGCACCGGGGAATCCAGTGCCGTTGTAATACTCATGATGTTGTAGAATTATTTGCTTAACAGCGTGATTGATCAAAATGTGGCCCTCCACAAGTTCGGCCCCCAGCTGCGGATGCTGTTGATATAAGGCGCGTTCTTGATCACTAAAGTCTGCCGGCCTTTTATTTAATAATTCAGGAGGAAGTTTGCTTTTTCCAATGTCATGAAACATGCACGCCAGAGCAGTATTTTCAATTGTGGCCCGCGACTGCCACTCAAATTGCTTAATAATTGAACTGGCAAAAAGGGTGACAGAAAAAGCGTGAGTGAAAGAAGAGGGGTCTGCTTCGTGAAAATTACGGAGAAGTTTGTATAGATCATCTTGTTTTTCAATAAAATGATACACATTCGTGCAAATCTCTTTACCTTGCTGTACTACTTGCGGTTTGAGGCCGGCCTCTAAAACTTCTTGGCTAAACTTTTCGGAAACGGTTTTTAACATATCAACTTTGTGTGTCCCACTAATGGATACGTTTTTTACAATCTTGTTTGTTATATAGTTAGTAAACTGGAGATATTTTCTACGATCGGATTTATGAAAAAAGAGAAACTCAACCTTCTTCTCCACCTTATACTTATCTAAGCGTTCCTTGGAAAAAGTATCTCCAGCATGGAGAATTTTTACATATCTGCCACTATTGAGTTTTATAAAAATATCAAACAAAACGGCCTTGGAGGAATAAAATTCATCAATTTTGATACTTATGAAATTTTCATCTGCCATCTGAACTTCTACTTCTTCAGAAGTTCCCTCCTTTTGCGGAAGAGAAGAGACCAGATCCCCTAGCGTTTGATGGCCCTCTAAAACAGAAGAGAGTGCTTCAAAAGTAAACGGTTTTACTAACACTTCGGTCGCACCGATTTTAATTAATTTATCTATGGAGGTTTCCCCAGACTTAAAGGGATTTTCATCTTCCATAATTAAAATAACTCGTTGGGCGGAGTAGTTAGTCTTGATGAATTTTAACACTTGCATGGCAGAATGATTTTGCACCATATATCCAATGACAACTGCAAAGAATTTTTCATTATACATGGCGATTTGGGCATCTTTTCCGTTGGTGACACTTTTTACCTGATACATGTTTTTCTGCAGATGTTCAGTGGCAGATTTTAACCAATCACTGTCAGGGTCGACCAAAAGCAGTTTAAGCGCCATTAATTTATTCCCTATTGAGTTAAGTGCAGCTTGGTAATAATTCTACATAACAACCAAGTCACTACCTTCTCGTAATATTTGTCAAAGAAGTTAGATTTTAATTGGCAAAAAAAGGATTTTCCACTGACAAAAAGTAACAGCTATAACGACATTGGCCGACCAAAACCATCGTCATAACTGCAACATGTTGATTTGGAGATAAAAAAAGAAAATCAGAGGCAGATAATCAGTTATTTAATTTCTTTGTGGGGAGTATGTTTGCGCTCAAACTTACAAAACTTGCTGAATTCTAATCGATCAGGTTTTGTCTTTTTATTTTTCGTACTAGAGTAGCGACTTACTCCGGGAAGGCCACTCTTTCGGCACGTCTGACACTCTAAGTGGATAATAACTCTTGGACCTTTTTTTGCCACAACAACCTCGCTGTTTTAATTTCAAAAAATATAAAAAATCAACCTACTACGTTTGGCCTTGGCCGACAATAGAAATTTTAGGTAAGGATCTAGATTAATGGAAGAATTCTTGACAAGATGATAAAAATTGTTCAGACTGCCCGACATTACAAAACCGCACCTGTATTATAGCAGGCGCATTATGCAAGGATCCAGTTATGAAAAAAGAAGGACATCCGGCCTACAACGAAGTTAATGTTGAGTGTGTTTGTGGCGCCTCGTTTTCTACTAAAAGTACTAAAGAATTCAACAAAGTAGACATCTGTTCTCAATGTCATCCATTTTATACCGGTAAGCAAAAAATCATAGACACAGAAGGAAGAATCGAGAAGTTTAAAAAGAAATTTGGCGATTCATATACTAAGACAAAAAAATAGATTTAACTCATTTAAGCATTACTCGAAGATGTTTATTCTCGTCGATCGTTTTGATCGTCGAGAATTTTATTTTTGTTCCCTGAATCATTTCTTTCATTTTTATAATCTCTTTTTTGCTCAGAGTTTTTTTGGGAATTTCAATTTTCAAAGTTAGCAAAAGAGCAGTGTCTGTGCAAATTTGATATTCAAAACTATGTTTAGTTTCGTTTAGAAAACGGAGAATGATTCCAGATTCTACCTTCGTATCATCGGTATTGCCACTATCTTTAAAATGTTGGGCAGCATCTTTTTTTTGCGCCACAAGCGAGGACATAAACATAGTTCGGCGATCAATAGAGAGAATTTGAGAAAGTCGCTCAATGCCGTCGTCATAAGAGCTTCTTACCATTTGGTGACACCAATCTTTTCTTAGATCTAGCGGGCAAGGGGAATTGAAAGTATGGCATGGGTAAATCCCTTGATATCCCCATGTTGGCAAGATTTGACGAAGCGGGATAATTAACTTAGAAAAAATTTCATGAGTGCCTGGCTCAAGGAGAAATAGAAGTTGAGGAGAAATATCTTGAACGATTTTACTGATTTTATGAATACCTAATTCGTTAGCACTGTTTCCAAAAAAAAGTGTGTTATTGGTAGAATTCGAAGAGAAGCTCCCGTGATAATCGGAAGCGGTCTGATAATTTGTAAAAGTAGGATGAAAAGTTTCGAAAACCTTGCGTGCTTGCGCCAGCATAGTAGGAGATTTATCTATTAAAACTATTTTTCCATGGAAATTCTCTGGCCCTAGGGCATTAAGCAGTGCAATGGCATATGTTCCAGGGCCACAGCCATAATCGATAAAATTATTTTGAGCGAGTGTATGTAAAACGGCGACAGGCATATTTTTCAAAAGATAGGAAAGTTTTTTTAAATTGCTGGGCATATAAAACAGGGTATATGCAGATACAAAAACAGGGTCGTTCATGTATGAATCAATTTGCTGGCGAGAAATAAAAATTTTTTGAATTTTTTTTATAGTAGAGACTAAAGATGCCTCATCTAAGTCGACAAGTAGAGAGCTTTTAATTTTTTGATAATTCATTTAAGGATTATAATATCTGAGTAAAATGTTATGCGTCAAATCTGTTTGTAAATAGGTCTAGATATGAATTAGAATATAGTTATCATGAATCCATTTGCTTCTATGAATAAATATTTGTTGGGACTTAAAATGGTTCCCATAAACTTAGGGGAACTCTTTTTTCTCGTTGAGGCACCTTGTAATGTTTATGGATTTCAGAATGAGCAGTATAAGCTTATTTTGGATACGGGGTTATTGATTAATAGAGCATCTATCAAACAGATAATTGATAATAAATTTTTTCACATCTATGTAAAGGAAGATGAGTACGCTAAATATTTGGCCAGCTTTCAAGATGCTATGCGGACTTTAACCCGCTCATTGTCGGTGGGAGATCCTAATAAAAATGCTATTTCGCTTATGAATGTTATCTCCTTGCATATGCGTCATGTCTATTTTGATAACGTTAATGATGAGAGTTTGAAGTTGCAATATCAGGGAGTGAAGACATTGGCAGGATTTTTATTGGAACATTCTAAGTCACATCCTTTGATTATGACAGAATACGATAAGCTTAAGCATAATTTTATTTGGGCACAACCGATTTTGTCCTCGGTTTTTTTATTGGGAGTTTTGAAACATTCACAAGTGATGAGTAAAAACGAGATCGAATCTCTTTTTATCGCTAGTTATTTTAAAGATATTGGTATGTCGGTTATCTCAGTTGATAAATATGAGGCAGGTCAGCTTAATGATGATGATAAACTGATGTTACTGCAGCATCCAAAGTATTCGGTACAATTACTTTCAGGTCGAGTCCCACTGGCCCATGCCTATCTCAGTGTCATTCAAAATCATCACGCCTTTAGTTTACTTAATAGTTATCTGGGAGATGAAGCTATTTCTCATACACCAGAAAAAGTAATGTTTGGTTTTGAAACAGTTATGGTTAATGTTATAGATATCATTGCTGCGATGATATCTGGCCGGCCTTTTCGTGAGGCAACTTCGTTGTATGATTCTTTGGAATTGGTCAAATCGCTTATCGCCGACGATTATCCTAGAGAGTTTAAGTTGATCGTGCATTATTTCCAACAGTTTTTCTCAAGCAAAAAAAAGATTTGATAGAAATCATCCACCATTTTTTTTATATAATAGAATTGATGCACTTCGAAAAAAAACTTTTCAATCTGTATATTATGCAAGACAATCAATAATATGTGAGAGTTAAAGGAATAACTCTTTGCGTGACCATCAAATTCTAAGGAGGGAATTATGGCCCAGGAAGCAAGTCCTCTTACGGGGATAATCGAGGAAGATAAGGTCTTTGTCGATTTTGGCGAGCATGAAGGCAAATCGGTTCTCGAGATTGCCGATACTTTCCCTGATTTTTATGATTTTTTAATTGAGCGAAAAAATTCGGGCCGCTGTTCTATTCGAAGATCAAAGGATAAAACTTTCCGTCTTTACATCGGCCAAACAGTTTTTTAGGTAGAGACCATCATATTTCTATTCTAGTAATTTGGTAATGACTCCAGGCCTGGAATTTGCTTGTGCTAACATCGCAATAGAAGCATTTCTTCTAATGTCTAAAGCGGCCCGATTGGAGGCCTCTGCGGCGATATCGGTATCTCTTATTTTTGAATTTGAAGATGATAAATTTTCTTTTGAAACTAAAACATTTTGCATCACAGACGTCATACGATTAGAAACACTTCCGAGATTTGCCTTGCTCTCATTGATATTTCCAAGGAGATTATCAATTTTAGAAAGTGATGCTTGCGACTCACTCTTGTTTAATATGTTGAGAGAAGTCGTTCGCAATTCGTTAACTGGCCCCAGTGTGCGCTGCATATTGTAGGTGATTTGATCAATGTTGGTCTGATTGTCTAAACCTATCTGTATTTCATATACACTTCCATCATTTTTTAATACCAAGTTACCATTAAAGGAAGTTGACTGGGCCAATCTCCCGATTTCTGTTTTTAAATGCTGGAATTCAACGTCGGCCATCGAGCGCTCAGAGTCAGTAATGGTGTCATTAGCAGATTGTAATGCTAACTCTTTAAGACGAATTGTCATGTCGCCAATAACGTTAAGAGATCCTTCGGCAACTTGAAGTAAGGAGATACCGTCATTAACGTTTCTAGTTAATTGAGACATTCCGCGAATTTTAGATTTCATCTTTTCGGAGATAGCAAGGCCGGCCGGATCAAATGCGGCCCGGTTAATGCGATCTCCGGAGGATAGTTTCATTTCGCTATCGACCAGTTCACCGTTTGCGTCACCTACTCGGCGCAACGCAACCATAGAGGAAACATTGGTTGCAATTCTCATGCAACGTCTATCGGAGTTATTTGGATGGATATTATTATCAGGTAAAAAACAAGTACTCGAGGCAAAATTTGCCCATTATTCTCGCAATTGAAAGAGGTAGACGAGTTCTTTTTCGCTGGCCACTGGCCCGATTTGGTTAAAGGCGGGACTAAATTTGGTGCGCTTAGCGGCCAAGAGCGCTGCCTCATCAAGACGTTTATATCCACTGGCCTGGATAATTTTTGCCATAGTTATTTTTCCGGCCGCATTAATTTTAAGTGAAATGACAACTTTTCCACTTTCCTCTAATTGGCGAGAGATTTTTGGATAATGTGGTTGAATTTTTTTTACAATGGTGGCCGGGGAAATTGTCGCTTGTCCATTCGCTGGCCCATTGTCATGAAGTGTCTCGTTAAATGATTTGGTTGTGGCCAAGGTGGATGATTGTCCAGGTGAAAAGGAAGATGTAGATGTAGACGTAGATGTAGATGATAAATTTTTGTGAGGTGTAGCGCCAATTACAGATACTTCATACTTATCTTCAGGCGTTTGTAATAATATTTTTTTATTTTCTGATAACTGGAGAGATGAGTTGGTGAGAAGATAAAGAAAATAAATATGAAGGATCGTAGAGATAAGAAAAAATTTACCAAATGATAGCACTTAAATACCCCAGCGCAGTCCGGCCATAAAACTCCGTCCTGCACTATTGTAGCCATCAATTTCCTGATAGTGATAATCTAGTAAATTATCAAGTTGTAAAAAAATATCAAGATTGGTCTTGCGATGATATTTTTTTGCGAGATGTAAATTTACCAGAGAGAAAGAAGGTAGCCCTTTTCGGTGGTTCGTTTCTGCATCATAGTCATCGCGGCGGCCAATTAGCTGATAGGATAGTTTACCTAGCAGGCCAGAATTTGCTTCATATAATAACTGAGAGTTGAAGGTCATTGATGGACGACGATAAAGTTGATTGCCGGTTTGCATATCGTGAGTATAAAAACGAGTAAATTGATTCTCCCAGCTAAAATTGGGCGAAAAATTAATAACTGCTCTGTTTTCCCATCCACTTATTTTTGCTTTACTTCCATTGATTGGCCGCCAAGAAGGTGGTGGATAGTAAATTTGATCGGTTATATCAATGTGGAAAAAAGTAGAAGTTAGTGTAATGAAATTTTTAAATTTTTTTTCAACTCCCAAGTCATAACTTAAACTTTTTTCTGGCCGTAAGTTTTTATTTCCATAAAGTTCATCATAAAGATCTGTCAGAGTGGGAGTTCTAATTCCAGAGGCAATACTACTTCGCAAGATGATGTCGTAGTTGGTGAAACAGTAACCCGGGGCCAGTCGATAGGTTTGATGGGTTCCAAAGTTATCACTAGTAGCGCTGCGTGCACCTATAGATAGAAATTTTTTTTCTCCCTGATAATGGTCGTTTATAAATATTGATAGAGTCGATGCGTTGTCTTTTTCAAGATCAACGGAAGGAGAATTGTTTTTTTCAGTTAAGCGTTCTATGCCAAAAATGATGCTGTTTTTTTCGGAGGTTAAAAAATTATTTTGTAGTTCAAGCTTTTCAATACTTCCTTGATAGGTGGACTCAAAGCGTGGCAGGTCACTATCATTTTTCCAGTGATTACTAATAGAAAAAGAGAGAGCTGTTTCTGCCGGAATAATTTCCCATTGCTTGGCCAGTTGCACTTTGCCATAACTATCGCGACGAGATAATGTGCGTGACGAATTATCTCCACCATCTCCACCTCGTTCATCAATGTCGTTTTCTTGAGAGGTATATCGCCCGGTGATATCAATCTTAAATTTCTTACTAAAGCTTTTAGTTAGAGCAGAACTTATTGTTAAAAGGTTGCTTCCATCTTTGTCCGGAGGAGATGCCAAGGTATCGGCAGCGGCAGAAAATCCTTCCTCACTTTTATTTTCAAGGCCGAAAGAGTATTTCCAATCAGTAGTTGCACCAGACAACTGTACTGCGGCCATATTTTTTTGAAAAGAGCCAAGGCCTGCTGTAATTTGCACTCGAGGAATTGGGGCGCTTCCCTTTTTGGTTATAATGTTAATTACTCCGCCAATTGCACTGCTTCCATATAGCACACTCTGGGATCCGCTTAACACCTCAATGCGTTCAATATTAGCAAGAGAAAGCGTGGAAAAATCAAAGCCGTGTCCCGGGGAGCTGGGATCATTCATGATGATACCGTCAAGTAAGATCAAAGTTTGTCCCGAGTCAGTTCCCCGTAAAAAAAAAGTGGCCGGCAGAGTGGAAGTGCTACTGTTGGAGACATAAACGCCAGGAAGTAGGCCAACTTTTATTCCGGCATTAGAGTTCATTCCATCGCGGATAGTCTCTTCTGTAATGGCAAAAATGGTGCTGGCCGTGTCGGCGGAAGATGCTTCAATACGATCAGCAGTTACGACTATTGTATCTGCTTGGAGAGGAATGGAGATACCTGACGAGAAGAGAGTAATAATTAGGATAATAGTTTTCATATTGATAATATTAAAACATAATTTCCAAGATGCCATAATAAATTTAAAAAATTTGAAAGGAGAATAGTATGAGTTTAAAAAAAGCGCTACTTATTTTAACTGTTTTTTTGTTAACAACAAACGTATTTGCGATGCAATTTCTTGAGCGAGAAATTCCAGATAAGATTGTTGTCGATGGAAAAGAATTGGCCTTAAATGGAGTCGGAGTGCGAACAGTTTCAGTGGCCTTTATTGATATCAAAGTCTATTTAGGATCTCTTTACCTTGAAAAAAAAACAACCAATCACCAAGACGTTTTAGCAGCAACAACTCCTGTATATTTGGGAATGAAATATCTTCGTGAGGTGGATAGGGATAAATTAGTTGATGGATGGCAAAAGGCATTTAAGGCCACCCATAAAGATGTAAAACCGTATCAAGCTTCTTTGGATAAGTTTTTTTCTACTATGGAGGCAATGAAGGAAAATGATGAGAGTAATCTAACGTTTTATCTTGATCGAGGGGTTAAAGTTGCCACTAAGGGAAAGGAGGTCTTTATTGAAGATAAGGGCTTTGCCAAAGCATTACTTTCCGTATGGTTTAATAAAAAATCAGACCAGAAATTGCAGGCAGGCCTTTTAGGGAAAAGTAAATAATTTATAACGGTGGCCACTCATTGATGAGATGGGCCACTTGTTTTTCTGGGAGTTGTTCATTTATGGAAGAGAAGCTTAAAGTCTTTGACTGCCCATATTGCGAAATATTATAGAGACTCTCTTCTCTTTGCAGGAGAACATTTTTTATTGCAATCAGTTCTCCTTCCGCTTTCCAAGTTTGTAGTTGTTTCTTTAAACTCTTGTTGATAATTAAAAAATTATCGGCGTGAACAATGCTCCCCAGAGATGATTGAATGGCCAGTGCTTCTGCAACTTTTTGTTGATCGGCAGAAGTTACTAGATACCAGTTGGAAAAATTAGGATCGTTGAGTTTTTGGCCAAATTTTAAAGCATTTAAAAAGTAGTCGCGGTTTTTATAGACGGTAAAAAGAGATTCTGCAAATTCATGGACGAAACTTTCCCCAGTTACTTTGCCTAAGTAGTTTAACAATTTGTTGACGCCAGAGGAGATTACGCTTGAGAGTATAGACATCTGTTTGATTTGGCCAGTTCGCTTACCTAAGAGCGTGAAAATTTCAACAAAGGCAGAATCAAAAAAAGTAGTTATTTTTTTTGATGCCTCTAGAAAATCAAGAAAATGTTTTCCTGGTGGCGTGTCGAGAACTATGGCATCATAGTCGTTAGAGCGAAACTGAAATTCAAGTTCGATGAGAGATAAAATTTCATTCATTCCGGAGGATGGACGCGATAATATTTTCAAGAGACGATTTTTTACGATCTCTTGGCGATTTTCGTCGTTAATGATTCTTTGAAATGTCGCCGGAGGAGACATTAGTAGCGCATCAAAATAAATGCTGGGTTGGCCAAAGAAGGCCCCATCAATTGTCTCGATTTTTCCGGAGTGAGTAGAGGAGAGATGTAAAATATCTTTGAGACGGTGTGCCGGATCAATAGTTATCAGAAGTACGCGTACTTTTTGAGTGGCCAAAAAAACGGCACGAGACGTTGCAATAGTTGTTTTGCCGACTCCGCCAGTTCCGTAAAAGATCTCTATGGATTTTGCTCGTATATGGGGATGTGTGTTTGGTTTCATTGACATTCCCCATTATGATCTTTTGCTAATTCGATTTTATCGGCTATTTCTTGGATAATATCCAAAGTAGAGGATGAAAAAACAAAGGGGATTTGTGTTGTTATTGCGGCAATGTTTTCTTGCGCAACCTCTTTTTCCAGTCTTATCTTTTCGATCAAGAAAGGTGGAAGATTGTCATCATGTTTTTGTAAAGAGGGGGCCAAGGCCAAATTTAAAATAATATTGACGTTGAAATTACTACAAAGCGAAAGCAGTGATTGTTTTAACTCTATTGCCTCGTGTAAACCCATTGTGGTGGGGATGGTAGAAATTAAAATATCGGATATTGTGCGGTTGGAGATGAAGTTCCAAATTTCGCTCAAGTCACTGGCCAATACTCCCGGGGAAAATATTTCTTTGAAATTAATTATGGATTCAAAAAGGGTGGTAGTGTGGCCAGAAGATGGCATGTCAAAGACAATGGTTATCTCAGGATCTCGCTTGAGTAGATCTATAAGCTCTCCAATTATGACAATGCTTTCCAGTCCAGGCAGCATTTGAAAGATTGCTCGAACAAAGGGAGCGCGTGTTATCCAAGATGCGATAATTTGTGAGTTCAGTTTTTTTGCAATATATTTTTCAATGCTATCGAGAGGCCCTAATAAGATAAAAGGAATATTAAGCTGTTCGCATAAGTAGGAGTTTTGTTTTTGGTCGTTAGAAGTATAAAAAACTTTGCGATTGGATTTTTGTAATTGTTTTGCGAGTGCTAGCGCTAAAGTCGTCTTCCCGACACCGCCTTTGCCGGTAACAAAATAGATTCGCTTGTGCAGCATGATTATGCCATTACCATTAATAGATATAGTAACCGGTGATTAGTAATTTAAAATAGGAGCCAGTAACCTTCGGGCCAATTTCCTGTTTTATATCAAAAGGATCATGATATTGTGCAAGTACTCCAATGGAGTAGTGGTCGTTTAAACGAAGATCTGCCCCCCCACCAAAGTGAATACCAAAAGTAACTTTGCTTTCAGAAGAGCGCCAAGAATCGTCGGAAACTTCGCGTCTAACCGTTGGTGCATAAAAACCAAGGCCGGCCAGTCCAAAGGGAGAGAAGGCATCATAGCTGTAGAGTTTCCCTTTAATTCCTACGACTGCGCCTTTTAATGTGACAATATTTTTGAGAAATTCATGTTCAGAAAAATGAAAATTGGCAAACATGTCGAAAGAGTAACTTGCGCTATAGCCGTAGAGAAGATCGAAAGTAATGCTGTCTTCTGCTTTTTCGCGAAAATCTCCTAGCAAGAAGGTTTGGCCGATGCCCAATCCAACAGAATGTTTTTGTATTTCGCCTAAAAGTTTTGCTACTTTGGGTGAGGTGGCCACCATTGGAGGGGCCTCCTCTTTGATTTCAACAGGAGAGTCATCGTCAGACTGAGATGTCATGCTTTTTAACGATTCTTTGGCAGAAGCATTAGAAAAATTTATAACTGATAAAAGGACTACTAAGCTAAGTAGGAAGTTACTTAAATGGATTCTTTTCATAAGGAAGATTACTCACTGATTGGGCCAATATTATCTAGTTAATACATTACAGTTTACACTATAAAAACTAGTTTAACAGTCCCGAAGACTCAAGTGAATTATTAATATTTGTAGTTGATGGTTGTGCAAAGCTGTCGGCCATACTGTTTTTAGAGGCCTGAGCAAGGCCTGCTTCTAACATCTTTATGTGGCCAGAGAGTGTTCCATCTATGCTACGAATAACTCTCGTCAATAGTTCGGTATCACCAAAGGCGGTGGATTTTCTCTCTTGATCAAAAAGAAGTTGAATTTGAGTTATGTAGGTTATGTCTTTTTTTGTGTGATTATCAATTACCAAAATTTCATTTCCCGCACGGATAATTTGTGCGATTTGGTCTAGTGTTACGTATGAACTGAGATGGGTGTCATACAGCTTACGATTTTGGTATCTTTTGATTGTTCTGATGTCGCTCATAAACTACTCTCCTGATGTTAATAAACTATATTTAACCAAATTCCAACTTATCTATCAAAAATTAAAAGTTAAATCAGTTGTCTGCGCACTTATACATCAAATTTGAAAAAAAATAATACACCGTGTATAAAATTCACTGCGGCGCGTTTCATTAAATTTTATGATCGCGCAGCGCACAAATGAATATAAGGCAAAACCACCAAATATCAGTATGTTATTCACAATAGGCGAACTAATCATAGCATTGTCCCATTGCGAACATTAATTGCAAAATGGCCAGAAATACCCACAGAAAAGTTTAAGTATTTTTTTAAAAGTTCGATCAGGAATGAAGAACATGGGGCCCTAAAAGGCCAACACCATGTTCGCATCCGGCGCTAAATGAATAATGCGCTCAGGGCATTGGAGTTGTATGAGAAAACTTATTCTGCTGATGTTAGTGCTTCTGGCCTTTTCTTGTGCGACCAATAAAAGTTCAAAATTAAATAGCGATTCAACTATGGCCGAACTACCGGTGGCCGCAGTTGATGTTTCTAGCGTGGCCGCAGGTGCGTCGGCCGATAGCTACTTGGCGGAGGTCGAAAAAAAATTTGAAGAGGTTGTGTCGGCCGCTCAAAAGGCCGGGCCCGCGGCCATAAACTATTTATCAGATGATCTTTATATAAAGGCAATGGATGCATCACTAAGCGGCGACTCAAATACTTCCGCTTTGATTTTGAAGTACGTGGTAAAACTCAATGACAAAGATCTTTATTTGAAGAAAAAATATGCCATAGAGCTGATCCGCATTAGCAAGATGGCTGAAGCGCAGGCGGTTTTGGAAGATGCATTTGCGTTAACGAATGGATCGGATGAATCTATTGGCCTTATTTTGGGAGGAGTCTATGTCTCCTTTGAAAAAGATGATGAAGCTGCCGATGTCTATGCTAAAATAATAAATAAACATCCGGCCAATGAAGAAGCGTGTGTATTTTTATCTAAAACATATGCAAAGAAAAAATCCTTTGAACAGGCCAGTAGCGTTCTATCGCAGTGTAGAGCTCAAGATAGCAAGAACCCTCTTTTCCCATACTATTTGGGCAAAATAACGTATGAGCGAGGGAATAAAGAGCTTGCCAAAAAATATTTTAAAAGTTCACTGAAGTTAGATCCAGAATATTATCAGGCGGCAGTTGGAATCGGTGCAATATTGGAGGAAGAGGAAAAGTTAAAAGAAGCAACCGCCGTTTATAAAGACTTTTTACAACAGTCGCCGCAAAATTATGCGGTTTTATCAAAGTTAGTGCAGATTCTTTTTGCGCAAGGGCGATTTGGTGAAATAACTGGATACGCAGAACAACTATCCGGCCTTGACCCCAGTGATTTAAATTTAAAAGTTAAATTAGGAATTTTATATACGGATGCTAAACGATACGAGGATGCGAAGGGAGTTTTTAAAGAAATACTCAAAGAGGTTCCAGATTCAGATAAGGTGTTATATTACTTGGGGGCAATATATCAAGAGACTAAAGATTTTGAAGATGCCGTAAAGTATTATTCGAAAATTCCAGAATCAAGCGCACTCTTCCATGATGGGCACATTCAGATAGGCAATATTTTAATGGATTTAGCGAATCAAGAGAGCGATAAAGATAAGGCAAAGACCTATTTTGATCGTCTAATAAGTTTTGTTACTACAACATCCAAAAAATATCCGGCGCTGAAATTGGATTTGTCAGTAGCGCTTGCTGGTTTTTTTGATGATAGAAAGGATTACACTAAGGCGATCGAGATAATTGTGGGACTGAGAGTAGACAAAGAAAAAGATTACAATAGTGGCCATGATTATTTTCTTGCTTCGCTATATGAAAAAAGCGGCCAACGAGACAAGGCCATTGGAATAATGGAGGCCGTTATTGCAACTGATCCAGATAATGCTGATGCATTAAATTTTATTGGTTACATATTTATTGAGGAAAATCGAAACTTGCCGATGGCCTTTGAATACATAACAAAGGCGTCTAAGCTTAGACCTAATGATGGTTACATTTTGGATTCGATTGGATGGTATTATTATCGAACTGGAAAACTAAAAGAGTCACTAGAGCATATTAAGAGGGCCGCCAGAGTAATAAAAGATGACGCAGTAATAAATAAACACTTGGCAATTATTTATTATGAGATGAAAATGTATGATCTATCCAAGAAGTCTTTTGCGGAGGCACTAAAGAGTTGCAAACAAGAATCAGAAAAAGAGGATGTAATCCGCGCAATGGAGGGATTAGAAAAAATCCGTCTGCCGGCATCGGTAAAATAGTTTTTACTTTTTTTGTTCTATCTATAACTTCCTGCGCTTCGCTGTTTAATAAAAAATTGACAATGCCGCCGGAAGTAATACTTGCAAAATCACTCGAGCAAATTTGCCTTTCGGCAGCAGGAAGAGGCAAGATAATTTATCGTGGTAATAACTATACTTTTGGTTATGAAAGTTTGTTGGAGCAGAAGGAAAAAAACTGGGCACTAGCGGCCAATATCCCGCTACACGGTGAAGAAGTTATTCGTCTGGGATATACCCATATTGAAGAAGGCCGGTTTTTGATATCAGGGGGAATTTATTCCTCAATAATGGATACGCTAGAAAGAAAAAAAGAGAAGCGTTCTATCCAGGCAATAAATCACTATCTGAAGAATTTAGCGTTGTTTTTAGATTTTTATCAGCAGCGCCAGGATGGTTTATTGCAATGTTTGATTAAATATTCAGATGAATATGAAGTCAGTGGGCGTTGTGCCCTGGGACAGAAGGGTGAGCAAAACTTGTATTGGAGATTTAAAAACGAAACTTTAACTTTCAGTGAAAAAGAGGGGACTATTGCTCTGCCGATTTTGATCTTTTCTCGGCCACAGAATGGAATATTTTCTGGCCTTTCTGGCCAAATAGGTATCGAAGGTGATCTATTGTTGGAGTTAAATTTGTTGACCGATGAATGCTTTAGATAAAAAAATAGAAAAAACAGAAAGAATATTGATTTGGCATATTTTACCGGAATAAAAAACTGTAATGTTTACAACCCATATTTATTTTTTTTTTTTTTGATGTACTATGAATTGAGGTTAAATTAAGAATATGCCAGGGGGGAATTTATGAAGTTTTATTCTTTCGTGTTTTGTTCTATGATTTTTTTTGCATCGTTTGCTAGCGAGTTTTCTTATCAGTGTTTTCCAGAGATTGGGAGTGGTAATGAAATTGTGAAAATTACTTTAAATTACGATACAATGCTGGCCAGTCTATACGTCAATGAGAAAGCAGAAGAGCGTTGTTACCAAAAATCATTTTCTGAAGATTTTGATGAGGAAGATTCGGAGGAAAGCGTTGTTGTTGTAACCTGTAACAATAATCTAGAGGTGATTTTAGATAGTAATCATGATGAACTGGTACTAGATATATCGAGTCTGCGTCTAGAACGGCTAAGCGATAAAAGATATATGTGCAGTCTTCTGTAGTGTGTGTATAAAAGAATTAATTATTTTTTTGTTAGATCTTTTAAACTCAAAATTCCCCGGATAATGGAGCAGTAGGAACAGACGTTGGAATTATCTCCGGTGTATTCTCTTCACGGGCCTGATTGTTGGTTGGCATTATTGTTGGCGAAGTTGGCAAAGACCTCTCTTCTGGGTCCGCTGGAGGATTCGTTGGGGGGTGACGAGTAAGAATTGTACCGCTATTTAAATATGATTCCAGTATTGTATAAATGCAATAAACTTTGCCATGATCACTTTGAAGATCTTCTTTTTCTCCCTTGGCAAAAATAAGTCCATCATCTTGGATAATTTCAATTAGTTCTTTGTAGGTATTACAGTATTCAGAGGTGGCCCCACTAGAACAAAAAGAATTACCTTTTTTAACTACTTCGATTAGATCGGTTCCGGTTTTTATATGCACAGGAGTTCTGCAAACATCAATCTCCCATTGTTTTTTCATAAATTTAAATTTGCGGTGACTAATTTTGATATCACATAGGTTTTTGTTAAAGGAAAGTAATGTCTTTGTTAGTCCAAATGGCATTGCCTTATGAATGATTTTATTAGTAAAAGATTCATCGAGGCACTCCTTTTCTGTAAAGGCGTAAAGGTTAACAGAAAAAAAGGCAAGCACGAACGTAAGCAAAGCTAGCAGTGGCAAGGTTGATGTAAGTTGTATTGATGTGTTTTTAGGTTCTGATAATAACATTTTTCCCTACCTCCACGTAAATGGCCATGGCATCATGTGACAAAAGATCACCATCTTTTTTTCTGCGTAAGTTGTAAAATAGTTCGTCTAAAAAGAGGCGATGTCCTGAAAAGATATGTTCTTTAACAAATGCCGTAATATCAAATTGCTTATCGTTTTTCATTACTCCAGGGGACATTATGGCCAAGCGGTCATTGCGTCCAATTTTGAAAACAAGAGAAGTTCGTTTCAAAAATTCAGGATCTGGAGGGAAATTATTACCGAGAGTAATTATATTTTTATTTGAAATTAAAATATTAGGGCCAAAATTATAACCCAAAATATCTAAGCTTGAGGTGTCAATTTCCAGGCATAGCATAGAAAAAGAAATGGCCTGATCACTACTTTTGACCTTTTTAAACATGGCAATCATGTCGGTGGCACATTTTTTTGCCCCTAGCGGAATATTAACTTTGGTTTTGTTGGGGTTGGAAGGAGAATGAAAGTAAGCAGCAATATCAGAGGAAAAAAGATAGGAGTTGGTTCCGCTAACAAATAATAGCACGCGATGATCATCTAGCTTGGCCACATGGTAAAAATCGCCCCCTGATGATTCTCCGGCCCCATATTTACTATGAAAAGTTATGCCTTTAAAAACATCTTCGCGGAATGTTACTTTTTTGGCATGAATCTTTTTTATTTTTTTCATTTCCGAGATTGTTTGTTTTACCAGTTTATCCAGCCGATCTTTCACTGTCACAAGCTCATCATTGAAGTCACTAATTTTTTTACTTTTCAAATATAATTTTGCTAAAAAAAGAAAAACAGGTAGATGAACATCTACTGGATGAGTTTCCAAACAAAAAGTTGCACAAATGTTTTCCAGCGAAATAGGAGGAGGGGCCGTAAAAGTTGTGGAAGGTAAGTCCAATGCCACAAATACCGATTTATTGGAGAGTTGTTTTTCTAAAAAGCTTAGTTGCTTATTGTGCGCAAGATTGGCCATGTCCAAGATAAAGATTACATTGTTTTTGAATTTATCTAATTCTGGCAGGACGCTGCGATCAAAAGTGAGTAGAGAGATAATGGATAACTCAATTTGATGTTGCTCTTTTAGTTGTTGTTTTATTTCTAGAAGATTTTTTTTATTGGGTTCGCCTGTAATGTATAAAAAACGATTCATTAATTACTGCCAATGTTAATTACTTGATATGCAAACGAAGATTATACCCTTATCGCCTTTTCCTTTTCAAGGGCGGCCACAATAAAATGCTCAGTTATTTGATCAAGATATGGAAACGTTTTGGTCGGCCATTTATTATAGTAAAGAATGTAAATATATTATTTTAAGCTCCGATATGTATGCACTCGTGTGGTGGTTGGGATGTAAATATGAAAAAAACAAGTGGTAAAGAACAAAAAAATTCGGCCAATGTTCTTAGCTTTGAACGGCCATTTTATGATGCGCAAATAAGAAAATTTGAAGCAGAAATTTCAAAATTGCAGGCCTTGCATAAGGAGACTTGTGAAATGGCCGTGCGAACTATCTTGCGTGCACTAGATCACAAAGATCATTATACTTACGGACATAGTATGCGCGTGGCCCATTATGCGCTGATTTTGGGTGAGGAACTGGGTTTTTCACCTCAAGAGTTATATAATCTTGAGCTTGCATCGATCTGTCACGATATTGGAAAAATCGGTGTTCCTGATGCGGTTCTTTTAAAACCATCTCGTTTGGACGCCGAAGAAATGAAGATGATGCAGGAACATCCAGGAAAATCGTATGAGATAATAAAAGAATTTAATTTTTTGGCCAACGTAGCAGACTATGTGCGATTTCATCATGAGCGAATTGACGGAACTGGCTACCCTCAAGGATTGGCCGGAGAGGAAATTCCACTAGTTTCTAGGATAATTCTTGTCGCAGATACGTTTGATGCTATGACCTCTTCTCGCCCATATCGTAAAGGGTTGACGCACCAGGCGGCCATTGATGAACTTGTTAAATTTTCTGGAACGCAATTTGATGGTGCTCTTGTTTCGCTCTTTTTGCAAGGAATGGAAAAAGAAAATCAAAAAAAGCGAGATCAATTTTATTTGCAAATTGTTAATGAACTATTCAATAAAGATGCGGCCTGAGATTCTACCGTTAACAAATTCTTTGCGAGGAAGATAATTTCGGTTGTCTTTGATTATCGATTAATCGCAAAAGGCCGTGGGCATCTGAGTGTTGATATTGTGAATTTGAACAATCTTACAATCACCTGAATTAGCATATACATTGGAAACGTAGCATTCTATTTTTTTTTCGTTACGTATGGCCCATTGCATATTGCCGCGACAGTCTCGATAACTTGCTTCGTCAACACACGCCCAGTGGCGGCCAAGGCAATTATAAACAAGGCCTCGGCCTAACTTTTCATAATTGGGAGGAGAAACATATGGGAGTTGTTTTCCAAGTAAAATCTCTTTTTGTTGGCGAATAGATACTGGCCGGTCTACTGACTGATTGGATAGGTTCTGTTGTTTTTGAATTAAATCATCACTAAGTTTTTGCAGACGCAATTTTTCTTCTTCTAGCGCGGCCCTTTCTTGCTCCAACGCTTTCTTTATCTCTTCACTATTTGTTGGCTGATCAGGTTTACTAGCACCAGATTCTAGCTCACTTATTTTTAACTTATATTCTTCAATTGCTTTGATATTTTCTATTTTCTCTTCTTCGCTTTTAGTTATGGCATCTTTTAGTGCCAAAATCTCTTCTTTATAGGCATCCCTTTCCCGTAACACTTGTTCATATTCGGCCTTAGCAACCAATGTTTTCGTTGGCAAAATTGTTGGTGTAGCGGGAGTTTCCTCCGCAACTTTATTTTGTGTGGCAGGAGGATTGTCTTCCTCAATATCTTTTTTGCTGTTGTCCATTGTCGAAAAAACATAGATAGCAAAAAAAACAACGAAAACCATCAAAGCTCTCTGCCGTAACTGTGGATCTGATTTCAATTTTTCAAAAATAGATGCTGGATCTGAATCAGCGCTAATATCTTTTTCTTCTGTGGACTTTATTTTTCTTCTATCGCTATTTATATTTTTTTTAAATTTATCTTTGACTTGAGAGCCAAAAACTTGGGCACGCTCACGAATGGTGGTAACAATTCCTTTTCCCTCTTCTTCGTCATCATCGTTAACATTGCTTTGGGCGGCAAGTGGTATTTTTTTTGAAGAAGTAATGGAAGTTTTGTCCTTTATGGACATATTACTTGTGGCCATTTTTTTTATATCGGTTTTAATTGTCTTGCTTCCGTCGGAACTATTTAGTGCCATGCTTGGGGACTCCACCAAAAAGAGAGGGAATAATTTTTATCCATGCTTTGATTGTATCAACTAACTGCTCCGGAGACAATTGGCGGAAGGCCTTGACCTATTAAACAATGTTGAGTTGACCACTCTGGTAATTTTAGATGTCTATTTGGCCATAGATTGGTATAATCAAAATATGAATTTTGATGGCCTAGAATTTTTAATTGTTGGGAGTGGTTTTTTTGGATCAGTACTGGCAGAACGAGTGGCGACAGTATTGGGAAAGAAAGTGATTATTGTAGAAAAGAGAGGCCATATTGGAGGCAATTCCTACTCCGGATTATGTTCTCAAACAGGAATTGAAGAACATCTCTATGGTGCACATATTTTTCATACATCCAATAAGCGTGTTTGGGATTATATAAGGTCATTTAGTGATTTTACAAATTACCAGCATCGAGTTTTTACCGAGTATAAATCGGTTATCTATCCATTGCCAATTAGCTTGGCCACGATCAATGCTTTCTATAAAAAGCAACTTCGGCCATACGAGGTGGAGGCGTTTATGCAAAATGAACGCGCCAATGAGAATATAGTAAATCCGACTAACTTGGAGGAGATGGCCATCTCTTTAATCGGCCGGCCATTATATGAAGCATTTATTAAGGGATATACTAAGAAGCAGTGGGACAAAGATCCTCGATTTTTACCTGCAAATATTATTACTCGTTTGCCAGTTAGAAAAAATTATAACAACAATTATTTTAATGATTCCTATCAAGGGTTGCCTCAAAACGGTTATTTTAAGTTGTTTGAAAATATACTTTCCAACCCCAAGATTGAGGTGAAATTAAATACTAATTTTTTCGAGATAAAAGAAAAAATTCCATCGTCTTGTCACATAATATTTACTGGACCGATTGATCAATATTTTAATTATAAATTTGGCGCTCTGGAATGGCGAGGTCTGCGCTTTGTGCGAGAAGTATTAAACTACGAAGATTTTCAAGGAACGGCGGTAATGAATTATGCGGATGAGTTAGTGCCATATACTCGTATTCATGAATTTAGACATTTTCACCCAGAAAGAGTGGCACCGGCCAATAAAACATTGGTAGTTAGAGAATATCCACAGGCCTGGAAGGTTGGAGAAGATCCTTACTATCCAATGGGGACCAAAGAGAATTTGGATCGTTATGAACTATATCGCCGGGAAGCTGCGAGCATTTCTAACTTGCATATCGGTGGCCGGATGGGACAATATTGCTATTTAGATATGGATAAAACTATTTTATTGGCCCTAGAACTTTTTGATAAAATTAGAGTGAGGTATGCAACATGAGTCAACTGCGTGATCTAATAGTTATAATTCCCGTATATAACGAAGAAGCGGCAATTGAAATAGTTCTTTCTTCTTGGGCAAAAAAGCTTGAGGAGATGAAAATTGATTATCAAATACATGTATATAACGATGGTTCTAGGGATAATACGCTTAATGTTGTGTACTCGCTGGCAAAAGATAATCCCAGAATTGAGGTACATGATAAGGCCAATAGTGGGCATGGCCAGACGATCTTACTTGGCTATAACGAGAATTGTTCACAGGCGGAGTGGCTTTTTCAGATTGATTCGGATAATGAGATGGGCCCGGAGGGCTTTGATAAATTATGGAATAAGCGCATTCAATATGATTTTTTGCTGGGATCACGGGCCGGAAGATCACAACCCCTATCTCGCAAAATTGTAACTCTTGTCTCTCGTATCGTTATCGGAGTAATGTGTGGAAGCGATATTTACGATGTTAATTCTCCTTATCGTTTGATGAGATCTAGCGTTTTCTCTTCGCTTTTTTTTAAGATTCCGGCGGATACTTTTGCACCCAACGTAATTATTTCTGGCCTTGCAATACGCAATCACCTGCGTATTTATGAAGCGGCAGTAGTATACTCAGATAGAACTACGGGTGAGGTTTCAATAAAAAAATGGAAGCTCTTGAAAGCGGCGGCAAAATCTTTTTGGCAAACTATCACCTTCTTCGCTTCTTAAATCCCAATTTACTTTTTCCACCGGCGGGATGTCTTTTGTCTGCTGGCAATTGGTGTTTAGAGTTGTTTTTACGAGAAGGGCCTGGCCGTTTAAATCCTGGCCGACGGTGCTGATTGGCCTTACCGCGAAAGCAGTCTTCGCAAATGGCAAATTCAAACCCCTCAGGGAGAGTTTGGCCACAGTTGGTACATTTTATGACCAACTTTTCTGAGAGAACGTGATTTAATTTGTGAATGGCCAATCTTTTATTTTCCTGCAATTCTTGTTGATTAAAATCAAAATTCTTTCCGTTAAAATGGCGGGCCAACCATTGATATAACTCTACACATTTAATATTACTTTCTAAATATTCAATGTCAGAAGAACTAGCATCAATCACAATACTTTTTATCACTAGGCCATTAGCATATCGATTGAGTATAGTTGAATAAAATTGCACATGCTCAAGTAGGCCTAAATTAACAGGAGCGCAGGCAAAGCCAAAGATCTCTGCGTCAGATAATGTGTTTTTAGCATTGGCATCCTCAATCATTTCTGCCAATTCAATCATCTCTTTAAGGTCGACACAATAGAATGGATTTTTAAATTTCATGGTATTGAAGAGACGTAAGAATTCAGAGAGGCGCAATTGTGGTAGTGAATTACTTTTAAGTACTGAATTAACTTTTGAAAAGATATCTAGATCTGGCCCCACCATACATTGTGTTTTTTGTGGTAACTCTGTTTTGAGTGCCTCTCTTATTTTATTAAGTCCATCTTCATCTTTGGTTAGACAAGATACATATCCAATGGGGAATCGTTGATATCGGCCACAGCGGCCAGCAATTTGTTTTATTTCGCTGTTAGTAAGAGGGAACTCTTGATTTTCGATATATTTAGAAAAGGCAGAAAATACAATACGTCTAATAGGCAGATTCATTCCCATAGCAATAGCGTCGGTACTTACGATAATATCCGTTTCGCCAGCATCAAACTTTCGTGCCTGCTCTTTTCTGACCTCGGGACTTAACATGCCATAGACAATAGATATTTTAAAATTTCTTTTTTCTAGATCCATCTTAAAGGCCAGTGCTTTTTTTCTAGAAAAAACAATTAAAGCGTCCGAACGAATTAATTGATTTAAGACTACGGGTTGTGATTCCACTTTAATCTCTGTCATTCTCTCATACTTTTTTATCTCTAGCGTATCTCCACAAAGTTTTACAATTTGTTCCACCAAATCTTGCACTGAATGGTCTCCGCAAATATGAAGTTCGGGAGTACATAATCCAATTAGTGCCCGAGTCCAGGCCCATCCTCGTTGAGGATCAGAAAGCATCTGCACTTCATCAATAACACAACAGTCGAAATCCTCATGTAGTTTTGCCATCTCAATGGTTGAGGAGTAGTGAGTTGCTTGCGGTGTTTCGATAATTTCTTCGCCGGTTAATAGTGTAGTTGGCACCCCTTTGCCATTCATGGTGTCATATAGCTCGGCGGCCAGCAGTCGAAGTGGGGCAAGATAGCTTCCGTTTTTTGCCTTACAAAGGGCCTCAATGGCGTGATAGGTTTTTCCAGAATTGGTGGGGCCCATATGATAAATTATTTTACGATTTATTCTTCTCGCGTTAGTGTGAATCCAAAATTCCCCCAAATATTCTTTGATGATGTTTGAAGAAATATCAGTACGTTTTATTAAAAGCAAAGAGTTTAAGAATTTTTTAAATTCTCTTTCTAAATAGCGTACGTCACGCCAAATATTAGTCGCGAGTTGAATATAAAAACGCTCATACTCCTCTTGGTCAATGAGATCGGAACGGAGGTTGTTATCACGCAAATATGAAATAAAAAGCTTCTTTAAATTGGCCGTTTGCGCCAGAGCTAGTTCGGCTGGATATTTGAAGAAATTGTCCAATTGTCCACGAATTTGCGCTTCTAATTTTCCAATAGATGATTTTTTGAGGCGAGACTGATTTTTGTAAATATGTTTTTCTAAATTTTTTTTAAGATCATAAAATATTGCGCTAATGCGATCAATGTTTTCAGCAGCGATTTCTGGCCGTAGTCTGGAAATAGCATTATCGATTAGTAGCAGCATTTCTTTCCAAACTATTTCGCGAAGCTTGGATTTATATTCCGCTGAACAGATATTGCAGCTACATTCCAGATCCTCTTCGTAAAGATCGGAAGATAGATTCTCTCTGATTTGGTTACGAGTTTTTATGTGGATATTTTCTAAGGCAGTAAGCCAGTCAGTGATCTCTATTTTTATGGAATTAAAATAATCATCAGAATTAGCGGCCGAGGAATCTAATTCATAGAGTTTTCGCTCAAGAAATAGATATTTGCCGCGCAAGGCGGTATCTATAACGTTTGACGGGCGAAGATAGTTTTCAAAAATACCAAACTGCTTGGTTATATTTGTTCGCAGCGATGGATGTTTGGATAAAAATAGAGAAAGCATTTTATGCACATCTTTTTGAAGTGCTAAAATATTTTTTGCCAACTCAAGCTGGTGACAAGCTTCATCGTGATTTTTTTCAAGCTGAAGTTCAATTTCTTTGTAATTGGGTAGAGTACTGCTGCTACTAGTAGAATTATCCATCTTTTATAATGCCTTTGCTTTGCAAATTGTTTAATTCCATTATACCATAGTAGCACTATACTGATTAATTGCACCAAGCAAGATTAATATGTTAATAAGAAAATTGTATTTTCGTTCCTCTAATGATGGGCCACGAAAGACTCCTTGTCTGATTACACCGGCGGATGCAAAATATCTTCAAAGTAGTGGGTTCTCCATCCAAGTTGAGCATGGCCATTCTGCAATTTATTCTGATCAAGACTATCAGCTATCAGGCTGTTTACTTGTTCCACTTAATAGCTGGTCAGCATTAGAAGCGGAGGTGGTAGTGATTGGATCTTCTTTGATTCCAGAAGAAGAATTTCCCTTAGGGCAGATTCATATTGCACCCTTCGATCAAAATGAAGATAAGCAGTCGGCGGACGCACTACTTAAGAGATTTATTATTGGCAATGGAAAAATTTTTGAACTATCTACTTTTTTAGGATCATCTTTAGAGGACTACGTTAGTGATAATATTGTAAATGATGCTAAATTACCTCCGATTCCCGGACAAGAAGGCGGCCTGAAATTATCCGACTGTGTGGTTAGGCGCATAATTCAACTGTTAGTGGATGAAAAATCCACGTTATTTATCAACCTTTCAGATTTGCATGATCGCTTAGTGGATGATTACCAGAAAGAGCGCTCGACCCGTTGGTCTAATATCTCTGTTGAAAAACGGGAAGAAATGCGAGTTCCTTTTCATGCAAAAGTTCGTGTCATATTCAGTAGTGGCGATGGCATTGAAGCAGAAACAAAAAATATAAGCGTCAGCGGAGTTTTTATTAATACCGATTATTCCGCAAAGTTGATGGATAAATGTCAAATCAGTCTTCTTTGGGATTATAAGGGAAAAAATATTCCCTTCATGGTTAGCGGAGAGATTAGTAGAAGTACACCAGAGGGGTTGGGTGTCTATTTTACGGATATGGATATGGATACTTTTTATTTTATAAAAGACTTAATAAAATACTCATTCCCCGAATCGTGATATTGTAGGTGCCGCAGAATTTGCGCTTAGTTTTTTGTGAGCATTAAATAGCGGAATAATTGATACAATCCAAGAAATAAAAAAGGTAAATAACATGGTGTCGATAACAATCGCAGCTTGAAACAAAATGAGGATAACAGAGATAGCACCCTTGGCCGCCCTATAGACCACAATATCTGCAATGTATTTTGCACCATAACGTTGTGTGCGATTAAGAGGGAAATATAAGATCTCTTTAGCAGAGGAAAAAATGGAGTAGTCCATGCCTTTAAAAATAACAAAAGTGATGGCCACCGACATAAGTGTCCCACCCCCAATAAAAAATCCCAAAAGAGCAACTACTAGATAAGTACTGGGGATGAAAAACTGAATGCGCTTATTGGCAAAAAGCTTCAGACCAACAGGAACAATGATCACTTGAATAAATAGGGCGAGACCATTCATTGCAGCATTGATGTTTCCAAAATATCTGGTGCGAATTAGTTTATCAGGAACAAGCTGTTCAAATAAAATATTAAATTTAAAGGTAACCAAGTTGATACAGAATTGACTCATAATGACAATAAAGACGATCCAAAAGACATACTCTTTAACATCGGACACGGAGGCCAGCGGTGATATTTGAGGCCTCTCATTTCTATTTTCGCCATTAACTATTTTTCTATTAGTAAGTAAGAAAATAAAACCACTGGCCAAAACTATTATTCCACCAATGAGAAGAATAATTTCCACACTTACTGTTTTGGTTAATTCTGCCGTCCAGAGTCCACCTAATACTCCCGCCAAACTATTGATTGCTCCGATCGGGCCATAAAGGACTTTGGCCATCTCCACATCTACCGAGGCATTGATGTAACCAAAGAGAATATGGATTAATAGAACAATATATGCTTCTTTCCAGATATATAACCAATAGGCAAAGGAGTTGTGTTGTCCTTTGATCATGGCCAGACCAATGATAAAAAGAACAGGAGTGAAAATGGTAATGGAAAGAAAAATATCTTGAATGTTAACTCGTTTTTGCAGCGAACTTAGGAAAGAAACCACTACGGACAGTACTATGACAGAGTATAACCAAACGTGCGGTGATTTATTTGCACCGATTGCATCTAGAAAAATTGAATCAATAGTTGAACGGGTAATCGGATAGGAGAACAAGACAAAAAATAAAACCGCAGAAACAATTGTCATGTTGCGTTTTTGAGTAGGAGATAGGGCCCGTAGCTGCTGTATTATATCTTTAAGCAATTTTCCAATTTTCATTTTCCATCCATGAAATTATACTAAATAATAAGTATGTCGAGGATAATAGATAATTCGACAAAAGGAAATAGATCCATGAAACATGTAACCCAAAATGGCCAGAAAACAGAATCATCTTCTACTATGGCAATGCTGATGAGCGATTGGTGGTTTTGGGCCGTGATAATCCTATTGCTAGGGATTATTCTTCGATGGATAAATCTCGATCAACGGCCATTTCATCACGATGAATCCCTTCATGCTATTTACGGAATGTATACCTATATGAATCCGGTTGGACAGTCTTATAAGTATGATCCAATGTTACATGGGCCCTTTATGTATAATCACGTTTTACCATACATCTACAATTTGTTTGGTAGTTCCACTTGGGCCGTACGAGTGATGCCGGCATTTTTAGGATCACTTCTGATTTTTTTTCCACTTTTTTTTAAAAAATATCTATCGCCCACCATGACACTTTTTTTTATGGCATTACTATCTTTTTCTCCCTCAATGATTTATTGGTCTCGTTTTTTGCGAGAGGATTTATTGATTGTAATGGCAACGGTAGCAATTTTACTTGCCAGACTACTAATTAAAAATCTTCGCTGGAAGATGTCCATCATTGCCGTGCTGTTTGCCCTTTGTTTTACTATTAAAGAGAATGCTTTTTTGCATGTGGCCCTAATGCTTGGTTTTGTGTTGTTTGAATTAATTATTTGTTTTAGCGACTACAAGAATTCTTCACTTTTTAAATTTATATTAATAATTCGTGATAATCTCCAATGGTCCTTAATCTCGTTTGCTTTGGCAGCTTTTGTTTTTTCATACATTTTTTCTACTGGCCTAACGCATATGGCAGGGATTATTGATGGGCTTTATGCTAAAAGTCTTACTTTTTGGACCACTCAACATTCCATTGATAGAATTGTTGGGCCATTTATTTTTCAAGTATTGATGATCGGATTTTATGAAGCACCATTAACTATTTTGACAATTATAACAGGTCTGCATTTTTATTATAAAACAGATGGCAAATATCGTTGGGCCATACTGGGTAGTTTGTTCGTGGCCATTATTTTACACCTGTGGCTAAAAGAGAATTTAAACTTTTCGCCATTTTTCAAAGATGTTCTTAAGCTTAAAATACCCATCGATATATACCCGTTTATTCTAATTGCTGTTCACGCTGTTTTGGGCACTTTTTACTATTTGAAAACAAAGCAAAAGTTATTGGCAATCTCATTTTATGCTTTCTGGTCAACACTCTTTACCTACAGTTTTGTAGGTGAAAAAGTTCCCTGGCTGGCCATGTATCCACTGATTTTAGGATTAATGTTTAATATTTTATACTTAGAAAAAAATAACATCATACAATTTACAGGAAAAAATTGGATTTTGAGTTGGGCACTTCTGTTTTTTATAAACGGTTATACCCTAATAATTGTCAATTACTCGAGAGCTGGGGCAGACACGGAATTAATTTCGCAAGTTCATACCAACGAAGTTTTTCAAAATACAATGTATAAAATAAGAGATGAAATGAATTATCCAACTAATGGGCATCCGCCTACGTTATTTGCGGAGGAGCTATGGCCCACAAGCTGGTATTTTTACAATAATCCCCAATATAGCTTCTCCTTAGGAGACAAAAAAATTTCCGATTATGATTACGTGTTAGTTGCACAGGATAAATACAAAAATGAGCTTATGGCCACTCATGAAAGTAGCATTATATCTCTTCGCCACTGGTGGGTTCCAGATTATGAAAAATTGTCTCCGCTAAATATTGCGATCTATTTACTCTCAAGACGGCCCTGGAATGATCCGGGGGATGCGAAGGTATCTTTGTATAAGAAAAAGTAAAAAGATCGGAGAAATTAATCGATGTCTTCACCGCGATAGTTGGCGGTGGTTTGGCCACCAATAAATTCTCCAGCAGAATTAAAATCGCGCAAATTAAGATCGCTTTTAAAATTAAGAGTGGAGGCATCGATTTGTTCACCATCGGTCAAGCGCTTCATAAAAGCAAAAAACTTTTCCTGCGTTTCGCTGCCAATCAAATGCTCCATCAAGCAAGAATCTTGTTTGGCAACAGACTCACTGACTTTTAAAATATCGCGTAAAAAATAAAAAAGTAAGGAGCGAGCAGAGAGAACGCGATGTACTTCACGATGGCCATCTTCTGTTAATAGGAGAAATTTTGATCCATCTTCTTCACGAATAAGTCCTATTTTTTTTAGATTTCCCAGGGCAATAGAGACGCTTCCCTTAGTAAGTTTCAAATCTTTTGCGATATCTGTGACTCTCGCGTAACCCTTACTCTCTTTTAAGCGATGAATTGCCAAAATATAGTGGGCCATGGAGTGAGTAAGTCGTTTGTCGTCATTGCCTTGTTTTTGCTTGGTTCCCATTTGTATAAATTCTAAAAACATTTGTTATGTGTGTCAAACGCCAACTAATTTGGTCGGCCACCAATAAGTTCAAATTAGTTAACCAGGCAAAACTATAAGACATATTTTACCCAACTTATCCCCATCTGCCTCCGGTGTTAATATCAATAGTATAGGTGCGGATGTGGGATGGTTAAGATAAAAAGGCCGCGACAGAGGTCATCTCTATGAAAAATAAGAATCGATCGAAAACAACTATTATCAAACATGTCTGTGCCGTTTCATTTGCAGGCCTAACTTTATTTTCTCTTTTAGCGGACTCTACCACCGGTTATCAACCCAAAGCACTTGGCAGTGCGGGCCTAACAGATCAAGAACAGCAGATCGCAGAGACCTATATACATCAAGGGTTAGTAAACGATGTCTACAAAGAAAGTTGTGCAGGCAAAGAAGATATTTGCAGTGGCTCTGATCCTGACTCCTCACGAAATAATATGATTGGCGCTCTCTCCAAGGCGTATGCTCTGGTAATCGGAACTATTGATACCAAAATTAAAATGAAACCCAAGGTTACTGCGGAAGCTTCGCCATCGCCAGGTGCTAATACTGCGACAGAAAAAGCAAAAGAACCAGGCGAAAAAGATGCCGAGGGCAATACGGAGCAGTATGATTATTGCAAACATATTGCCCAGGCCACCGAAATAGTTACCGCCTTCAAACAGCAAACTGCTCAAGCAAATCTTAATAGTACCGTTCCACCACAGGAGGTAATGCAAAGAGAACTCCTTTATCGTGCCGCGCGCGGCCACGAGGCCCGTTCCGAAAATGCTAAGATAAACACTTATGGCTGGGGGGCGACAACTACCTGCTACAGTGGATATTTGGCGGCCTCTGCTTGGAGTGGGGGGGCGGCCTCGGCCGGGGTAACTCTTAAGAGCATTTGGTATAAACTGGGGGCGGCCGGATTGCTTACATATTACTACGCTGATCAGACAAAAAAACATAAAAGCTATGCTGATGAGGTGATGAACATTGCGGAAAAGCTACCAGGTAAAGGCGATTGTAATCCTGTTACCGAAGTAGATTGTTACTGCTCGCAGCCAACCACTCAAAACGATCCTAACTACTGTTTGGAAAAAATTTATCAACGACAAGTGGGCAATGATGCAATCCTCACCACCTGTATTACAGATACAATGGAGAGTGACCCAACTTGCCAGTGTTCGACGACTAATTCTTGCTATGATAAAAAATATATGTCCAATATTAGTGCACTAGGATTTGGGCCTGGCTTTACTACGCCCAATGTTACGGCCATGAAAGCGTTAACTACTGGCCAATTGTCGGCCAGTAGCGGTATCACTGCCGGGGCCATGAATCAGGCCAATGCTGCTCGAGACATTTTGCGCAAGCATGATTCATCTTTTAAATCCCCAGTTACCTTGAGTGAGGAACAGCAAAAGGATGCAGATGCGTTAGAGAAAATGGGATTTCCTGCTAATTTTTCACGTTCATTGGCGGCCCTCCCCTCTTCGGCGGCAAGTGAAGCAGCAATGGCCAAATTGCAAGGGCAAAATGGTGGAAAAATAACTACTATTGGTGGTGGTGGCCGGAGTGGTAGTGGCGGCATAGTTATGGAGTTTGAATCGAGTAGCGGAGTAGGAAAAAAGAATAAAAAAAATGATGATTTAAGTTTTTTAGATAAATTGAAAAATCAAAAGAAGGAACCAACTAATGATGCTACGGTTTTGAATTTCGCCAAAAAAGCAACAGAGAATGCGGAGATAACCAAAAAAAATAGTGGGAAATCGATTTTTGAAATAATAACTCGCCGCTATCAAGTGACAGGAGTTAGTCGCTTAAGTGGTGAGGAAAATAAATAGGAGATAGAAAGCATGGAAGCAGAATATTTAAGTTCGGAGAGTGCTACCGGCGCAACAGTTATTAACAATGCAAAATATCCTCTGCCAATTATTTTGTATGATAGCAGATGCCAACTATGTGAGCGATTCAAAGTTTCACTGGAGCGCGCAAATATTCATGAAAAGTATAATATTGTTTCTATCCATGATGAGTTAATTTATCAGGCCTATCCGGTGCTAAACCCAGCAGAATGTAAAAAACACATTCACATGATTGAGATAGATGGAAGTATATTAAAAGGGCCGGATGTTATTGCTAGATTAATCGATAATTTTCCTATTGTTTCAAAATTTGCTTGGCTGATCGAAAGCGATATGGGGAAAAAGACCTTAGATTATTTTTATAATATGGCCAGCAGATATCGTGAAAATGTCATCAATCGTTGTGGTAACTGTAATAAATAAATATTTCTATCATATTTAGGGTAATGAAAACATCAGAAGTATGCTTCATCTTTTATGTGAAATAATCCCCCCCCCATTATAATTGAGAAACACTGAGAACTTTCCAAATGTCTAACTCGGAAAATTGAAACCTGTTACATCGGCCGTGTTGGAATCCGAAGCGAACTCGATGCGCTAGAGAAAGGGAAAAATGGAAAAATCCCGATCTTTCGTTTGAACCCAGGCCCCCAAGCTGTAATCTCGATGGATTTCATGTGCCATATATCATTGCTTGGGGTCATCATGAGCGTCACTGCTACGATGTCATCAGCGGGTACTCGTTGAGTTAGCGATAGATATTCGTAGTGGGAGGAATAGGCCGGCCAATTCATCGTTCCGTTGACGAAATTGAATACATCCATTAGACCACTGCGATAGTGGATGATGGCATGGAAGTTAGCGTCCCCCCCTCTCAAATCATCTGCTCCGGTCTTGATATCTAGGGTGACCGTATCCACAAATCCTGTGGGAGTGGGTGGTTTTGATTGGAATGGCACGACGAGCTCTGTTCTCCCGGCGAAATGCTTGTATGGAACTCGTTTCAAAATCTTATCATATCCGCCTCCGATGCCGCGAACGACGAGCTTGGCCATGTCCCAGTTATCTCCACTCACTCCACCGGCGAAGGTTGAGATGACTGAGAACGAGTCTAAGTCTGCTTCAGCCACTGGCAGAGGCAAAACCAGTCGAGCGGTCTCTTCATGGTTGTTAAGCCAGCGCGAACCTAAGTTGACATTCGGAAATGGAATGATCATACCATTCTTGAGTTTGATCATGACGATCGCCATATCGGCGCCGCCACGCAAATCATCTGCTCCGGTATAAAACTGGAACAAGAGTTCCCGAATCAGGCGGTCGCTCGGATAGTTTGGGTTAGGAAGAAAAATGGGACGATTAAAATGATAATTTGGATCTACAAAATATGATCTCCAACCTTCCTCGGGATGCTCTGCGAGAACAAAGGTAGCATCCGATGGATGCGGAATGAGAGTCTTCACTTCTTTCGGATGATTGGGATCATAGATAAAAATTTTAAAGTCAGTCACGAAGGGCCCGAAATCCCCCGTGTAGCGTCCTAAATCATAACCGATGGCCAACACTTGGTGAGACCCCATCGATGCTCCTTGAAGACCAAGAACGACAGGTTCTCCGCGGTCAATGAAACTTCGAAGCTCACTAATGCGCGCAGATCCAATGCCCCAGTTAAAGAACTCCCGATTTCGAATTCCATCAGGGTTAAATCCATATTCTGCCCAACGATCGAGATTGGCCATAATGGAATCCACCTGTCTTCCGTAGAGATAATTCTGCAATGTCGTTCCTGGCGCCGGACGATAATCTTGGCGAGGGACTTGAATTTTTCCATAATAGAAATCGAGTGCGGCGTAGGCCATTCCGCCACAGAGTCCAGAAGTTCGAATCTCCAATTCCGGAACCGCGTTATTGGCAAAGGTATTAGCGAAGCGGAAGCCGTATCCGTCGGGTTTAAATTTGGTCCAGACTGGAGTGGCAAAGATGGAGGACGAAATAAAGAATATTCCAAGGGATACCGAGAGTAGTGTTGTTGTTTTCATAGGCCGGAACTTATCAGAAATTTATTCTGATTTCAAACGATTTTAAAAAAAACATACGTAATTCGGAAGTGCCAACAAGAACCATCGAGAGAGATTAAATTGACCGAAGTACTTTCTGGGAGCGCATTGCAACAAAATGTTACTGCCGGAAAAAATGGAGTAAGTCCAACAAATGCTCTCGGAATGCTTTTCAATGGAAAAATACTACCATTTTTTAAACAAACGTAGAATCACACTGACCAGTTACAAATTTCCTTGGCTGATTGAAGGTGATATGGGAAAAAGTATGCTAGACCCTTTTTACTAGATGGCCAGCAAGTATCGCGAAAATGTTATCAGTTACATACTAACTGTTGCAAATAAGTATCCCGGACCTCGGCCAAGGAGTTTAGAATATGCTTCCTTTTGAGAAGGCCATTGTCATTATTCCTACCTACAATGAAATTGCGAATATTGCTAAAATGATTGAAGCTGTTTTTGGCCTGTATCCAAATATTAATCTGCTTATTATTGATGATGGCTCTCCAGATGGCACCGCAGAAATTGTTCGCAATATGCAGCGAAATTTTAAAAACCTACACTTGATTGAACGCTCCGGGAAATTAGGATTGGGGACGGCGTACATCAAAGGATTTAAATGGGCCTTAGAGCGAAATTTCGATTTTGTTTTTGAAATGGACTGTGATTTTTCTCATGATCCCAAAGATATTTCTCGCCTATTGGCGGCCGCTCAAAGTAGTGATTTAGTGATTGGTTCGCGCTACATTGACGGAATAAGAATTATTAATTGGCCGTTTAAACGACTACTTCTCTCTTATTGCGCGTCAATCTATACACGCTTTATTACCGCCATTCCCGTCTTGGATACAACGGGAGGTTTTAAGTGTTTTACACGTAAGGCCTTGCAGGCAATTAATATGGATAAAATTATTTCTAACGGCTATTCATTTCAGTTGGAGTTGAATTATAAAATTTGGGCCAGAGGTCTTTCGATAAAAGAGATCCCTATCATTTTCACTGAGCGGCGAGATGGCCAGTCGAAAATGAGTGGAGGAATTGTTCTGGAGGCGATTTTTGCGGTTTTCTTTTTACGAATTAAAAAAATGCTGGGAATGATTTAGTAGATGGCCATTAATCAAAACATTACTCGCCACCCAGACTGGGTAGTTATAAATTTCAGGCCAGCTAGAAAGTTAGAAAAGATATCATGATTGAAGGACTTGTTTGCAAAATGATTTTCTAAAATGAGTCGGCGAAGAAGTGCAATTCCCAAGGCCTCTCGTTTATTCAGCAAGCTATTGTCTTCATTAATTGCCAGTAAATTGTCGATATGACAGTCATTGCTTATTATAGGTAATCCTTTTAAAAAATTAATCATTCTGCCGATTACAAAAAGGGTATAGATATCATCCTTGGTAATTGTCGTATTGACATTATCATTTCCCATGCATGTTAAACGTGCCCGAAAAAAATCTCTCTCATTTTGCGGCGGAAAAAAATCAGCAATGGAAGTGCCAGGAATTAGATAGAAAGGGGATAGTCCAATCAGGATGGGCAATTCGCAGAGAAAGATTAGTGTATTTATCATGGTTTGAATTGATTCACCAGGGAGTCCCAATATTTGATAAGAGGTAATTTTATAACCCAACTTCCAGGCCGCTAGCACTGTTTTTTGAAATTTTTCTAAATCTATTTGGCGTGATGATGCTTGGGCACTAGCTTGAGCAGTGGACACAAGAGAAATATTTAAATGAGAAAATCCGACGGAGTGCATGTTGGCCAAAAGCTCGTCATCCAAAGAAATATAACTAATTCCATTCATGGCCAAAAATTCAAGTTCACTATCTTTAAATTTTTCACCGATGGACTTGCATAGATTCATCATGCGTCTTCGATTAAAGGTAAGATTGTCATCTTCAAAGTCAATTATTCTGACTCCTGCCTGATAGTAGTGCTCAATTTCGTGAACGATACTTTCAACTGTTCGTTGGCGATATTTTTTGCCAAAAATGGAGTGTACTGAACAAAAAGAGCAGTGGTGAGGACATCCTCTTGAACTGAGGACAAAGGCAATTTTTTTTTTGTAAAACTTATACGGCCAAGGAGTCAGTTGATTGTCATTGGAAGCAGGAGACGGAATTTCATCAATATGAAAATTTTCTTCAATTTTATTCAAAATGATTTGAAAAGAATTGCTGCTAGCGCTGGCATATTTTTTATACCCAAGAGAGGAGACATTTTCAATTGGACGCATACCTTGCAGATATTCTAAAAATTGCACAAAAGGACGTTCTCCTTCGCCCCTAATAATGTAATCAATTTCAGGATGGGAAATAACTTCATTCGGACAGGCGGAAGGATGGCCCCCGCCTAAAAGTATAGGGATTTTAAACTCGTGTTTAATTGCGAGGGCCAATTCCCTTACAACGGAAAAATATGGGGTAAAAAGAGCGGATATGGCAATTAAATCAGGATTGATTTCTTCGATATCTTCTATGATTTTTTTGTTACTTGCTCCAAAGCGAAAGTAGTGGCCAAAAGTACAAAAAGGAGATTTGTCGCTAGGATCGTAATATTTTTTCAGATCATGAAGCTCGACCGGAAGGGGAATGTTTTTTTTGCCGTGTCCATGATGATAGTCGCGCAAGACTATTTCTATCTCGGGAAGAAACTTATTAACGGACGCTTTTAAATAGGTCAATCCCAACGGCAGCAGGCGAATATCCGTGTCATAAAAATCTTCTATAGGAGGTTGGATAAGAAGAACTTTCATCATGGTAATTATTAGGGTAAACTTTTCATAATGCAACCTTTGCGAGGATAATTTTATGAAAACCAATAAAATGGCAATGAAAAAAAAGTGGTTTTTATATGTCATTTTAACCACGCGCAATAGACTTTATACTGGGATAACTACGGATATACAACGGCGTTTTTTAGAGCATAAGACATCATCTAAAAAGGGTGCAAAGTTTTTTCGTTCAGATTCACCTAAGCAAATAATTTACACAAAAGTTTTTAAAAATAGATCGGCAGCGAGCTTAGCTGAAGCGGCAATAAAAAAACTTTCACGGTTGGAAAAACTTAAAATGATTTTTTCTTCGAAGATTATCGGGGTAAGTCGCTGTCTTCTAGGTGAGTGCGTTCGTTATGACGGTGGCCACAAACTAAATTCATGGATTGTCGAGGAATTGGCCAAAGTTGCAACGCTGATTTCTGTCTGTCCAGAGGAAGAGGCAGGATTTGGAGTTCCTCGTCTACCCATGCATCTTGTGGAGTCTGTTGGCGAAAATGGCCAGCGATCATTTCGAATGGTTATTACGGCCACCGGAAAAGATGTTACAGATCTCTTTGTTGATTGGATGGAGAAATGGTTTAAAAAAAATAGTAGTATCCAATTCGATGGCTTTATTTTCAAAAGCAAATCCCCAAGCTGTGGAGTGTTAAGTGGAGGCCTTTTTTCAACAGAATTCAGACGGCGTTATCCCGCGGCCATTGTGTTAGAGGATATCTAACTCAAAGCTACCAAAGCAGTTTTAATTAAATCTCCATAAATTGATAATTGATTTTATATAAATGTTTTTACACTTTTTTTATATCTTTTTTTGTAAAATCGTTTATTGGCCATAGGAGGATTTTATGGGTGATGTGATTCTAGTAATAACTCTTTTGTTGATCTGTTTGGGACTAGGGGCCGTAATTGGTAAGTACATGGCCCGTTCGCTAAATGATGAAAAGATCTGTTTGACCGATCGTTTTATTTGTAGAATGGGAATAGACACAAAATCACAGATGAACTGGAAAGAATATCTGCTATCAACGCTAGTGTTCACTGCTTTTGGATTTATCTTTCTTCAAGCAGTAATAATGTGCCAAGCATGGTTACCACTAAATCCAAATCATCGTCCAAACTTACCATTTTTGATGGCATTTAATATTACTACAAGTTTTGTAACTAACACGAACTGGCAAAACTATGCAGGAGAATCAACCATGGGCCTTTTTTCTCAGATGGTTGGATTGACTGTGCAGAATTTTTTAAGCGCAGCAGTTGGCGTTGCCGTCTTATTGGCCTTTGTTCGTGGTCTTTTAATAAAAGAGAGCATTACTCTTGGAAATTTTTGGAAAGACGTTAGTCGATTTACGATTAAAATTTTACTCCCATTATCAATATTGTTTGCGATATTTTTTATACAACAAGGCATGCCTCAAACATTTAAGGGGACTATTACGGCAACAACGCTTGAGGGAAAAGCGGTAAAGATTCCCGTCGGGCCAGTTGCTTCTCAAATGGCAATTAAGATGATTGGTGGAAATGGTGGAGGTTTTTATAATGGTAATGCTACTCATCCTTTTGAAAACCCAACTCCCATTTCCAATTTCATACAATTAATTTTGATATTACTTCTTCCTGTATCGTGTGTTTTCATGCTCATCTTTATGTTACCTAATCGCAAAGAAGGATACATGATCTTATCAGTGATGGGAGTGATGCTTTTGGTCGGAATTGGGATTTCTTATTGGGGACAAAGTCAGATTAATTCGATCACGCAAATGAAATTTTTGGAAGGAACAGAGAGCAGATTTTCTACTTTTGAATGTTCATTATGGTCAGTATTGACTACTGCGGTAGCAAACGGTTCGGTTAATTGCATGCACAGTTCTTTATCCCCACTGTCTCAATTGGTAGCTTTGTTTAATATGATGACTGGAGAAGTGATTTTTGGAGGAGTTGGTTCTGGATTATACGGAATGTTTTTATACGTTCTTTTAACTGTCTTTCTCGCTGGTCTGATGGTTGGACGAACCCCAGAGTACTTTGGAAAAAAAATTGAGACCAAAGAAGTGTATTGGGTTGGTATAGCATTGCTTTTTCCCGGACTGCTAAACTTAGTTTTTTCCGCAATTGCCTTAAATACATCAAGTGGACTTTCTTCAATCTCCCATAGTGGAGAGCATGGACTAAGTGAAGTGCTATATGCCTTTTCTTCTTCTTTTGGAAACAACGGCTCGGCCTTTGCTGGACTTTCTGCTAATACAGATTTCTATAATACCTTTACTGGCATGGGAATGCTTTTTGGTAGGTTCATTGTGATTGTCGCCTGCCTTGTTATCGCCGGAAGGCTGGGGGTAAAAAAGGCCATTGTGGCAGGCCCTGGTACTCTTAAGACAGATACGACAGTTTTTGCCTTTTTGTTATTGGGAGTAATTATTGTAATGGGTGCCCTGACTTTTTTCCCGGCGTTAGTTTTAGGACCAATAGCAGAGCACTTAATAATGGGACAATAGATGTAAAGGAAGAGGCATATATTATGAATGAAGCAAATACTGATATTGATTTTAAAAAAGGACTGGATTTTAAAAATGCAATTATTGACTCTTTTTTTAAACTTTCTCCGCGAACTCAAATCAAAAACCCGGTTATGTTTGTTGTCTACCTCGGTTGTCTTTCAACTACCGCAGTATGTTTTGTATCAATGATAAACCAAACCCTAAGCTTCTTTGAAATACAGATAACTGCTTGGTTATGGTTTACCGTTTTATTTGCGAACTTTGCCGAAGCAATCGCAGAACGCAAAGGCAAGGCGCAAGCAGATAGTCTAAAAAAATCAAGAACAGGAGTTAATGCAAAAGTTGTTGAAGGTAAAAATATTCGTGTTATGTCTGCAGATGATTTAAAAAAGGGGATGATTATTCTATGCGAGATCGGCGATCTTATAGCTGCCGATGGCGAAGTTATCGAAGGAATTGCTAGCGTAGATGAGTCGGCAATTACTGGAGAATCTGCGCCGGTGATCAGGGAAGCTGGCGGAGATCGATCAGGTGTAATGGCCGGGACAAGAGTGGTGAGTGATTACATCAAAGTAATGGTTAGTTGCGAAAAGGGCGAAAGTTATCTTGATAAAATGGTTGCACTTATTGAAGGCGCTGAAAGACGAAAGACACCTAATGAAGTGGCCCTAGGTATTCTGTTAGTTTTTTTAACTGTATTATTTATTGTCTGCGTAATAACTCTTAAGTTTTTTTTAATTTATCTAAAAGGTGGAACTGCTTCAATTGATCATAAAGAATTTTTAATCCTAATTTCACTTCTTGTGTGCCTTGCTCCAACCACCATAGGCGGACTTCTTTCCGCTATAGGAATTAGTGGAATGGAGAGATTACTAAAAAGAAATGTGTTGGCCAAAAGCGGTAAGGCCGTAGAAACTGCCGGCGATATTGATGTGCTCTTGTTAGACAAAACTGGCACGATCACCTATGGTGCCCGAATGTGTTACGAGATAATTCCGGCCCAGGGTGTTTCAATTGATGATTTGGCCCGCGCAGCATTCCTTGCTTCACTAGAAGATCAAACTCCAGAAGGCAAATCGATTGTTCAATTTTTATATCAAAAATTTAATGTAAAAAAAGATAACCAAAAAGATGATACCATTTGTTTTATTCCGTTTTCTGCCGAAACAAGAATGAGTGGAGCTGATCTAATGGATGCGAGCGGAAAAATAATTTCCTCAGTTAGAAAAGGTGCCAGCGAATCCATGCGACAATTTATTATTTCCCTCCACGGTGATTATCCTCAATCGGTTGCAGATGCCGCCAAGATGATTTCTCAAAAGGGAGGAACACCCTTGGTTGTCTCTATTGATGAACATGTGCTAGGCGTAATTTACCTAAAAGATATAATAAAACAGGGTATCCAAGAGCGTTTTGCAATGCTTCGAAAAATCGGAATTCGCACTGTTATGGTCACTGGCGATAATCCTTTGACTGCAGCAACTATCGCAGCGGAAGCGGGGGTGGATGATTTTATTGCGGAGGCAACACCTCATGCTAAATTACAACGGATTATTGATGAACAAGAAAGTGGCCATATGGTGGGCATGATTGGTGATGGCACCAATGATGCTCCGGCACTGGCGCAGGCCGATGTGGGAATTGCTATGAATTCTGGCACGCAAGCCGCCAAGGAAGCGGGGAATATGGTTGATTTGGATTCGGATCCAACCAAACTTTTGGATGTGGTGGAAACAGGCAAGGAACTTTTAATGGCCAGAGGAGCTTTAACGGCCTTCAGTATCGCCAATGATATTTCCAAGTACTTTACGATATTGCCGGCAGTTTTAGTTGGAGTGGTAGTGATAAATGGACATGATCTACTGTCAGTTTTAAATATTTTAAAATTGAAAACTCCAGAAAGTGCTATTTAAAGTACAGTAATATTTAATGCACTAGTAATTGTTGCGCTAATCCCCGTTGCGCTTAAAGGCGCTGGGCAAGCGCGAAGTAGCGCTCATGAACTTTTAAAAAGAAATGTATTTATCTATGGAATGGGGGGAATAATTGTACCATTTGTTGCTATCAAGTTTATCGATCTTTTTGTCAATTTTTTATCACTAGTGTGAGTTTTTTTGGAGATGTGAAATGAAAAAATATATTTATCCGGCATTTGTGCTCAATCTTTTTTTTACTGTCTTATTAGGAATTTTATACCCTGGAGTTTTGGACTTTATCGGCAATCTTTTTTTTCACAATCGTGCAAGCGGTAGTGTAATATTGGATGATACTGGTAGAATAATTGGCAGTGAATTTATTGGACAAATCTGGAATAGCGAAAAGTATTTTTGGGGGAGGCCATCGGCATCCAATTATGATGCAATGAATTCAGGGGGGACTAACTATTCGCCGATTGACACAAGGACATTAGGAAAAATTACCGAAGCAAAAAAACGCTTCCAAAATCAGTCAGGTATTCCAGAAGAATTACTATTATCTTCTGGCTCCGGGCTTGATCCTCACATCTTATTTAATTCAGCAATCTTTCAAATGCCTCGCATCGTTGGTGCTTGTGAAGGAAAAATAAATGAAGAAGAGTTAAGAAAATTAATCATTAGAAATTCAGAGGGAAAAGATTTTGGAATTTTGGGACAAGAGAGAGTAAATGTATTAAAATTAAATATAGCGCTAGATAAACAGTGCCAAGTTAAAGGTAGCGGAAACGTAGATGGCCATAAATGAAAAAGCACGACGCATCCTTGATCATGTGACAAGTTCAGAAAATTCTCTGGCCCGCGGTCGTCTTAAAATATTTTTAGGAATGGTTGCTGGAGTTGGGAAAACCTATGCAATGCTTGCGGCCGCAAAAATATTAAAAGACAACGGCGTTAATGTTGTTGTTGGATTAATTGAAACTCACGGACGACAAGAAACTCAACAGATGCTGGAAGGCCTGCCAATTCTTCAAAAAAAAGAGATCTCATATAAGGGTAAAATTTTTCAAGAACTAGATATCGATAATATCATATTTCGACATCCTGAAGTGGTTTTAATTGATGAGCTTGCTCATACCAATGTTCCAGGATCACTTCATGAGAAAAGATATCAAGATGTATTAAATATTTTAGGACAAGGAATAGATGTATATACAACGCTGAATGTTCAACACATCGAAAGTTGCGCAGGTGTTATTCAAAATATTACAGGTGTAGTTATTAGCGAAACGTTACCTGATACAGTTTTAGATGCTTCCAGCGAAATTGTTCTAATCGATCTTGATCCAGAACAAGTCATTGAAAGATTAAAAAGTGGTAAAATTTATCCCAAAGAAAAAATTCAATCGTCGCTTGAAAATTTTTTTAAAAAAAGTAATCTGGTTGCTCTTCGCGAAACAGTTTTGCGACTTTTGGCAGATCGAGTAAATGTTGAGCTTAGAGACTTGAAAGTCGTGCATGGAATTCCTCAGATTTGGAAAACTAGCTTTCGCATTTTAGTGCCTATCTTGTCCTCAAGCGATGGTGAATATTTAATTAGGATGACAAGGAGAATGGCGGCCGGCCTCAACGCCCGTTGGTTTGCCATCTATATTGAGGGACAACAGAGAGAAATTATTTCAGACGATGAGAAGGGCCTTCGAAAAAATGCCATGCTGGCAAAGCAGTTAGGGGCAGAAGTTATATCTATTCATGACAGTAGTTTTAATGACGGAATTGCTAGAGTTATTCGGGAACATCAAATCACACATCTTGTTGTGGCAAGAAAGCAGAAGAAAATATCTAAACAAGTTGCCGACTTGGCCATTTTGTTTCCAGAAGTTGATATAGTTTTTTTGAGTATGGAAAAAAATGGCCACACCCGTTTGAAGAAGAGAAGATTTGAATTTAATTTTCGTTCTATGTGGTCTTGGAAAAATTTGGGAATGTCCTTTCTCGTGCTTGGCATACTAACAATATTTCTTACCAGATTATTACCTGTTCCTGAATATCAAATTGCCGGAATGATCTATCTGCTTTTTCTTTCGGTAAATGCACTTTTTTCAACACCATCAACTGTCATTATAACCACTATTATAACTGGCCTTTTATGGAATTTTCTTTTTATTCCACCCCGTTATACATTTCATATTTATTCTAATGCAGATTGGTTGACGCTTGCTGGATTTGTAATTGTTTCACTAGTGACAGGACTACAAACAGTTCGTATAAAAAGTAAAGAACGTATTGTTGATGCCAATGATGAACGATTGGGGTTTATGCATTTTTTAACTAAAAATCTTTTTGAGGTTTCTGGTATTTCAAAAATTATCGGATTGACTATTGAAAGACTCTCAAAAAAATTTAACGTTGAAGCCGGTGTTATTTTACCTGATAGAAACAGACGAGAGCATCTTGATGGAAGGATTCTTGGAGAAGGAATAAGGCTACCAGACAAAGAGTTACATGTTGCGCAATGGGTTTTTTCTAATGGCCGAAGTGCTGGACATTTTACTGATACGCTAAGTTCCGCAGAAGGAATGTACTTTCCTCTTAACTATAAAAATGTGGGATATGGTGTTTTGTGTGTGATGCCCAAAGGACAGCTTTTTAGCAGCAATCAGGTATCAATATTTGAAGATGTTGCTCATCACTTAGCATTGGTAATTGATAAAGAGATGCTGGAGGAGAGGTCTCGCAATGTTCAAATTCAACAGGCCTCTGAAAAAATCTATTCAACTTTATTTAATTCAGTATCTCATGAACTAAAAACTCCGCTTTCTGCTATTTCTGGCGCGGCCTCTTCTTTACTTGAAGATGAGATTGCTAAGAGGCCAGAACTAGTAAAAAAAATTTCCCGAGAAATAATAATCGGATCTCAGAAGATGCACGGGTTAATCCAAAATTTATTAGACATGAATCGGATTGAATCGGGAAAGGTTGTACTTAAAAAAGACTTTCATGATATTGTGGAAGTGATAGGGCGAGTGCTTTCTTATGTCGAGCAATATTATCCAGAGAGGAAAGTGGAACTGTTTTTATCGGAAGAAAAATTACCATTTGTTTTTATCGACGACGGCCTAATAGAACAGGCCATAAAAAACATCCTTCAAAATGCATGTCTTTATACACCCATTGACACTAATATAACTATTTCATTAAACAAATTTAACAATTATTTAAAACTATCAATTCGTGACCATGGCCCAGGTTTGCCAGTGAATAATCCTTATATCGTTTTTGATAAATTTTATCGCAAAGATAATATGGTTACAGCGGGGACTGGAATTGGCCTAACAATCTCCAGGGCCATTATCGAGTTGCATAATGGTATTATTGAAGTAGGAAACCATCCGGAAGGAGGGGCATTATTTAATGTCAAAATACCGATCGTTCAGACTACTATGGAGGGAGGATAGTGGCACTTCCCAAAACTATTCTTATAATTGACGATGAATCTCAGATTCAAAGACTCTTAACAAGCTCTTTTTCTGCGTTTGATATTTCAGTGGTCTCTGCACTTAGCGGTGCACGAGGAATAGAACTGGCCATTGCCTCTAGACCGGAATTTATTCTTCTTGATATCGGACTTCCGGATATGAGCGGACTTAATGTTTTATCGGAAATTAGGTCTTGGTCAAAAACTCCAATAATTGTTTTGTCGGCCCGGGATGAGGAAGATACTATCGTGTTTGCTTTGGAAAATGGTGCTGATGACTATGTAACAAAGCCCTTTAATTTTCGTGAGCTGCTGGCCAGAATCAAGTTAACTTTTTTAAGACAAACCCCCGAGGCAAACTCTGTTTTTTCTTCAGGTCATTTAGAAGTAAATTTTACTTCAAGGACGGTAAAAGTTAAAGGCCAAGAGATTTCTCTGACTTCTACTGAGTACGATCTTTTAAAACTTTTTATTCGTCATGCAGGAAAGGTATTAACTCATCAGCAATTATTAAAGGCGGTATGGGGCCCAAACGCAATAGAGTCCCCGCAATATGTCAGAGTATATGTAGGACATCTTCGTCATAAAATTGAAGAAACTCCTCATCGACCCAAATTGATTATAACCGAAACAGGTGTTGGCTATAGAATGAAAATACACCTTGAAAAATAGTAGGAAAAAACGTGGATTTTTTTGAATTTACATTTGGGCAAACATTTTTAAATACCCCTATCAATGCACAGAAGTCGAAAAATTTTTATAACGAAAAATGGCTTTACCTTATTGGCGGTATTCATGGTGAAGAAATAGAGGGTATTTATCTGATTACGGAAATAATATCATGGCTAAAGGAATCTACCGAGCTGACTTTTCCGTGTTTGGCGATTTCTGTTTTAGATGTCGATGGATACACTTATCAAGATCAGATACTTCCAAACAAAGTTAATCTTAATAATATGTTTCCAACTTCTGCATTAAGGAGTGTCGATGTTACAAGTAAGGTTAATTCGATCAATACTCTTCGGCCGGAGGTCCTATCTCTAATAAAGGCACTACGTGAATATCCACCTCAGCTAGTCATCAATTTTCGGACTGCACATACATCTCCAAAAATTATTTCTGTAGGAGATGATGCTATAAGTTCTGCAACATTTCTTTCTAAAACAATTGGGTATCCACTTATTTCAGATAATCGGCCATCTCCGAGTACTCTAGAAGCATTCATCTATGATTTTTTTCTTTGTCCAATAATTACAATTCGACTACCACACTATTCAAACAGCAAGACGGTTAAGGATATTTTTAATGAAAACATAAAGGGATTTCGGCAACTTTTCTCCGGGCAAATTTATTAAACACAAATCAAAAAAATTTGTGGCAATATCTTGCTGGCAATCACACTCATTCACGCGCCCACTTATAATTTGCGGCAATCTTTGGTATCGCTATACCATGGGCCGTACATCCCGCTACAGGCCGCGACTTTATATTTATCCCGTAGAGATTCATCAACACCTAGACCATTCAAAAACTCACCATTTTCGAAAGCATCTCGAGCGAAATTACTATAGGCACTCTTAGCGCATTCATCATCAGGCCGAAAATGTAAATAGGTGCTCATTTTGCTGCCGAGCTGTTTCATTGGGATTAATATTGCATCGTTGGCCGGAATAAGAAACGCCTCTAAATCGCCATATGGAGTATATTTTTTTTCAATAAGGCCCTGCGAAAATATGCTTTTCATACATTTTTTTAAATCACTTTGGTTTTTTAAGGGCCCAGGGCAACTGGCCATAAGATTGGAGAAAAGCAGGGTAGACAGCACAGTAATTACAGTAATTACAGTAATTACAGTAATTACAATGGAATTATGCATATGATCCTTTTGTTAACAATGGATGCTTTCTGTAAACAGTAGTCAGCATATCACAAAACAAGGTTGTGGGCCCAAAGTGGCGCAGGCGGTTGTTCATAATTACATATTACTGTCTAAAAAATTGTCACTAATATGTAATTATTTTTGATTGATAGAAGGAGATAGACCACAGTGACAGTTAGTTATATTCTTTTGTCATTGGAGGTTTGTATGAAAACAGTTCTTTGGGTATTTGCGGTACTATTAATCACGGTTGGGATGCAAAAAGGTTTTAGCAAGGAAAAATATTCGATGAATGGAATCGATATGAATAATTGCGTTTATTGTCATTCATACAACGTAAACGCTAATGTCGGCGGACATGTTTTTGTATCGCGCTGTGATTTGTGTCATGCCGGCCATCGCCAAAAGACGGCCAATCCACATAGATTGCTTCGGTCAGTAAATGATACTTGTCTGGAATGCCATGATGATCTTCCACGCAGTGGCCATCCGATTAATAAACATCCAATTAAAGGTAAAAAAGATCCTCTATACCCTAAGAAAGAATTTTCCTGCGCCTCCTGTCACAATCCACATGGTTCAGATATGCCAAAACTTTTTCGTTACAAATATGAAGAAGGATTTGGTGATATGATGATGTGCGTGCTCTGTCATCGTGGAAAATATGCACTCGGACTTCCTGTTGGACCGATACCACCATGGAATTTTTGGAAATAAACTTCTTAATAAACTTCTTTTAAAGTTTAGATTTTGAGTTAAGCCGACCTTTTTCCTTTTCTTCTAATGATGACGATCCATTGTTAAAGTTACCATATAAATAAGCCGTAACGATTTAAGTACTTTTCTACTTTTGGAGTGAGATATGATTATTATAAATAGACTTGTCGTTCTACTTGTCTTGTTTGCAATATCGTCTTGTGCGGATATGCCCTTGCGTGATCCCGGAAGCACTCGGCCATTTAGAAGAGTGATGCTTTTTAATGGAGCAGGTTTTAAAACTGCCATGTTTTTGGGGATGTATAAAGCTGCCAAAGATAACGATCTGGCCCCAGATGCTATTATTGCTGGTTGCGGCGGTGCGGTGGCCGCGGGTATTGTTAACCAAATTGCAGATTCAGAAAAGCAGCTAGAATTTGTTAAAGGATATGAGTTTTATAAATTTCTAAAATCAATCGAAATGACAGAGTACTCCTCGTTAGGCAAAACGGTCAAATTGGCGGCCGGATACAATATTAAAAATAGATTTGCCAATAAAGTTCCAAACATATTTGATAAATATCTAATGCATATTCCTGATCAAATTGGTATGCCGATTTTCCAACACTCTATCGGGGATGGAGAGGTTCCCATTTTGATAGTGGGTGGCAAGGCGCTTTTTAATAAATCAGAAGTGGGGGCACCAATAGATAAAAAACTTTTTAAAGAAGTATATTTTACTGGTCAAGAGATGGCAGTGTTGCTGGAAGGGTTTCTTTCTCCCATTGCACAGCAGTTTCCCCAATCATCAGTAATGTCAGAAACTGCCGCTATTTTAGATGTCTCGTTAGAGGATGCCATTAGAAGTTCAATTTCAGATATGTTTTATGTTAACCCTAAAAAAATTGGCGAGGATTACTATATTACAGGGGCCATTGATCTTCACCCCATAGAGTTGGCATCATTCTTAGCGGAAGAGATTATGATGTTATATACCCCTAAGTTTGATCCAATCCTAGAGGAAGGAGCAATGCAAGCGGCCTTCCATTACTCATATAATCAGCGGTTAAAATCAATTCAGCGAGAAGAACAAGGCGTGGATTATTGGATTGATTATACCGATTTCCCTTCAAAGTTTTCGCTTCAACCGTCCGTTAGGCTTAGTAAGCTTGCGGTAACCAGCGGAATGCCGGATGATTATCAAGAATTTAGAAATATTGTTCATGCACAATATTGGTATGGATATAATAGAACCATTGAGGCAATAAAAAACCAGGGATCATTGAAACATATTCGCAATAAAAACTGGTAGCTCATTTGAGCTTTAGACTCGGATAATGCCGGCAAAATGGAGATCTAAATATCTAATCAAAACACTCTTTTTAAATTATCACAAATATTAATTTGATATTAAGCGTAGAACATTCGATGATGTTTCTGCTATTTTAAAAATAATATTAACCATGGAGGATTTTATGGCAAAAAAAATTGCTATTAATGGATTTGGTAGAATTGGAAGATTAGTCTTCAATTCGATGTGCGAGCAAGGACTTTTAGGAAAAGAGTTTGAAGTTGTGGCCGTTGTAGATGTAGGTACCGATGCAGAATATTTTGCATATCAGTTAAAGTATGATTCGGTACATGGAAAATTCAAAGGAGATGTCTCCAGTGCGAAGAGTCGGCCAGAACTAGAGGACGATGATTTACTGGTAGTAAATGGGCAGAAAATAAAATGCTTGGCCGCAGTAAAAGATCTCGCAACACTTCCCTGGAAAGAACTGGGAGTTGAATATGTTATAGAGGCAACAGGTCTTTTTAATGAATCAGAAAAAGCTCAGGGACACCTAAAGGCCGGAGCGCGCAAAGTATTACTAACTGCTCCTGGAAAAGGCGATGTTAAAACCTGCGTTATGGGAGTTAATGAAAAGGAATATGATGCTTCTAAACATCACATCGTTTCCAATGCCTCTTGTACTACTAACTGCCTCGCTCCAGTGGTGCATGTTTTATTAAAAGAAGGAATTGGTATTGAAACAGGGTTGATGACAACTATTCACGCTTACACCGCTACTCAAAAAACAGTAGATGGCCCATCTAAAAAAGATTGGCGTGGAGGCCGGGCCGCTGCGCAAAACATTATACCATCCAGTACTGGTGCCGCCAAGGCGGTAGGAGAGGTTCTTCCTGCAACGAAAGGTAAACTTACTGGCATGTCCTTTCGCGTTCCAACCCCTGATGTATCAGTTGTGGATCTAACCTTTAGAACAGTAAAAGAAACATCCATTGAGGAAATTGATGGGCTGTTAAAGAATGCGTCTAAAACCTATTTGAAAAATATTCTAGGTTATACTTCTGAAGAATTGGTTTCCACCGATTTTGTTCACGACAATCGCTCATCTATTTATGATGCTAAGGCAACTCTAGAAAATAACCTAAAGGGCGAAAAGCGCTTTTTTAAGATTGTTTCTTGGTACGATAATGAGTGGGGATATTCTAACCGTGTAGTTGATTTACTACGCCATATGATCGCTGCTGCATAGTTTTACTGCAATTTATCAAACAGATCTGTCGCGCTATAGGGTGCCCCTTGGCGACAGATCTGTTTATTTAGCATCTCCCACGTTGATTCCATTTATATAGGAAAAATGTTCCTAGTATCGAATAAAAGCCTACTACTTTTTTTAAGGGATTATGTTATTTGCCGATAAAACCTTTGTGAAGGGGATGGGCCATAATTGGGAGGGAATATGAATGTATTTGTATGTTTTTTTTTCATTTTGTTAGTATCGAGTAGTTTTGCAGAAAGTTACCAGTTTCAAGTAGAAAAAGGAGTTTTTTCAGGGCGCGATGCAAAAGCTGAAAAACTTTATGCCCAGCAAGAGAATAGAGAGTATAAAACCAATCCGACTGTGATCGTTTACGACTTATTAAAAAAATATGCTGAAGCAAGCGATGTCGAAACAATTAAATCCGCCAAAGAACAACTGACATTCCTGTTTAGCGAAGATCCAGGTCTATTAAGCAAAGATTATGTTCAATTGATACAAGATACGAAGACAGGTAAAGAAAGCTGGCGTTTTTTAAAAGGTATGGATCTAATCCATAATCTCCCCGCGGAACGCAAAGTTGAATTATTTTTAAACTTTGACAAAAGAGGCCTTTTTTCTCGTGAAGCTCTTTTTAGAAAGCATGTATCTTTATACGAAGAAGATTTTGCAAGTGATCTCATACAGATGTGGAAAGCCAAGAATAAAGATAACGACAAGTATCTTGACATAAATTTCATAGATTCTGCTGATCAAAATTTACTTCACTATGTGAGCGGTTTAGTGAGCGGTTTCGGTGAACTCAATTATTATATTGAACATTCGAAGAAAGAGGATTTTGTTAGGGCTTGCTCCAAGGATTCATTAAATTCCAATCATCAGACTCCTTTTATGACAAGCGTTTCTCAATGTGGCGAAAGTAAAGAAGAGATTGATGATGCTTGTGAAGAAATTTTGAAGCGTTTTATTGAAATGGGTTGTGATGTAGTAACGCCTGATAAAGATGGAGTACCGCCACTAGAATTGCTGCGAGCAAAAAGCAAAAAACTCAATCATCGTTATGCCGAGCTTGTTTTGCGATTAGAAAAAATAACTGGTGCAACCGACCCTGTGGCGCAACTAAGAGTAGATAATCGCACCTTGATTACAGCATTGGCGCAAATGGGCGCAAACTGCAAAACGGCCATTAGCGAAAAAGAATTAAAAGAGATGGAGCAGCGGGCCGCAGAGACGGGGTCTATTGGCGGCCAAGGCTCTCCAAAATAAGTAGATGTGCTACTTTTTCATACCCCTCCCCCAATAGGCAGTGAATGTTGGGCAACCAATTGTTTTAATGGGGGCCCGGAAAGTTGGCAAATCTTATCTGGTTACCCAATTTGGAAAAGAACATTTTAAAAAAATTCACACTTTTAATATACTCATTTGTTAGAATATAATTTTAATCATAAAGGATTTGTGGCAGAAAGTTTTGTATTGCAAGAACTAACTGCTACCATTTTTAGAAATACACCGATTTATACATACAAAAGTGCTCAGTCCGAAATTGAATTTTTGATTGAGGATAAGGGGATGATTTTACCTGTCGAGGTCAAGGCCGGACTTAATTTAAAGGCAAAAAGTTTGACGGCCTTTAATTAAAGCGCTGAATATTTTCCCTTATCACCGCAATCTTCTGGGCAAATTCAGAAGCGTTGTGTTTAACTTCTGCCACCACATCCTCTGGAGCATTTTTGATAAAATTTTCATTAGATAGTTTCCCATTATATTTATCAAATTCTTTTTGTGCCTTCTGCAGATCTTTTTGCAATCGCTGAACTTGTGCAGCAATGTCAACAAATCCCTCTAGCGGAATAAATATTTCACAAAAGGAGGTGGCGGCCATAATGGATTTTTTTGGACGAATGTCAGATCTGTTTTTGATCGCCATGGATTTAATTTTGGCCAGATCTTGGAGGTTGGCCAAATTATTTTGAAGATAATTTTTAACTTCCACGATTTCTGTGAAAATCTCCACGTTAACCAAATCTTTTGGTTTAATATCAACGGAGGCACGCAAATTGCGAATTAAGGATACTATCTCAATAAAGCGATTCATGTTGTTTTGATCATCAGCAAAAACTAGCTCTTCTGTAAATTCTGGAAAATCGGCCACAATAAGCAAATCTTCCTGTGGAGATTTGAGATAGGACCACAACTCTTCAGTAATAAAAGGCGCAAAAGGATGTAAAATGGCCACAATTTTTTTGAAGGTGAATTTCAAAACAGTGGCCCGCTGGGCCCGGGCCTTCTGATCTTCGCTATATAAAATATTTTTGGAGAGTTCAATAAACCAAGAGCAAAATTTATCGTAGACAAAAGAATAGATGGCCGCACTAGCGTCGTCATAGCGATATTCTTCCATGGAATCATTAACAATTTTGATCACACTATTTAGTTCTGAAATAATCCAGCGTTCATGAGGAGCTAGTTTATTGGATGTCGGCAGTTTTTGTTCAGCAGTGTTTAAAAATGGGTGAACAAAGCGAAAGGCATTCCATACCTTATTCATAAAATTGCGGTATCCACTGATTCGTTCTGGATCAAGATTAAGGTTGCGATTATAACCAGAACCGGCGGTTAAGGTGAATCTTAGAGCATCGGCACCGTATTGCCCTACAATTTCTAAAGGATCAATTCCATTGCCCAGAGATTTACTCATTTTTCTACCAAACTTATCGCGAACAATGGCGTGAATGTAGACGTGATTGAAAGGAACATTTCCTATCGCCTTATCACACATCATCATCATTCGGGCCACCCAGAAAAAAATGATATCATAGCCAGTTATAAGCGTAGAGGTTGGATAGAAGGTGTCAAATTTGCGCTCGCGCATACGCTCAGGATTGGGCCATCCCAGAAGAGTAAGAGGCCACAGGCCAGAACTAAACCAAGTATCTAGGACATCTGGATCTTGATAAAAATTAGAAGAGTCACACTTAGTACAACCGGATGGTTCATCTTTGCTGGCCCAGGTGTAATGGCACTTCTTACAGTAATAAACTGGAATTTGATGGCCCCACCACAGCTGTCGAGAAATACACCAATCCCTTGGTTCTTTTAACCAAGCGAAATAGGTGTTCTCCCACCCTTTTGGGAAAAAACGAGTAGTATCAGCAGTAACGCGTTCAATCCCTTGCTTGGCCATTTTCTGTACATTTAAAAACCACTGACGAGAAACCATTGGCTCAATGACAGTACCAGAGCGTTCACCGTGGCCCACTTGATGAATGTGCTCTTTGATTTCCTTTAATATTTCAAGGTGCTCTAATTCTTTAATAATTTCTAGGCGGGCCTTACTACAAGTCAGTCCCTTATATTGCAGGCCATTTTCGTTAAGGGTTCCATCTTTGTTTAAGATATTTACAATTTCTAGATTGTGTCGTTTACCAAGCTCAAAATCATTAAAGTCATGGCCGGGAGTGACTTTTAAACAACCCGTTCCTTTGTCAATATCCACATATTCATCAGCAAGAATGGGGACAACACGATTACATATTGGGATGATTGCTTTTTTTCCAATAAGATGTTTATAGCGATCATCATTGGGATTTATTGCTACGGCCGTATCACCGAGCAGAGTTTCTGGGCGAGTAGTGGCAATTTCTAATTTCTCATCACTTCCCTCCACTTGATAAAGTATATGATAAAAATTTCCTTTTACTTCTTTGTGCTCTACCTCTGCGTCAGAAATGGCCGACTGTAGAGTGGTATCCCAATTAATAATGTAGTTGGCCTGATAAATTAATTTCTCATTGTACATGTTAACAAAAAATTCGCGAACCGCTTTGTTAGCATCGGGATCTAGCGTAAACATGGCATAGTCCCAATCGGCACTGGCCCCTAATGATTTTTGCTGATCTAAAATAATATTTCCATACTCTCGTTTCCATTGCCAAATTTTTTCAACAAACTCTTCTTTAGTAAATTGATGACGAGTTTTCTTTTCTTTTTCCCAAACTAACTTTTCTACTACCGCTTGAGTCGCTATCCCGGCATGATCAGTACCTGGAAGCCAAAGCGTTTCATATCCCTTCATCCGTTTAAAGCGAATAATGGCATCTTGCGTAGTTGCGTCTAATGCATGTCCAACATGCAGGCGGCCAGTAACATTTGGTAGAGGCATAACAATAGAGAATGGCCGGTGTTGCTTTCCTTTGCGTGCTTTAAAATATTTTCCTTCTTCCCAGCGCGTGTACCACTTAGTTTCAATATCTTTCGGAGAGAAAATTTTTTCTATTTCATTGTGTGTTTGATCCATCGTTTTATCCATTAGGTTTAATAGTTTTTATGATTGTTGTAATATCGTTAATTGGAAGATTATGCTGTTCCTTGTTAGAGAGGTTTTTGATTTGCACTTGGCCATTTTTCACTTCTTGCTCTCCAATCAGTGCAACAAAGCTTGCTCCTTGTTTTTCTGCGTAAGGAAATACTTTGTTAAATTTTAATTCTTGAGGATAAAAAAGAGTTTTTATCTTATTGGCGCGCAAAGTTTGGGCAAAACGAGTAGCAAAAAGCAGAGCATTTTCGTTTTGAAAAGTTACTAGCATATCTACTTCTGGCCCAAAATTTTTGTTGAGCAACTGGTGTGTTATCAAAAAATCTGTTAGTGTCACATCCCCCAAACCAAATCCAACACCAGAGAGTGCTGGTTCATTGAAGATGGTGAGCAGATTAGAATAAGCACCACCGCCTGAAATGGCCCTTCTGTTTTCTGGGTTTTTATCAAAGATTTCAAAAACTACGCCCGTATAATAATCAAGTCCGCGCACAATTGTTGGTGAATATTTTAAAAATTTAAGAAGGCCTAGTTCTTTAAAAAGAGTAATAAGATTTCTAAACTCAGTCATTTCTGTCGTTATTTTAAATTTGTCAATGAAGTCTAGGCATTCATCAAAATTAGCGATAGCAAGATATTTGTAAAACAGGCCAGAAGATTCAGATGGCATGGCCAGCGCGGCCACCATTTCTTCCAATGCTTCCCGAGAAACTTTGGTGGATTTATCAACAATCTTGTATAGCTTATATACGGTATTATCATCAAGCTTCATTATTTGACGGAAAATATGATCAACAAAGCGGCGATCATTAACTAAAATTTCAAAATGTTTTTCGGTAGCACCAAAACTTTGCAAAAAAGCGATGGCCAGTTGGAAGATTTCCAATTCTCCCATGGAAGGAGGAGCACCAAAAATATCACAGTTAAACTGCCAGTGCTCACGAAGGCGACCTTTTTGTGGTTTTTCATAGCGCATTAGATTCGGAATGGCATACCAGCGAATCGGCTTGGGTGTCTCGCGATGAATTTGTGCCACCATACGTGCGAGTGTTGGAGTCATTTCAGGGCGAATTGCCACAAAACGCTCTCCTCGATCATGAAAAGAATAGATTTGCTCATTGATTAATTCTTCTCCCGATTTTGCCCGATATAGTTCAACTTCTTCTAGCATTGGGCCATCATATGGTTCATGGCCAAAAAGTTCTGCCGTTTCACGCATTTTAGAGAAGATAAAATTTTGCAGGCGCTTTTCTTTTGGAAAAAAATCACGACAACCACGGTATGGATTTTTTGATAGCGACATGTAATGCTCCTCTTAAAATAAGGCCATATTCTCCATGTTTTCCCCCAATTTGACAATATTGATAGAGGATAAAATAGGGCCAAATGCTCAACTACTGTTTTTTCTTTATCCGTGCACCAAATGGCCGTAATCTACTATTGCACTCTCGCAATTAAAGGATGCGTGCTATGAAGATAAATATATATGATTATGATGGTAAGAGGTTAGCTCAAATAGATGGCCATGCTCCAATATATATCACTAATGCCATTGAGTCTCTTCCTATTGAAAAAATACCATTTCGAGAAAATATAGATATTTTAAGAACGTTACAGGAATTAAATGAGCAGCAAAAAATGAAGGCCGAATCTATTATGATGATTGATGATGACTTGGAATTTTTAGAAATATCCAAGCACTGGATTGCTAAACTTGGCCATTATGTAGAAACATTTACTAATGCAGAGGCGGCATTTGGCAGGTTACGAAAATTTGTCAACAATCGTTATGATCGTATAATCGTAGACAATAGAATGCCTGATATTTCAGGAGCAAGTTTAGTTAAAACAATTTTAAAATTGAAAGTTACTGCTAAAATACAAATTCTATCTGCAAATATAGCAGAGGTTCCTCGTGATATTTCATCAAAGATAATGATAATTCAAAAGCCATGCAATATGGTAAATATTGTTGGGGCGGCCTCAAAAGCACATGTAACGAAAGGTGAAGGGGGATAAAATGATGGCCGAGGCCAATGTTAAATATGCCGCAGTTCCTATTGCTAAAATTGAACCAGATATCGCTCTTTGTTCGGATGTCTATGTATTGGTGAATGACAAATACATTAAATTCAAAGAAAGAAATGATATTATTCCTGGTGAGAAGTATAATTTTTTTCTTTCAAAAAACATTAAACAGCTCTATGTAGAAATTGGCCAGCTACAAGATTTTATGAATTGGCTAAAATCTAAGCAAAGTGAAAAAATCGATGCCATTGTTCAGGAAGTGGGAGAGGAGTATCGTCCACAGGTGGCAAAAAGAGAAGAGTTAAAAGAGAAAATTTTCGAGACATTTGCCAATGAAGAAGTTTCATCAGAGACAGTAACTTTGGTTCAGGGAATGGTAGAAAATATTGTAGGAGAAGTTTCAAAAAAGCAAATTCCGGCGCATGTTTTGGCCAAATTGGTTGCTCAGAACTCTACGATAGCTGATCATTCGGTTAATGTGGCCAATTTGGCAGTATTTTTTTCGATGGTTTTAGGCCATGGCCATCAATTTGTACTGGAAAATATTTATATGGGGGCATTGTTTCATGACTATGCTAAGGCAAAAATTCCCGAAGCGTTATTGATTGCGCCAACTTCTCCAAAATATACCCATGCTATTCAGGAGCATCCAGAAAAAGGACGCGCTTTAATTTCGCAATTAGATAAAATTCCAGAACAGGTTTTAACTATCGTTGAGCAGCATCACGAACAATATAGCGGAAAAGGTTATCCGAAAGGATTGGCAGAAGATAAAATATATGAATCTGCCTTAATCGTTTCTATGGCAAATGTTTATGATAATACTTTGACGCTCAATAAGGGCAAAGCTTACGAGGATCGTCATAAAATTGCCTGGAAAGTTTTAGAATATGATAATGGGAAACAATTTAATCCGAAGCACATTCCACGCATAATTGATGCCGTAAAACTGGCCTTCGGCAATTTCACTAGACAGCGGAAGGCGTAAATGCCTCTCTCTTTTCTACGGGAGAGAAGGAGATGATGGATAAATTATCCGGTATTGTTAAACGCATAACATTTCATAGTCCAGAGAGTGGCTGGTCTGTTTTAAAAGTTGATGTCTATGGGGTACATGAAGAAGTGGCGGTGACTGTTTATCAATGTCAGGTTTTTGCTGGTGCCACAATGGATTTTGAAGGGGAGTGGACGGTCCATCCCAAATTTGGTCGCCAGTTTCGTGCTACAAAAGTTACAGAAAAAAAACCGGCCTCTATTGCTGCCTTAGAGAAATATTTAGGATCTGGATTGATTTTTGGTGTTGGCCCAGTTACTGCCAAGCGAATTGTAAAATATTTTGGAGTGAATGCGCTTGATGTTTTTGAAAATAAAATAGAACGCTTAATGGAAGTTGAAGGGATTGCCGAGAAAAAACTAAAGATGATTTCTGAGGCCTGGCAAGAGCATCGTTCTATCAGCAAAGTAATGCTGTTTTTACAAGGCCATGGCATTAGTACTTTGTTTGCGGTTAAAATTTTCAAACAATATGGAAATGATGCAATAACAACGGTTATGGATAATCCTTATCAGTTGGCCAATGATATTTTTGGGATTGGTTTTTTTTCTGCAGACAAAATTGCCAATAGTTTGGGAATCGTAGGTGATAATCCTAAGCGAGTGCGAGCGGGAATATTACATGTTTTGGCCAGTAGCAGAGAAGCTGGACATTGCTACTTAATTGAATCGCAAATAATAAATGGAGTGGAGGAGTTGTTGGTTATTTCAGTTCCAGACTTAGTGCGGTCAATTTTAAAAGAGCTTGAATGTGAAGAGAGCATAAAAGTCAGAATGTTTGCTGGGCAGAAGTGTTATTACTCCAAGCGGATTTTCTATGATGAAGATTTCGTGGCAAAAAAAGTAAAGAAATTAGTAAGTAGTAGCGTCTCCGTTGATAGTACCCGAGTTACTAATTGGGTAACTAATTACTGCGCTAAAAATCAATTGACGCTAAGTGAGGAACAAAAAAAAGCAGTAATTGAGATTACCCAGAATAAGTTTTCCATTTTGACAGGAGGGCCGGGTTGTGGAAAGACCACGGCCACTAAAACTTTAGTGGCACTACTTTTGGCCATGAGAAAGCGTGTTTTATTGGCCGCCCCAACGGGGAGAGCGGCACAGCGAATGGGAGAGGTTATTGGAATGGGAGTGGAGGCCAAGACTATTCATCGCTTATTAGTTTTTGACCCAAAATCATTCGGTGGATTTAAAAAAAATGAGAAAGAGCCTTTGGAGGCAGATTTTATAATTATCGATGAGTGTTCCATGTTAGACATTATGCTGTCTGCTTCTTTATTGCGAGCAGTACCAGTGCATGCGCAACTACTTTTTATTGGAGATCCAGATCAGCTACCTTCTGTAGGAGCAGGCAATGTACTGAAAGATTTGATTTCGGCCCAAACAATTCCGGTGATGCGATTAACACAAGTCTTTAGGCAGGCGGCCGCTTCAAAAATTATAACTTATGCTCATCAGATTAATCGGGGAGAAATTCCCAAGGTTGATTCGCCATTACACAATTCTCAGTTGTGGAAAACGGGAATTGATTGCATGTTTATAGATTCTGATGAATTAACACAAGAACAGATCAGCTTTGTATCTAAAAGCAAACGCTTTATCGAATCACTGGAATATGATGAACGAGAGCATACCATCGAACAAAAAAATAAAATTCACAAGATCGATCTAGATGACGAAGGGCGAATTTATTTTGACAATATTTCTGAGGATAAGACAGATGCTGACAATTTACAGCTCCATTTTGTAATTCCCCAGAAGTTTAATCATGTGGATCTTGCAAAAATAAAAGAGAGTAGATCAGAGGTAGCAGACCTAAAAGCGGTTTTAAAAAAAATTCATCCGTGGTCATCAGTACATTTTGGGATGAATGCCACCGCAATGCTTTTAAAAATATATAAAGACTCTGTTCCCAAATATTTAGGAAAAGAACGAGAGATTCAGATTCTTACTCCGATGACCAAAGGTTCTCTGGGAACGGCAAATTTGAATAGATTGCTGCAAGAGGAGAGTAATCCCGCAGCGGCAGATAAAAAGCAGATGAAACTAGGAGATAGAATTTTTAGAATAGGTGATCGAGTAATTCAGAAGCGCAATAATTATGATCTTGAAGTATTTAATGGAGATATTGGGAAAATAATTGATCTTGATTTAGAAAGGATGCAGTGTCATGTTCGTTTTGGAGTGAAAAAAGATATTCGTGATGTAATTTATTCCAAAGAAAATTTAATAGAATTAGATTTGGCCTATGCTATTACCATTCATAAATCCCAAGGAAGTGAGTTTGATGTTGCAATTATTCCGCTAATGACACAACACTTTAAGATGCTTCATCGTAATTTGATTTATACAGGACTTACCCGCGCAAAAAAAATGGCCATTTTTATTGGTTCACGCCGGGCGCTATCCATGGCGGTACGCAATCAGGATTCGGCCACCAGACAGACGGGATTGCGAGAGATTCTATTAGATCATTCAATCACAATGTAGTTATCTACTACCCAGCGAGAGAAGGCAAAACTACAAGTAAATGCTGGAGATACGGCATTTAAAATATGCACAGAAGTTGCGTCAGATTCCACGACAAAATCTTGCACCAGTTCCCGTGTACGGGTATCCATTAATTGGGCACGAATACCTGGTGTGCTCCAATGATCAAATCCGCGGCCATCGATTTTATGAACTAGTTTTTTTGCCAAGCTAATAAAGTAAAAGCGATTATATTTTTTTACTTCTTCAAAAACTAGAGAGCGAAAGTTAAAAGAGTTAAAGATAAAGAGGAGGATTTCATTTAAGAGGATGACACGCAATTCTTTAAAATTAAAATTTTTAAATCCCTGATAATTTTCACGCCAAAAGGCCGGAATGGCCGTAGGGCCAATTTTTATCGTCTTGTCAGCGGTTATAGTATAGTGCACTCCTAAAAATGGATTTTTTAAATTGGGCACGGGATAAATATTCATTTTAATCGGCATGTCACTTTTGGAATACTTAAGGTAAATGCCCTTGAAGGGAATAATGGTGTAGTGCTGAGAGTGTCCAAAGTCAGCTGCCACTTTATCAGCATAAAGTCCTGCGCAATTTATTATTTTCTTGGAACAAAAGGATAGATTTTTATTGGTGATAATAACATTGTCTTCATTCTGCCTTTTGAAATAGGCATTATTAAAGAAAAAATTAACACCCTTGCTGAGTAAATCGCGTTTGATTGCCTGGCAAATTTCGATAGGATCAATCGAGGCAGTGGTTGGTGAGAATAGTGCATGCTGGTAGGTTTTGGCATTTGGCTCTATTTTTTTTAATTGAACATCATCGATAAGTGTTACTTCTATTTGATTGGCCTTGCCTCTTTTCTCTAATTCTAAAAGTGCTTTGTGATCTTTTTTATTTTTTGCAACAACTACTTTGCCACACTTATTTATTTTAAGATTATGTTTGGCGCAATACTCCTGCATTAATCTGTTTCCATCCTTGGTAAATTTTGCCTTGAGAGAGTGTTCCGAATAATAAAACCCGGAATGAAGAACGCCGCTATTTCTTCCGCTACTGTGTTGGGCAACATCATCTTCTTTTTCAATTATGTTTATAGAGGCAGTAGGAATTTTTTCCTTAAGGGCATAGGCAATAGTTAGGCCTATTATGCCAGATCCAATAATTAAATAATCAGAATAATAGTTATAATTGGCCATAATATTCCAACCTAATACCTTTGTGGATATTTAAACATTACGCTGCTAAAAGGATATACAATTAGCGCTTAAAGACAACTTCTAAAAAACTGACATTTATGCTCCACTATGCGCGAGTGGATAGATGAAGAATTTATGCCTATTGAGTGTCGCGTTAGATCATTTTATAATAAATCTCAAGTCGGTCAGTTGCCGTTATATGAAAGGTGGAAGGAATGGAAAATACTTTTGATCAAATTTTGAAACTCTCGACAACAACTTTTCAAAATTACGAACATGAAATTATTCACCCTGGGCGGCCAACCGTTTGGCATTTTATGGCCATTAATAAAAGAAGTAGAAAAAATTATTTGGTATATTGCGTAACTGCCATAAAGAAAGTTGCTCCATTAATCGATATGGCGCTAGAGCAAAAAGACAAACATAGTCGGTTAGTCGTGGTCTGCAAATCCTGCGAGCAAGAAGATTTGCAGGTGGCCAAAGAAAAAAATTACTGCCTTGTTACCTCTCAAACTTTGGATGATTATAATTACGATATGACGGTAGCTAAGTTGGCAACCGGAAAAGTTTCTACAAGCGATCTGGGAATTGTGGATTTTGGTCGAGTTATCACTAAGCAGTAGTTCAGCAGAGAAGAAATTTATTTTATCGAGCAAAGTTTTTTAGAAAATTCAATAAATCCACCGCCGCTTTTTTTATCCGTAATCCAAGTTGGTTTGGCCACAAGTGTATCAATAAATTTTTTAATATTGGCAACGGCAACGCTATAGTCAAAGGCCTCAAAAAGAGGGGCGTCATTAGGAGAATCTCCAATGAAAATAAACTCACTCCATTTGAATCTATCTTTTAAAATGCTGGAAGCATATTCACTTGCAAGCCACGTGCGGAGACCTAATGCCTTGTCATAATCTCCAAACCAAGTATTGACATGTATGCTGGAGAGTTTTGCATGAGCACCTTCTTGCGCGCAAAAATCCATTAACGCTTTAATATCATTTTCACCCCAAGGTGGAACATCTTCGCAAATGTCAATTGCGAGATCATATTCTCTATACTTTTGATCAGAAGCAAATTGAACATGTGGAAATTTTTTTTTAATTTTCTCTCCCAATTGGGCCAGACGGGGTTGTGCATTGGCCAAAAAAAGATGGCCCAAAGTATCAAAGCGGCAACGGCGGCCGTTCATCATGAAAAAAGTAAAGGCCCCATTTTCTCCTACCACGGCGTCAACTGGCCAGAAACGGGCAATATGATCACACCAAGAAGCGGGCCTTCCAGTAAGCGGGATTAAATAGTATCCATGTTTTTTTAGATCCCACATGGCCTTAAATGCTGGAGCAGTTAGCTTGCCTTCAGTTGTTACTGTATCATCAATATCAAAACAGACGATTTTAATATTGTTCAAAGTTTTTATCGGGGCCTTACTCCATAGCATAACCATCATTATTCTCCAGTCATTTTATTATGGAGCAATCTTAGCATTTAGAATTCAGAATGTATTTATTTGAAGTAAATTTCCTTGCAATTGCATGATGTGTTCCTCCACTATTGTCAAGGTTCCACTTCTGGCCTTTGCTTCCTTAACCAACATGGAAAGTCCGCGACAGCATGGTACCTCCATAATGACTACGATGACTTTCGGGATTTGATTTGCCTTAAAAATTTCGCTTAATTTTTCAATATAGGAGGAGGTATCGTCTAATTTGGGACACGCCACCACTACCGAGCGGCCGCGTAAATAGCGCCAATGAATGTCCGCAGATGCCACGGGAGAACAAGTGCTAAGTACCACTAATTCTTTTTCGTTAAAATACGGGGCATGGGGTGATACTAGATGCAATTGAACTGGCCATTGTTGCAGCTCAGAGGGGATAGCACTCATTCCAATAGTTGAACTATTAGAGATGGAGGAGGACCTTTTTTTCTCGCTAGCTAAATCTCGGGCCTTGCTTCCAGGACAACCTCCTCCTCCGTGATGATGGTGGCCATCTGCGAGTGCGCTAGCTTGTTTATGTTCGATGCCGTGTGAACGATGAATCCCATTATGTTTTGCTTGTGCTGACTCCATTTTTTTTACGGCCTCGGCACCTTGAGTTTTTAGTAGGTTTTGTTTGGTGGCCTCTTCATCAAACGCTACACTATCTCTTTCTTCTATAATCAATGCTCCCGTGGGACAAGCACCAACACAATCTCCAAAACCATCGCAAAAATCCTCTCGGACTAATTTTGCCTTACCATTTACAATTTGTAATGCTCCCTCAGAGCAGCCAATGACGCAGTCTCCACAACCGTTGCATAAATCTTCGTTGATAGTTATAATTTTTCTTTTCATCTGATTTCTTCCTCCAAGTTTATTAGCTCTAGAAACCTTATCTCACTTGTTGCCTTTTTAAATTGATTTAAATCAAGAAATAGAAATAAAATTTAAAAATATTTTAGATAGACCATATTTGTATCAAATAACGGATAGAATAATTTACAGAAGTGTTTGAAATTTTTCCAAATCGCATATAGCAAAAACTCCTTCAGATTCTGTCAAATATCCTTTATTTTTTAATCCAGTTAGGGCACGAGACAGAGTTTCGGGAATGGTTCCTAGCAATGAGGCAAGTTCCTTTTTCGAAACGTTTAATTCGCAGTAATTAATTGCTCCTTTCTTTTTGCTATTGCGAATAATATATTTTACCAGCCGTTGCTCTAAATCTTTCAGAGTAAAATCTTCAATCATGGAGACAAACATTCTCAGGCGTCGTGAGTAGGATCCCATAATTTTGAGGGCCACTTCCGGATTTTTCATAATAAGTGAAACAAATGCATCTTTAGGTATTTTGACAAGAGTGCAATTTTGCAGGGCGATGCCATTGGCCGGATATTTTTGTTTATCAAAAATGGCTCCCTCTGCAATGATATCTCCGGATTGATGGATGTGCAAAATTTGCTCGGAGCCTTCATCTGAAATTTTATAAATCTTAATCATGCCATTAATTAAGACAAAAAAGGCCAAGGCCTCCATGCCATCTGAAAAGAGCAGTTCTCCTCGAACAATATCCACCCGCAATGATTCTGCCGCAATCTGTTCAATGCTCGTACTGTCTAAATTTGAAAACAAAAACGTATTATGCAAAATATTTTGGAGGTTAAAGGTTTTTTCCATCGGCCTTCAAGTTATACTCACGATTAAGAGAATAGTCATCAATTTTATAAATAAGATATTAGAATTCGGCGTACTGAAACAACAGGCGTACTGAAAACTGTCAACTTATTAGACAGCAAAACAACCCTTCCATATAAGAATTTCAAACGACTTTTTTTGATAACCAAGTTTGCAGCACAATTGTTGTATAATTGATAGATGATATTGAAATTTGTAATGGCCATTATCATTTTGCTACTGTTATTGCCAAGCATTGGCCGTGGATTTTCTTCGACAGGAGAGATGAATTCTCTTGAGATGTGTATTAAAAATAAATTTTCCAGAGCTAGTGCGTTTGAGGTGGCCAATGCAGAAAAAGAGGAGTGTGTTCGAAACTACTTTTTAACACCTCCTCCTGGCAAAACTTTGAGAGAGTGTATTGATTCCGTAAAGCAATTTTCCCGGGAAAATACAAGTCTATTTTCGTTAGTTCTTGAAAAAACTGGGGAATTAAAATGTTTAAAATTATTTAGACAGGACATTTCCGGGCTGGATTGTCTGAGTCAGGCCAGTTCTAGTTTTAACGGTAAATTGGAAAAGATTGTTTTGCAATATTGTCTAGATACTGACAACGGAAATATGTCACTTGATGACTGCCTTCGCTATCAGTCAGCTAGAAGTATGAGAAGTTGGGAGGACTCATTTCAAAACAAGTTGCTTTGTGTGGAAAAAATAGCACCAAATGTTTCGCATCTGGAGTGTCTTGCAAAAGTGGATCAATATTTAAATTATAGAAGTTTTTTTCTGGATGAAAGTTTTAAAAGTTATTACGAAATGGCACTTTCTGTTTGTCGCGGGATTAATGATGGTAATCTTTCCTACTGCACACCAAAAGATGCCGCCTGGGCGGCCATATTATCTGGTGACGCTGGAGAACATGGGAGTATTATCCGGCAACGCGATACAAGCTTCGCGTATGCGAAATTGCTAGACAGTGATTGGGAAGTTGTGGCGGAGTATGAAATTTTTAATTCCGCCTCAGAGATTGCGTCCAACAATATTATTAATCCCTCCGGTGCTGGTAAAAATTCATGGGTAGAGCTAGGGATTTTAGACAGGGATAATTTTTCTGATGCGTCTATTTTTGTCGGATTTGTTAAAGATGAAAAAAAACAAGAAGTGGGATTGTTTTATAAGCGATCTAAGTTTGATGAGAAAGTTTTGGCAATTCATGAAAATCATTTGAAATTTAAGGGGCCACTTTTTGCTACTGATCCGCTCTGCCGAGCCTTATATCGGAAATCGTATTTTTCGCCTGGACACTAATAATGCTGCAGTGCTCAGAAAAAGAATGACGTATCTTTTAAGGAAGAGTATTTTTGTACTATGGAAAAAATAATTTATTCCATCCTCTATTTTTTTCTCAGGTTTCTTGATTGGTCATATCGCTATACGTATCTAAATGCAGAAAATATTAATTTAGCAAAGGCCAAACATCCGCAAGGCGTCTATCTTCTAGCGGCCTGGCACCAGAGTTTAATCCCCCTAATACTCTTTCTTCCTAAGTCTCGTTATGTTGCGTTAGTTAGTGCATCCAAAGATGGAGAATATGTTGCTCAGACGCTAATAAATTTTGGCCAACTGCCTGTTCGCGGTAGTTCAACAAGAGGAGGAAAGGCCGGAATGATGCAAATGTTGCGCGAGTTAAAAAATGGATTACCTGGAGTTATGACTATTGATGGGCCACGAGGGCCGGCCAGAGAGGCCAAGGCCGGGATTATTCAAATGGCCAAAATTTCAGGAGGTACAATAGTTCCATTTTCGGCCATGCCACAGCATTTTTTTTGCTTTAAAAAAAGTTGGGATCAATTTCGCTTACCTTATCCATTTTCTAAAATCATTATCAATATTGGGACTCCGATCTTTGTTGATAAAGATATCGACGAAGACGGCCACAATAAGGCCAAAAACCAACTGGAAGAGGCCATTAATCTAGGTGAGTTGACCTGTGCTACTTACTTAAATAATCGTTCTAAAATGGCCGACTAATGTTCTTTATATCATTTTTTCACTTCTAGCTACTCTCATTACTCTAATGTTACTTCCACTATTTACGATAAGTGTTGAAGAAGGTGTCCTCTATTATCATCATTAACGACAAGTGAGGGAGAGATGTTGGGATTAAAGAAAAACAAAATTTTACCAATTGAAATTGAAACGCAAGATTTAACACCATCGCAAATCAGATTAATTAAATCACTAAATTCGATGCTTCTACATGTTATAACCACCGATGAAGAGTCAGAATTTTTTGAAGGCTCGGCAGAGTTTATGCGCATGTGTGCAGCATTAATCAAACAGGCGCGCTTTGCAGAACATCTTAAAGGGGTTGATGATATTCCATATGCGGAGCAGGCCCTAGAATATTCGATGGATCTTTTGCAGGAGAATTTTTTAAAATCAAAAATTATTAATTACGACAATTAGAAAAAGATGCGTTATCTGCATCGATTGCTGTTTGCAAAAAAACGGTTATCTGCCAACGTTATTTTTATGAAAAAGTTGCACGTTTTTTTTGTACTTTTGCTCACTATTTCTTTATCGCCACCACCAGACGTTGTCGTTAGTCGTATTCCCGCTAGCTTTGAGCTCAACGATATCCGGGAATTTGCAGCGCAACAACTGACGCCTGCGCAAAACATTGAACTACATATTTTGGGTGAAAATATTTTAAGATTCATTATAGATGCCGCGTATAGAAACGATGACGAGAAAATTGCAGTTATGAAACAGGCCAGAGAGTATATATTAAAAGTCGGGCCACAAGTGGCCTCAAATATTTTAAACAATACTCAAGAGGGTGATCCTAATTACTATAAAGTTATCCGGCCACCGGCCTGGACACTAAAAAGCGAAATAGAATTTTTACATGAAAGTGTGTCTGGATTGTCAATTTCATTATCAGATGAGGCACTAGAGGCTATTACGCCGCTACTTGGCTTGATAAATTTTAAGCAGACCTTGCCAGAAATCGCGAGGGAATTTGCTATTGGGGATAAGGATCTGCGTACTTTGGTTAGAAGTATAGTTGACACACAAATTGATGACGAACAGATATTAAACTTAATGCAGATTTTTGAAAAACGTCTGATGCCATATTTTGATCGGATAAAGGCCGCCGGAGATCAACTTGGCAAGAGTGACAAAATTACTTTCTATGACCAAGGGGTGGCGGAATTTGTGAAGAAATTTATTAACTTCTACTATTCCAACATAAACATTGATGTTCAAAAGGATATCATCTCCGATCTGCTTAGATTAGGAAAGGATCCAGCGGATGAAGAATTAATTAGAGTCATGTTTAACAATGCTGGGCCCGGACTGGGTAAAAGTTTGCAGCAGTTTGCTAAAGAGCCGAGCATGGATAAATCAATGCGTGAGCTGATTGGTTTTCTAGAATCAGAGGGCAAGGCCGTTCCCTATCATTTAGTCAAGCGGGTGATTGAAAATGATCCAGGCGGATTAAAATTTACTTCAATAGAAGAAAAACCACTAGGCACAGGAACTGTGGCACAAGTACATCGTGCAAAATTACAATTATCTTCTGATAAAGAACAAGAAGTTGCCATTCGTTTTTTAAAGCCGAATGTTGAAAGAAGAGCACAAGACGACATTGCACTTCTTAAAAAGTTCATTGAAATAGCAAGAAACAGTAAACTTGGAGCAAAAATTCCAGATATTAGTGAACTTCTCTCTGGCGCAGAAAAGTTTTTATCTGATGATTTAGATATTCCAGGAACGATTGATAAACAGTTGTATGCTAAAAATGTATACGAAAATAGTATGAAAGTTGTTTTAACTTCGGGTGAGGAGAGTCTTATCCATTTCAAAGTTCCTAATATTTATTTGCCGGCCGAAAATAGAGATAAAACGCGCTTAATGGCCTTAGAGTTAATAAGTGGCGGAACAAAATTTGAAAAACTTAGTGATCCCGGAGTTCAGGAATCAGTTAGTCGTGGCCTGGTTAGATTGTGGTTTACGGAAGCAATTTTTAAAAGTGGGTTTATCCATGCGGATCTTCATCAGGGAAATTTTGTCGTGTTTATTAATCAGAGCACTAAGGATATAGATATTGTTATTTTTGATTATGGAATGAGCGAGAAGCTGGATAATACGATTCGTCGCTCCTTTATTTTAATTGGTGCCGGTGCTGAGCTAGAAGAAATTCGCTTGATTGCTAAAGGGGCCGCACTACTTTCTCAAAAAAGTGAAGAAGATATTTTTGAGTTCATTAGTAGTAACAGCGACATGATGGGCAAAAAATTTCCGGCAGAGAAATGGATTACATGGTTGACCAAAAAAGGAATTTTAACCTCCGACAAATTGGCCATTTTGGCCAGAGGAGGGCAACTGGTAAGTCAACTTCCGGCCAAGCTTGGGCGAACAGATATTGCCAAAGAAGAGATTAAGCGACTGGCCATTACGAATATTAAGCGAAGTATTTATGATCGTGCGGTACAACTTCCAATTAATTTGAAAGATTTTTACTATATCGGAAAAACCCATCTTCGCAGCAAATGCGCTACAATTTTTTCTAGTTTGATGGGAAGAAAAAGTGCAGTTTTGGCCAAATAGTTTGAAAATTTTTCCTTCATTGCAAAGCGAATGCAAGGAGAAATGCAAAACTTACTCCATACATAAGTGGATGAATCTCGGATTTTTTTCCATGAAATAATTTTATAATTGTATAACTAATAAACCCCATGCCGATTCCATGACTGATATTATAGGTGAGGGGAATTCCAACAATTGTGAGAAATGCTGGAAAGGCCTCATCAAACTTATTCCACTCAATATCGCGGACAACCTGCATCATAAAAAAACCAACCACAATCAGGGCCGCAGCAGTAATGGGATATAGATAGTAACTACCTGTCGGCGCGATAAAACCACTCTGTACGAGTAGTGTGTATTGTTGGCCATTATCAATAACGTATCCACCCCCAATCATTGCAATGATTGGAGAAAAAAAAGCGGCCATAAAAAACAAAACTCCGCAGACCACAGACATAAGGCCACTGCGTCCACCCTCAGCAACACCAGAAGCTGACTCGATATAAGTAGTAATGGAACTAGCACCGAAGAGTCCTCCCAAAACAGCGGCCAAAGAGTCAATCATTAATATGCGTTTAATTCCTGGAACTTTGCCATTTTTATCCACAAATCCTGCCTGTTCTCCCACTGCTACGACAGTTCCCATAGTATCAAAAAAATCGGTGAGCATGATAGAAAAGATGGCCACCAGCAAAACGGGAGTGAAGATTTGGGTAAGTGCAATTGAACCATTTACTTTCTGAAAGGGGGCAAAAAAGGCAGAAAAGTCAGGGGCGCCAATTATCGAGGATGGCAGTTGTACCACTTGTAAAACAATTGCCGCCAAAGTGGCAACAATAATTCCCCACAGGATACTTCCTTTAATTCGCAAGGCCATAAATGCAAAAATTGCCATAAGTCCAATGAGAGTTACCCAAGTATGCTTACTACTTAAATCGCCCAATGAAACCAATGTAATTGGTGCCGGGCGAATGATTCCCCCCTCATTGAGTCCAATGACGGTTATAAAAAGGCCAATTCCAACTCCGATGGCCCGTTTGAGAGTTAGCGGAATGGCATTCATTACTGCTTCTCGCAGGCCAGTCATTACTAAAATAAAAATTAAAAAGCCTTCTGCAAAGATAACACTCATTCCAACTTGCCAAGGGATTTTTGATTGAGCAACTCCAATAACGGAGAAGGCCAATACTGCATTTAATCCCATTCCAGATGCCAGTGCCAACGGACGATTGGTAATCGTTCCCATAAGAATAGACATAATGGCCGCCCCCACGGCAGTAGCAGTTGCGGCCGCAGGAAAAGGTACGCCGGCAGCGGACAAGATTCCTGGGTTTACAAAGATTATATACGCCATGGTCAAAAAAGTGGTGGCACCAGCAATGATCTCAGTTTTGAAATTTGTAGAAAGCTCATCCAATTTGAAAAAAGTAGCAAGACTCTTCATGAGATGCTCCTAAAAAAGATTAATATTTATATCCTTCTATTTTTCTCTTTTACTCTTTAGTGTCAACTGGTTTTATGCGCTGTAGCGCGGACTGCCGCTCGGACTCTTTCTTTTCATTTAAAACCTTGTATGAATTCATGGTTTGATAGTAGTTTTCTTTCCTATAGCGAACAAATTTTCGATCATCCGCCTTCGGAGAGTTTTTAGGAACGCTGCCGGGGACGGATATTGATTTTTTTGAGGAAACATAAGTAGGAGTGGTAGGACGTTTGCCAACTCCAATTAGGTCAGAAATCTGTTTTTTTGAGTAGTACATAAAGCGTCCAGGAGCAAGATTATTGATCGTTAAACCGCCAATAGCAACGCGGCGTAATTTCTCCACAGTAATTCCGCAGGCCTCACAGAGGCGGCGAATTTCTCGATTTCGCCCTTCTCCTAAGCGAAATTCTAACCAGGTTTTATTCGGTAATTGTTCGACCACACGAACTGAGTGAGGCCGTAAAAAACCTTCATCTGTTTGCACACCGTTTTTTAATTTGTTTAAAAGCTGCATTCCGACGATACCAAATACCTTCACTTCGTAAACCTTGATAATGTTATTGGATGGATGCATAATTTTATTGGCCAGCTCTCCATCGTTGGTTAAAACCAATAATCCTTCAGAGAGATAATCCAAACGGCCAACAGGATAAACGCGTTCAGGAACTTCTTTGCATAGGTCCATGACAGTGGGGCGGCCTTCGGGATCGTTTAGTGTTGTGACGTAGGCCCGAGGCTTATTTAATACTATGTATACTTTCTCAACGGCCCCTAAGTCGATTAGTTTTCCATCAACGTGGACGACATCTTCTTGAGGATTAACTTTTGTTCCTAGTTCTGTTACGACTTGATTATTGATTGTGACTTGGCCGCATACAATCATTTCTTCGGCCTTTCTTCTTGATGTTACTCCGCAATCGGCAATATACTTTTGCAATCTGACTAATGTCTCTGACATATTTCCTCCAATCTGGCCTCCCGGCAGTTTATAAAAGCAAAAAATGCTGTGAGGTGAGTTATTTAACAAAAAAACTTAAATGTCAACACGGCCTTTGGGCCTATTCTGCACTTATGGACTGAACAGTAAGTTCTACGCTAGACATCTCATCCTCGCTACAGGCCAGACGAGTATGGCCAAAATTGGCGGCGTAATATCCATTTGAGCTGTAACTTCCACGATCATACACAACGCGCCCATCCGGTAACGTTATTACGATAATAAAGCGTAATTGATTTGATGAAAAAGAGCCTCTACTTCCGGTTGTTATCCTTTTAAGTGAAGATTGCCAAACATAAGGGGCAACGGCAAATGCCTCTACTGTCTGCGGATTGATCCAGTGATGTCCACCCATAGAAGACTCAAATGAGCTACCTAATCCATAGTGGATTTCTATTTTTGTCCCCCACGGAAGATCCTTATTTTCGTAGCTTATGGTAAAACTTCCGTTAACTGTTGAAAAATAGTTGCAAGAACCAAAAAGGCCACCCTCTACGTAAGGAGTTCCTGCAAAAACATTCATGGAAAGCAAAGTAAAAAGAAGAAGCGAAAAAATTGGTTTAAACATTGGATACCTCTCAATTAAATCTTTAAGGACGTTGGCCAACGGAAATAGCACAAATTGGAAATGTTTTGAATTGAAATTTTATAACCGTGTAAAAAAGAGAGTATCAATAGATTCACTTATCTCTTGTCTAATTTGCATTAATTGTTTGCCCAATATATTTTTCCCTGAACGGTCACCGCAATCTGCCCAATAGCAATCATTTTTAGTGTGTTCGTAGATTGTGCATTTTTTGGTTGAGAGGAGAAGAGCACGCAAAACTTCATATTGGCCAAATTTGGCATGAAGTGCCACCAACATAACTTCGTTTTTAACCCCATTCCAGTCTTCGCGAATTGGCAGATTTGGATCTCTCCCGATTTGTGCTGCCAGATAAGGACTACCGGCGGCCCTAACTTTTTCTTGTAGATCTGGATCAAGAAATTTCTGTGCTTGATAATAGTGTTCGCTGCTTGGCCAACTTATCCCATTTACCGTAATGGGAAATAAAGCAAAATTTGAAAACTCACCATAGAGATCTTTTACTGAATAAAAATTTAGTTCAGCGCTGGAGTAGTCGGTAATAGGGGTGCGTGGATAAAATCTATAATGGGGGACATCTTCATCAGCATAAAGACAGGCAAAGGAAAAAAATAGTAAAATATTAAACAACATTTTCATCGAAAAATTATGAATCAAATTTTTTCAGATGACAACATACAGGCCTTTCGAAAGACTTGTGCCAGGTGATGGTTCAGTTCCTTGAACCGGATACGTTAGAATCGTCTAACTTCTATACAGAGGTATGTAATTGTGGGTAATTGTCAAAAAAATATTTTATTTATTTACCAATGGCCGTAAAGTAGTGATGAGTCACTATTTATCTTTTATATCGGGAGGTAAACATGAATTTCAGATTAATTATTAGTGCCATATGTTTGATATTGGGAATGCAAGTAGTTCTTGCTGACATTCCCACGGATCGAGTTTTTAAAGGCAGTCAGGGAGTAATCATTAATGGAACGAATACAGGTGATAGCAGCAGTGTTTTTGGCCCTAAAAACAATCCCTGTTTTTTTATGATTGAGGGATCGCGCCTATATTATTCCTTTGAAAATAGTTTCGATGAGAGCGATATGGACACGGCACGATATATAGAAAAAGATGATTTAAAGCAAACAAGTGCAGGACGAGGTGCCGCGATTCTTGAAAACAAAACAAAAAAGTGCACGGGAATTTTGTTCAATAGACGCTGTGAAGAAGTAGAGATTGATCTCGGATATAGTCGACCAACAGAAGAAGGAAGTGATGAATATCTTATTTTCTCACTTATAAAATATGTTAATGGAAAAGTCGTTGACTCCTGTTGGCAGCATAGCAATTATTAAAAAAAAGATGTGCATTTATTAGAAACGTACCACAGTCTTCTTTTAACAAGTAACAACGTTAGTGACGGTGACAAACAAATAAAGGTCATGGCCACCACAGACAAAGGCTTGAATTTACTTTTGGACTTTTATAATCCCGACTGTTTTACTTCATCAATATGTTTTTTTCAAAAAATCTTAAAAAAATTTTAAAAATTGTCTAAAGTTTTTACACTTGTTGGCGATAGGTTAAACAGTGGCAGGAAGCCGATAACCGTTTTGACTAGATGCCAGGAGGGCAAAATGAAAAAACAAGAATCAACACAAGAAGTACTTTTCCAAAAATTAGGAAACACATGGTATGTTTTTAGTGAAATAGAAAGTGATATAATATACACTGCATTACCACATGGTGTTGATCCTCGTAGTACCAAGTTTGAATTATTAGAGGTAATTGAAGATCATATGAGAAAAGTTACTAGTAAGCGCGGCCACCTCCCCCAAGCTGCTGTTTAGTTTGTGGAGATGTAAATTATGGCCAAGAAAAAGGAGATAAAAACTTCAACTGAGGTGTTGCTTGGTAATCAAGAAAACAAGGCCATGATTGATAACATAAAAAAGAAAATCGAAGAGATGTTACGGAAAAAAACGGAGAATTCTAAAAAGGCCGCTCAAATAATTGCTGAGATGTTAGAAAAAGCCGCCCCTAAAGGTCCTAAATAGTCGTATCACACTTGTAGTTTGCAGATATTTTTGATACCAACTTACCCTTCATATGGTTGACTTCACATTTAACGACGATTTTGTCTACACTCACGACAACCCCTACCATGAAAAATTGGCGGAGTTTTCCCATTTCGTTTTACGCGACAAGGAAGCAGAAAAATTTAAAGGCCGTTGGCGCCAAGAGGTTTTTGCTAATGGTCGGCCAATTGTCGCCGAGATTGGCAGTGGCCATGGCGACTTTATGGCCGCCTATTGTTCCGACCATAAGGAAATTAATTTTTTAGGAATGGATTTTCGTTTTAAACGTAGTTTCCAGATAGCAAAAAAATTAGCACAACTATCACTTTCAAACTTTCGATATTTGCGTGCTCGCGGTGAGCGATTAAATTATATGTTTGCAGAAAGTGAGATTGATTCATTGTTTTATTTTTTTCCAGACCCTTGGCCCAAACGGAAACAACAAAAACGTCGACTTTTTCAAGAGCATTTTTTAGAGACTGCATATAAAGTTTTAAGGCCTGGTGGAGAAATTTTTATTAAAACAGACCATGATGGTTATGCCGAATGGATGATGGAAATAATTGCTAAACAGCAGTTGTTCGAGTTGACCTTCTTTTCCAATGATTTACGAGGAGAATTTCCAGAACATTTTCTATCACAGTACATAACCAAATTTGAAAAAATATTCATTGGACAAAATATGAAAATCAAGGCCTTTGTCCTTAAATCCAAAAAGGGTTAATTTAAAATATGTCATTGGTTGAACTGCGGGATAGAATTAAAGAAGTCCCTATATCCTCTATTATTTCGCAATATATCAGCTTAACGAAGAAGGGGGGGGGCAATAGTTTAGGACTTTGTCCTTTTCATAAAGACAGCCATCCCTCACTTCACGTCAATGATCAAAAAAATATGTTCATGTGTTTTGCCTGTCAGACGGGTGGAGACGCCATAACTTTTGTAGAAAAATTTCGACAAGTTGATTTTAAAGAAGCAATCATTGAAATTGCTAAAAGCGTCGGTATTTCCTACGAAAACTATCTCGCCAATAACAAGCGATCTCCGCGACTGGCCATGGCCCATAAGGTGTTAAACAAGGCAATGATTCTTTATCAAAAGGTGGCCGAAAAGAATCCACAATACCTAGATTTTTTGGCAAAACGCGGATTGGATGAAAACATTGCCAAAAACTTCTCTCTGGGATTGGCCACTCAAAATAATTTAATCTCGGAATACTTAGTGTCAATTAAAGATAGCAAAGAGCGAGAGTTGGCCATTGCCACAGCATTAGAGATTCATCTAATTCGTAGAGACAGCAATGAAGCCAACAGTTACTATGATACCTTTCGCAGTAGGATTATGTTCCCTATTTGGGATGGAAGTGGACATGTTGTTGGATTTGGCGGAAGAACCTTTATTGGCCATAAGGCAAAATATCTAAACTCGCAAGAATCCTTTTGCTTTAACAAGCAAAATATTTTGTATGGCCTGCACTTGGCCCGTCCACACATTCGCGAGAAGAATTATGTTATTTTGGTTGAAGGCTATATGGATTTAGTGGCCCTACATCAACATGGTTTTAAAAATAGCATTGCAGTAATGGGAGTGGCCATTTCCGATCAGATGATTGCAACTTTAAAAAACTTAACTAGTAATTTCTATTTGGCACTAGACTCTGATGATGCAGGATATGCGGCGATGGAGCGAATTAATAATAAATGTCTCGAACATGAAATTGTCCCTAAATATATCAGTTTTTCTCCCCACAAAGATCCGGATGAATTTTTAAATCATGAGGGGGCGATTGCTCTCAATGAAAAAATCAGTAATGCGATCGCCTTTGTTGATATGGCAATTGAAAAACTTTTGCCGACGACTATACCCGAGTTTGCCGATAGAAAGTTGGAACTTCTACAAAAAGTATTCATGGCGGTGGCCCCGCTGGGAGATAAACTTTTGGCCAATGAGCGAATAACTCTGATGGCCAAGCGAATTGGAGTTCGCTCAGAAGATACTCAAATCATTGAGGCTTATCGAGAATTTTTAAAAAAAGGAAAAAAAGTTGATTTTCCGCGAACTTCAATTCGATCAAAGATTGAAGTTATTGATCGGCCTGATAATGAGAACGAGCAAGAGGCCGAAGTTTTCGAAGAAGTGCTAACTTTAGAGGAAAAAACAGTGGAGTTTTTGCCTCTTGGGAAAATTGAAAAAAAGCTTTTGCAAGAAATAGTCCAACACCCCGAATGTCTTCTTTTGCCTAAAATATTAGAACTGATTGATTTTCTTGATAATTCGCATGTTAAAAGGTATGTTAGTGGATTGCGAAATCTGGTGTATGAAATTGATGATAGCGAGTTTTTTGCATTTGCAATGGATCTGGCCGATAAAGAAGATTTTCCGCTGCAGATAAAAGAGAATATTGGTTATGGACTTGCATCACAATCAGTGCGCAATAAGCTAGGCATTGCGGTGGCCGAAAAAGTGGTTCTTGATTTTATTCAGGAAATAAAAATGGAAAAACTAAATCGAGAATATAACGTACAAAAAACTTTGCTTAAGGATGTTATTTTAGAAAAAGATGCCGCCCCCATTCAGGAACGAATTAAAGAAATTTTAAAACAAATTAATCAAATAAAAAAATCTCAACGCTCGAAATGAGCAAGAGTTAAAAGTAGGAGTCATAATGTCAGTAGTCGCCGCTTTTTTGAACTCAAAAGAATTTTCTAAACTTATTGTTAAAGGGAAGGATCAATCCTATTTAACAGTGGAACAAATTAACGATGCTATCCCGGCCAGCATTATCGATCCCGAGATGATCGATGAGATAATGCAGCAGATTTTGGATGCTAAAATTAACATCCAGGCCACAGATGTTGAAGAAGATGATGATGACGGGATCAGGCTGGATGGAACAGAAATTATCGAGGAGACGCTCTCCAAAGAAGAACGCGCAGAATTGCGATCGGCCTCTACCGATCCTGTTAAACTATATCTGAAAAGAATGGGATCAGTGGCACTTCTAACTCGCGAGGGAGAGGTTGAAATTGCAAAAGAAATCGAAGAAGGTGAACGAGAGATTATTCTCTCATCACTATCCTCTTCTCACGCACTTCGTGAAATTGTAAAACTTCGCGAAAAAATAGACTCTCAAGAAAACCAAATGGAATACGTTAAGGATCTCGTCCGTGGTCTAGACGATGAATCGCCGCCTCAAGAAATTATTGATGTGCAGGAGAGAATTTTTAAAGTAGTCAACAACGTAAAAGAGTTCGTGGCCAAAGTTGAAAATGAAGATGGGACATTGAAGAAATTTGACAAAAATGAACAAGCCGAGTTTGCTCAAATTTCCGAGACACTGGCAGACCTAACTTTTAATCGAAAGGTTATAAACAGCTTTGTTGACCCTGTAAAAAATTACTTTTTGCAATTTAAAGACCTCTACGACCAAGAATTGCGTATTTTTAAGTTTTTGGAAGTAAAAAACGTTGAAGACTATAAGCGACTTTACGAAAAAGTAATGAACGATGATACGTTTAAGCGAAAATATGCCAAAGACCTATATACCACTGATGCAAAAATCGAGCAGTTGTTACGAAATGAGGAAGATATTTTAAGAAAACTGCGCCGTCTTAGTATCGAAGCCGGAATGAGTTATGATGACATCGAAAAAGTTTATAACATCATCACCCATGGGGAAGCTAAAGCAGATAAGGCCAAGTCGCAACTGGTAGAAGCAAATTTACGATTAGTTGTCTCTATAGCTAAAAAATATACAAATCGGGGATTGCAATTTTTAGATTTGATTCAAGAAGGGAATATTGGCCTAATGAAGGCCGTTGATAAGTTTGAGTATCGTCGTGGCTATAAGTTTTCCACTTATGCCACTTGGTGGATTCGTCAGGCCATAACTCGCGCCATCGCTGATCAAGCGCGCACCATTAGAATTCCTGTGCATATGATCGAAACCATCAACAAGATGGTACGCACTTCTCGGCAACTAATTCAAGAATTAGGAAGAGAACCAACTCCAGAGGAAATTGCTGATAAAATGGAAATGCCGGTAGATAAAGTAAAAAAGGTACAGAAAATTTCCAAAGAACCTATTTCGCTTGAGACTCCTATCGGAGAAGAGGAAGATTCTAGTCTTGGAGATTTTATTGAGGACAAAAAAATAATTTCTCCAGCAGACGCAGTAATGAGTGTAACATTGTCCGAACAAACACGCTCTGTTCTGGCAACACTTACTCCGCGAGAGGAAAAAGTATTGCGTATGCGTTTTGGTATTGGGGAAAAATCGGATCATACCTTGGAAGAAGTTGGACAAGATTTCTTTGTTACTCGCGAACGAATCAGGCAAATTGAGGCAAAAGCGTTGCGCAAGTTACGTCATCCAAGTCGAGCAAAACTATTAAAGGCGTATTTAGACAACTAATGCGCAAAAGTGATGAGTTTGTCAAAACAGCATTTTGAGATACCATCTTTTATCCTAACAGATTGCAAAAATTATTTTCACGATGATGGCAAAATAAATAGGGCCATTCGACTATTCAGTAATGCTAAAATCTCGATCTCCTATAAGCGAGGGGACGATATCAATTATTATATTGTTGCCGGATTAATTAAAGATGATCGCACTTACTCCAGTAAAGTGATCTATAAAAATAGAATGAAAGATACGCCCGAGGGGCCACTTACGTCTAGTTGTGATTGTACACTTTGGAGTGATGTCAAACACTGCCACCATGTTATTGCTCTGTTTTTATACAATAGTGTGGCCGATGCGCATAATCGTAAAGTGGTGGCCCATGAGCAGGATGTCCATTTCCCGCCCATAGCACTATCGTCGGTTGCGGCAGTTTCAGTTTTGGAGTATGGAACAATTATTAAAAATCCCTCCAAATTAGAAGGTGCCCCTGTCAATGCCACCTATTCTGGACTGCAATATTTGCTATCAAATAATAAAATTATAAGTTTCCCACTCCCTATTAGTTTTTGTGGGAAATTGATAGTTTCTATTAACTCTGGTACGAACAAAGATGGCAGTATTGATAATATTCGATTTAAATATCGCGGGGCTAATACAGATGCTGATCAACGGGCCATTATAGAAATTTCTCTTTTTGAACAGTACTACCTTTTTGATTGGAAAAATGGACGTGCGTATCAATTACCAAGCGGAATACAAGATTTTATACAAAAAATTCGTAGCGATGATGAATTTTATAAAATTAATCATATTTTAAATTTTTTGGTAAAAGAGATTAAGGAAGAAGTTTGTGAAGTGGAAATTGATGGAATAACTACCAGCGAAATTCCACGAGTGACAGTTAATCCGTCCTTAGTTCTTTTGCCTGGGAATAAAAAAAGTTTGTTGCAGGCAGAGTTAACATTTATAGATGAACAAAATCGCATTTACGCGCCACCTCTTCTTTTGAACGCACTTTGTTTTCGTGGGGGAGAGTTGAATGGATTTCGGAAAAAAGGTGATGCCTATATTTTTGTTCATGAGATGATTAGATATCTTAAAAATGATCAATATCCCATTAATAAATTTTTAATCGGACGTACTCATAAAAAAGGCCTACAGAACATCATTGCCTCTATGAAAGCAGCTTCTGGGCTTGTCTATGATGTTCGTGCTCAGAAAATTGTGGAATACTCTCAAGAGTTTGTTAAGGAACTATTTCATAGCTTGCACAATCATTTCTCGGAACTACTTTTCCGTTTCGCAGAATACGATTATGAATCTGGAAAGCTCATATATTTAATTAGTTCATCAGCAATCTTTAGTGGAATGTCTAGCTTTTATAGTGAAATGTTAAAATATAGCATCAAGGTTTTTTATGATCGCAATCAAATTTCTACGTGGACTTCTCGCGTTAGATTTGAACGCCGTTCCTCTGCAACGAAGTGGTTTGATCTTGAACTTAATATTTCAAAAGAAGATTGGGAAATTATAAGTAGCGCTACTGCAAGTACTGGGCTGGTGCAAACTAGCTCTGGTTTGGTATTAATAAACAATGAGCAACAAGAATTACTAAAATTCATAAAAAAATACACTCGCTATGAAAGTTCAAAATTCCAATTAAAACTTGGTGTAGACGGCCGGGCCATGGATGGGGAAATGGCCGAGCTTGGTGGAAAGAAATTTATCCTTCCCTTTAGTCGCGTGCGAATTTTTGAGCTTTTTGAATTAAAAAAAATGGGTATTCCTGGAGCACTAACTGAGGCTGAAGAACAATTATGCGAAACATTGGCCAATCTACGCGAGATGCCAAGCTATCCTATCCCCGAGACAATGAAAGATGTTTTGCGTCCATATCAGGCAACTGGATACAATTGGCTCCGTTTTTTATATGAAAACAAATTAGGAGCATGCTTGGCGGACGATATGGGATTAGGAAAAACATTGCAGGCCATCTCTTTTATTGAAAGTGTCTTCGATAAGATTCAGCGCGTTTTGGTAATTTGCCCCGTGACAATTTTAATTAATTGGGAAAAGGAAATTCAAAAATTTTCTCAGATGAAGTCACACATCTATCATGGCGGCGAACGCCACTTCCCAAACGATGTTAAAATTATTCTTACCAGTTATGGAGTAATGAAAAAAGAGGCGGAAGATACTTTCACTAAAAACTTTTTTGATATCTTGATTTTAGATGAGGTACAAAATTTAAAAAATATCCGATCACTTGGTTCGTATGCGGCTCGCAAAATAAATGCTGGTTTTAAAATTTGCATGACAGGTACTCCCGTGGAAAATGATTTGGCCGAATTTTATAATATTTTAGATCTTGCTGTTCCCGGTATTTGGGGAGATTTACAATTCATCAGAACAAGCTCTTCTCAAAAGACAAGGCCACTGGCCAGAAGATTAGCAAAACCATTTATTTTGCGCAGAACGAAGGAACAAGTTTTATCCGATCTTCCTCCTAAAATTGAAAATACTATCTACTTAGAATTTTCTGAGGATGAGAAGAGACGATACTACACCACCTTGCTCACTACGCGGGATCAAATTCAAAATTCTTCATCAAAATCAAAATACGGAGAGATCTTAAAAGGCCTTTTGCGACTACGGCAAAGCTGTCTCTGGCAAAATACTATGTCCACGGATGGTTCATTGCCTGAGATGGTTTCTACTAAAATTGCTTTTTTGCTGGAGCAGTTATCACAAATTATTGCTGAAGGGCATAGAGTTATTGTTTTTTCACAATTTACCACTTACCTCGATATTATTCAAAAGGCGGTGGCACCCTTTAAGTGGCCTACTTCTAGAATTGATGGTTCTCAAACCATTAATAAACGGCAGGCCCAGGTTGACAACTTTCAATCAGGGAAAAGCGTATTGTTTTTAATTAGTTTAAAGGCCGGAGGAGTTGGACTTAATCTCACAGCTGCAAGTTATGTTTTTATTATGGATCCCTGGTGGAATCCGGCAGTTGAGTCACAGGCCGTGGATCGAGCACATCGAATTGGCCAACTGAATCGTTTAAATGTTTATCGTCCAGTTATTAAAGATTCCGTTGAAGAAAAGGTGTTGGCACTTCAAGAAGAAAAGCGAGAGTTGTTTAAAGATTTATTAGACGATGCGGATGAAAGCTTTTTTACTGGCCGGTTAACGATGAAGGATTTTGAGCATCTTTTGTCGTAAAAAGTTGGCCGGGGGAGGCGGGAGTCAAAGCGAATAAAGGTTCCTCCAGTTTATCTAACTAAAATGATATAATTTATTGTGATTATTAAATTTGACTCCAGACCATCGATTCTTCTAGTAACTCTTGCTCGCCAATTTTGCATGTTTTTATATGATTTGTCTTTTTAGCACCATTGTGTTCATAAAATTGAAGGGTTGGATTTTTACATAGCACCCAGCAGTAGGCACTATTAAATCCTAATTTTTTTAGTGCAGAAAGACTGTGAATTAGAAGTTTTTTTCCAATTCCAAGGCCCTTGTATTTTTCAAGTAGATAAAAAGCACATATTTCTCCAAGGTGTTCATATAATTCGTTGCCGGGACCAATATCGCGTGATTTGCCACCGAGACTAATGCCAACGATTCCATGCAAATGGGTTTCTGCAACTATGCCGAAATTATTTTTGTCCTTCATGGATTGCTTTTTTCCTCTTACACCCCGGGCAAAATATAAGTGTCGATCACGAAGAGTTTTATCAGAAATAATTCCTACATAAGATTCCTTCCAAGCATTTAAGTTAACATTAGTTATTTCTGCCGCATCACTCATAACCGCAGGGCGAATTAGTGTTTGGGCGATCAATTCAAAGTTTTCTGGAAAAACAAATACCCCATTTACTTGAAAAAAATCATGCACACTAACAACTGCATCCAATTCAATGTTTCCATAAACATGTGGAAATTTATCCTCGTCATCACCCTCATATTTGACTTCACTCTCAAGCAATTCTTGATCAATATTCAATAGCAGCAGATCATTAGCTTGTTTGAAAAGAAAGTTGGCAATCCCTAAAATTTGATGCGGAAGAGAGCAGTGAATAAAGCCACCCTCGCTTTTATATGAACCAGAAGAGAGGGCAAGGTTCCAGGACTCTTTGGTCGTGATGTGAAAAATTGTTTTCATATATAGTATTAAGACGTTACTACTCTGTATTTTGAGAGCAAAAAGGAAGATGATTTAAAGAAGTTTGGATACAGTAAGGATTGTA
>MEQL01000028.1 GCA_001770205.1 Bdellovibrionales bacterium RIFOXYD12_FULL_39_22
GAATTTTTTTTACTAAATCTTTTAAATTTTCCATCCGAAAAATTTAGCAAACTTAGTACATTTGGCCCACTTTTATTTTACATAATTGGTATTATTTCAAATTTTCACAAAAGCAACCCTGATCGATATACAAGACAACCCAAACACTTTGAGTCAATACGGGAGGTTAAAATAAACTAAGAGAATATCTTTCTCGCTAAAGCGCTAAATCCCCCTTTTGTTAATCTAGAACGGGGGCGGAATGTAGGATAAAGAAGAGTAAAAAAGTTTTTTTGTGCATTTTGGGGTGGCCAGTTACGAGCGGAATCGTTGGCCAGTTGCCTTTGACTGCCTAGAAAATCTATATCAAATTGAGGTCGCACCCCTCTGAAATAATGCGAATACCAAGGTTGTCAAATTGTTCTCGATAGGTTGAATAGATAGCAGACATTGGAATAAAACCTGCAAAAGGTTCAGTCTCCAACCATGGCTTATCTATTCCAGAATTCACTAAACCGACAACATATAGATTGCTATCAAAGATAGGTCCCCCTGAATTACCTGACACGCTCATACAATTTGAAGCAAATTCATTAAATTTTAATATGTCGGGAAAATTATTGCTTGAAACTCTAACTTCAAATTTATGGGTAACACGGCAAGGAGTAGTGATCTTTTTTATCATTTGATATTCCGAACCCATTTGGTAATCAGGATGGTCCCATGGGTGCCCGATTAAAAAAACGAATTCCCCCTCAAGCTCTTTTTCAACGTAGTGGGGAAAAGGAAACAAGCGACGTGATCTTTTTTTATGATCTGGAATAGGCTCACTGGCCCTTATTAACATAGGAGGGTATTTTTTTATAGGCTCTCCATTAACTTCAAACAAGGTAAAATCAAGTCGCTCATCAGTAATTATAATCCGACGGCAAGTAAAAGCATCTATTTTCTTTATTGTTCGAAGCCTACTATCTAATTCGTAGTTAAATCGCAAAACTGATCGAGAGCATTCATCTTGGGTATGAATACAATGATGGTTTGTTATCATAAGGTTGCGCCCAACCAAAAAGGACGTGCAAAATGACCCTCCTGGAGCTTTATCAAATCCAATCGAAGCTACTCCTTGTGAAATACGCTGTACTTCTGGGGTAACTCTCTGCGATTCAGGGTCAATAACATACCGAAGAAATTTGTCTAACTCATTGCTGTTCGAAACATCCCTTGCAAAGCATGATCTTCCATATAGACCAATTGTGACCATTTTTATGGTCAAGGCACAAATTATAAAATAAAAGATTATACGTTTAATTCTAATCTCCAAAAATAATCTCTTTTGATCGCGTTATAGTGATCACAATTCTAATATTAAAAATCTGGGCCATGCCCGTTATTTTTCTACTTTTGTGATCTTGCTCAGAAAAGCTCGTCTTTCCGCGCAAGACCTATTATCGGCCAAAGTTTCCATTCACAGTTCACTCATTAACTAGAGTTTTCGGTCAACACATTTGCTTAAAAGAGCTTCAAGTTCGCGAAACACAGACTGTTTTTTTTGAAGCTCTGGAGGAATCGGTTGTCCCAAAATCTTTAGGGCGGCCTTGGATAAAAAAAACTCAATTCCGGAATTAGATAAATCATATTTCTCTCTGGCGAAGGCTTCTAATGTCGGAATGCCAGATCTATTGTTCAATATGGCCAGCGTAGCGGCTGCCTCAATACGTACAAGAAGGTTTTCGTCATTTAATAATTTTTTAAGAAAATTAATACCTTCGGTGGGTTTCCTTATATTTAAAACCATACCAGCAACGCCATACGCTGGAGATTTGGTCTGATATAAAGTTTCTATGCTTATTAAGGTATTCTCCGATTTACCTTGAATTTTTGAATCGCCAGATCGCAATTGTTTCTCCAGAGCAGCTCTCAGCTCACTACAATTCATACGCACCTCCTCGCTGCTTGCAATATAAACAATGCAAAGTAAAATTACTCCAACTGTCGAAAACAACTTAAATGTAATTTTCATAACCAAATATAACCACTAAGAAGCGCCGCTGGAAATTGTTCGCGACTAAAAAAAATGATATTGTCCCAGAACTGATGTGTTTATTCATCACTTGAGTCCTAAGATCGATTATTCATTAGTTCGATGTTAACCGAAATTTTAATTCAGAAAAAGTCATTTGAAAATTTTATATAAAAATAATTTTTACCGTCTAATAACCTGAATTTGACCCTAAATTTCCCCACTACAAGTTCCCGGCTTTTTAAAGGTTTTAATCGCTTTTACCAATGAGATAGTGGTTGAACTGGCAAAACATCTCCTGAAACCAAATGTTGCTCCCATCCCTGTTTAAATCGAAATGGGAACCGATCTAAGGCAGTTTATACATCGATTGGTAATGTTGATTTCGAATGGACTATGGTGAGATGTAAAAACTGTAACAAAGTGTTTCATCCTCTAAAGGATTTTTTTGATCTCGGGAAATATACCAAAATTTCCAATGAATTTGAAAAAATATGTATGAACCTAGGAGGGATAAAAGGGGTCTCCCCAACTCCCCTCCGCTCTGAAATCCTACCAGAAATCCTAAAATCTTAGAACTAAAATTGTTAGCCAACTCTGAAAAGGCCGAAAGACGCGCGCGTTTATGAAATCCCTTGGATTTGGCCGGCCAGAATACAAAGCTCTCACGAGCTTCTAGCTGAAACCTCTGTTATATTGATAGTTTTTTAAAGACATTTGATCGGATGTATAAAAATTTAATATTAAAAATCTGGGCCATGCCCGTTATTTCTTTGTCTTTGTGATCTTGCTCAAAAAAGCTACCCTTCCTGCGCAAGATTCATTATCCGCTAACGTTCCCATTGTAATTTTGTTGAATCTATTTTCGCTTCAATCGTTCGATCTATTTTAATTTTACTGTTGCGCTTGGATCGCTTCCCACGTTTTCTTTTTCCTTTACCATTTGGTGGTGGAGGCCCACTGCCTTCCATCGGTGGATCATTTTTTCTGCTATCAATTTTTGGTATCTGCGTTTCGCCTTCGAATTTTCTAATCTTGTTTTTAAGGTCTACTATTTCTTTAGACAGATCACTATTTTGTTTCGACATCGATTCGAGAATACCGTAGAGGTGACGAACTACTAAGTCGCGAAGCTCTCCAAGGCCAAGTCCGTCAACAATGCTGCTAGTAATTTCTCTTAAATTGAACATTAAGAGATGATGCCATACTTAAAACAGAAGGCCGAATAAAAAATAACTAATTCCTCACTTTTATGAGCATGCCCAAAATTATGGGCACCTCCTTGGTTCATACTTGTTTCCTTCTCAACATAAACATCAGATATTCCTCAGGTGCAATATTATTACGTATTTTAGCGGAAATAAGGGCCAAAGATATGTTAAAATTAACCGTAACGAATATAGAATCGAAATAGTAAAGGTTGTGCACAATGAGACTAGATATGAGAGAAAAATCACCTCAAATATTAAAAATGATCAGTATCATCAGTATCATATTGTTGGTTGGATGTTTGCCTAAGTCTAAACTAATGCCTGTCTCTGCGCCTCAAGGAACACCTACAGTATTGTCGAAGCCCCAAATAGCTCCAACAGTCACACCTACACCGAACTCAATATCGTCAATGACCCCTGATATCACCGCACCAACGAAAGGATCGGCCATAACCTCCACCAGCATTACGTCATCATCCCTCACTCTAAACTGGGGTGTCGCCACCGATGCGGTAACTGCACCGGCCTCTCTCCAATATAAAGTCGTTCGCTCGGCCTCAAACAATATTACAACCGTAGCAAATGCTAATGCCAATGGAGTTTTAATTTTAGATTGGTCTGTTGCCGCTGTTACCTGCGCCGTTACTGGACTGACCGCGAGTACTTCATACTACTTTGCCGTACTGGTTAAAGATGCCGCTGGCAACGCTGCAATTTATACTCCTATTTTGGCAACGACTCTTGTAACTACAGCTTTCGTTCTTGAAATATTTAACCGAAGTTCTGCTGCAATTGAATACGGTTTTGATTTAATGGAAACTTTTGATGATATTCAAGATTGGCAAGGCTCACAAAGGCTTGGGCAGGCCGAGAAAGGGATAATGTCTTCTGATTATCCAAAGAGGATCGATGGAAGCAACACACCTCTTAACGTTTATGATTATTGGGTGTCGACAGATCCAGGCGATGATTTTATCAAAGACCATCGAGTTAATGGCGGAAAAATATGGGACCCCAAAAATACTGGAGTTGGTAAATCATTATGTATGGATTTGAGTCACCGAGGAGATAATGGATTGGGTAACGGAAAAAATTGGGGACCATCACGTTTTGGTACTTATTTTGGGAGTTTGGACGGAGTAACTGGTGATCATACACATGGATACAGAGAAATGTATGTTTTTTTTATGGTGTATATTAGTAAAAATCAATGGCCTACGCGGATTGATACAACGGTAAGTCCAAATATGGGGTATTACGTTGAAGGAGATCCATATACTTTTTTTGCCTCCTGGAAATTTATGACCATGGGGCAAGGTTTTAAGGAACCTTGGGTGCATTCGCAAGGTCCTGGTTCAGGGAATGTCCCGGAATATGCTAATGCTAAATCGACTTACGGTTGGTATCCCAATGTCGTTCATTACAAGCCACATGGTGGGTTACCTGAACTCAAGTATGGAGATATAAGCGACTATATTGGTACACAAACTAATCCTGAGGCCCCGTGTATAACAGAATCTCACGGCCTGCAACCAACGGGTTTTACAAATATTTCAAGTCCAGCTGATCAATGGATAGGTGTTGAAATTCGATATACTTTAAATACTCCAGGGAAAGATGATGGTAGTGAGCAAATGTGGTGGTACGAGGCAGATGGAACAGAACATCCCATAGCTCCTCTCACTGCACTTTGGCTGCAGTCAACCTGTAGTTTTAATCGTGGAGATAAAATGAATTTGTTTTTTATTGGAGGAAACAACAGCGCCACTTATCTTTGGGGTAATAGCATGGAACCTAGATACTATGTTGATGATTTCATAATCCATGGTTCACGAATTGGTCCAACGTATTTTTCCAAAAAACTTGGGGAGAATCCAGGGTAAATTTTTTATATCTATGGGAAATTCCTTTTTTGTCACCTAAGTTGAACATAGTCCGAGTTTGACAGTCCAGTATTCTGACTAAATCTTTAATTTTTTGTGGATAAAGTAGAGAAGAGGTCGTTAAACTTAATCTGTGACAAAAAAGAAGAACAACACCTTCATAGAAATCTTGGAAGATTTCTGGGACAAGTTTAAGCAAAAACATACTGGATATGCAACAGATTATTACGACTCCATAATTAATAAAACGATCTCCTGTGGCGATCCAACTTTTGGGTACGTTGAATATGGTTGCATGAATTGTGGCCAGTCAAGACACGTTGTCGCCTTCACATGTAAA
>MEQL01000029.1 GCA_001770205.1 Bdellovibrionales bacterium RIFOXYD12_FULL_39_22
GCCTGCGGTGCGTCATAAAATGCATTTTTTTTATTTTTTTTAACTTAAAATATTATCTGTGAAAGCCTTACACTCTACCTCTTGCTCAATTCCTTCGCCAGGAGAAGCATAACTTAATTTATCTACTGCAATTGAAGTACTCGAAGTTCTGTATGTCTGATTAGGCAAAACAAAGTATGGTTCTCTATAAAAGTGTTGTGTCTCCTGAAGTTCGAAATTCCAGTGATCTCCAAGATTCTTACCTCCTGCCACCGGATCTTTCAGTACTGTTTTCATGTCAAGCGATGGCCCGCCCGCCAATGAAAATTAGTTTAAAACTCCTTCAGTTAATCTGGGCTTTTTTTGTACGAGCCTACTTGTTATGCTATTTGGATCTCACAGAATTTGGGTGCGGATCATTAGGTTTATCATTTGGCTTGGCCTCTTTTTCCCGAATATATCTTTCTAGTTGATTCGTTGAGTTATTTAATTTATAAACTCTTCCATCTGGTGTTTGACATAAGGATTGGTCAGCGTCGTTTGGAGTGCAAAATCCGTCACCAAAACCTATTCCCATTCCGTTTCTAATGTATTGAGGGTTTCTCATTTCACTAAACCTTATTCCCATTCCAGGGTTTTGAGGGAGCCCCATTCCACCATTTTCTTTACTGAACTTTAAAAGTAACTCACCTACCCTGGTTTGATAAATTGCCAAGAGCTTATCCTTATCCTTTTGAGAGGCGTCTATATCCATTTCTATCAGTTCCTTTAAAAATTCTGTTTTGATTTCCAAAATTAATAGACTTTGTTGCGGGGTAATTCCCAGATATTGAGCTTGAATGAATTCATTATTTTTATCAACAAATCCAATCGTCTGGTTGGCGTAAGGGTTTACTTGAGGATAAGGTTTGTAATTCAACGCTTGATTTGGGTCTGTGGTCTCTATGGAATAAATTATATTAGAAATAAACAGTGTGATGAAAATTATTTTATTCATATATCCTCCGATTAGAATAAATACTCATCGGAAATTTGAATAAATTACTTAAATGTAAAACTTATGCTTTTTTTTCAGCTGGATATGTTTGACGACTTCTAAAAAGAGGTGAATAGGGATTAAAAATCAAAATTTTCGGCCTCAAAATTTGACACTACTGCAAAAGATTTGCCATTGCTTTATTACAACTTAATTTAATAGCGCTATGTGGTCTTTCTTCTCCTACATCTATCCCCGCGGGATGAGCTTTGGTATCATGCTCAAATAGTTCGACGACAGAGTTTTTAAAGATGCGAGGAATAGAAACATTTTTTTTATTAGAAACTACGATTATTCCACTAGAATCTGCTAGTATCTCACCATTTTTTTTTGCAAGTTGAGAGAATTGTTCAAAACTGTTTTCTTCCACAATTTGAAAAAACTCTTCAGTCTGTGTCCGCCTTTTTAGCGCTGTAATAATTCCATCTTCGGCCAGAAAAACACCCTGTAAGGTATTAATCGCCTTTTTAATTTCAGCTTGCTGTTTTTTTAAGAGAGAGCTTTTTTGTTCAGCGCCTTCCCTCCAGTTGGTAATTATTAATATTTCATCTAAGTTGTATGCGGTTTTAATTTTTTGGATAAGATCAATCTGGTCAGGGAGAGGTCTGTCAAAGGAAGAGAAAAAAAAGGCAGTTTTGCTTCTGGTTCCAAGATTATTAATTTCTCGTGTAGGTAATCCGCGATCAACCAATGAATCAACTCCAGCATATGCTTCACTGGTAATCTCAGTAAAAGATTTTTTTTCCTTAATTAAATCAATTACCGGCCGTTCATAAGTATCAGCAAAAGCAGTATCAGAAGGTGGCCGAACGTTTAGGGTTATATGTTGGGCCTTAGTAATCCAATCAGGATTAACAGAACCTCCCAATTCATCAATAACCGCTTGAACACTTTTTACATATCTGTCTAGTTCATCTGGGAAATCGCTAGGGGGGGTGGGGGGGGCCCATGGCCTATTGTTTGTAAAAATTTCAGTAATTTTTTTCTCACGCTCCTCTTTTTCAAAAGAAAATGCCTCAATTGATTTTCCTAAGATTTGACGAACATCAAGAATGGCCGGGACAAATCGTTTCATTCCAAAATTTATTTTATCGTCGCTCTCTCCTTCTAATTCATAGAGAGCTTTCATTGCAATCATAAAATTATTTTTTGCCTTAATTGATAAATGAGAAATTTCTTCTGAGGAAAGTCCCAGCCTCGTTAGCCATAGATTAGTAATATGTTTTTTTAAGTTTGCATCAAAAAGTGCGAGGTATTTTGATTTGTTTTCCTTGTTATAAAATTGATAATTTGCGGTTCCCATAAATTCTGTAAGATTTGAGATATAATTTTTCATTTGTTCTACTTGTCCATACCTTCCACCCAATTTTAACATTTTTGACATGTATGGATATTCTTTGTGATGGGCATCTAAATAACGAAAAGTTGCAAGATCAATCGTGCTGCCAAGAGTAGTCCTATTCCCTGCAGTAGGGGAGGCATGCACTGCATGTAGATCATAATAACGAGCAGCCTCTTCTGAAATATTAGTAATAAGCTTATGCATGTAGTTTTCAAATTCAACTTCAGTTACAGTCTGTTCTTGTGGCAGACCAAGATCACGTTTGATAATATAGCTGAAAATCTCTTCAAATTTTTTAGGATCATTTGCATAGTAGCGCAAATGGGCCATTCTCATTTGCCCCCCCGCGCGAATGGTAATAGCACAATTTAATTTTTCTCTGGTATATTTATCCACTTTCGTTGTGGGGATTTCAATTACTGCTATATCTACAGTGGTATCCAACTGATTTTTAAAATTAATGGCACTCATTTCAAAACTATGGACAGCCTCTTCCATGCTTTGCCAGCCATCTTTGTGGCCAGGATCAGTATGATTAAACCAAGCTAGAGGTGTTTGGCCAATTCCCTTTAGGACGAAATCAATATACTGGATACCTCCATCCTTATTGAGCACAACTAATTCTCCGGCCCAGGCAGCACGTCCATCACCAAGAGCTCCACCAATTATTTTTTCACCATCTTGATAATACGTGGCAAACATCTCTTGATCGAAATTTTCACCATCCATTGCAATTATTTTTGCAAATCTCTCAATTATAATTCTTTCCAGTTCGGCAGGATCATCTGGGAGTTCTAACCCAAGAGCTTTGGCCGCGGCATGATTAAAAAGAACCAATCTTGCCTCTTCTTGAGTTAAGCTTTTCATTTTAAGAGGGACATAAAATTCTTCTCCCAATTGATGAAATGAGTGATGACTTGAATCGGCTGCCCTATCCCAGTTTGGAGTATCACTGATCGCGTTAGGTGCGCGAGAGGGGGCTGACTCATAAAATTTAAAAAAAATAGGGATGGTAAGCAAAAACAAGGATAGTAGTGAAAACGGAAGATGTTTAAATTTCATTTTGCAAGCTCTACCCATTTATTAACAGTGCCGATTTGCATAATATGAAGTATTTAAACTTCATTTCATACATAGTGCTCTTCGGAATTTTTACCATTTTGTATAGCTATTTTTTTGGCGGTGGCGTGGGACATGGAAGATTTTGCCTGGCGCAAGTTTACTAAACTCATTTCAAAAAACACACGGCCACGGGGTCCTGAGTAGTTACCATAGATAAAAGGTTGTAAACTTTTTGGACAGCTAGCCACATCACCCTATAAGAAATTCAATCATCTTTTTTGCCAATGATTTCGGTTACCATCGAAGTAACTTATTAACCGAACCCGGCACTCAAATGAAGAATAAACACAGAAGTTCTGGGACAATATCGAGGATTATTTATGGATAGAGTATCGTTATTTTTAGGTATTGTATTGTCTGTATTGGTCGCGCAAGCGGCAGGAAGGGTTTACGCAGCTTCTCTTGAAGGAGGAAACTACACTCCGCTGGCCGGTGCTTCCACTTGCGACTTCCATGTCGAATCGAGTACGAAAAAACTATTTCTGACATCGATTGCAAATCAACAAACCCGTGAAAGCTGCGACGAAAATGGAAAGACTTATGAATATGAGTGCGGTTCTGATGACACCTGTACTTATAATGACGATTCTCAAGATGAACCGAAGCAGAAAAAGCTGACAATCATTGATAGCAAAAATTTTCTTGATGGGAATACTGGTTTGAAATATGTGTTTAAAAATAGCCAGCAGGTTCTTCCCGCGCTGAAGTTTACGAGATGGGGTGTATACGGGTATCAGTCACAGCCGGCGGAAATATTCACTTCAGGGGGTGGCAATCGTTGTATGTTTCGAGTATCAGGAGAACGGATTGCCTGTAATGATGAGACTTATGCGAGAAAAGTTTTTTGTATTCAGGCCTATTGGATTGCGGCACAGACAGCTTTGAGAGATTGCAAAAAGGAAACTGGAAAGGACTGCGTTAATGGCGATATCTATGGCTATGAGAGAGAGCCGGACATCTATTGGTTCTCAACTTTAGGATACTACAACAAGCATTCTCAGACATATGAAGCTATAGCCACGCTTGCTTGTAAAGCATATGTAACGGTACTTGCAGAAGAGCCATAGATGGAGTTTAGGTCGAATAGAAGGGGGCTTCTCTGATGAAGATGCAACTCTATTTTCCGCCCATTAATTATTTGAAAAGTGAGCGCCATAATGGACTCAGCAAAAGGAAAGGAAAAATTATGAAAATAACAATAATATTTTTTTTCACTTTAATAATGTTAGTTTCGTCTTCTTTTGGATCTGAAAATTTCTGTAAACTGTATGTTACAAATTTTACTGACAATCGAGGATATTTTGATAGGGACGAAGGAACTCAAAAAGCAATTATTGCTTCAAGCATATTATCTTATGGAATTGATGCGGCTGTAGTTGAAAACGGTACAGAAATTCCTGAAAATTCGTTCGTAATGGATGGAGTAATTGATTATTTAGATTCTTCGTTTGGACACCTTAATCCTGGGGTTGTTACGGATGTTGTATTATCCAAAAAGACAGAGAACGGAATAATTGAAATTGCACGAGGAACTGGAATCAATTTTTCCAGGTTTATTTTTGAAAATGCGGGAACCCTCGAGTGCCGAAATGGGCAAGTCGAAATAAGAAGCCTGTCCCTGGCGAAATGATCTTTTTATCACTAAAAATCATAATTTCATAGACTTGTAATGTTTAAATTTCGATATATATTCCCACCTTAGCTAAACCCACATTTATTTAGTGATTTTTTTTAATTTCCGCCAAATTCTTCTTTAGCCACTAGGTAACCTTTTTCATTGGTAATTTTAATTTTTTTGCTTGGGCATTCATGTAACCAACTTCATCCTCTGTGAACGCATCTTT
>MEQL01000030.1 GCA_001770205.1 Bdellovibrionales bacterium RIFOXYD12_FULL_39_22
GTTTTTTATCCACGTAAATATTAAATCATAATATTCATACGAGGCCAAGATCTATCTTAAGAATGAGCAGTTATTTTTTGACAGTCCCTAGGATTTTCGTTTTAGTGCAAATGATAGGGTGAGTTTTTTTTGAGAGATTGGCAAATAATGGCATCGATTGCCACTATAATATTCCAAAATGCTTTTTAAAAAGTTCTTTTGATAACACAATCGCTTCTTCGCTAAGTCGAACGGTTTTGTTTTTTGATTTTGGATTGCTGATATAACCTTTTTCATGCAATCTATCCAGATGATGCCAGTCATACTCCTTCCAAGTGCTAGTACCTAAATTTTTGCCGTTGGGGAAAGTGGTCAAAAACATAAGGGCCAGCAATAGTTCATCAACCTTATCTTCGTTATATTCCATAATAAATTCCAAGTTTAGTTTTAGAAAACATATATTGGGGAAACAATTATGCCGGTATTGGAGAATAAGTTCAAACTATATTATTTCAACCAAATGAACTTTTTTCCAGTACAGGACCTTTATGTTTTATTGTCATCACAAATCAACTTTCAGTTAAGATATACCCCATGTTCTTGTAGGTTTTTTGCCGGTTCCTATACATTTTCAGAGTGAGTGGTAAATTTATGTCTAAATAATCATGGATCAAAACGTCTTTTTTTTCCTCAGACTTTCTATGTAAGCGCCCTGCATACTGAACCATTCTTCCCTTGAATGACAGAGGCATTGGTAAAAATAAAGTATCTAGGCGAGGCAGATCAAAACCTTCTCCAATTAGTGCTGATGTGGCAAATAAGCAGATTGATTCTTGCGCTAGGATTGCCAAGTCGATTTCTTCTAATATTTTGGCCCTTTTTTTCTTACCTTCTCCGCTTTCAAGTTTGAATATTTTAAATGCTCTCTCGGAATTGCAAGTCAAAAGTTTTTCTTCTAGAGTTTTTAGTTGCTCTTTACGATCAGAAATAATTAGAGATACGCGGCCGAGGTTAATGGCCGCTAAAATATCGGAGATAATCAGATTATTTCTTTCGTCATCTTTAATCAAATATTCCCAGACAATATGAATTGGCGGTTGTGCTCCAATTTCTTCAGGAAGTTTAAAATTTGTTTTTTTGACCTTAACAATTTTTGGAATATCTATTTGTTCGCTGGTGGTGATCTCATGTCGAATCGGCCCACAGTAAAAATAAATTATTTTTTCAAGACGATCTTTTCGATATGGGGTTGCCGTTAATCCAACTAAGTATTGTGCGGGAACTCTTTTTAGAAGATCCTCAAACGTGACACATGGAATATGGTGACATTCATCCACTATAATTTGCCCATAGGAAGGTAATTCTGTGAAGTCTTGATACGAAGTTAGTGTTTGCATCATTGCCACATCAACCGTTCCTAGTGGCCTTTTTTTACTTCCTTTGATGATGCCGATTTTTTTTGGATCTAAATTTAGAAAATTGCTCAACCTTTCTTTCCATTGCGTTAAAAGAGTATCCTTGTTAACGATAATCAAGGTTGGTACTTTGCGGGAGGCAATCATTGCGCATGCCATGACAGTTTTTCCAGCACCCGGTGGGGCCACCAATACACCGCCCTCATGTTTTAACATCTCTTCCGTTGCGTTTTGTTGAATTGGAGTTAGCTCTCCATTGAAATTAAAATCCTGCAGTTGGGGCCTTGGCCTTTTATCATGAAGAATAACTTTGGCCTTAATTTTTTTGAACAGTTCAAGTACCATATCTTTAAGGCCAGTCGGAATTATTATGTGTGTATTCTGCAACTGCCCGGTAAAAATCAATCGGGGAGTATCGTAGGTGGACATTCTCATCCTATTTTTTCTATAAAATTCTGGATTGGAAAAAGTGGCCATCCTTTTTATTTTGGCAATAACTTTGGAAGGCATTCCTTCTAATGGAATGGTGATGTTAGAATCTATAGTTATATGAATATCGCTTGCGCATTTAAGATGCTCTTCTTTTGCTATATTAACCTCTGTTATTTTATCATCAATGATCAATTGAAAATCGTCTAATTCCTCGGCGTTTTTTTCGGCGGAAGCTTTTGTGGTCTTGGAGAGATATTTGGCGATAATCATCGTTACATCATTAAGGGAGAGCTTTTTGACGTTGGCCAAATATTCCCACGGATTTTCAAATGGAGTAAAGGTATCATCAACAAAAACAGTTCTGCCCTTTTCTCTAGCTTGGCGCTGAAGAGGGAGCGCGATGAGATTGCCAAACCCACCTTTGGGAATAAAATCTTGATTAGGAAAAAAACGATCATAGCTTGCAAGTTTCATCTGTGGTCGGTCTTCATTGGCCCTTGAAAGAATTAGAGTTCCTAATTGCCTTGCTTCTTTGGCAGGTATGAAATCATTGAAAAATATCCAGGCGTGAGCGCCATTGCCAGATCTTGAAATTTCCACCGAGACTTCCACTGATAGTGCGGTTGCTGAATTTTTATATGAGATAACGTCATCTTTCCAACCATCGCCGTCAAAATCACAGGCAAGAAAGATGCAACTATCATCATCTCTGATAGCGTAAGTTCCAATGGTGTTAGTTCCTTGGAGGTGAGATTTAATTGCCAATTCGTCTAATGGCAAGAAGGCGTGAGCAGTGCATTCTCCACATTTAATTTTAACTTTTTTCTTTTTTGGGCATATGCCATCGATCCACTCATTTTTGCAGACAGGGGAATATCCTTTTTTATTCTGAGCTATATTTTCCCAGAGTTTGGGATAAACATCTTTGCGACAACGAAATAGGCCGAGGAAAATGTTGCGTTTTTCTTGTGACGAGTGAGAATCGACCGCTTTGTTAATGTGCAAATCATGGAGGTTGTCACATGTGCTAACATTTGCTTCAGACTTTTTGCTATGGATTTTAGAAATTTGGTCCAATATTCCTGCGCGTTCTTGATCTAACTTTTTTAGCCTATCTTGAAGATGTATTAATTCATCACTCATATCAGTACTTGCTTCACCATGTTTGGTGGTTAATTAAAATTGTCAGCTAAACCTGTTGCTACTATGCCTATTATAGTATTTTCTTTTTTTCGCTTATGCAATAAGCGGGTGTAGTCGTGCAACTGGGGATCAGTTTATTGCTGCACTAAGAAAACTGGCTGCAGCGCAGGATTTAAGTACTATGTTTTGTGTCGATGGCAATTCTTTGATTTTATCTGGAACGTGATGACAGAGTTGCGCGTCACCAAAATACAGCAAAATGGTGACAAGAGGTGACCTAATATCATTGAAAAGGATTACTATTTTTTATTTCTTCCATTAACCTGTAAATCTATTTTTGAAATTTGTTTGTTGAATTTCTCGGCCGATGGGACAAAGTCAATTTTACTATCAAGTTGAGGGTAACAACAACTGAACACTGTTTTTCCTTTTTCTATCGTTAGAGCAAAGTCTCCTCTTGAGATAATATCCATGCCGATTAAGATATCTACTGTTTGCCCAATGTCACCACCGCTTATTTCCAAGGTGCTGGCCTTTACGTTGTATGGAAGGATTAGATCGACGATATATGTATCGACGAGTTGGATGCCATGAACTCCCTGAATACGGCCGGCATTTATTTTTTTTAGTCCAAGTTTATCAATCAGATTTTTGTTAATCATTGAGCCAGTAGCACCAGTATCCCATAGCGCCCTTAATTCACCAATTACGATTGGTGGATTGGCAAGAGGGTTGATAACTTGTACTGGGGTTTTTATTTCCCGCGTTATACCATTAAATAAAACAGTAAACGCACGTTTTGGAGGAGGAAGTTTCATTATTTAACATGCCACGCGTGAGTGAAAAATTATTATATCGTCGCCTTCAGTAACTTCTCTAACCATGAAAGTGCCAAGTTCATGAGACTTTACCGCTTGCTTAATGGCATCTAATTTATCATCAGATATGGCAATTATGCTGGTACCTTTTATGGCCAAAAATTGGCCTTTATATTTCTGAAGAAATTCTTCTTTTTTTGATATGTAATACTCATATTCAGCTTTTAGTCCACACATAGAATCCTCCTAAGCGATCTGGCCAGTATTTTACATTTGTTATGAGGCAAAAACAAGAGCAGTTTTGCTTCATATCGCCCTATTCTTGAACCAATATTAAGAGGCCAATGGTAGAATTCCTGTATAGTTGGTTAATCTGGATAAATTTATTTTATGACAACTCGCAACGAGCGTAGGGCATTTTCGGCAAAAATAGACAAAAACCAAATACATGTGGGCGAAAAAAAAATGGATCGCTCCTTTTTGGTAAAGTACTCTTTAAGATTAGTATTTTTTACTCGTTTGTCATTGTTAATTTTTGTGCAGATTATTTTATAATTTTTCATTTTAGGGACTACGCTTTTTTTGACACTTATGTTGACAAGTGTGATCAAAAATGGTACTATCTGTTGTGGGCAAGATACGCTATAAAAATTTTATAATTGTTACATGGGTAGGAGATCATAGTCCGAGACATTGTCATGTGTATAAGGGAGGAAGGTTAGTGTTGAAATATAACCTTGAAAAGATGTGTCCTATGAAGGAATGCTCTGACTTGAAGGCAATTAAAATTATCAAGCAGTTAGTTGCCAAAGGTGTATTGAAATGAAGATAAAACTTATTACATTGAACAAGAGAAAGAAAGTACTAGAGATCGTTACTAGGAATGATAAGAAATTTTCTTTGCCGCTGGCAAAAATTTTGGCCAAGACATCGGACATTGGCCAGATAGAAAAATGTTTTATCGATCACGAACTTGGAAACGAAGGTATTACTATCGTTTTTAGCAATGGGAAAGAGACGTCTGTTTTGCTGGATCAATTTTTAGATTATAACTCCGACCCGGATTATGTTAATAGTTTGCGATTGCATGAATTATCCATCAAAGCACGGGAGGCTATCGATGAGTCTGGCCTGTCAAGAAGAGAGGTTGCTCGAAGGCTCAAGACATCGCCTGCGCAACTGCTGAGGCTTTTGGATCAGACAAATTACAATAAGTCGATCAACAGTATCTTTGCCATCCTTGACGTATTAGGCAAAAAGATTGAAATAAATATTGGCGCATAGATTCCGTACCAGGGCTTTAGGTGTCTCTTATTAAAAGATTAAAAGAGACTGCGTAGGTAAAAATTAACCGTGTTTTAGCAGGAGTTCTTTTTCAATCTGCTTGGTTTCTCTTACCGAACGTACCGGGCCACTCAATATTCCAAACATTAGATGCAAATGTTCTTTTGTTTGCGGATCAATCTCGGCCAATTTATTTGCATACAAAAGCAATCGGTCTACGGTGTAGTTATCTGTTTTATAATTTAAAATATCACTCACTCTTGTTTTTGGTAACTCAACCATTTCTGAAAACTCAATGGCCTTCATTTTGTTTTTTACCACAAAGCGAACAAATAGTTTGCATAAAGAAAATTTCATCATCTCATCAAATGAAGCATCTTCTGGCAACGCTTGAGGAATTTTTTTGAGTTTGCCCATCTTTTCAACTTGCCCGATAAAATCTAAAACAGCGTCAGTATCAGGGACTTTATTTTTTTTTATTTTCTTCTCCTATCTATCTAACTCTATACAGAGTTATTGTTCCAATTACTTCAAAATCGTTTTTGGATGTAGTAAAAATCATTCTAAACTTTTTTCCAAAGTCAGTTCAATTTCGATAAATGCTTTAGAATAAGAAGCATCATTAAACTTGATCGTTCGGCCAATTTCTATTTCAATAATTTTTCCGCGTTCAGTCATGCTGATCCTTTTGGCCATTATAGCACAGAAAAATAAAGTTACCAAATATGGTAACAAAATTAAAATTGAGGGGCAAATTAGGGGCAATCTAGACAAAAATAGGCAAAAACCAAATACAGTAGGCGAGAAATAAACGGGGAGCTTGATGGGGGAAATCCCCTGTTAGATTAATAGTTTACGTTACTTTATTGTTGTTGATTTTAGCGCAGACAATTTTATAATTTTTCGTCTTTGGGTCTCCAGTCCTGGGCACCAATTCTTCCAACTTATTGAAATCATTCAGGAAAATCGCATCAAAAAAACCTTGTGTGGGGAATATGTGGGCCTTTCAACTTTTTGCTCACTTTCTAACTCACTTCCAAAATTTAAAATCTCGGTCGTTCCTGCCAGATAGGCCGGACTTAAATGAGCATATCTTTGGGTCATGTTTACTGACGTGTGGCCTAGTATTTTCTGAAGATCATAAATATTTCCGCCCTTCATCATAAACTGACTGGCAAAGGTATGTCTTAAATCATGAAACTTTATCTGTCTGACGCTGGCCTCTTTGGTTGCCTTCGAGAATTCACGGTAGATATGGGCCGTTCTAAGTGGAAGGCCATCGTTCCTACTTAGAACAAAATCAGATCTACGATTTTTAAATTCTCGTTCAAGATATTGTCGCACCCTAAGATTCATTGGAACATATCTGATCAGATTAGTCTTCGTTGTGCCAAGCCCATATCTCGTTAAGTTGCCTAAAACTTCGATAAGGCCCGCGGTGAAATTAACCTGATCCCATTTTAGTCCACAAAGTTCGCCTCGTCGCATTCCTGTATTGATCGCCAAGAGATACAAAAGGAAATTTTTGTTTTGCACTGTGCCTTTAACATGGATTTTCATTCCAAAATTTAAAGTAGGAATTTTTCACGACTTTGTGGCACCCTTAAAATAAATCTCCATGTTATTTAGCCATCTTAAAGAAAGCAAGCCGTTTCTGAAAAATATTTTCCCTTTCCTCGAAATGAGTAAAACGTTCAGCGGCTTTGCACGCCGAACTGTGCACC
>MEQL01000031.1 GCA_001770205.1 Bdellovibrionales bacterium RIFOXYD12_FULL_39_22
AGCTCTTTAAAAACTAAATATTAGATTAAAAAGAATCATCAACTTAGGTTGATGGTTACCACGATGAGAAAGACCATGGCATACACAAAGTTGTATGCAAAAAGACTGATGTAACTAAATCGTTGCTTAAAGGTGGAAGTTGAAGCGGAAGTTGAGTGGAATGTTTGTAGAGCAGGAAACGGCAAGTAAAGTGGAAGCGGATGAAGTGGAATAAGCAATAAGGTCAGTGCCAGCGGCCCGTCTCGCTGGAGTTATTAAAGATTTAGATCAAAACGATAAATCGAACATAGTTTTTTTTATAACGTTTTAAAGCTTGGAGAGTTTGATCCTGGCTCAGAACGAACGCTGGCGGCGTGCCTAATACATGCAAGTCGAACGAGAAAGCCCTTTCGGGGGTAAGTATAGTGGCGCACGGGTGAGTAACACGTAGGTGACCTGCCCTTTGATGTGGAATAACTCTGAGAAATTGGAGCTAATACCGCATAAGATTGTAGAATTTGAAATTATACAATGAAAGATTGCCTCTGCTTGCAAGCAATCGTCGAAGGAGGGGCCTGCGGGACATTAGCTAGTTGGTGGGGTAAAGGCCTACCAAGGCATCGATGTCTAGCCGGTTTGAGAGGATGATCGGCCACACTGGAACTGAGACACGGTCCAGACTCCTACGGGAGGCAGCAGTAGGGAATATTGCGCAATGGGCGAAAGCCTGACGCAGCAACGCCGCGTGAGTGAGGAAGGCCTTAGGGTTGTAAAGCTCTGTCGGAATGGAAAAAGGGCGATGGGTCTAATAGGCCCATTGATTGATGGTACATTCAAAGGAAGCACCGGCTAACTTCGTGCCAGCAGCCGCGGTAATACGAAGGGTGCGAGCGTTGTTCGGATTTATTGGGCGTAAAGAGCACGTAGGTGGTCTAGTAAGTCAGGTGTGAAATCTCGGGGCTCAACTCCGAAACTGCGCCTGAAACTGCGAGACTAGAATATTGGAGGGGGAAGAGGAATTTCGCATGTAGGGGTAAAATCCGTAGATATGCGAAGGAACACCAGAGGCGAAGGCGTCTTCCTGGCCGATAATTGACACTGAGGTGCGAAAGCGTGGGTAGCAAACAGGATTAGATACCCTGGTAGTCCACGCCGTAAACGATGAGAACTAGATATTGTGATGATTGATCGTTGCAGTGTCGCAGCTAACGCATTAAGTTCTCCGCCTGGGGAGTACGGTCGCAAGACTAAAACTCAAAGGAATTGACGGGGGCCCGCACAAGCGGTGGATTATGTGGTTTAATTCGAAGCAACGCGCAGAACCTTACCTGGGCTTGAACTCCTACGAACCTGTTAGAGATAATGGGGTGCCCTTTTTGGGAATGTAGTGAGAGGTGCTGCATGGCTGTCGTCAGCTCGTGTCGTGAGATGTTGGGTTAAGTCTCGCAACGAGCGCAACCCCTATTTTTAGTTGCCAGCATTAAGTTGGGCACTCTAAAGAAACTGCCTGGGCAACCAGGAGGAAGGTGGGGATGACGTCAAGTCCTCATGGCCCTTATGTCCAGGGCTACACACGTAATACAATGGCGCATACAGAGGGAAGCGAACCTGCGAGGGGGAGCCAATCTCAAAAAGTGCGTCTCAGTCCGGATTGGAGTCTGCAACTCGACTCCATGAAGTTGGAATCGCTAGTAATCGCGGATCATCACGCCGCGGTGAATACGTTCCCGGGCCTTGTACACACCGCCCGTCACACCATGGGAGTTGGTTTTACCTGAAGTCGTGGCCCTAACCGCAAGGGGGGGAGCGCCTACGGTCGGACTGATGACTGGGGTGAAGTCGTAACAAGGTAGCCGTAGGGGAACCTGCGGCTGGATCACCTCCTTTTAAAGGACAACTTGTTCTTACGATCAAGGATACAACGGATGCTATGGTCTTTCTTTTTTAGTGGATAAGCTGTTTACCGGACATTTTAGATATTGTGGGACTGTAGCTCAGCTGGTTAGAGTACGTCCCTGATAAGGACGGGGTCGAAGGTTCGAGTCCTTCTAGTCCCACCATTATTATGTTTATGGTGCGAGGTAGCGGCAAAGATCTTTAACAATCACATAACAGGATCAGATAGAAGACGAGAAACCTAGAAATAAAAGTTGAAAGAAAGATTTATTCCAATTTCAAAAAGATTCAAGATAGAAAAAATATAAGCTACTAAGGGTGTATGGTGGATATCTTGGCAGTAAGAGACGAAGAAGGACGTGTGCTAGTCAGCGATATGCTTCGGGGAGCCGTCAAGCAGGCCTTGATCCGAAGATTTCCGAATGGGGCAACCCGACCTGTGGAAACACAGGCCACTGGATGCTGAGTAAAGTAGGCATCGCAGAGTGAACCTAGGGAACTGAAACATCTAAGTACCTAGAGGAAAATTAATCAATCGAGATTGCGTGAGTAGCGGCGAGCGAAAGCGTAAAGGCCCAAACCGATCAGCTTGCTGGCCGGGGTTGTAGGACTTGCATAATGCAGACGAGCGGTAGGTGAAGTGCCTGGGAAGGCACGCCAAAGAGGGTGAAGGCCCCGTAACCGAAACTGTGAGTCGCAGGCGAGTATCCTGAGTAGGACGGGACACGAGAAATCCTGTTTGAAGCTGGGGGGACCCCCCTCCAAGGCAAAATACTACTTACTGACCGATAGAGAACAAGTACCGCGAGGGAAAGATGAAAAGAACCCCGATAAGGGGAGTGAAATAGAACTTGAAACCATATACTTACATGCAGTGAGAGAGCTATTGTAAAGCTTGATCACGTACCTTTTGCATTATGATTCAGCGAGTTACGATGTGTGGCGAGGTTAAGCCGTTGAAGGCGTAGCCGTAGGGAAACCGAGTCTGAATAGGGCGATTAGTCGCATGTCGTAGACCCGAAACGGGATGAGCTATCCATGGACAGGCCGAAGCGGGGGTAAAACCTCGTGGAGGGCCGAACTCATGACGGTTGAAAACGTCTGGGATGATCTGTGGATAGGGGTGAAAGGCCAATCAAATTCCGTGATAGCTGGTTCTCTCCGAAATGCATTTAGGTGCAGCGTTTAGAGATTTCTGTCGGGGGTATAGCACTGACTTGGCTAGGGGGCCTACCAGCTTACCAAACCATATCAAACTCAGAATACCGACAAGAACATCTAAGCAGTGAGACAGCGGGTGCTAAGGCCCGTTGTCGAGAGGGAAAGAACCCAGACCGTCAGCTAAGGTCCTTAATTGTTGCTAAGTGGAGAAGGATGTGGAATTACTGAGACATCCAGGAGGTTGGCTTAGAAGCAGCCATCCTTTAAAGAAAGCGTAATAGCTCACTGGACTAGTGATTCTGCGCCGAAAATGTAACGGGGCTCAAGCAACATACCGAAGCTACGGATTTATACTTTGTATAACTGGTAGGAGAGCATTGTGTATGCTGATGAAGGCGTACTGTAAGGAGCGCTGGAGGTATCACAAGAGAATATGCTGAAATGAGTAGCGATAAGGAATGTGAGAATCATTCCCGCCGTAAATCCAAGGGTTCCTGGGCCAGGTGACTCCGCCCAGGGTTAGTCGGGTCCTAAGGCGAGGCCGAAAGGCGTAGTCGATGGATGACAGGTTAATATTCCTGTACTTGGTATATATTGTTTGACTTGTAGGAGTGACGGGGAAAGATAGCGTGGCCACACTTTGGTTAGTGGTTTAAGTTGGTAGGAGGATACCTTAGGTAAATCCGGGGTATCATTAACTCTGAGAAATGAATACGAGGGCCTGGCCCGAAGCACGTGATTCTCTGCCTCCAAGAAAAGCTTCGCAAGGAGATATGTATCAACCCGTACCGTAAACCGACACAGGTGGATGAGGAGAAAATCCTAAGGCGATTGGGTAAACTCTAGTTAAGGAACTCTGCAAATTAGTGCCGTAACTTCGGGAGAAGGCACGCCTATAATGGTGACATCACTTGCTGGTGAAGCTGTTGTAGGCCGCAGTGAAACGGGGGTAGCGACTGTTTATCAAAAACACAGGTCTCTGCAAACACGCAAGTGGAAGTATAGGGGCTGACGCCTGCCCGGTGCTGGAAGGTTAAGAGGAGAGGTTAGGGTAACCGAAGCTTTGAATCGAAGCCCCAGTAAACGGCGGCCGTAACTATAACGGTCCTAAGGTAGCGAAATTCCTAGTCGGGTAAGTTCCGACCTGCACGAATGGCGTAACGACTTCCCCACTGTCTCAATTAGAGGCCCAGCGAAATTGGAGTGCGCGTGCAGATACGCGCAACCTGCGGAGGGACGAAAAGACCCCATGAACCTTTACTGTAACTTGGCATTGGTTTTTGATTAACATTGCGTAGGATAGGTGGGAGCTTTTGATACTGGCATTCCGGTGTCGGTGGAGGCGTCGTTGAAATACCACCCTATGTTGATCGAAATCCTAACCTATGGTCCTGATCGGGCCAGGGGACAATGTCTGGTGGGCAGTTTGACTGGGGCGGTCGCCTCCCAAAGAGTAACGGAGGCGCGCTAAGGTTCCCTCAGGCCGTACGGAAATCGGCTATAGAGTGTAAACGCATAAGGGAGCTTGACTGCAAGGCAAGCAAGCCGAGCAGGATCGAAAGATGGCGTTAGTGATCCGGTGGTCCCGAGTGGAAGGGCCATCGCTCAACGGATAAAAGGTACTCTGGGGATAACAGGCTGATTCCATCCAAGAGTTCACATCGACGATGGAGTTTGGCACCTCGATGTCGGCTCATCGCATCCTGGGGCTGGAGCAGGTCCCAAGGGTTTGACTGTTCGTCAATTAAAGCGGTACGCGAGCTGGGTTCAAAACGTCGTGAGACAGTTTGGTCTCTATCCTCCGTGGGCGTAAGAAATTTGAGAGAAGCTGACCTTAGTACGAGAGGACCGGGTTGGACGAACCTATGGTGTACCGGTTGTGGCGCCAGCTGCATTGCCGGGTAGCTAAGTTCGGGAGGGATAACCGCTGAAAGCATCTAAGTGGGAAGCCCATCTCAAGATAAGATTTCTTTTAAGACAGCTTGAAGACTACGAGCTTGATAGGCCAGGTGTGTAAGCACAGTAATGTGTTGAGCTGACTGGTACTAAATAGTCGTTTGCTTATATTCTTGAATGATTCTAGGTTTCGAAGATCTATCTGATCTTGTTTTGTGATTGTTAAAATTTTGGTGTGTCTATAGCGGAGGGGAAACACCCGATACATTCCGAACTCGGAAGTTAAGCCCTCCAGCGGCGAAGTTAGTGCCAGGGTAACTTGGTGTGAGAATAGCACGATGCACCTTCAAAAAAAGGCCATATGAAAATATGGCCTTTTTTTTGCTGAAATTATCTTTAGGTACATACGTGTAATTTATACGGCATCAAGTAATTCGCTGACTACCTTTGAGTAAGTAGAGTATCCCCAGAAGATTAATCTTTTTTCGTGCAATTTATTTTTTGTATCATCACGACCTTTATCTTGATCAATGTTTCGCACAAATTCTTCTAGATTATGCAAATGAGCATCTAATATTTTTTCTTCTTTCGCGGTTAGCCAGATTTTTTTTACTTTCAAACATGGACGTTCATTAATTTCTTTTTTGAAATAACTACTAATTAGGCCAGAAAATATATCTTTGATTTCTTCCTTAATATTTTCTTCCTGATTTATACTTACTAGCCAATTATGTTTTTCTTGATTGTTTAGAAAATATATTCCATTTTTATAAGTTACAATGTTTTTCATCACTAAATTAGGCAAAAGATTTGCTAAAAGATTATGATCAAGATGTGTATCGATTTCAATCTCAAATATATTTTTTCCTTTTTTTTGTAGTGATTCTAAAATAATTCGTTCAACAACTAATAGGCCATTCATATTGTCTCCTTTTATTTAAATTTACTGTGATCTTAAACTAACTTTAGGCCACAAGTTGTATTGAAATATTTTCTTGTGGTTTTTGCATAAACTCCCACAATGATAGTTTGCGCATCATAAGTATTTTTATCTCACTTTGCGATTTGCGCGAAAGGCGTTCTAAGCAACGCTTGGATAGTTGCGGGAGTTCGTTTATGTTAGCATCATGCTTGGCAATGAAGTTTTTAAATTTTTCATACTCAGATAGCTTCATCTCTGCTCCTTGTAGTAGCCTAAAGACTCTTGTGATGTTAATGCCAAGATCCTCAGACATTTTTTTTAGTGTACTTTTATTACCGATTAGATCGAAATAGTTTTGGATAATTGCTTGTTGAAGAATCATATTTCCCTCCTGTTAAGAGACACTTAAGCAAGGTATGTGCCAAGATAATTCAAAATAATTGTTTGAGAAAACAACGGTTTGAGACAAGACTGTTTGTTGCAAATTGAGAAAGAGTGTTCTCAAAAAAGAAACGTGAATATTAAATTAAACGGAAAAATATTTTGCATCTTCATGATGAAAAACTAGTGCTGACACGGAAGCCTCCGGATCCATCATGAAGGAATCGGTTAAATTCAATCCAATGTCGCTAGCAGGATTTAGTAAGTCATATATGATTTTTTGATCTTCTAAATTTGGGCAAGCCGGATAACCATAAGAGTAGCGACGGCCATGGTATTGAGTATGAAAACGATCGGTCATTGTGGTATCTATTGGATCTGCAAACCCCCACAGTGCCCGGATTTTAGAATGCAGATATTCCGCATAGGCCTCTGCCAGTTCCAATGTGAGAGCGGCCAGAATATGTGATTGTAGAAAATTACCAGAAGCTTTTAATTGTTCAACTTCTTGTCGAATTTTGCTGCCGACGGTAACAAAGAAAATTGCCAAGCTATCAAAATTGTCACTTGTGACATAGTCGGCCAGCGACAGTCCATTCTCTTTTGTTTGTCGAGGAAAAGGAAGTTGACAGATAATTTCGTCTTTCGTTGGATGATAAAGAGCGATACTATTGTTAGTGCTTTTGCAGCGAAAAAACTGATAAACCGCTCCAGTAGTAAGCAGAGACTTTTTATATATTGCAAATGTCGTTTGTACTTGTTGGTAAACTGAAATTGCTTTTTCTGTTTCAGCATTTTTTGCGCTTTTACGAATTGAAGAAAAGTCGTTGGCAAAAAGAGCATTAGCATATTTGCCATTAATTCCAAGGTGGCGCGTCAAAAGCATCTTTGGATTTATAAAATTCCACAATTGCTCTACGGGAGTGTTTTTTAATACGTGTCGGTCAAAATCTGGCGGGATGGGAAGTTTATTTATTATTTTTATTTCACTAGAACGAGTGGTCGAGGATGTTCCACCATCAAAGGAAACTGATTCGCTTGAAGTAGAAGCGGTGGAAGGTGCGACTAGTGCATTATGATGATTGATCAACAGATTTTCGTATTCTTTTTTATCTACGATTTTATTTGCTAAATCAAGGCCACTCATAGCGTCTTTGGCATAGAATGTCGCACGATTTTTATAGTTAACGGATATTTTGTTGGTGACAAAATTTTTGGATAGTGCGGCTCCTCCGCAAAGAATGGGAGTTGTGATATTGGCCGCGGCCAAATCAATGGCAGTGTTAACCATTTCGTTGGCAGATTTTACCAACAGACCGGAAAGACCAATCAGATCTGGGCGATGTTTTTGGTGAGCAATTATTAATTGCTCTGAACTTATTTTAATTCCCAAATTTACAACATCAAAACCGTTATTAGAAAAAATTATATCAACTAAGTTTTTTCCAATGTCGTGCACATCCCCTTTGACAGTGGCCAATAATAACTTGCCACGAGAAGTAGTTTGATTTTTGGATAGATGTGGTTTTAAATAGTCAACCGCACTTTTCATAACCTCGGCAGACTGTAAAACTTCAGCAACAATTAGTTTATTTTCGTTAAAAAGTTTTCCAACTAATTTCATTCCATCCATCAAGGGCCCATTGATAATAGATAAGGCATCGTTGTTATTAAGTAAGAGATTTAGATTTTTTTCTAAATCGCCCTTCATTCCATCAACAATGGCAGCAGTAACAAGTTCAGAAGCAGATAACTTAGACTGCTTAGAATCTTCTGCTTTGATATCTTTTTTCCCCCGGTAAAATGCGACAAAAGGAGCAATAGAATCGGCCATACGATTCCATAAGAGATCTTCACAAAGTTTAATTTCTTCAGAAGAGATTGAGGCAAAGCGTTTAAGTTTTTGGGCGTTGACGATGGCCAAATCCAATCCTGCTTTTACACAATGATATAGAAAAACAGAATTTAAAACTTCTCGTCCGGCCGGAGGGAGACCAAAGGAAACATTGGAAACACCGATAGCACTTTTGCAGCGAGGAAATCTATCTTTAATTAGACGAAGGCCTTCAATAGTTTCGATGGCAGATGTTCTATATTTTACATCACCTGTTCCGCAGGGAAACACTAGCGGATCAAAGAAGATATTCTCATCGGGAATATTCAACTCTTTTAGCAAATAGTAAGAGCGCTCTGCTACTTCAAGTTTGCGAGACCTGGTTATGGCCATTCCATTTTCTGGATCATCATCAATAGTGCCGACTACTAGCGAGGCCCCATATTGGCAAGCAAGTGAAGCAATTTCTTTAAATTTTTTCTCTCCATTTTCAAGATTGATGGAGTTAATAATGGATTTGCCTTGGCAGTAAGTTAAAGCTTCTTCAATAACTTTTGGATCAGTGGAGTCAATCATCAATGGAGTGCGAATTTTTTTTATTAGTTGCTCTAGAAAATCTTTCATGTCAGCTAGTTCATTGCTGTCTGGATTGGCCAGGCAAACATCTATGATATCTGCACCATTTTTTACTTGAGTTTTAGCAATTTCTGCGGCCTCATCAAATTTTTTAGCAGCAATTAATTCTTTGAACTGCTTAGAGCCGATAACATTGGTTCGTTCGCCCACGAGGATTGGCCGTTTTTCTTCTGATAACTCTAAATAATCTACGCCGGAAAGAGTGGCCATCTTGTGTGATATAATTTTCCGTGGATTTTTTGTGGCCACCATTTTTGCAAGTTCTTGTATGTGATGGGCGTTGGTCCCACAACAGCCTCCCACCAGATTTATCCATCCTTGGTCAATAAACCCCTCAAGTACTTTTGCCATCATTGATGGAGTTTCTAAGTAGCAACCATTTTCATCAGGAAGTCCAGCGTTTGGAACACACGCAATTTTAGTATTTGCCATTTTGCTCATGGTTCGCACATGATCTGCCATAAATTCAGGTCCGGTGGCGCAGTTGATCCCAAGATATAAAAGGGATTTATGTTCTAGCGAGGTAATAAGTGCTTCTATCGTTTGGCCGGCCAACATAGTTCCTGCGGCCTCAATAGTTACAGAAATGGCGATAGGAATTTTCACTTCAACGGAAGCTAGCAATTTTTCTATAGCGATTATGGCCGCCTTTATATTTCGAGTATCATTGCATGTTTCCACCAAAAAATAATCGACTTCTCCATCGTACAATCCTTGTGCTTGTATGTAATAGCTGGCCACCAAGGCCTCAAAAGAAATTCCACCAGTGATAGTTAGTGATTTAGTTGTAGGTCCCATAGAACCTGCCACAAAGCGGACCTTCTCTGGCGTTTTTTTGCTATATAGATCTGCCATTTCCCTAGCTATTTTTCCAGAAAGCCGACTGATTTCGTATGATTTGTCCGCTAGACCGTATTCGCCAAGGACAAAATCGATACTTCCAAAAGAGTTTGTTTCAATGATATCTGCACCAACCTCCAAATAAAGTTGGTGCACCTTTTTTACAATATGTGGAGAGATTAAATTGAGATGCTCGTTGCATCCTTCGAATTGTTTGCCTCCGAAATCTTGAGCAGTTAGCGAAAATCCTTGCAAAGCAGTACCAGTGGCCCCATCTAATACAAGGATCTTTTTATTCAACAATTGCTGCAATAGTTCGATACGCTCTTTTCTATTCATGATGGATGCCTTTTATATTTATATTAATAGTAAATGCTGGGTAATTTCTAATATAAGAATAAAGTGACGACAACAATTTATTTTGGTGTTACCCTTTTTGCATACCATGCTGGAACTATTTTTGAGTGGTAAAACAGGGATGTTTGATGAGAATTACTAGTTTCGTAGTTTTTACGGCAATTTGCTATATGCTGGCCGGCCAAATAAGCTTGGCCGCAGAGAGCGATTTTCCTGTAGATGATTTTTTGCGGCCGAGAATTGATTTTTGGAAAAAGGTTTACACTGAAATATCTATTGATGAGTGGTTTCTACACGATATGGATGATCTATCTATTATCTACGGAAGCGTATCTGTAGATCATACGCTATCTCCTAGGATGAGAACGCGAATTTTGAATGAAAAAAAGAAAGACGTTCAAGGACAGCTTAAAAAAATTATTCTAAATAAGGGGCAAAATCTATCGCCGGCCTTGGCGGAATTATTCAAAAAAATTGAGCATGTTAAAAATCTTGACCGGCTAATGTATAATATTCGAACCCAACAGGGAATGTCGGATAAGTTTAAACGTGGCATTGAAACATCAACCAAATATCTAGAAAAAATAGAAAATATTATTGAGCGAGAAGGCCTTCCGCGAGAAATAATGTTTTTGCCACACGTAGAGAGTTCTTTTGATTATACTGCTTATTCGAAAGTAGGAGCGGCGGGAGTTTGGCAATTTATGCGCTCAACTGGACGGTTGTATCGGTTGAAGCAGACTTATATTATCGATGAAAGACGTGATCCCATGTTGGCAACTGAGGCGGCTATACATTTACTGAAATACAATTATTCGAAAGTACAAAGTTGGCCTTTAGCGGTTACCGCGTATAATTTTGGTCTCATGGGAATTGAGCGGGCGGTGGCGGCCACAAAAACTTCTTCATTGTCAGAGATAATTAAAAATTATGATGGCCGACGCTTCGGTTTTGCGTCTAAGAATTTCTATGTATCATTTATTGCTGCAGTAGAGATTGCTAAAAATCCAGAAAAATATTTTAAGAATCTGCAAATGGCACCGGCAATTGATTTTATGCAAGTGGCGCTGCCTAAAAGTTTGGCCATGTCACAAATTGGAAAAGTTTTAGAGTTGGATATGTCAACATTGAGAGAATATAATTTATCTCTGAGACCAATTGTTTTTGAAAGAGATATTGCACTACCGGCCAATTTTGGTCTAAAAGTTCCGAGGATGTCAAAAGAGGTCCTGATTGCACTTGATAAAAAAATGTCAGAAGCTGAAGAATTTAAGCCTATATCAAAAAAGATTTTTGAACCGGTGATACAAAAGATGGAGAATACGTCTATGGTTGTGCCATCTGCAGAAAGCGCAATAACACAGACAAAATTTGACGATTACATAAACTCATATAATTTTAATATTGTGAAGGTAGAGCAAGATCTTTATAAAATCTCAGTAGAAATAGATGAGACGCCCGGCCATTATGCAGATTGGTTAGTTACGCAACTAGCAACACTCAGCAAGTTAAATGGAAGAAGTATTCGGCGAATTAATTTGGGAGAAACTATTTTGTTACCAATAAAGGATGAGAAAATAAGTAGTTTTAATAAGCAAAGAGTTGAATATCATCAGTCAATTATTGAGGATTTTTTTAATAACTATCGTGTTGCTGGATCTTTTGATTATAAAGTTCGTTCTGGTGACAGTGTTTCTAGAATAATAACTAAAAATGATATTCCCATGTGGTTATTAAGAAGTTATATGAAAACTGGCGTTCAGTTGTCAGCAGGAGAAGTAATTAAGATTCCGGTTATTGAGGAGATAAGTAGTAAATTGTAATTAATATTTGAAATTTTAGAGAGATGGTTATGAGTGATACATCGACACCCGGCCAGACAACTGGTTTTTTCACTAAGCTGGTAGAGTTTCTTTCGGATGATACTTTTTCGCTGGATCAATTAACTTTGCTATGGAATGGCCACGATCCGGAGTATTGGAGCAAAACCGTAAAATTGTACCATCTCTTTGCAGAAAGGGTATTAAGTTTTGCATCCCCACTGCTTTCATATGATATCGTAAGTGAAGGAATAAAATTTTTTCCTCAGGATGCCAAATTACGGCAGTTGCAGGCCTTGACGCTTGCAAGAATAAATGTAAGCGATCGGGCCAACCAGGTTATTTTAGAACTGTTTAACGAAGGCCATAGAGATAAAGAAACACTTGGTTTGTTGGCCAGAACCAATAAAGATTTATGGCAGCACGAGACTAATTTAGAGAAAAAAAATAAATATAAAGAGACGGCCGTTAAATATTATTTGGAGGCATATAACTTATATAAAAGTTCCTGGACTGGAATTAACGCTGCCACTCTTTTTTATATTTCTAAAAATATAGATCAGGCGATAAAAATTGCCAAAGAGCTGAAGACTAATATTTTAGCAGAATTTCAGAAATATGCTGGAGAAGATGGAGAATATTGGACTTTGGCCACATTGGGTGAGGCATCACTTATTTTGCATGAGTTTGACGAGGCCATAAAATATTATGGAGAGGCGCAAAAGCATTCACAAAAAAAATATGGAAATATCAATAGCACTTGGAAAAATGCGCAAATGCTAATAGACAGTATGGCAATTTCGACAGAGGTGCAGGCAAATATTATTCGAAGCTTTGATTTTCCAGAAGTGTTAATTTTTTCTGGGCATATGGTTGATGGCCCGAATAAAGCTCGACAGCGTTTTCCCGAATCGATTTCAGATCAAGTTTATGAAGAAATTTTCAAGCGAATATCGGGAAGCAAAAATTTGATAACATTTTCTTCACTAGCAAATGGAGCGGATATTTTATTTGTGGAGGCGGCAGAAAAATTAGAGGCAAAGATTAATATTGTTTTGCCATGTTCTCCAGATCTATTCAATAAAACCAGTGTCCTTAATTATGGAAATATCAATTGGAGTGAACGCTTTTATCGTATTATGGATTCAGCAATTATAAAGCATGTTTTACATCGCAATACGAACCAGTTGACTAGCTCTGTTTATACCTTTGCCAACGAAATAACTTATGGACTAGGTCGAATAAATGCCAAAGATTTAAATGCACAGGTTAAAACCATGGCAGTATTGAGTCATTTGGATAATGGCCGGCCGGGAGGGGCCCGTTCAGTTGTTGATTTTTGGAGATCACAAAATGAAGTCCCAGATATTATTAATTTGGATCAGGTAAGTAGAAAAAAAATAATATTACAACGGCCTGGAATAATTGCAGACGATGAAAAAAAATCTTCATCACCGGAAGATGAGAAGCGGAAAAGGATGGCAGTATTGTTTGCAGATACAGAAAACTATAGCAAGTTAAAAGATGAAGAGTTTCCTCTTTTTGAAAAATATATTCTGGGCCTGGCGCAAAGACTTATTGAGGAAAGAAAATATTGTGTTTGTAGTAAAAATAGTTGGGGAGATGCTCTGTTTTTAGTCTTTGAAAATATAAAAGAGGCTGGTATGTTTGCCTTAGAGTTTACAGAAGAAATTGCCATAACGGATTGGGCGGCCAAAGGATTTAGTCAAACAATACGATTGCGAATTGCCTTGCATGCTGGAATAATTTTTGAAACCACCAATCCGATAAATGGACAGATTACTCATAATGGAGAAGATGTTTGTAGAACTGCCCGCATTGAGGGAGTTACTCCATCAGGCCAAGTTTTTGCAAGTATGGAGTTTGCAACGTTGGCGGCAGCAGAACATATAACAGAATTTGAGTGTACTTATGTGGGGAAAATGGTGATGCCCAAAAGATATGGTATTTTTCCCACTTACCATGTGAGGAAAGCTTTTTAGCAGCAAGGAAAGGAACAGTGAATGGCCCATCAGATTTTTCTAAGTTATTCATCTTTTGACCGCAAAATTGTTGATTTGGTATGCCAGAGACTGGAGGGGGCCGGACATAAATGTTGGATGGCCCCACGAGATATAGTTCCGGGTGAGATTTACGCTAAATCACTACTTGCAGCTATTAACTCTGCAGAACTTTTCGTGTTAATTTTTTCTGGACATTCTAACGAATCAGAGCAGGTACAAAAAGAAATTGATCGGGCAGTATTTGCTAAGCTTCCAATTCTTCCCTTTAAAATTGAAAATGTTAAACCATCAGAGGCCATGGAATACTATCTTTGTAATACACAATGGATGGATGCGTATGATGGAGGATGTGAAAAATATATTCCTAAATTAGTAGAAACTTGCCGAGCAAAACTGACAAACACCCAAAGAGAGCAAGTAAGAGAAGAGAAAGTAGTTACCCCACAAGAAGAGTTCAAACACGAATCTTCTATTGCTGAGATTAGACCGTTGCCGAGTGGTGAGCGGAAATTGCGCGTAATAGAAACGGCCAGCGAGGAGATAGTTCCTCTCCCCGACAGTAGTAATCCTCCGCAATTAAAGCTAATTGCGCCAGAGGGCCAAAAAGTTTCTGGTGAAAAACAAGAGAGAGAAAAAAAGAAAGTTGTACCATTAAAAGTCGTGGAATCTCCGGCCGCTGAGGTAACGAGGTTGCGTGATGTCGTTGTAAAAAAAGAGCGCAAGACTGTTAAGGCGAAGGCGCTCTACAGACAAAGTATCTCTTTGGCGTTTTTACTGTTAGTCATTTTTATCTATAAAGATAAGGTGCTAAATCTGTTGCTTACCTCACCGGCCACTACCGCAATTATTGATCCAACGACGATCGAACAAGTGACGACCTCTAAAGAGACAGAAGAAAATATTGATTTAAGTGGTGCGTTGATTGCTCCACTTAAAGAAAATAGAAAAGATCGATTACAGGGGAAGTCAGAAGAAGAATTAGACAAGCTTGAATATGAAATTTTACTTAAAAATGGGATTTTAAAAGATTCACTTGCTTCTAAGTCATACTACGAGCGTCGCCAGAGAATTGTAGAAGTTTTGGCGACAAAAATAATGTCGTTTGAAGATTATAATATTTTATCAAGTATCACCTATAACAAAAATGTTTATAGGACGATGTCTCTTTTTAGAAATAATGGCCACAATAATTTTAAAAAGCATACCATTTGCATAGGCCCAGCGTTTTCAGAAGCTGACCGTTTGGCCGATAGCAATGCAACAACATTTGCCAATATTTTTTTCTGGGAAAATATTCTAGGAATTGAAAATAGACTACTGTATGAGGATCAGATCAAAACAGTAAAAACCATTAAATTTGTCTCGCAGAACTTTGATTTGGAAAAAATTTTTCAAGTTATTGATAAGTCAAATGCCACGCTACTTCTGTCGTTTAAGCAAAATATTAGCGATAAAAGACAGGTTGTGGCATCTTTTAGCTCCTTTTCGGAGGAAGTTGGTTTGGCCATATCCTCCCTAGAAGAAAAATATAAAGGGCATGCCATACTCCTTGTTGAGAAAGGGGATTTTTCAAAAGTGTCCAGTAAAATTTTGCAGATAACGTTTACAATAAACATACCGAGTGACTTATCTAGCAACTTATCATTTGATAGCTGGAATCGACATCTTGATCTCATGATTGATTACGAAGAGTTAATTCATGGACTTCTTATAGAATTTTTAAACTAATTTCTTCACTTTATGCGCAAAGAGTAATTATAATTTAAATTAATATTTTTGCGGGGGTATTGATGGAGACGGATAAAGTTTTAAAAATGTTCTTTGAGTTGGAAAATGCCATTATAAATGGAAATTTGTCTGAGTTGTGGCAAGAAAATGATCATCTCCCGCTTTGCTGGGAAGAGTTTAAGTGCGAAAAGGCCGGGTGCCCAGCATATAATCGTCCTGGAATTAGATGCTGGCAGGTTTCTGGAACTTTTTGTACCCATGGTATTTTAAATTCAGAGATGACAAGTAAGTGGGAAGCATGCGAAGCATGCGAGGTTTTCCGCAAAGCAACACAGGCAAAAGAAGATAGAATTAAAGAGTTGATTAATAACATCATCTTTGCTCTTCGTTGTTTTGATCCGGCCTCGCTTCGAATTATTAGAATTAAAAAGGGCCTAGAGAGAGTTGTCTCTCATTACAAGCTTACTATTAGAGAGAAAGAAGTTTTACTGCTTATTCTAGATCGTTTACCGCGAAAGGATATTTCAGATGCGTTAAAAATTTCACATGAAACAGTAAAGATGCATTTTAAGCATATCTACAAAAAACTTAATGTTCACTCGGTTAGTGCTGCACTACGAGTTTTAGATCAGTTTTGTAGCGGAGCGGAATATGTCGCTTTTTTAGATTCAAGTGAGCCATCAGAAGAAGATCTTGAAGAAGACAATCTTGAAGAAAGTGATAACAATAAAGCTTAGCGTCTTGCTCAAAAGCGAAGTTGTGTGTTTTTACCAACCTAAAATATATGCAAAGATTAATGGGGCGACTATGGTGGCATCAGATTCTATTATATAACTTGGACTAGTTATGTCTAGCTTGCCCCAGGTTATTTTCTCGTTAGGAACTGCCCCGGAGTAAGAGCCATAACTTGTGGTTGAATCGCTGATTTGGCAAAAATATCCCCACTTGCGAACATCCATTTGTAAATCTTGATTGATCATTGGCACAACACAAATAGGAAAATCTCCAGCTATACCACCGCCAATTTGAAAAAAGCCAATGGAGTGTTGCGGGCAAATTTCTTGATACCAAGCGGCCAGACGAACCATAGTGTTTACTCCTGATTCCATAACCGCCGAGCTCTTAAGCTTTTTGGAGATCAGTTTGCCGGCAAAAATATTCCCTAAAGTAGAATCTTCCCAGCCAGGAGTGAAAATTGGAATATTTTTTTGATAAGCTGCCAGCATCCAAGAATTTTTAGGATCGGTTTCATAACCTTCTCTAAATTTAGGGTTATCAAAAAGTTTCCAAAAATAGTAGTGAGGGGGATGAGTTTCATTATTTTTTTCTGCCTTGTACCACTCATCGTAGATAAAATGCTCAATCTTTCGCATGGCCTCTTCTTCTGGAATACAAGTGTCGGTTACGCGATTATGTCCTTCGTCATGCAAGGCCATTTCATCTTCTTTGGTTAGATCGCGATAATTGGGAATGCGTTTATAGTGAGTATAGGCAACAAGATTAAAAATATCTTCTTCTAAGTTTGCCCCAGTGCAAGAGATGCCAGCTATTTTATCTTGGCGAATCATTTCGGCCAAAGATTTTCCTAGTTCGGCAGTGCTCATTGCTCCGGCCAGTGTCACAAACATTTTACCACCGTCGGCAAGGTGTTTTTCATATCCTTTGGCCGCATCGACAAGCGCCGCAGCATTAAAATGCAAATAGTGTTCAGTTATAAATTTGGAAATAGGACCTTTATTGGAATTTGTTTTATTCATAAATTACTCCTCTTATTATTTTTTTAAATAGGTATATCCTCGTAAACACTCTTCATAGAAATCAGTTAATTTAACGCCATCACGGGGAGATATTTTGCCTTTTTGCACTTGCTTGTCAATCTGCTTTTTAATAACTACGGCCATGTATGAGGTGTTATATTGCATGTCGGAGAGTACGCTTTCACAATTATGGCCAGAGATCATCTCTTCAATATAAAAATCAGTAGGATCTTCATCGTCAGCAAAAACATGTATTTCGTTAAGTTGACCGAAAAGATTATGCATATCGCCGATGACATCTTGGTAGGCACCAGTTAAAAAAATGCCGACAGGATATTCTTCACCTTCTTTTAAGTTATGCAATGGCAGCGTACTAGAGTTTTCTTCAAGATTTATAAAGTGATCAATTTTGCCATCGGAGTCACAAGTTATATCTACCAGTGTGCAAAGTTGAGTAGGTCTTTCATTTAGTCGTTTTATGGGCATGATAGGGAAGAGCTGACCGATGGCCCAGTGATCTGGTACCGATTGAAAAAAAGAACCGTTACAAAGATATTGCTTGGCCAGTGTTGTTTCCATTTCACGCAACTCTTCGGGAACAAACTCAACATGTTTGACGATATCTTTGACTTTATGACAAATTTTCCAGTAGAGCGTTTCGGCAATGGCCCGTTCTTCTAAAGATAAAATTCCTAGTTTGAAGGCATTAATGATTTCATCTTTTTTTTGAATGGCATCATTATAAGTTTCTTGAAAATTATCCTCGTTTAGCTCAGTCCAGAGATCGCGAAAGTTGCGCACTAAAATATGATTGGTATCATTGCATTCAGTGGGGAATTGATTAGAGTCAGTGCTTATTTGATCGACAATGTTCATAATCACGCAAGAATGAAGGGCCGTGATGGCCCGTCCGCTTTCGCTGACGATATTAGGATGAGGTACTTTTTCCATATCGCAGATCTGCTTTACAATATAGACCACATCTTCGACATAGTCGTTCATGGTGTAATTGGTGGAAGAATCTTCTGTGGATCTGGAACCATCATAATCCACTCCTAATCCACCACCTACGTCAAAATATTCCAGTGGAATTCCGAGCTTGTGAATCTTACAAAAAATACGAGCTCCTTCCGAAATAGCATCTTTGATTGTTCGAATATCGGTAATTTGGCTGCCGATATGGAAGTGAAAGAGTTTAATCCAATGCTCTTTATTAAGAGATTTTAAAAAGTTTATTCCCTTCATTAGTTCTGGGATACTTAATCCGAATTTGGCGCGATCACCTCCAGAAGAGGCCCATTTACCTGATCCACGCGAGGATAGTTTAGCGCGAAAGCCAATGATTGGTTCGACATTGAATTCTTCAGCAATTTTTACGGTATCGATTAGCTCAGAATATTTTTCAACCACTATAATAATTTTTCTATCCATTTTACGGCCGAGCAACGCAAGTCTCAAATAGTCTTGATCCTTAAATCCGTTTAGCACGGTTAGAGAGCTGGTGTTATCATTTAGGGCCAATGCCGCAATTAATTCTGGCTTGGATCCTGCCTCTAATCCGTAATTATAGTCGTGGCCGGCATCTAAGATTTCTTCAACCACTTCGCGCATTTGGTTGACCTTGATAGGATAAACACCAAAGTATTGTCCTTGGTACTTTGCTTCTTTAATAACTCGGCCAAAGGTTTCATTGAGTTTAATCACTTGACTGCGCAATAAATCTTGAAAACGAACGAGTACGGGAAGATTAATTTTATGCGATTTAATTTCATCTATAACTTCTCCCATGTCAATGCAGGGGCCATTGCTGTCTTGCTCTGGGAAGATGGCCAAATTTCCGTTATTATTTATGGAAAAATATTCTTGGCCCCACTGCTCAATATTATAGAGTCGTTTAGAATCTTCAATGGACCAAGCATCGCTATCGTTTGTTTTATTTGTGGTTCCCTCATTCATCTGGCGTGTATCCTCTATTTTGATAAGGTTAGTAGCATTTCGCGCACAATCTTCGAGGCAATTATAGTGCTATTTCCGGTCGGATCAATTGGCGGAGAGAGTTCAACAATGTCAGCACCGACAAAGTTTTTAAAGTGCAGTATTTTAAAAAGTTGAATTAAGCAATCAAAGTTTTCGCCTCCGGCCTCTGGGGTTCCTGTTCCAGGAAAAATGGAGGGATCCAAAAAGTCTACATCGAAGGTTAGATAAATAGGGGTTGCCGCAGGAATTTTATTTATAACATCAAAGAAATTTTGCCGGCCGAAAATCAAAGTCTTATTTTTTTTCATCCAATCAAATTCATCCTTAGTTCCAGAACGAATCCCAAATTGGATAAGCTTGGCCGGATCTTTCGCCAAATCCATGTAGCGGCGTAAAACGGCAGCATGAGAATATTTAAAATCCATATAACCATCACGTAAGTCAGCATGGGCATCAAGATGAATGACAAGTAATTCGGGAAATCTCTGCAAATAGGCAGATAGTGGTGCAATGGAGATAGAGTGCTCCCCCCCTAGTGTTAGCAGCTTGGTGTTTTTGTCCAAATTACGGGCCGAAAACAGAGAGAGATAGGTTGCAATTAGTTTTTCAATACACTTATCGGGGTGAATCCCCTGATCAATCTCTACATTTCCTAGATCATATAGCTCAAAATCCAAAAGATCTTTATCTTGATATGCCGAATACGTCTCAACTTGACAGGACGCCTGGCGGATTGCATCTGGCCCTGCAATGGTTCCCTTGCGAAAAGATGCCGTTTTATCGTAGCCCACACCAATAATATTGGTTTTTCCGGACACTAAGTGTTCCGAAAAGGCCGTCGAGTCAAAAATTAACTTTTCAGTCATAGAAATGCTTCCAGATGAAGTGTTGTTTTTAAAGGAGCACCTTCAGTAAAACGTTAATGTGCAGTTTATGTTTCGGGAGCTATACAATATTAATTTCAACTTTTCCAATAATAATCTTACATTCTCTAATAAAATATTTTTTCAAGTGTTAGTTTTTGTTAGTTGTCTCTTTAAGTGTTCATAGAAGATAATCGTCGGCGAATAATTCTCCAGGGAGGGGAAGCGTATGAACAAATCATTTTTTCTTGTTACTTTTGCCGTGATGATTATTAGTTTTTCTGCCGTGGCCCGTGGTAATTCTAGTTTTCGGCCTGATGCGATTTATGGTCGAGATGATCGTAGAGATGTTTACCAAGTCGACAATCGGTCCTTTATTACCCTGGCGCGCTCAACCGCTGCTCAAATTCTAGAGGGGGATATGGATTTTAATCCAGCGACAAATAGTTACAATGTTTTTTCGGGAACCTTACAAGCAAGTATGAATCTTTGTTCGAATGCACAGTTTGCCAAGCAATCGGCCGCTGCCAACTGTTCTGGTTTTTTAGTCGCTCCAGATTTACTAGTAACTGCTGGACACTGCGTTCAAAATATGCATGAATGCAACGGAGGATATTGGGTTTTTGATTATAAGTTGGAGAATCCGGCGGCATTGCGAATTAGCAACATTGCTGCCAGGCAGGTTTATCGCTGCGTAGAAATTATTGAACAAACGTTAGATGACGAGGCCATGAACGATTACGCGCTTATTCGACTGGATCGGGTGGTAACAGATAGAACTCCCCTAAAAATTCGTCAAAATGGCCAGATCAGTTCTGGAACATCGGTAGTGGTAGTAGGCCATCCCTCTGGGTTGCCTACTAAGATTTCTGCCGGGGCGGTCGTTATTGATAATGGCCCTAAAAATTATTTTGTAACGAACCTCGATACTTTTGCGGGAAATTCTGGCTCAGCAGTTTTTAATGCTGAAACCAACGAAATAGAAGGGATTTTGGTGCGCGGAGAAGAGGATTATGTTCCATCACCCATGGGGGATTGTATGATTCCTAGACTTTGTAGAGAATCGGGGGATGGTTGTTTAGGAGAACATGTTACTCGAATTACCAATATTGCGTATTTAAAAGGTTACTAGTTCTTCGAATGTCAGCGAATCGTTTTTGGGCCGCGGCCATATTATCCGCGCTGCTTTTTGGTGCTTCTACTCCCATAAGTAAATATTTTTTAATAAATACACATCCATTTGCGTTGGCCGGATTTTATTATTTGGGAGCGGCCCTGTTTTTGCTGCCACTTTCCTTTGGTGAGTTTCGGCGCGAATTTTTGTTTATTAGAAAAAATCGCCAAGATTTTCTCAAGCTTTCAGGGGCCATTTTTTTTGGTGGGATGGCCGGCCCTGTAGTGCTTTTTATTGGTCTGAGAATTAGTCCGGCCTCTTCAGCTGCCTTGCTTTTAAATTTTGAAGGCCTTTGGACCTTTGTTTTGGGATGGTTATTTTTCAAAGAACATATTAATCGAAAAATTATTTTTTCTATGCTGGCGGTCTTATTGGGAGGATCTTTATTGGTAATAGAGAAAGATATGAGCTTTAACTTTGGGGGGATTTTAATTGTTTTTGCCTGTCTATTTTGGGGATTAGATAACAATTTAACAGCTACCATCGAAGGAGTCTCTGCCACCACCAACACCATTTTAAAAAGTTTTTTTGCTGGTATTTTAAATCTGGCGATTTATTACTTCTTTATTGCTAAAAACCAGGTGTCGGTGGCCAAAGGAGTTGAGCTTTTTTATATTTTATTGGTTGGCGGCCTTTCTTACGGACTTAGTATTGTTTTATATATTCGTGCATCTAAATTTTTAGGGGCCATTCGTTCGCAGATGATATTTGCTTTAAATCCATTTTGGGGGGCAATTCTTTCTTTTTTAGTCTTACAGGAAAAGTTGAGTCTTAATTTTGTCATATCCTCACTGTTTATGGCCTTGGCGTTAGGTCTGCTGTTTTTTGAGCGACATATTCACGAGCATGGCCATCATGAAGAGGAGCATGAGCATCTACATTCACATGATGATGGCCATCATCATCATGAACATATTGATGAAAAGGGTGATAAATTAGTGGATAAAACTACTCATATTCATCGACACAACCATGCAGCATTAATGCACTCGCATCCGCATTTTCCGGATATTCATCATCGCCATGGCCATGGCGGTGGGCGTGGAGCATAATTCCATCTTCTAATTATTGTGACAATGGATTATTCTCTTAATCAACGCTATGCCTAAAGTAATTTTCTATTTTCACATTCATCAACCATTTCGCTTGCACGTAAACGGCAATGATTTTTTTTGGGATGAAATAAATAAGGAAATTTTTTTAAAAGTTGCCGATCATAGTTATTTGCCGGCCGTTAAAATGTTTCATGACTTAATGTTGTCACATCCCAAATTTAAAATAACTTTCGGGATGTCTGGAACTTTTTTAAAACAATCAGAATTATATTTGCAAAAAGTGATAGATGATTTGCACAAAATGTACAAATTTGGAAAAAGTAGTAATCAGATAGAATTTTTAGAGGAGACTTATTTTCACTCACTGGCATCACTATTTAAAGATGAATATAAAAATGAATTTAAAAATCAGGTAACACTTCACCGGAATAAGATGAAAGAAGTCTTTGGCTCTTCGCCCAAATGTTTTGTTAATACCGAAATGATCTATAACGATGACATTGGAAATATTGTTGCAGATATGGGCTTTAATTCTATTTTATGCGAAGCTCCTTCATTTGGAACGAACCATGGTGTTATCTCTAAAAGTTTGTTTCATTTAAATGGGAGAAAAAATATTTCGCGTGACATGGTTATTATTGCGCGTAATCGTCAGTTGTCTAATAAGGTGGCGGTGGATTTTGCTCAAAATCCTTTTTCGGCCAAAGAGTTTTTGGAACTGGTTTCGCAAGAAAGAGCACCAGTAGTTTTATTAGCATTTAATTTGGAACATATTGGAGAACACATTCCTGGCAGTAAAGGAATTTTTGATTTTTGGAAGGAAATTCCTAATGCTTTGGCCTTGTTTCCTAATATTGAATGTGTCACTCCGCGAGATGTGGTAGCAGAATTTAAAGATCAGGATCTTCCCAAATTGAGCTTGGAAGGTGCGCAAACTACCTCATGGTCTATTTATCAAAATGGAGTCAAGTCGTGGATTGGATCTTCTGTACAACGAGAATTATTAAATGAGTTAGAGGCCTATGAAGAGGATACTAAAAAAACGCAGCCAACTTTTATTGAAAAGTGGAGACATCTAACTGCCACAGATCATTTTGCCTATATCAACGAAGATCATGGGATTTTTCCAATAACGCTGGGACAGTTTAATCCCTATGGTTCGATCGCTCATGCTGCTTATCTTTTAACAAAAAACATCGAAAGATTAAAAAATGATATTCATTCGTTCAATATCATTAGCAAAAAAGATGAGGTGCCAGTTATTATTATCTCTCCTGAAACGGCCAGATTGCCGGAGAGAGGAATGGGAGAGTTTGCTAAATTTATTTCAGGGAAAAGCGGAGGATTGGGTGAGGTTATTTCTGCTATTTGCAATGGACTGGTTGAACGAAAAATTCCCACGCATATTATAACTTTAGATTTATCTCGTCGCTTTAAGGAGGAGTCAAATCTGTCGGAAGAAGAGTGGATGAATATGACGTTTGGCCTTGATCCTCAGAATGTTCATCTTATCAGTTCAGGAATTTTTGAAAATAAGCGCAATGCGTACGAGGGTGTTTCGGCACTAACGGCAGCAGAATTTCAAAAACAAATAGTAAATACAACCGTGAAAAATATTGTAAGTCGTACTCGCGGGAAGGCCATTATTCATACTCATGATTGGATGGCCGGTGGAATTGTGCCCGCCTTTGCCAAATCGCGAAACCTTCCAGTTTTACATACTATCCACAATACACATACCGGCCTAATTCCTGCAGAATATTTTTACGGACTTAATTTGGCACGAATTAATAATCACCTATATTTACAAAATGATAATGGGGTTAGTTGTATTGATGCGCAGGCCACGGCAATTAAGAATGCTTCACAAATTACAGTAGTCGGTAAGAAATTTTTAGAAGAAATTGTGCGCGACTATTTTTTGGATCGGGCATTTATTCCTTATAGTGTTCGACAAGAGATAAAATTTAAGTATCGCAATAACTCGGCACTCGTTATCCCGAATGGAATTGCTCCGCAAGTTTATCCCGAAAATCAAGTAGAACACAGTGAGGTTGAGCGGGCAGGACTTGCTAAAATTTTAAAAACCAACATGGATTTGGTGTCTGCCAAACGTGCCAATGTAGAAAAGCTTCAGAGAAAATTAAAAATGCAAGTCAATCCCGATGCCACCTTGTTTTATTGGCCATCTCGTTTAGATTCAGTGCAAAAGGGGGTAGAGCTTTTTGAAGATATTGCTTTGCGCTTTATTGCAGAATTTCCCGAGGTACAAATTGTGGTGGTGGGAGATCCGGTAAGTGGAACCGCGCACGGGCAGAATATTGCAACTATTGCGGGTAAATCCAATGGGCGTATTGCCTACTCTCGATTTAATGAAGATATATCTATGCTTGCTTATGCCGCGGCGAGTGATGTTTTTGGGGCATCACTTTACGAGCCCTTTGGCCAGATTGATGTAGTGGGAAATATTTATGGTGCAACGGCCACTAATCGCGATACAGGTGGATATCATGATAAAATTGTTCCGCTTTTTCTAAAAGAGTGGGGAGGGCCGCAAGATGTTGGAAATGGAGTACTTTTTAAAGATTATGATCCAAATGGCCTTTACTGGGGAATGGCCCAGGCGGTAAGTAATCATCGTTACTTTCGTGCCAATCCAGATTCATGGAATCGTCAAATGAAGCGAATTATGAATGAGGCACGCAAAAAGTGGAGCTTAGATAGCATGATCGCCGGGTACATTACCGCCTATTATAATTTGCAAAGATAATTTAAAAATCTAAAAATCTAAAAATCTAAAAATCTAAATATATAAATTTTACATTAGAGAAACATTTTGATAAAAGCTGGCCAGATTTGTGTTAGTTATCATTGGCAATAAAAAAGCAACAAAAGACACTCGGAGGAATGTATGAAACAGACCCTATTATTTTTGGTTATCAGCTTATCTGCCATTTCTTGGCAACTTCTGGCCGCACCTACCATAATTGGAATCGCTATTAGCACAGAGAATATTGTTCAAGGAGAAGAATACGCACAATTTCATCGTAATTTTTTAGAGAGGATTAAAGAGGCAGAGGCCATTTTTAATGTAGATAATGATGAAGCGACAATGATTGTTTGTGCACAAAATATTTTAAAAAGCGAAAACGGTGAAGATTTAAACTACATTGCTGCAGATTTTTTTTCGTCAATGTTGTCGGAAGATGTCGCCTTAGATTTTTCAGCAAATAAGCGTGAGGAAAAAATAAGTGCCATTCAGGCCGAACTGGTACTGGGTAGTTATAGCGAGGCCCTTTTTGTATATTTTATTAGAGAATTTAAGTCGCAATTAGCTGGAAAAGAAGAATTAAAAATGCGGGCACTGTGGCTGCAAAATTTCATTATCTATCTTAATGTCTCCATTATTGGCCAATATGAAGATGACCTGATTGACTTTGTCTACTACACAAAATAGTTAAATGCCGACATACATACTTTTTTGGCCGCATTTGGCGCTATTGATTTTATAAATGTTTTGTTCTTCAATTACTAAAGGCATGAATTTTTGCAAATAGACATAGGCGCGGTTTGGCCCAGATATTTTTTGAGGAATATAGATTTCTGCCTTAACCCAGCTATTTAATTTAAGATCGCGCCCAGGCCCTCCTAAAAGTATTAACGACACGGGAGAGGAGGAGCCGTAGCGAAGAATGAGGATGAAGTTTTTATTTTTATCTAGTGTTAGCATCCCTGTTACTTGATAAATTCCGCAGTCAAAAGTTGGTTCAATTGACCAATCCTGAATCTCTGCGCCAAAGGCCCAGAGTATTGAAAAAAAATTAATTAATAGGTGTGTTTTCACATTGGATAATAGAGTCATATATATCCTTAAGTTCTGCAAATTGTGGATCATTTAAAAGTTGCTCCACGAGTGTGCGGCGTTTGATCTGCAATGTTTTCATCGCATCTAATTTTCTTTGCTGATTATTAGTTAGTTGGTTTAACCAATTTCGATATGCGGAGGCGGCCAGATTTCTTCCTTCGGTGGATCCTCCTACGATTTGGGATGTTTTTTCCACTGAGACGGGGATATAGTCGCGTTTTTTCTCTTCTTGCCCTTTAGGTAGTGATGTGTGTACTTGCTCGGCACCTAGTTTGTCACCTTTTTTGATCCAGATAAATTTTTGTCCAGAAGTCATTACTTCTTTTAATTTGGTATTAAAAAAATCTGGAAATTTTGTAAAAATTTGATCAGTTTGTAACATGCGAGTATAGGCGGTGGGATAGTGATATTTTAAATATTCTAGCCTATCTTTATCCTCAGAACTCATTTTTCCAGTGATATCATTGGCATATTTTAAAGTTAACTCATCAATCTCTTTTTGATGTGCCAAGTATTCTTCATAAACGGCGGGAAATTGTTTTTGAATTAATTCACGTTGCCAAATTCTTATCATAGAAAGAAATTCATTATAGTAAAAGTTGATAAAATCAGAGGCCTCTTTGTTAACAGAGTCTACGAGTTTTAACTCAGAGGTAGTGCAATATTCATCCACAATTTTTCGCCAAATGTTTTTAGTTAGTTCATCGATGGACTCAAGTAGTGAGGGATATTTAGTTGGACAGGCAATTCGATCATCAAATTTAGAAGAGGGAATATCGTTAGTAGCGTTTTTATGTTCTTGACACATTGTTGTGGTAATATCTTCTAAAAAGTAATCACTAGTAAGGACGGGCGTGGAGAAAACATTATTGTCAAAGAAAAAATTCTTAAAGTCATTTAGTGTAGGTGTTGGATGTTGTCGCAAAAAATAGGTCCAAGAATTTTCTTTCCAGTTGAGGTTGGTGGTAATCGAAATACCTAATTCATTGTGACTGGTTTTTGCTAGAGCGCAGCGATTTTTGCGGTAGTGATATTTAAGAAATTTGGAAAGAAGTTTGGTGCTGTGTGGAGGACGGCGATTGATGTCGGCCACTTCTGCTCCCACGTAGCAGGCCATATACATGGATTGGATCATGGTGGATTCTGGGATTTTATCATGTTCGTTTCTAAAATCTACGGCATCCATATTTTTTCCATCCCACAAGGCAACACCACCAGGGCCTCCATGGTCAGTGTAGATCAAAGTGATTTTTTTTGCATACTGATTGTTTGCTAGATTAGTAAAAGTATTTTTAACATTAGCAGTAGTTGCTTCCAGCGTTGGAATTTTTACCTTTGTGGGACTAATCATTGCAAAACCATCAGAATCTCTTTGTGCGGCCAGATTGGTATCCTCTTTATAAAATTGAGAGTTGGCACCGCCACCATTTAAAAGAATGGATTGGCCGTTGAAGAAATTGTAATGAAAAGTTAACAGTTCATCTTCTTGGTTTTCGGAATTAGAGGTGGGAGAGTATCCGCCATTTATAAAAATAAATTTTTTATTGCTTTGAGTGGCCGAAGTAAGAATTGTGTTGAGATACTCTTTTCCTTTATGTTTTTCAATAAAAGAGTGAATAATATCTTTTTGCTCAGGGCCAATACCATCAAGATTTCTGGCCATGCTTTCAACTTTATCTTCAAGGAGGGCGTAGTCATAATCCCAAGAGAGAATTAGTTCTTTTGCCAGTTTGTAGTTTTTTTTGGTTTCATCGTTTACTAATACAGAGTTGAGGATTTCATCAAAGTAAAAAGCAAGACGATCTTTTTTTGTCGTTAACTTTTTACCGATGCCATTATTGAATTTTCCATCAACGCCTTCTATGCGACGACTTATAAGATCGCGAGCAAATTGCTTGATTGAGGCATTAGAAGAATTTTCGGCGGCCGGCCACAGAGCGCGATATCTCCAGTAATCTGGCAGCAGGCTTGCTTCTTCAAGCTTTTCTCTGACTAAGTCGGAAATAAAATCATCTACAGACGTCAATCCAACTATTTTAGCTAGATCGGTAGAGAGGCGAACAAAGTCATGGATGCTTCGATTAGTGTTTCCAGAACGAGAGGCAGAGAGGGATGCTTCTAGTTTGGCCAGATATCCACCATACTTTTGATCGCGCTCGCGGATGATTTTTTCTTTTTGCTTTTTTTGAAGAAGGAGTTCGAATTCTTTTTCACCTAGGCGTTTTTTCATTATTCCCTGGGCTATTAGATCATTTGGATTGCCATTAAGATAGATATTAGATTCTAAAAAACTTCGTATAACGTTTATATCAACATCGATGGAAGAAAGAAGGTCGGTGATTAGAGAAAGATATTCAGCTTGAGGCTGATACGCTTTATCGCGAGGTGTTCGCTCTATAAGTTGATAGAATATATTTTGAAATCGGGCCTCTGCTGTTGGAAATGGATTGCCTGCTTTAAAGCGCTCTAGATATTTTTTATCTTGGCCAGCAAAGCGATCATTTATTAGTTTTTTTACGGCCGCTAGATGGGCATCATTTTTGGCAACAATCAGATATATAGAAAAAATATCCTCATAGTTGGTAAGCTTGTCATGAATAGTAGGATATATTTTTTCTAATTTGGCAAAAAGTTTTTCATCGGGCCGATCTCGCAGCAGTAGAAGGCGTAGATTGTTCATTTCGTTGTAGTACTTTCTACCGGTGATGGTTTCGTTATCCAGTTGCTCTAGAAAGTTTATAGCATCTTCAATTTTTTTCCTTTCACGAATGACATCGATATTTTTAAGATACTCTTCTCCTTTAAAGGCCTCGATTATCATTTTAGCAAATTGCTCGCGGCCGGCAAATTTTTCATACCACAGGTATTCTATGCGTTCACGAATCAACTCATAATCACTGATGTTATCTTTAAGTAGGGCGACGGCAGTACGTGCAAATTTATCTTTCATGCTCTGTGGGGTTATTCTAGCGTATGTTTCGTTAAACATTTCCACAAAATAACTGGCACGTCCGGATATCGTGGAGAGATTAATGGATAAGGGGAGAATATCAAAAACCTCTCGGTCACTCATGTGCATGGTTTCGCGCAACTCTTCGCGTTGTTCAAAAAAACGGTGGGAATAGTTATTTGTGAAATCAGAGGCCTTCGAAGTAAAAGCAGGATCATCTTCTAAAATGCGTTTTTTAATAATATTTTGCGCCATCTTTTGCAATTCGCTATCGTCGCTGGCCGCAGCTACAACAAGAAAAGATTGGCACTCGTTGCATCCACGAATATTGGAAGTGTAAGTAGGGAGATTACTTTTTAGCAGCGATTTGGCATCATCGCGATTATTTAGATGGAAAAGAGAATTTATATAATTGGTAATTTCGTGGGAACCACCCTCATGAAAACGCATATCTGCTAGATTATTTTCCTCTTCGGAGGCATTAGGAATAGGAATAAAAGATTGCATTGATTCTTTAATCTGTTCAATCTTTTTTCTGTTAAATGTTTCTTCCAGGTTGGAAAAATATTCTTTACCCTTTATGGCCACGATTATTGCTCTGGCCACCGGATAACGATTATTAATATATGTAATATCACTGTAACTTTCTAAGGGATTTTTAAACAGCTCATAGTCTATGGGTAACGAAGCAGCGAAGGCCCCTATGCTGTCGGCGATTTGGCCCATCTCTGCATGATCAAGATGGCGAAAGATTACATTATCAATTATTTGGCGAGCGTTGCTGCTTTGAATATTTTCTCGCTGGCGTATTTCGGTTTCTGGAGTGATACCTTTTTGAAGTTGGGATAAAATGGTTTCGTGTACCATTTTTTGTAAATCTTGATCTTTAGATAGATAGGCGATGTACTCGAGGCCCAGGCCTGCTATCGCATTTTTATCTTTGATTTGGAGGTAATTATTTTTTAAAAATTGAACAACATCAAAGGAGGAGGCATTTTGGCGAAGAGCGGCCCGATATTTTTTGAGATCAACATAGTTAGGGCCTTGTTGCTCATATACCCCTGCACTTGCCCCCTTTAGAAAGGATAAGGCTTTGGCAAGGTCGGAATCATCAGCAGAGGACGAAAGGATGTTGCTGTAAATAGCAACAAAAAGGAAAATAAAAAACAAAAAAAATGGCCGACTCATTTAGTTTGGCATCCTCCCAGTATGACGATTTCTTATCGGGGCAACTAGTAATAACTTAATGTTTTGTTAGTGTTTTGCTAGAATAATTTGTTAAAATTGTAAATTTTTAAACCAGAGACTTTATTCTAGTAATTTAATGAGGAATTTATGAAGTTTCACTTAGTTTTTTTATCACTGCTGGGGACGATTATTATGGGCAATTTGTGTGCGGATACTTGGCTATGTAAACAAGTTGCATCCATAAAACTTTCCACTGGACTCTATAACTCTTGCGGACTAGGAGTGAATTCGGAAGAGAGTATGGCCAGGAAGCTGGCATTAAAAAATGCTTTTGATGAGTTTTATGCTCTTTGTAATAAATCTTATGATTGCAAAGGACATAAACTTAGTTTTGAACCGCTACGTACGGACTGTGAGCAACAAACAGATAATAATTGGAAATGTTATCGTGGATTACAGGTAGATGTTTCTAAAGAAAAAGATGATAGCTGGAGTGAAGATTATGCTGCATTAGAAAAAAGCCTATAAGAGTTAGAAGATGAATATAGTAAGGCCAAGGCCAAACATGAAAAACTTAAACGGGCCAAAGAGTTGGAGGAAAAAATAGCGCAGGGTGATTTCGAAGATGATTCTTCTGATTTTAACATTGATTCTTTACGGATTATAGATCTTTCTATTGGCTATAGTCTAGTAATGGCCGCCCCGGCAAAAAATTTATCCAAAACTTTTGGAGCTTCTACTTCGTTTTTAAATTTTTATTTGGGGTTTAGTAAAAATTTTACGAAGGCCTTTTTGCAAGAATTTACCGCTGGCTATAATTATTTTTCAGGATTAGAGGGAGATACTGTCTTCCAACTTTATTTTGCCTTTATTTATGGTATCGCAAATATTTGACGGTAAATTTTTCCTAGCAAGATATTTGTTAAGGCAAAGCAGTCCAAACTCCAGTGCCGCTTATACATTTATAACTTTTTCCACCGCACTGTGCTGTTTCGTTTATGCGTGCAGCAGTGCAATCATAGCGCGGTGTCCAGTCATAACCATTGCCGTTTAGATTGCGACACCAATATTTAATTGATCTTTCTTCTACTATCAAATCGCAAGGAGTAGTAGGGGCACAGGTAGCATTTGGCAGCGTATGCCATTCGAGGTTGGTTCCTTGAATACATTTTTGACGAGAGCCTCCGCAAAGCGCATAATCTCCGATTCTGCCATTAGTGCAAATTTGGCGAGAAACCCATTTATAATTGTTGTGACTGTTTAAGCTTCGACACCAAAGAGTTGTTCCGCTTTCAGAAGAGATTGTTTGGCCACAGGGTATAGTACTGTCGCATGCTCCGCCGTATTCGGTTGGTGGTTGTACTACTGGCAAAACGGTATCAGTTTGTCTACTCTCTGTAACTACTTCTTGCGCTGCTGCCAGAGTGCTAGAGTAAAAATTTTTCTCAGCATTAAGACATCCAGTGCTGCTAACAGAAGAGCAATTTGCAGTAAAGGCTTCGCTTTGGAAAAATTGAGGAATGGAATAGCAAAATTTATTAGAGACCCCACTGCTAGCACGACATTGTCCGATAGGGATAGCACTGATACAAGAGGAAGGACTATTCCCGCTATCTAGGCCCGAAAGATTTAGTTGGGCATTGCTACATATGTCTTCAGTTTTTGAGACGCTGATAAAATAGATGGAGCAATGGCCATCACCTTTTCCGTAAACGATAGGAGTTGCTTGACTTAGATGTAAAACTCCGCTGGTATTGCAGCCATTAAACTCTGAAATATAACCAGCGTTACAAAAAAGTGATTTGCTATATGCCAATGTCGCAGGAAGCTGACTCTCCGGGTGATTGTTGGAGGAGGCCGTAAAGCTATATCCTAGAGAACCATCTTCTTTTAACCACGTTTTATATCTATTCAGGTAAGTGCAAAATTGCAGAGGAGAGTTATAGCGGTGCAGTATAGAATCGCTGTCAGTAGATAGTGGGCGATAATGAGAAGTTATCGGAATTGCCAGTTTGGGATAGTTTTGCATCCAGTATTTTGCTAAGGGAGTGCAGTGGCCTGCAAAAACAGAAGGGGCATGTTGACTTAAATCAAAATAATAAATTGTTTGGCCGCATTTGAAAATTTTCACGCCGGGATGAACTGTAAATTCCACCTCGGTTCCTGGAACTTTATTGGTTCCAATATTAAGGACAAGTCCTAGAAACATTTGATTGAAGGCCGCATCGCTGGAAAGGTACCTGGCATATTCATTGTTTGCTTTAAAATTATTATTGGTGTGTGATCGATATTGATTGGGAATGGCCGGAATAGAAAGCATCGAATTGCTGGGAAAAAAGGCAGAGATCATATTTATAAAATCGCGATTGCCAGAAAAGTTATATATGTAGTGGATAGGATCTATTTCTCTTAGGTAGGTAGGAGGATTATTTGGGGTTTTATAGATTGCAGTTGAGTTTTTTCTCCCCTCAAATTCATTAACTGCATTGCTAGATTTTTCTTGTGTGCGCTCGAGCCATCCAAAATGGATTGGCAATCGATCACCTTTTTTTGTATGGGCCCAAAAATCATCCAAAAATTTTTGCAAATTACCATCATAATCTTGTCCTGCACGTTGAAGAGTCCACCCTTTTTTAGTCTTACAAAAACCATTCCAGTCAGAACCATGTGCTGAAAAACCAAAAAGAATTTCGCTAGAGTTGTTGGTTCGTTCTCCAGCACACTTAAATTGCCAATTACCACTATTTTTAGTAGCGCTTTTTACGTTTAGTATGACCTCGTTACGGCCATAACAGTATAGATTGTCGCAATCACACTGATTGATACTTCCAACTGCATTTGCACTGTCGCAATTTTTTTGATTAGTGGCCGAGTAGGTTGGAGAGATAATCAGGGCCATAAGCATAAAAGATAGAAAAGAAAGAAAATTGTGGATATTAAGTTGTGACATATCGATCTCCTATTTAATGGCCGAGTATGTGCCATGTTTGATGGCCTTTTTTAGATTTTTGAGTTCTTTTTGCAAATTTAAAATTGCTTCATCTTGTTGGCGTATTTTTACGTTTTGTTCCTTAATGGTTTCGATCATAGGAGCAATTAGGCCAATATAGTTAAGGCCTTTGACTCCTGCGTTATCAGTATGAACTAACTCTGGATAGACCGTTTCTACTTGTTGTGCGATCAGTCCCATGGTGCGATTTGGATTATCTCGGAAATAGTAAGAGACGCCTTGGAGTTGTTCAATTTTCTTTGAAGAGTTTTTGAGTATATCTATTTTGCTCTTTAAGCGTTCATCTGAGGTATAGGCCGTGTTATCAACTGTGAGTGTAGAAAAACTGGCACTACTGCTGGTGATCAAAGCTGCAACAGTTACGTTATTAACGGCCAAGGAATCAACACTGAGACCACCGCTACCAATATTGGTAGTTCCGATTTCTAAACTATCTGCCTTAATGGCACCGGCAACATCCAGTGCTGCCCCCGGGTTTTCTGTTTTGATACCCAAATTAAGTTCGCCATCGATATAAACGCCATCAGTACCAGGGGGGCCAAATTTTAAAATCTCATTTTCTTTATTTGCAAAGATGGAGTTACATGAGGCAATTAATTTAAGATCTGAATTGTCTACACTTAGCTCTATGGCCTTTTTGGTTTTTTTATTTCCTTTCTCAAAAGTTACAGTGATATTCAATTTATTATTTTCAAGTTGGGTAGTGTCGGCGTTGTAAGATAAAATTTTTACGCGACTACTTCCATATTGAATTTCGCTTCCGGCAATAAATTTGGCAGTGGTTCCGCTTACAATGTGCTCTATTGCTTTATCGTTTTGCAGCGGACTAATAGTGCTCAGGCAGTTTTCACCACTTAACAAAATGGACTCAATTTCATTTTGGATAGATAAAATGTCATATCGGGTCTCAACCTGTTTGACGCCTTCCATCTGTGTTTTAAACAAGCTGGAAACTGCTACAGCAATTAGGGCCAAAAGTGCCGCACTAGTTAATATTTCAATTAGAGTAAAACCATTAGAAGTTCGCATTTCTCTTAAAATAAGACGGCCATTTCTTGGGGCCATAAACAATTCCTCTGGTTATTTGACCTGACGCTATTAATTTAATACGCACCTTTAATTCTAGGTAGCTACCAGAATATATGCAAGACTCTTTTAAACTATCACTCTAAACATCTGATTTTTGAAATATTCATGGTATAAATGTTGCCTCAAATAATTGACAAGAGCTAATCTCCAAACTTATCAGTGCTTATTATTTGAATTTAAGCAAAGATTTTTCGTAAAACTCTGGGGCCTGGTATCCCAGGAGATTTAAAAAAGTTGCGGCCACGTTGGCAATACCAGGAACGGGAAATTTTGCCTTGTCCGTAACATCAATTTCATATTCCCTCTTAAAGTTGTTGTCTATGATTAAAAAGGGAACTGGATTGAGTGTATGACTGGTTATGATCTTTCCTTTTTCATCGATTTTCTCCTCCGAGTTGCCGTGGTCGGCCGTTATGATTACGATTCCATTTTGCGAAGAAACTTTGCTGACAATATCTGCAAGACAAGTATCAACTTCCTTTATGGATTCGACGCAGGCGTTGATATTGCCGGTGTGGCCAACCATATCACCGTTGGCCAAGTTTATGCGTAAAAACTTATATTGCTTGCTATCAAGCGCACTAAGTAATTTTTTTGTTACTTCTCGGGCCTTCATCTTAGGATTGCGTTCGATCATTTCGTTGGGATCAGAGGGGGTATTTTCATAGGTTTCCAGCTTGGCATCGATAAATCCACTTTTGTTGCCATTCCAAAAATAGGTGACGTGTCCATACTTATGGGTTTCTGCTCCAGCATAAGAGCGAATTTTCATAGCACAAAGATATTCAGAGGCAGTGTTTTTAATTTCGGGAGGAGAAACTAAGTAACGTTGGGGAAGTTTACTGTCGCCATCGTATTCTAATAGGCCGGCATAATTAACTTTGGGACGGTGAAGACGATCGAAGTGAGGAAAGTTATCTAATTCAAAAGCTTGAGAGATTTGAATGGCACGATCTCCGCGAAAGTTAAAATTAATAACGGCATCACCATCTTCCATTTTGCCAATTGGCCTCATGTTATCGTCAACGATGACAAATGAAGGGTTAAATTGGTCTTGCTTGGAAGGCCATATTTCTCGCGCTCGCATTATTGCTGATTTGGCATTACGAAAATATCCGGGATAATTATCATGAATATCAGCTTTATCTACTTGTCCAAGAACGTGAGCATACCATCCACGGCGAACGATATTCCAGTCTGAACCATAGCGATCCATGGTGACATGCATGCGCCCACCTCCGGAAGCGATCTGGGCATCTAGGCCAGTATTTCGTAGTTCGACAAGTTTGTTTTCTAGCTTATCAATGAAAAGTAGGCCAGAGTCAGGAGCTACATCCCTTCCATCCAACAGGGGATGAATACGAATTTTTTTTATGCCATCTTTTTTGCATCCCTCTAAAATTTTAAAAAGATGCGAAATGTTTGAATGAACATTTCCATCAGAGAGCAATCCAATGAAATGGATGGTTTTATTTTGATTGGCGGCCGTGATAACAACATTTTTCCAATTATCACTTTTAAAAAAACGGCCGCTATCTAGAGACTCCCCAACAAGCTTTGCCCCTTGTGCATAGATTTGTCCAGCTCCCAGCGCATTGTGTCCAACCTCGCTATTTCCCATGTCACCATCCGAAGGAAGTCCAATGGCCTTTCCATGAGCACGTAGTTGTGTGTAGAGTTTGTTTTTTTTTGCCTCGGAAATAAACCGATTATAATTTTCAGGCCGTGCCAACCATACGGCATTGCCAGGATATTCTTTTCCGACCCCGACGCCATCTAAAATAACGAGAACGACTGGGCCTATACGGCCTTGAAATTGTGGTAAGCGATTTAGAGTATGTATTTGCGCCATAGGTATCTCCATTTTAAAAATATTGATCTATTATTTTCTGAGAAAGTGTATCACTTGTTAAGAAGGTTGGCCTTAGCTGTTTTTAAATCTTCTATTTCTTTTTCTAAAATTTTTTTACTGCTTAGTGCCTTTTCTGATTCAACTTTCAATGTAACTTTTTGTAGCTTTAATTCAGCTAAAGTTGCTTGTAATTCAGATTTCGCTTTTGCTATTTCGCCCTCGATTTGTTCTTTTTCTCTGTTGAGTTGAATGTTTTTATCAACCATTTCGTCTTCAGCTTGCTTTTTTCTATCAAGAAGTCCTGTTATTTCGCATTCCATAGAGATTTTCTTTTCTTCTAGTGCCACGCTTTCTACTTTGCAAGAGCCCATTTCTTTTCTAATCAACTCTAGTTCATCGCGCAAATCTTTTTTTGAAAGTTCTAAAGAGCTAATCTCTTTTTGTGCTTCTGCTCTTTTTTGTTCAAGTGTGTCTTTAAGTTCGGCAACACTAAGCTGTAATTTTTGTTTTATATCTTCTTGTTGCAAAATGATGTCTTCAATGTTTTTTTTGTCGATTTCTTTTAGTTTAAACTCTCGTTCGGAAATAACTTTTTTGGATTGAAGTTCTTGTAGTTCAACCTCTAAATTCATTTTTGCAATTTTGAGTTCCGATTCTCGGGCCTCAATCGCAATCTTCTTTTCCTTGCCTAGCTTATCTAGTTCAGCTTGTAATTCGATGATCTTTTTTTTATTAGTGGCCATTTCGTTGCGCATTTCAAGTACGTTTTTTTGATTTTCATCTAATTCTTTTTGATTTTTATTTTTTTGTACAATTATTGCTTCTAGTGCCAAGGTGTTGTCATTTAATTTACTACGGCCATCTGCTAACTCGTTAGTGATTTTAATTATCAACTCATTTTTTGCCTTTATTTCTCCTTCGGCCGCCAGTTTCATAGCATTAATATCTGCTAAAGCGTGATCTCGTAGTTGTTTTAGTTCTACTTCTAGTTTTTCTTGGGCCATCACTCTTTTTTGGGCCAATTCATCTTCAACATTAAATCGCATTCGGGTTATTTCATCTTGGGCCTCTTTTTTTACTTTATCAATGGCCGCATTGTTGGATGTTTTGTTGCTAGGTGTGGTTGCGGCAGCCTCTTTATCCGCAGAGTTGACAATGGACAGCTTTATATATTTTTTTGAGGGCCCCAATCTTATTTTGTTATTTGAGTTATAAGTAATTTCCTGTTTGGCATGTAGGCGATTTTTTTCTACGAATGTTCCGTTAGAAGAGCCCTCATCAAGTAAGTAAATAGTGTTGTTCTTGATTGTAACAATTAGATGATTGCGACTTATGCCATCTTCATCGATAATAATATCTGCCTTAGTTGAGCGGCCGATGACGAAGCGATCCGCATTAATCATCGTTGATTTGACTCCGTCATCAGAATGGATTTCAACTTTGCAGGCCACGGCCCTCTCGTCTGCGTCAATTAAATTATGACGCCTTCTTATTTATATCATTTTTTTTCTCGTCAGTTGAAGTCCGAAGTGGTGCAGTGAAAGATGAAAGATCAGACATTTCTGAAAGATGCCCATCTTCAGAAATACTGCTATGATCTGTATCTTCTGGAAGCGAGTGCATTCTGCCAGTGTCATATGTGATTTTTTCTTTGCTTTTTGATAGCTGATTTCTAACCGCCTCTTCTGCCAATGCTTCAAGTGGATCGCGGTGCTCATCGAAATTGGGAATTTCGCTTGGTAGTTGATTATCTGTACTGCGGTTCCACAACATATCAAGACAATTTTCAAAACGATCTACGATGCTAACAAAAAGTTTTTCGGGATTGAAGGTTGTGTTAACGAAAGTCATTCCAACGGACAAAAGAATTCCAATAATAGATGTTCCCATGGAAAAGGCCATGCTTACTAAGAATCCATCCATGATCCGTTTTGTTCCTTCTACGTCTTGCAGATCCATTCCGCCCAAGGTCGGCAGTGCCTGCATGATTCCCAAAAAGGTTCCAAAAATACCGCCGATGATAAACATTCCTGGCATGATATTTATGATGTCGTTTAGTACACCGGAGGGGAAGAGGAAAATTCCAAAGATATTTTTAAAGCAGGGATTGTTTTGGAAAACGTTTTTTGAGATTTCCATCAATTTTGGAGGTTGTCCACCATGTTTTAAAAATTTGATTTGCTTAATAGTATCTTTAACTAAGATCGCCACTCCAAATTGAATTAAAAAAAGTCGGTCGCTTAAGGCCAAAACGTAATCTGGTTTACGTCGCTTCATAATGGCGCGATACTCAAATAATTCGTAGTAGGTTTTCTCTAGTAGTCGTTTGGCAGTAACGAAAAAGGAGGTCGCTTTGGTGCATTCCGCATCATCCATAAAAAGGCGCACTCGTTTTTCAAATTCAGTTGCAAACCAATCTTCTCTTTTTATGGTCCAGAAGATCAGGCCGCGAAATGCCACCGCAAAACCAAAGGCAATCATCATTAATGGCATCAAATACGGTGCTAAGGTATCAACTGATGCTTTGATGATATAAACGACAACTTCCTGAAACCAAGAATCACTCATTACTTGTGGTGTGATCATAGACAATCCCCTTATTTATCTTCTAGGTTAAATTTAATAATAACCTTTTGTGATTTTTTACAATTATGTTTTTCACAATATTCTCGTTGAGTCATCCCCGAGGCAATGTTGCGGCCTTTGATTTCAGTGGCCAAGAAACTTCTTCCGGTAACTTTTACCAGTGGAGATAGTCGATCTTGGTATTTGTAGGTCATGGAGGTGGTGTCAAAAATATAGGTAAAAACGGCCTTGGCACGTTTAAAGCTCAGATCCAAGTTAAAATCTACTGCTGAACGATATTGCGGATCTAGACTGCTGGGATCAATATATTTTCCCTGATAGGTCGGAGAGGAAAAACCAATAATTTCCACGGAAGAAATTTTTTGAGCGATCTTCTCATCTTTAAAAAGACTCATCGAATAGGTTGGCATAAATTTACGTAAAGTATCTTTCATGCTGGGTTTTAGATCGGCCCGTCCAGTTTCAAAATAGTCTTGGCCAAAGGAGATGGTAACATCTCCTGTTTCAGGATCAACATCTCCTTCGATTCCCGCCTTTTTGAAGTTCATCATAATTTCGTTGGCAAGTTTCTTTTTGGCGGCAAGTAGTTCTTGCGCTTTTTTCAAATCATCTGAGATTACGGCAATTTTATCATTTAACTCTGCCTTCTCTTTTTTAGTTTTTTCTTGAAATTCTTTGAGTGCTTTCGCCTTAGCATTTGCTGATAGCTTTTGCTTTTCTAAATTGCGTAAAAAAGTTTCACGCTCAAGCGCAATTTTTTTCTCAAAATCTTCTTTTTGGCGATTCATATCAGCTACGGCCTTGGCCTTAGCGGCATCAAGTTGTGATTGAGTCATGGCAACATCGCGAGAGAGTTTTTCTTTTTCAGCATTGGCGGCAAGTAAGGCCTGGTTGGCATCATTAATTTCAGAAGCTAGTCCGGCCAATTTACCATCAAGTGCGGCCTTCTCTGCTAACATTTTTGCTCTAAACTCTTGTTCTTTTTTTGCCCGCTCGGAGGCAGACATTTTGACCGCATTCATTGCCGCATCAAAGTCGGCCTTGTCTTTTGCCATTTGCTCAGCATAATCGCTTTTTAGTTTGTCCATGGATTCTTGATTGGCGCGTTGCAAATCGGCAAAGGCCTGTTCATTTTCCGCTTTAAGTTGTTCGTAAGATTTGCTGGCCTCCTCTAGTTCCATCGCCAGTCGAGCTTTTTCTGCATTTTGAGCACTAATTTTAGCACTTGCTTCGGTTAACTGAGTGGTGGTTTGATGAAGCTTATCGTTAGTATCTTCTAATTGCTTTTGATATTGAGTAGATTCGCCTTTGATTTGACTTATTTGGTTAGCAGTAGATTGTTGAATTTTTTCTATTGCCGCTTGCATTTCCGCTTTAGTGGTTTTGTGTAATTTATACGCAGCATTTAAGTCAGCAATCTTGCGTTCTAAAGAGTTGTTAAGCTTGGCAATGTTTTCATTATTGATGGCGATGGCCTGTTTTTTCTCTTCAACATCTTTGGATAATTCGTTAACCTGAGCACTTTTTTGTTCAATGATATTTTCATTTTCAGCAATGATAGTCTCTTTTTCTACAATGAGTTGTGATTTTTGCTCTATATCTTGTTGCTTTTCAACAATTACCTGTGCTTTTTCTTCAATGTCCTCTTTTTGTACAATGATAGTCTCGCGTTTGCGGACGATGTTATCATCACGACGCTGAATTCTTTCTTTTGCTAAAATGTTGGCATTGATGATGTTGCGAATAATTTGCTGATATTGGTTTAAAGCAACTTCTTTTTTTTCATTTTCCGCGGCCTGCTTTATCAGATCTTCTTTTTCTTGTTTGGCCTCGTCTTGTAATAGGGTGAGTTTGCCCATTAGTTCTTCATAAACGGCCTGTTCATCTTGAGTGACTTTTTGTAATTGATCTTGTTTTAGGGCCTCATAGACTTTGAGTTGTTGCTTGTAGTCAGCTATCTCTGCCTGCATAACTTTTTTTTCTGAATTTTTTACTAAGCTGTAGACGGTACTTCGCACGTTGGCCACTATGTACATCGCTAAGAAAACAAAAGCGATAACAGTATACAAGTCGCTATAGGAGGCCATTTTTTCGGAGGCACTTTCGCCTTCTTTCTTTTTTAGTTTGTCGTAATCAAGACTCATATTTTTTTCCCGTGTTATAAATCTAAACAAGGTTATCTACCGGTTTATCGGAGGTTTTTGATAAAAACTTAGACTGTTATTTTTTTTCGCTATCTTCTTAATTAGTGACAAGGGAACTAAGCGTTATTTTCTGCAGTTATTAATGGGTGGCCGACTGAACCTGTTTACTCAGATATATTATGCACTTTCCGCAAAAAAGGATGACGTACCTTTTAAAAGGAGGTATGAAGATGGTGCACTGATTTTAAAATAAACGGTGACATTGGGGCCTATTTTTAGTTATTAAACGGGACTTGATTCTTATGGAACAGGTATCTGATTTTTTGGTCTACTGTATTGTTGGCAATGGAAGAGTTGCTAATCATTTTAAGCATTATTTCAATTTACAATCTATTCCCTTTAAAACTTGGCCGGATTTTGATGGATGCCAGGTAGTTTTGATTTTAATTTCTGACTCGGCTATTTCCTCCTTTCTTGAGGATAATACCAAGCTGCTTTTTGGTAAAAAAGTTATTCACTTTTCGGGAAGTGTGGTTGTTGCGGGGGCCCAAGGTTTTCATCCACTCATGAGTTTTGCCTCGCAGTTATATGAACTAGAGAGTTATCAGAAGATTCCATTTGTGGTGGAAAAAGGAAAGTATTCGTTTGATGATATTTTCCCCAGATTTCCCAACCCCTCTGTGGAAATTTTACCAGAACAAAAAATTTATTACCATGCGCTGTGTGTTATGGCCGGAAATTTTTCTACCCTTTTGTGGCAGAAACTTTTCAGTGATTTTGAAAAGAAGCTGGGAATCTCTAAGGAATTTGCCTTTCCCTACCTGCAGAGAATTTATAAAAATTTAGAAATTGATAGCGATGGAGCACTGACCGGGCCATTGATGCGTCAGGATTTTACAGTTGTAAAAGCACATTTGGCATTATTAAAAGAGCAAGATGAAAAAATGGGCGATATCTATAATGGTTTTGTGCGAGCATATTTTCCGGAGTTTTTTCTATGAATGTTTTTGATTGGAAAAAGATGAAACGATCAGGAGAGGCCATTGCGATGGCCACTTGCTATGATTTTTGGTCAGCGCAAATTTTGGCCGGAAGTGATATCGATGCGCTACTGGTGGGGGATAGTTTGGCGATGGTGATGCATGGATATGAAAATACTTTGCATGCCACAATAGAAATGATGGCAACTCATACTGCAGCAGTAAAAAAGGGGGCCCCAAAGAAATTTATCGTTGCCGATATGCCTTTTTTGAGTTTTAGAAAGGGAATCGTGCCGGCCATGAATGCGGTAGAAATCTTGATGCGGGCGGGAGCAGATGCTATCAAATTGGAGGGAGTTTCTGGACACGAGGAGGTAATTTCTCACATTGTGCGTTCAGGAATTTTGGTGATGGGCCACTTGGGTTTAACTCCTCAATTTATTCATCAATTGGGAGGATATAAAATCCAAGGCCGCCAGGCCAACAATCGTGAGATGATTGTTCAGGATGCTAACCGATTGGAGGAGTTGGGAGTATTTGGTATGGTGTTGGAGTGCGTTGATGATATAACCGCCCATGAGATTACAACAAAAGTTTCTGTGCCGACTATTGGGATCGGTGCGGGAGTTGGAGTCGACGGGCAAGTTTTAGTTTTGCATGATCTTTTGGGCGTTAATCCTGATTTTAATCCTAAATTTTTGCGTAAATATTCCAACCTATATGATGACGTTTTATCGGCAGTTAATTTGTATAGCAAAGAGGTTAAGGAAAAGAGTTTTCCGCGGATGGAAGAATCGTATCAGTGAGTGAAGAGAAAAAGTGAAGACAAAAAAAGAAAAATAAAGATGAAAATGAAAATGAAAATTATAAATACAGTCAGAGAGTTTCAAGCAACCAGAAAAGAGATGAGGGGGCGCTTGGGGTTTGTTCCGACGATGGGAGCACTTCACGCGGGCCATGTTTCATTAATGGAGAGGGCCAAGGAGGAGTGCGATATTGTTGTGGCCAGTATTTTTGTTAATCCTACTCAGTTTAATGATAAAAAAGATTTGGAAACCTATCCCAATACACTAGAGGCAGATTTGCATGCACTTGAAAACGCAGGAGTAGATTTTCTTTTTATGCCTAATTATAGCGAAGTATATCTTGATGATTATCGTTACGAAGTTCGAGAAAAAGAGTTGTCAAAAACTTTATGTGGGAAGGTTCGGCCTGGGCATTTTGATGGAGTGCTAAGTGTGGTAATGAAGCTTTTTAATATTGTGCGGCCAACCTGTGCTTATTTTGGAGAAAAAGACTATCAGCAATATTTATTAATTAAAGGAATGTGCGAGGCCTTTTTTTTAGAAATAGAAATTATTCCTTGCCCCCTCGTGCGAGAGGCAGATGGCCTTGCCATGAGCTCGCGAAATTTAAAATTAGATAGCACTGCCAGACAGCTAGCTCCCCTTTTTTATCGAGAGTTAAGTAAATGTAAAAATTTACATGAGTGCCGATTAAATTTAGAGCGGGCAGGATTCGTGGTGGATTATTTAGAGGAAGAATTTGGGCGGCGCTTTGGGGCCGTTTTTTTAGGCAAAGTGAGGTTAATTGACAATGTCCAAATCTAATGAGGCAAAAAAGAAGCAGGCCAATGTCGTATTGATGCTTACCGGATCAATTGCTTGCTATAAAAGTTGTGAACTTATTTCTCGGCTAGTCAAAGAAGGCCATAGTGTTCGTTGCGTGGCCACCGAAGCGGCCCTACAATTTATTGGCGCCGCTACCCTGGAAGCACTATCTGGTAATCCGCTGCAAGTAGGAATGTTTGATGCCAAAATGAATATTGATCATGTCTCTTTGAATAAGTGGGCCGATCTATTCTTAGTTTGTCCGGCCACCGCCAACACTATTAATAAATTGGCCGCGGGCCTAGCAGAGGATTTAATTGGAGCGACTTTTTTGGCCAATAATTTTAAAAAACCCTTTTGGATTGCGCCTGCGATGAATGAGGGAATGTATCTACATCCTGTTACATCGCGGTCAATTGGACTATTACGCGAACTGGGTTGTTTTATTTTTGAGGTTGGTGAAGGGCGACTGGCCTGTGGGGATGTCGGTAAGGGTAAGTTATTGGAGATTGATTTGATTTGGGAGAAGATGCAGGAGGTGCTTAGATGAACAAGGCCTGCCAAAAAGAGCAAGATATTCTTAGAGTGCTAGTGACAGGTGGTGCCACCTGCGAACGCATTGATGACGTTCGCTATATCACTAATGTTAGCTCAGGGAAAACGGCAGTAAACATTTGTGAAGAATTAATAAAATGTGCTGATGAACAGAAACGTTTCGTGGAAGTTTTTTATTTGCATGGGAAATATGCATCTATTCCAAATTATATTGGAAAGCTAGGTAATATAAAATCTTTTTCTTACACCAGCTTTGTCGACTTAAATGAGATGATGAGAAATATGTTGGGAGAGATTAAATTTAATGCGGTTATTCATCTGGCGGCGGTAAGTGATTATTCGGTAGAGTCAGTTGCGATTGGTAGTGGAGCACAAGAACAATTGCTTGCTCCAAATAAATTATCCAAACTTTCATCTCAAGAAGAGATTAGTTTAAAACTAAAACGTAATTTTAAGATTATTGAGCGGATTCGGGAATATGATAGTAGTAAGCAGGCGATGATTGTGGGCTTTAAACTCACTGACTCTGAAAACCCTACTGAGCGCAAGGCGGCAGTGGCCCGCCTTTTAGGAAGTAACAAAGGAGTGGATTACGTTGTACACAATGATCTTCACGATATTGGAGAAAAGCAACACTGGGCAACTATTTATGATGCCAAAATGGCAGAAGTTGAACGAACAAAAAACAAAGAGGAGTTGGCAAAGTTTTTATCAAACTTAGTAATAAAGCATTAATTTAAAATATTTCTAGAGATATTTAACAAGGAGTAGGTTGTGATTTTGTGCTTGGATGTGGGAAACAGTCAAATATATGGCGGGTTGTTTGATGGAGGAGAAATACGGCTTAATTTTAGAAAAGTTACCGGGCAGACGGTTTCTTCGGATGAATATGGCCTTTTTTTAAAAGTAGTGTTGCGCGAAAATGGTTTTGATCCAGATACTGTTTCGCACATTGGAATTTGCTCAGTTGTTCCAGATATTGTGCATTCGTTGCGTAACGGATGTGTAAAATATTTTGGCGCAGAGCCATTTGTAATTGGGCCGGGGGTTAAAAGTGGTTTGAATATTAAGTATCGAAATCCGAGAGAGGTTGGCGCGGATCGAATTGCTAACGCCATCGCGGCCGTGGGAATTTGGCCTAACCGTAATTTGATTATTGTTGATTTGGGTACGGCCACTACTTTTTGTGCAGTTTCTAAAAATCGCGAGTATCTAGGTGGAGCAATTATCCCAGGTATGCGAATTTCGATGGAGGCCCTATCTCAGCGAACGGCCAAGTTGCCAAAGGTAGAAATTGTAGTGCCAGAAAACGGAGTTGGCCGCTCCACCGTAGAGAGTATTCAAAGTGGGCTTTTTTATGGCCACGTAGGAAGTGCTAAAGAAATTATTCGGCAAATTACCCAAGAGTGTTTTGCAAACGGCGACGGAGAAGAGCGTCCATTGGTGGTGGGAACCGGCGGTTTTTCTCGTATCTTTGAGAAGGAAGGAATCTTTGATGCCATTGCGCCTGATTTGGTATTGCAGGGTATTTATCAATCACTAATTTTAAATTTAAATCTAGATCCTGGAATGGAAATGTCCAGAGAGAATGGGGGGTATGTATGATGTTGACAGTTTTTAAATCCAAGCTTCATCGCGCTACAGTTACCGGCGCAGATATTGATTATGAAGGTTCGATTTCCATTGATCCGGCACTCTGTGAAGCGGCAGGATTTGCTCCTTTTGAGCGAGTAGAAATTTATAATATTAACAATGGTGAGCGTTTTGCCACTTATGTTATTTACGGGAAAGAGGCCGGAGAGATTGGACTAAATGGTGCGGCCGCGCGATTGGTTCATAAAGGTGATAAGGTTATTATTGTCTCTTATGCCCTGCTTGATCAAAAAGAAGTTCATGCGCATCGGCCAACGGTAGTACTGCTAGATGATCATAATCGCATTAAAGCGAAGAAAGAGCAGCCCAATTTTTAGGCAGTATTAATTAAGATAATAGCTTGCCTTTAGGGGTATTAGATTTTTTGAGCAGGAGAATTTAACTGTTTATTTGAAAATTAGCCGGTTAACATGGACATATTTTACCTAAGCAATTTAGGTTCTTCTAAGCGTTATTTCATAATCTTGCGGGTATTTAATTAATCAACGAAACATCTAGTTGAGAAGCTTTAGTTATTTGACAAAATATCAATATATGACATATGATCAATATATGTCTCCAGCAGATTTTAAAATAGAAAAAATGAACCGCAATGAGTCTAGAAAGCTTGTTCGCAAGATTATGACGCTGATGCCACAAAATGTGTTGTTTTCAAAACATGCTCTGGCCGAGCTTGAAAATGATGATTTAACAACCACTGACGCTCTTAATATTTTAAAAAGCTCAGATTCAAAAATTATCGATGATGGAGAATTTGAACATGGTAGTTACCGCTATCGCTTGGAAACTGGCAATATTGTAGTTGTCATATGCTTTTCAAGTAATGGAGAGCATCTCATTGTTGTAACAGCGTGGGATAAGCGAAAATAAAACTGGAGTATCTTTATGAAATGTTCATTCTGCGAAAGTAAAAAAGAGTTAAAAAAATCAAAGGCCAACTATCGCTATAAAGATTGTGGACTAGATAATGTCACCCTTATTGATGTTCCAATTTTAAAATGCCATGAGTGTGGAGAAGAGTTGATACAATTTGGAGATCTTGAAAAATTACATGCAACAATTGCCAAGCTTTTGCTCCATAAGGCCGATCTTCTTAAAGGAAGCGAGATTCGTTTTTTGCGCAAGCATTTAGGGTACTCTGGAATAATGTTTGCACACCTAATTGGATATGCTCATGAAACCCTCTCTCGAATAGAAACAGGGGCCCAGCCAGTGGTAGAAACACTAGATAGACTTGTTCGCTTTGCTATTGGAAATAAAATGCCTGATAGAGATTATGATTTGCATGATATGATTTTAAATAATACTGGTAAAAAATTCTCGCGAATTGAACTCAAGAGATCGGCTAAAGGCGAATGGATGGAGAAGAAGGCAGCTTGATCAAAAAGAAGTTCATGCGCATCGGCCAACGGTAGTACTGCTAGATGATCATAATCGCATTAAAGCAAAGAAAGAGCAGCCCAATTAATGGCCTCTATTTCTTTAAAGCCTTCTAATTTTGTATACTCCTTAAGTCCAGATTGATGTTGCAAAAGATGTCTAATTGTAATGCCCTGAAACTGCCTAAGATTTGTGACGATGCTCCTGAATTTAAAGGTATTTTAGAATTACTTGGGCCAGACTGAAAACAGGTTTCCAGTAGACTATGGTTTCGTCCTTACACCTTCTTGATTTCATTTTGTTGATTGTAAAAATAATTTACAGTGTGGAAAGAATTACAGCTATCCAGGAGCTACTGTATCATTGCACTCAACTTTGTATTACGCTGAGCTTATATAATAATAGTGCCCAGATGAAGGAATGGAGAGTCGTATATGAGCAGTAAGAAAGGGCCGTTTGCAATATTATTACTTCTATTGTGGATGTGTGATCTTTTTGCCGGGCAAAATGGTCCTCCCGAACCAGACAAATATCCATATCGAGTAAGTTCGCTTAATAGCAATAAAATGCAGATCATCAATACCGGCATTGCGGCCTTGTATGCTCGCATAGATCTGATTAGACGCGCCACTACCACACTTGAGTTGGAAACTTTTATTTTTAATTATGATTCGGCAGGACGAATCATTGTGCAGGAGTTAATTGAGGCGGCCAAACGCGGGGTAGCAGTGCGGGTATTAATTGACAAATCTCTGGCAGTTTTTAAATTGAATGAATATTACGCCACTGTTTTGGCCGAGCATAAAATTGAGATGCGTTACTATAATCCTGCTGCACTAGTTGAAATATCCTCCGTGCAGTTTCGCAATCATCGTAAGTTGTTAGTGCGTGATGGGGTGGAGGCCATAACTGGTGGACGAAATATCGCAGACGAATATTTTGATTTATCGAAGACGTTTAATTTTCTAGATAGAGATGTCTGGGTGGAAGGGGAGCTGGTTAAGGCCATGAGGGATGGATTTGAATTATATTGGGCATCAGATATTGTGCAAACTCCGGCCATGGTGAAGATGCCTACAAGAAGGGTTACTAAGCGCGGGGAATTTGTCTATGGGCCAGAAGATGAAGAGGCGCATAAGGCGCAAATGAAAACGTACAATCGAAAGATGACGGAAGCTCGGGCCTTAGTGGAGCTTACAAGAGAGGATGAAAGGAATTTAGAGTTTGCGCTTTCATATGGAGCACAGGCCTTGCAAACGACTAAAAAATATGATTGCCCAGAGGCCTCTTTTGCCACAGATCGAGAAGGCGCCAGTCTCATTCAGCGTATTTTTTCTAAAAACTATAATCAAAATTATCGTTTGCTGCGAAAAGAGATTGCGGAATGGTTGGGCAAAATCGATGATGAGGTTATTTTCGACTCGCCATATTTTTTAGAGAATTCAAGAAGTAGAAAAATTATGCAGCAGTTGTTGGATGGGGGTGTCAAAATAACGATTTTGACAAACAGCATAAACTCTACTGACGCTTTGTATGTAGCGACCGTTTTTGATGACACGGTAAAATTATACACTCCCTATGATGCGTTTAATGCGTATATTTACAAGGGAACTTTTTCTAATGAAGCTGATTTAGTTAGTAACGAGGTTAGAAACGCGGTGTGGGGTACGCACTCAAAAACCATACTTTTTAATGATAACTCTTTTATGATTGGAACATTTAATATTGATAATCGATCAAATTTTTATAACACCGAAATGGCCATTTTTTGTAGCGGTAGTCCAGAGCTGGCCAATGATGTTTATCGCAATATCAAAGTGCGTATGAAAAACTCATATCATTTGGGAGCGGATGGGAAACCTGATGATGGCACGAAACTTTTGGATGGTGCGAGTATGAAGAAAAAACTGCTTTTTTATATGCTAAAAATTCCAGCAACAATTTTTCAATTTTTAATGTAACATAAGTCCATTTTGTTGTAACCGCCGGCCAAAATAGATATAAGTTTGGCCGGCGGTATTTAATTGCAGTCCTGCCAATTGCGCTTTCAGTAAAAGGATGGTACGGATATAGGTTAGATTACGTATTAACTTAGATGTTAAATTTCAATATTTGGGATGGAATTGATTATGGCAAAAAAAAATAACAAAAAAGTTGTAGATGATAAGAAAAAAGGTAAGTCTAAAAAGACAGCTGCGCCAGTAAAGGTCAAAATAGTTGCTAAACCAGTTATTGCTAAGGGAAAAGACAAAAAAACTGGTGCCGCTAAAGTGGCCACGGCAAAAGGAACTCTGGCCAAGAGTAAAGCGGCCACAGTGAAAAAAACGCCGCCGGTTGTGGCAAAAAAAGGTGCCTCTGCAACGAAGAAAGCACACCCGTCTCGGCCAATAGCAAAATCCCCCGCGAAGGCCAGCAATAAAAAAGTTCAGGCCAAAGCAGCCCCGGCCACAAAAAGTAAAGTGTCAGCTAAAACGAAAAAAATTGAAAAGGCCCAAGTTCACCCCAAAAAAGAGGCCAAAAAAGTAGAAAAGAAAAAAATAGTTAAAACGGCAGCTGCGCCTGCAAAAATAAAGGGCAAGAAAACGGCCCCTGCGAAAGCACAAGAGGTAGTTGCGGCAAAAAAGGGACGGCAGGCCAAAGAAGATAGCAAAAAAAATGAAGAAGCTGCACCAATCAAGGGCCGAGGAAGAGGACGTAGTGATGATATCATTAATGTTTCCGAAAGCTCTTTCAAGGTGGACATTGAAAAGGAGATAAAGGAAAGCTTAGTAGAAGAGATTTTATCACTAAGTGAGAGTTTTTCTATTAAGTCTATTTTTGATTCTCTAAAACTAGTAGATTATTTTCAATCAGACTCAGACGAGTGCATAGAAAAGGATTGCGATAATCCGGATACTACTCTTGGCTATTGTCGCTATCACTACATAAAAAATTGGGCAGATATAAAGAAGAAGCAGAATATATTGTTGGACGGAAAGTTACAGCGCTTTGTTACTGAGTTAATGGAGAAGTATCCAATTAAATATTTAGAGGCCGTCTTAACCGATTTGGCCGATGAAAAGGCATTTTATAATTCACTTAAAGAACTAGATATTGAGTCGGCGGCAGAAGTTTTTGATGATGTTGATAATGATCTGGTTGAAGATGAACAAGATATTGCTTTTGAAACTAAGGGCCTTTCAAGTAAAGATTTTGAGGAAATTTAGTTGTTAGAGAGCAGGCCATCGGCCATTTTTGAGAGTCGAATATTTTCTCTAGTTACCTGATAATAAAACAAAGTTTTTTTGTAAGTGGCTTCTGTCCAGGTCGGGGAGTAGTCGTCCCACTCATGAGAGTTGAAGTATTGATCTAAAAAGACGCCAGTTATGTCTAAGATATTTTTGAGTAGTTTAGTTGCATTTTCTTTTTTATCCAGATCAAGAGAGAGAATAAAGGATACTGGTGCACTATTTGGGGAAGATGGAGATATAAGGGATATGGCAACCACTATTTCATCATGGTAAGCATCCCCAAACACCTCAATTGTCCTACTATTTTTATCTAGTTCATTTTTATAAATATGATGCAAACTTTTTTCAAATTCAGCAACCCATTCCTCGGAAAGTGGGGTGGGGGAGGCCTCAAAGTTTTTTCTTGCTAGCATTTATTACCTCTTTGATTAAAATGGCAGTCAAATTACACTATAATAAAAACATCTTCAAGTTATGTTTTTTACAGGAGAGTTTTCTTGGCAACACCGCCTCTAAAAAAAGCCGCCCCCGCAAGCACCGCCCCGGCCCCTACTCCGGCGGCCCAACAGGCGCAAAAAAAATCAGGACTGAAAACATTTAGTGCGGGGGCCATTATATTTAATGAAAATGACGTTGCCGATTCTTTATATATAATTCAGACCGGCCAAATAAGACTGTTTTTGCCAAAAGGCAGAGGCTTTGTTGATATTGCCGTCTTGCGTGCGGGAGAAGTTATTGGAGAAATGGCGTATTTTGATGAAACCTCAAGACGTCGGAGTTGTTCGGCCTCGGCCATCGTGACTACTCAGGTAGTGGAGATCTCTTTTGTGGCCTTTGAAAAAACAATGTCTAGTTTAAATCCATGGTTTAAAACAATTATTAATACACTGGCCGGCCGTTTGCGAAAAACAAATGCTAAGGTTAAAGAATTAGAATCCGCCTCTGTCGGTTTTGGAAAAGATGGCAAGGTATCAGACTATAAATTTATTCATTCGACAGATATAACAAAATTTCTTTCCATCGTCTATTTAGCGATGAAAACACATGGAGAGTTAAAAGATGGCGATACTCAATTACATATAGATAAAATAAAATTTTATGCATTTGATATTTTTAATTATCCAGAAATAAAGATGGAAGAGCTCTTAAATCTTTTTGTTACCAACGGACAGATGACACTGGGAAAAGATGAGACAGGTCTTCCTAAAGTTTTACAGGTTCATGATTTAGAAACACTAAGAAGATTTTTACTTTTTTTCAATACACAACGCTTGACCGCCGATGACAAGAAATTAAAGATTTCGGATAAATGTGAAAAACTGCTAAAGAGAATTATGGATCAACTTGCGGATAAAAACACCAAAACAGATAAGGCCGCCGCTAATCTAACGGCAATCTTTGAAGAGTTTAAGGCCAAAAATATCCAGATTGGGAATGAAGATTTGGCCGATGCCATTAAGGCCGGTTTTTGTACAGAAATTGTAATTGGTAACAGCAACGTAATGACGGTAGATGTTAGCTATGAGAAATTAAAACAGACATTCCCTTCTATCAAAGTTATGAACGCCATTAATAAATTAAACGAAAGTAAGGCCCACGCCCATTACTAATACAAGATCATATTTATTATTCAGCGGCCGCCGGGTAGTAGGTAAGACTGACAACGCTGCCATTGCTGTATATTGCGCTGCCGTGTAGTTTTAAAAAATACCCTGTTTTAATGATCCCTGGCAGTTTCGGTGCTTCATTGTCGGGAGAAATAACTTTGATATTTTGAGATTGTCGATATCCAATGTACTCCCACCCGTTGGTTGTTGAGCGAGGAATATCTTTTCCATTTATCTTTAAAGCAATAGAATCTTCTTGCGGGCGCGCAGATAGTAAAACATGGCCATAGTAGGAGAGTGGCTCCTTGGTTTTTACAATCAGGCATTCTGGGTATTGCACGTAATTTTCTTGGCCATGAAGTTCTAGTAAATGGCCAGTGAAAGGTTCCCCGGGATTGGGATGTAGTCTGGTGTTGTGATTGTATTGTATACCAGGTAAAATCGTAAAACCGTCACTGTCGGAGCGAGGTATTTCAACTCCAGTACTTTTGCGAACAGTAACTTGTTCAGGGTCGAAGGAGGGATCGGTGGCAGAGGATATTGGCCAAAAATTATAAACGTGCTTTATCACTGTGTCTTGAATGGATTCATTAATTCCATCAAAGAGGTTATTAAAATTTGCACCGCAAATATCATAACTATCTGGTGTGGCCCTACTGTTTTGATCTGCAGGAGAAACGATGCCATTCAAGTATGGTTCATCGTATATAAGCTTAGACATTTTTTTATAACTATAATTTGCCTTAAATCCGGTGGAACAATTTTGATGTGAAACTAGCGAAATAAAGCGAAATTGCTGACTATGAAGTAGACTGTTACGTAATGATAGCAATTGGGCCTTTTGCTCAGAAATATGTAGGTCGGTTAATGGGCCACTGAAGTATCCGGCCCCATCAGTGATGACATCGTCTTCATTGGACATTAATACTGTTATCAAGTATGAAGACTGGCGGAAGATTCCATTATGGTAACTATCGGTTACGAGTTCAACAGTACGTTCAAGTCCATGCTCATCAGAGCCGCCGCTTATTGGAAAATTAGAGAGCTTGCTGCCGGCCTGATCACGAGGAATTACCCGAGACAAGGCAGAAGCGGTAAGGCCATCAGGATTTTCGGTAACGATATAGGTGTCGGTAGGGCCAGTGCCATTTAGTGGAGCAAGAACTATTCGATAGTCAAATCTAGTGGCAACTAAATCAATGGTGTTATTTAATGCTTTTTTAGTTGCATCTGTCACAAAAAGCTGACTACTAGAATTATCCCACAAAAAGAGAAAATCAACTCGTGGACGTATTAGCGTGAAGTTGGCGCAATCGTTTGTAGTTTTTGCCCACAATCCTGGTGAGGTTTGTGAGTCGACAATTTTATTTGCACCAAACTCTTCTTTCGCGCAAGACGTCACGATAAAGGTTAATAGTAACAAAGCCAGGGATAGGACAAATTGTGATTTCATAATTGACCTTTTTTATTTTTTACACCTAATACCTTATCGGAGATTTTTAAAATTATTGAAGAAGATTGAAGAATTTTTGTAAAAAATGGCCGAGTAAAATACTTATAGGTCATAGGCCTTAAGAGGGGCAAATATCGCCCATCTTCTTTCTATGATTTCAGAGATTTAAAATCTAAGTAAGAGGCAGTTTGAGTATCAACTTAAGATGGAGCAGATCTATGGCAGCAAATTGGTATTATGTTTTGGATAACGAGCGAGTTGGGCCAGTTTCTCAAGAGGAGTTAGAAAAACTTTTCTCGGAAGGAACATTGTTTGAAGAAAGTTTTGTTTGGCAAAAAGGTTTTGATAATTGGAAACATATACAGGATGTTCCGGCACTGGAGTATCTATACAAAAAAGAAATTGCCCCTGAAGTCAAACGAGATGTTCCGGTTGAAAAAAAACTGGCAACGGAAAAAAATATTGATAATAAATTTAGCGAGGACCTAACGTTACATTTAGAGGAGTCAGAGGATTCAGATGATTATGCTGCTGCCCCAGAAAAGATCGAACACAAAAAAGATGAAGTGGTAGAATTTAATTGGGCAACGGTCTCTTTTGATGATCGAATTTTTACTATTAAAACGGGGATTGATCGTAACGGAGTGGAAAACGAATATGGGCCTTACGCTTTAAATTTTATAAAGAAACTTTTTGAGGAAAAGCGGATTAATGGTAAGACATTAATTTTTTCACCGGGAATGACGGCATGGATTTTTCTGGCAGATACACCTATTTATGAGAAGCTGTTTGCAGCATTGCCACCAATCATTGATGAAGTAGATCGTAGAAAAAGTACTAGACGTCCCTTTGTGGCCAGACTTCTCTTTCACGATCAGACTAAGGTATATGAAGGAATTTGTCGGGATATATCGATTGGTGGACTACAGATTTTGGTGGCCGACTGTCCGTTGGTACTGGGGAATACAATTTCAATGAATGTACATCCAGATAATGGAGAGAGAAGCTTTGTTGCTCAAGGCAAAATTGTTCGTGTTTTGACGGATAGTTTGGGTTTTTCTTTGAGATTTGTCGGATTAAATGAGGAGGCAAGAAAATCCATTGAAGAGTACATTAATCAAAATTAGATATTTCAACTTTATGAAACCTATCTTAGAATAGATAATGAAGTGATTTTTCATGGTGTTGTTTTTTTATGGGAGTGTTGGTGTAACAGATGGCCCAATTTTTTTCTTTCTTTATTTTTTTTAGCATGTGCTTTTTATTTTCCTGCTCAACGCTTACCAAACAACTTATAGACTACGGTGATTTTTCGATGAACGGTGGTGTTTACAAGAATCAACGGTGGAGTGGTTCGTTAAGATTTAAAAGAGTTAGTTGGTTTCATGAATTTTCGATGTTTTTTGATGTTAATGTTACCCGTTTTGATATTAAAAGTCCTTTTGTCAATTGGTTGTCCGCAGATGAATTAGCGGAAATTAATGCTTGCAAGGATTTTTTAATAACACTAAGTTATGCTGCCGATGAAGAAAAAATTTCACAGAGAATGTTTCTAGATGAAATGGCCAGAAATGGGTTTGATAAAATAATGCTTCCTAATTTTGAGACGCATCTAAAATTACATCCAGATTTTGATCGATCATCACTTTCTTTGTACAAACTATATGGCCATTGCAACAAAAACGGTAGTGGGCCAGTCGAAAACATTACGATTGGATTGCCGGGATTTTCCGAAGCTAATATCTTGCTTAATTGATTTATTTGAGATGATGGCCTTATATGGGTGAAGTAAAAAAAACTAAAATAATAAAAGAAAGATTTGGGAGATATCTCTTATTAGATCATGTGGTTGATGGTGGGATGGCCAAGATTTGCCGTGCTAGAACATTAGGGGATAAGGCAGATAAGATTGTGGCCATAAAAATGATTCAACCTCAGTACTCTGATGATGCGGCATTTAAAACGATGTTTTTGGATGAGATAAAAGTCACCTTTGGACTTAATCATCCTAATATTGCTCAAACTTATGATTATGGTATCTATGGTGGCCAACTATATACTGCCATGGAATATGTTGATGGGAAGAATTTAAAACAGTATTTAGAAAAACTACAGGAAAAAAGATTTGTTTTTCCTGTAGAGATCTCGGTATATATTGTTTCGCAAGTTTGTCAGGGACTGCATTATGCTCATCGCCATGTTGATAAATTAACAGGCCGAGCGGCCAAAATAATTCATCGTGATGTTTCCCCTCATAATATCATGTTAACCTATGATGGAGCGGTTAAGTTGATTGATTTTGGTATCGCCAAATCAGTTACTAACGTAGATGAAACGCAAACGGGAACCATAAAAGGAAAACTATCATATATTGCTCCGGAATATTTGGATGGAAAAGAGTTAGATGGAAGGTATGATGAATTTTCTTTGGGGGTAACTATTTGGGAAATGCTTTGTAGCAGGAAGTTATTTGCGGCATCAAATGATCTTGCTGTTTTAAAGTTGATCCAGAAGTGTAAAATTCCGCCTCCTTCCTCCATAAATCCGAATGTACCCAAAGAGTTAGATGAAATTATTTTGAAGGCGCTATCTAAGTCTCCAGATAATCGTTATGAAGATTGTGATAAATTTAATAGAGCTTTAGTTAAATTTTTATATTCTACTTATCCAGATTTTAATCCTACCGATTTAGCGCAGTTTGCCAGAGAGTTGTTTAAGGAAGATATAAAAGTAGATCGAGATAGAATTTTGCAATTCGGCCAGATCGATTTAAAACCATTTCTCAAAGAATTAGAGAGAGATCAGCAAACGCCTGACAACATTAGTTTTTCACCATCTAGTTTCGAGGTATCCGGCCCTACTGCCATAAGTCCTCTTGGTGATAAAAAAGAGATTTTGCAAGGAGAGTCAGAATCAGCATCAGGCAAACCTGCCGGCAATGATAAAAAAGACAAGTTAACGGAGGCAGAAAAAAGAAGAGGGCCGGAATTTGATTTTTCAGATTCACAATTAGGCCAAGATCCAGAGAAAAAATTGGCGGCAATTAGACGCAATAAAAAAGAGGCAAAGGTGGAGACGTCTTCAGATCCCACCCCATTGTCGGTGTCTAGTGGCAACAGAAAAATTGCTTTAGAAAAAAAATTACGAAAAGAGATTTTTCCAGGAAAAATGTCCTCCAAGGCAGACGGTAAAGAAGGAGGGAGAGGGATAAAAATTGAAGAGATGGAAAAAAAAGCATCTTTCGGCAAATTGGTTTTAATGGGAATTATTGTTGTATTGGCAATCTTATTGTTTGTAGATATTCCAATGATAAATGATAGTGGAATTAAGCGCAAAGTTTTAGGTGATGCCAAAAATAATGCTACTCCAGCTCCTCAAATAGGAAAAATTAATATTACAAACTATTCTTCGTTTAAGCATAAAGTATTTATTAATGATGTATTAAGTGAAGTTTCTTTGGTGGGAGAGGTGGAAGTTGAGCTTAACAAGGAAGTATTTTTGCGAGTTGAAGAGAGTGAGCGAGAACATTTTGTTACTACTGTGATGTTGGATAGTTCTGCACAGCAGAAAAATGTGGAAATTCCAGAGATGGCACCAAGCTCCTATGGTTATCTGATAACTTCTCGGGCCTGTGTTAATGGACAGCTGTTTTTTGAACTTTTTGGGGAGAAAAGATTGGTAAAGTTGCCAATTGCTTCCAAAGAAGGAATTGCGTTTCCGATTAATAGAGATAGTTTTGGAAATGTAGTGCCGCGAACGCATAATATTAAATATCGCTTGGCGGGAGATACCATTGATCGAGATATTTCTTTTACTATCAAACGAGTTGCTGATCAGGTAGATTTGTGCGATTTAGTTAGTCGGCGGCAATGATTGAGCTAATCAAAAAAACAAATGTATATATTTTCATTGGGACGGTTGTTCAGTTAGTAATATACTCTTTTTTTTTTCAAAGCTTCTTTCGTGCCAATCAATTTAGTGCCAAGGCACAAGATTATTTATATTTGTCACTATATATCTTTGCCATTTTTTTTATTGCAAAACATTTTTTTCAAATAATAATTTTACCGCTTGTTCGCTTGCTATCGGCCGAAAGATATAATCGCTATATCCAATTGGGACATGAGATTATCTGGATATCTTTTAGTATTGTTGATTGTATCGTCTATGATTTGCAAGGAGTGCATGTATATGACCGAGACGTCTTAGAAGTTTTAGGGACTCCTGAAATTTATAAAGTATTTAACATTACGCTAACAACTTATGCCAGTTTGGGGATTGGGCTCGCAATTTTGGCCGCTATTTTGTTTTCGATTTTTGTTTTTGTAGATAAGCGCTTTGTGCGCCTATTAAGGGGAATAATTGTTGCGGAGGCGGTAGTGACATTGTTGGTTGCTACTTTATCTTTTAATTTTTTTCATGCCTATTCTCGTCAGCGAGGAGAAGTATTGAGTCTATATCCTCTTTTGGTATTAATCAGACAGCGTCCAAGTAATGAACCATTAACCTTAAATTATGATACCTCCGCATTAAAAAATATTAAGCTAAAAAAACGGCCCAACATAATTTACGTATTAACGGAGTCATTGCGCGCTGAAATATTCAATGCGGAGAGTATGCCAAAACTTTTTGAGTTTTTTTCTCGAAAAAATTGTCTCTCTCCAGACAGGGCCTTTAGTGGCGGGCATACAACAGTATATGGTGTTTTTAGTGGATTATATGGATTGTGGGGATATCATTACGCCAACTTTAAAGAAAAACGTGCTCTTCCAGGAGGAATAGAAATTTTAAAAAGCAACGGTTATAAAGTTTGGGGAGGAGTTTCGGCGGCAACTAAGTTTCATCAATATAATCAGGCCGGATTCATGTTTAAAGGATTAGACGAATACAAGGAATTAGTTGGAATAAGAGGAAAGATGTATGAGAGCGATCAGGCTCTTTTGCGCTGGGGAAGTAAGCAGATTATAAATAATTCGAAAAATCCTTTCTTCATGTTTACTTTTATCTTTAGTACCCACTCAAATTATATTTATCCACCGGAGTATGAACGATTTTTACCGGTGGCCGAAAAAGATTTTAACCATCTTTCTATTATGTCTGGCGATGGGCGAGAAGAGCGACTAAAATTAATCTATAATCGCTATAAAAATGCTTCTTATTTTGTTGATAGCATGGTGTATGATTATTTAAATTCAATTTCCCAAGATGTTTTGGCCAATAGCGTGGTAGTTTTTACGGGAGATCATGGACAAGAATTTGGCGAAGAGGGGGCCTGGGGACATGCTAAGACAAATTATATAAATCCTAAAGTTAAAATACCGATGGCATTGTGTATGCCTGAAGAGTATCAAATAAAAAAAGGCCCAAACATTCCTATCGCTGCACATGTAGATATTTTCCCTACTATTTTAGATTATGCGTTAGAAGAAGATGCTGTTGCTGAATCTATTATTGATAAATATTTTAATGGAGTTTCTCTTTTACGCAGGCCACAGGATGGCCGCTATTTGGTTGTAACTTCTCCTCTTTTTCCATATGAGAGGAATAAGTTGGGAATTATTACCTCTCAATATAAATTTTGGTTGAAAAAAACCACTGAAACCTTAGATCACTATTATTTGTATCGGATTGCTGATTTGGACGATAAGAAAGTTTCTGGTTCTCAGAGTTATAAATTTATTTATCAAGACGTCATGAATAGATTCACCAAAGACGCCTATAAGTTTTTGCAACGGCCATAGAGCGAGTGCTGTTTTTATACGTAAATAGGCAAAATTTTCCTTACAAGAAATAATTAATAAAAATGCGATATAATTTGACTAATGTTATCAGTAGAGGAGGTTGTATAAACATTCCGGCAATTGCGAGCAGAACTTATACTCGACTAAAACAAGAGGCCCATTATAGCTCGCTGGTTCAAACGTTTGCAGATAAACTAAAAGAAATAAAATCACTATTTGAGCGAGTCAAATTTTTCCATCAGAAAGTAGATGAGGCGGTTAATAAAGTATTAAGTAATGAATTTGTTTCACCGCGAATTAGTTGCAGGCCTGGTTGTGCTCATTGCTGCTATACCCAAGTCAGCGTAACTCAAGATGAGGCAGAAATATTAGCATCTAGAATAATTGCTAACGCTGATGAGTTTGACATGGGCCGTCTTCTTGTGCAGGCACAAGCATTAAATTCTGCTGATAAATGGTATGGATTATCCTGCGCTAAGAGGAGATGCCTTTTTTTAAATGATGATAATCTTTGTTCGGTTTATGAAGATCGACCGGCCGTTTGTCGGGCCAATTATGTTTTAAGTGCCAAAGAGAGTTGCTCTACCGAAGATGGGCAAGAACATCATGTTCGCTTGCTAAGCACTGCGGATGCAGACATGATAATTGTTGGAGCGTTTGTCCATTCTGCAGAAAACGGGGCTTTGCCATTTATGTTGTGGCGGGCCATCAATAAGCTAAAGAATCAACGCTAAAATCAAATTATAGAACAATAAGGTAAATATATGATCAAACTATTTGCATATAGTAATTATATATTAACTGTGGATTTATTTACCTCTCATTCAAAACTGATTAAAAGTTTAAAATAATGTAAAGTAGATTTATTAGGGAGAGGCTTGGTCTACTGAGGATATTAAATATATGATAATTTACAAAACCATAGGATGTTTATTGTTGGTGGTGACGTTAACTTCTTGCAGTTCGGGATTGTTGAATATTTCCACAGTTCCAGAAAAAGTTAGTGTCAAGATTCGAGAAGAGGATGGACAGATTCGCGATTTAGGATTAACTCCTGTTCGAATGGACAGTAGTGATTTTTTTAAAGGAAATAATTTTGTGCAAGTTATTCTATCAAAGGAAGGATATGATAACGAGAAGATTGTTCTTATAAGGCCATCGTTGGAAGGATCGATTACACTATCCGTGGAAATGCTCAAAGGCGGTGGCAGTGTTAAAGAAGCACTATCATCAGTAGAATTAGAACGATTAGCGACATTAATTGCATCCTCTCAACAATTTTTTTATGCAAAGAAATATTCAGAGGCCGAAAATTCTTTAAAGAAATTAATCATAGAATTCCCAGATGTCAGTCTTTCTTACGATTTACTGGGAAACATATACTATCTTCAAAATCAGCATGAGAAGGCCCTGGGAATGTATAGGCGAGCAGATGAAATTTCTCCTCGCAATATTGAACGAAATAGAATGATTGATAAATTACAACAAGAATTTCCTGAAAAAAAATAGCGAGAGGCGATAATGTTTAAAGTGTGGTATTTTTTTCTTATCTTTTGTCTCTGTTTTAGTAGTACAACCATTTTGGCGGGGAAAATGGGTCTATTAGCAGGAGGATTTACGATTAATGCAGTGGTAAGATCACAGGCATCATCAATATCTAATTTTGGAATTTACCGCTTTAATTATTTCCAAGAAGTAATTCCGCAAATAGATTTGATGGCCGGATATACACTCATAATGGAAGATTCTGTTAGCGGAGATCTTGGTTTTGGAATTGATATTGGGCCATATTTTTATCCGTACGGTAGTCGAACTTCACAACATATTAATATTAACAATATATCCTTGCAAACCGTCAGAGAATGGAATCCTTTTTTGGCAATTCATTTTCATCAAAGACAGTTTCAGTCTATATCAAGTAATTATGCAGGATTTGGTGCCAGTGGAGGAATTGAACGTGCTTGGAAGAAAAATTTACTAGTAATTGGAGAATTGACTTATATTAATTTAAGCGGACCTAGTGATTCTTCAGCGGTCGAATTGGATATGACGTTAGGGGTTGTCTATGTTTTTTAAAAGATTGCTCATCACTGTCATTTGTTTCGGTATGGTTATCGGAATTATCTCCTGTAAAAGTTCCAAGGGTGATTTTTCAGATTTACAGGCAGATCCGGTTGATCCAGAGGTTAGAGAAATATTGGTACTGGGAGATGCAGTAGATCCTGTAGAGATTGTTAGTTTTGCTCCCACCGGAACAGAGATCATTGTTACGGCCAATAGTGAGAAAAACTTTGCAGTTTTTGTAAATGGTACAAGTGGAACTGCAGTCAATTATCAATTTTCGTTGGATGGTGTAACGCTTATTACCGCAACGAGTGACCCCTTCATTACTATGGTCGGAACTGATTTTTCGCTTGGAAATCATACATTGGTGATAACAGCAAGCAATGACAAAGGAATTGATGCACATACGTTCAATGTTAAACGGAATAATCCTCCAGTTATTGCTCTAAGTAGTTTGGGTAATTCTCCCGTTAATTGTGTTACAGAGACTTTTTCTTTGTCAGTGACGGCGACAGATGCAGATAGTGAAGATATTATCTTTTCATTTTTACTAAATGGCGGCCCTGCTCCTAGTTATTTGAGTGGAGTAACTGCTGCGGCCGCGGCCACGGTAACTTTTGATCCAGTTTGTACTCATATGGGAACAAACTCTCTTACTGTTCGGGCAACAGACACTAATGGGGAATATGTTGATTATTCCGAATTATTAACAGTGTATAATCCAAATGAAGCAAGTATTGATTCTGTGTCTCCGGTGGATAATCCCGTTGTTATTTTAAGTACAGAGAGTCAGGGTTTTATTATTTCTGCGTCTGGAAATCCGCCCCTTGATTATGAATGGTCCGTTAATCCTGGTGGTGTGGTTACTAGTTGTAACGGATTATCCACATGTTCACTAACTGGCGGAGATTTGACTCCAGGTAGTTATGTTTTTACTGCAACGGTTATAGACAATATTGCGCTTACAGATTCGCATGATTTTAATGTGGTTATTAATGATCGGCCAAGTGTTTTGTTTAAATCGCCATCTAATGCAACAACTTTAAAAATGAATTGTGGTGTTAGTAAAAATTTTCAAGTGACAATTGAAGACGATAACTTTGTTGATCCAGGCCAAACGTTCTCAATAGATTGGTTTGTTAATGGATTGCCAAATAACTCACTTGCGAAAGTTAACGATTTAGGGGTTTATCCAATGACCTCAAGTGCAACTTTTTCTCCCAATTGCTCAAGTGCACTAATTGGAGATCTTGAAATCTCTGTAATTATTTCTGATGGATATGAGGCGCAGACGATTACTTGGGATGTTTCAGTAAATTATTTCAGTGAAACATGTAATAATTTAACCGAACGAACGGCATGTACTTTGGTTGGAATGTTAGGTTTAGGCAGTGGCCTTGATGTAGTTGCTGATTATGATCAGATTCGTATGTATCCGGCGAATATATTACCACATCCAGGAGGTGGTTTTTTTATCTCTGATACTTTCAATCATGTGGTTTGGTTTTACAATAATTCTGGTGTGACAAAAACAGTTATTGGGACAATTGTGCCAGATGGCCATCTTTCCGTAGTGGCCGGGGTGGGAGGGGCCGGCTCCCTTGCCTCTTCTCAAAATGCGCTAGATTTTTATTTGAATACTCCCAGTGGCCTGGCCTATCATAGTGTTACCGGAGATCTTTACGTTGCAGATTATTCCAATAATCGAATTGTAAAATTTGATTCAGCTGGACTGGGTACTATTTTTGCTGGTGGAGGGGCCAGCAATGTTGATGGAGCTGCAAGAACTACGCATAAATGTAATAATCCGGAAAATTTAATCTTAGATGAAACTGCTGGGAGATTGTTTGTTTCCTGTTATGGTAATAATGTGAACAATGTTGATGGAAGTTTAAAGTATTTTTTTACGGATACAAATACAGGATATACAGCATTACTTTATTCATTGGCCAATACTGCTGGAACAACAGGATTGGCCGGGACTGCGCGGACCAGACAGCTCTATTCGTTGGCCAAACATCCTTCACAAGATATTATCTTTGCAGCTGATTTACAGGCGTGTCAGATTATGGCCGTAAGCTATGGTGATACCGGAAGCTATTATGCGGGAGCAGTAAATTTATCAGCGGATAACATGGTACTTTTAACGCAAAATAGCGCTTGTGGAAACACGCTTAATCGATCCTATAATGACGTGGCGGGTGCCATTAGAACATATGGACTTGCTTTAAAAGTTAATGTGGGTGTGGTTGAAGGAGTTTTCTTTTCCGGGTTTGGTAGTCATAATGTTGGGCTTTTGAATTTAACTGGAGGCAATTTGTTTGTAGGTGGAAATACTATTGCCGCAGGAAAATATGATCGAGTATTTGGAACAAGTGTTGCTGATTATGGACGTGGCCGGCCAGCATATACAAGCGCGATGGTAAATTATCCGCTGGGGATAGATACTAAAAATGGAGTTTTATATATTGCAGATAGAAATAACTTTAAAGTTACGTTAATGGATTATACCGTGGCCAGTGGTACTCCGGCCGATTTAGTAGGTAATATTGCTCCTTATGGATACGATAGCGAATTGGATAAGTTGGCCAATAAAAGGAGGCTCTATTATCCAGAAGCAATGACTTATGATTTAGATAATCATGCTCTATATTTTATGGACTACTCAAATTACAGAATAAGAAAGGTTGATTTAACTACCGGACGAGTGACAACAACTATTGGACGAGGTTCAAATGCAGCTTCGAATACAAATCCGGAGGAGGCATTATCAGAAGTTAATTTTCAAATGATGAGAGATTTAACGGTGATTGATTCTGGAAATGCCATTCTCTATACAGATAGTAACACCGGAATTACTGCAAATCTAAATTGTCTGATTCGTGCGTTTAATCAATCGGGATCAGAGCAAACTTATTTTAACCAAACATTTTTATCTGAACGTGTGTTTACCGTTGCCGGTAATTACGTTGAAGGATGTGGAACGTGGGCAGGACAGGGATATGATGGTGCAAATGCTATTATGATTAGGTTGCGTGATCCGTACGGATTGGCGGTAATGGATGATATGTCTAATTTTTATGTTAGTAGTAGAAATGATAATTGTATCCATAGAGTAACAACTAATGGAATTATTGATGATGTTATTGGCCTTTGTGGGGCCGCCGGCGCGGATGTAGACGGCGCATTTGTAGATGCACGAATAAATTCTGCTGGCGATTTGGACATTGATTCAAATGAAACTTATCGCGATAATGGAAATTTCTTTTTAGTTGACCGTTCGCTGGCCACAACTTCATATATAAAATATGCTAATTTTAGTGCGGATGTTGTTTCGATAGCAGGGATTGATATCGCAGCTGGAGAAATTAGAAAAATTTTTTCTACAGACGGATATGTTGGTGGTGTTACTAGTTTTGATGATCAAATTTGTTATACTCAAGGGGCCGGTTCAACAATTTCTGCTAATGCAAACAATGTTATGTGTTTTAATAGAATTACGGGGATTCAGACATTAAGAGTTGGTAAATCTTCTGCTAGTACGGTAAAAGGTAAAACACAATTATATAGTGAACAAGAGGGGGTTTTAGCAGAATCAACAACGTTAAATCGTCCGTGGGGAATAACTTTTGATAGAGACGGTAACCTTTATATTTCAGAATATGGCGCTAATGTAATTCGATTAATAAAAAAATGGTGGTGAGTTTATTTTATGACAAGAGTAATAAAAAAAATATTAGTAATTGATGATGAGGAAGATGTTTTGATAATTGTTGAGGATATGTTGTTGCAGAATAATTTTCAGGTAGTAACGGCCACTTCTTTGGCGATGGCCAAAGAAGTTCTAATAAAAGACCAAGATATTTCCTTGGTTGTTTCCGATATTAATTTGGGGTCTTTCTCTGGAATTGATTTTTATAAAGAATTAAAGAAAGAGGGGATTTGTGCAATTCCATTTATATTTATGTCGGGATACGTTGATTCACAGGTCCTTAAAATAGACGACTGCCGATTGATAACGAAGCCATTTTCGGTAGAAGACATTCTTGCGGCAATCAGGAGCTTGTAGGAGATAAGTTATTTTAAGCGGCCTCTTTATCGTTGTCGTTTTTTTCGTTTGTTTCAGTGGCCTTAGCAACTTTTTCAATACCGGCAATCAATTTATCATCGTTATCCGAAGCTATGTTTTTGCCAAGTGCTTGCTTTTTATTTTCGCTGTCCAGAATGTTCTTGTAGGTGACTGCCATACTGTTTCGGATTGCCACTTGGGCCGTGATGTCAATTTTTCCATTATCAATATTTCGTAAATGACTGGAAAGGAGATAAGCTTTTTTACTATCTAATCGTTCTATTATTTTGTTTCTAAGTTCATGTGAAGTATTAAATAAAACAATGGCCCAGTCTTTAATGGAATAAATACCAATTATTTGTTGTAATAGATGCGGTTCTCCATCAAAAACTTTATAAAAAGGGGGACGAATTTGTGTAAGAAATGAATCATCAGGCAAAGTTAAGTATATGTCTCTTTCAACCTCAACTTTAGCACATTGAATATACTCAATAAGGTCCTTATCTTTATGATATTGGGCCAGAGAGCTAATATCAAAACGTGGCTTTTCTCGCATTGCAAGTCTGAAAATTTCTTTGGCCTTTTCATCTAAAAGGGTAAAATTTTTTTTGTCTTGAGTTAAGAGTATTCCCCATGCCCCCGGATATATCTTCCTGGCCAGTGGAATACCGAAAGATTTTGGCATATCAAAAAGAATAGCAAAAACTTCATCTTGCTTGAACTGTTTTAAAAAATCAGGAGCCTTGTCACTTAATCTCCAAATTTGAGTCAATAATGATCCCCAAATTCCTGGCGCGACGTTTTCTCGTATGCGAAGTAGGCGATCAAGAAGTTGAATACATCCATCGTCTAAACTTCCAGGTTCGCTAAAAACAGTATACCATACATTGTTCACACCCAGCGAAAAGATTTTACGCTGGTATTCTATGGGAAATTCATAGAACAAGGCCCCTAGTGATTGAGGAGTTGTTTCTGCCATTTTGGCGAAAAGAATCATATCACTCAAAGTTGGAAAATTTTTATCTCTAATTAAATCTTGAATTTTTATATTGGCAATTTCTTTGAGCTTTATCGGATCTCGTAGATGAATATCTCCTGCCGCCATGCCCGGATTATTTGAAGTGGATCTATTGGTTGCATTTACGGGTGACGGCATGTCCATCGCAGAAGAGCGTGCCCCTCCCTCATTGCCGGGAGTAGTGTAATTAGAATTGATTGTGCGAAGAGATTTTTTGAAAAAAATAGTGAAGAATATGGCCGAAAATAAAATGGTTGCTGCAAGAATGAGTTCGCCGGGTATTTTATCAAAGATGCTTTCATTGCTGCTTGTCTGCCATGTTTTTTGCACTACCTCCATTTCATCTCGAACAGGAACTAATTTGATAAAGGATAAAAGCTCCCTTTCGGTGTCTTCTACTTCTTTTATGTTGATACTGCTTGGAATTACAATTTTTACTCTTGCTTTTTTTATTCGAGGAATTAGATTATAAATGCTAATGTTTTGATCGTCCCATTCATCTATGATTTCTTCGCCTTGAAATTCATAATAGGGAAGGGATTTTTCTCTGGAAGTATTGGAGGCAATTCTGCGAAGCGGATCAATTTCGATGGCGACGATGAAGGGTGTGTTGGGAAAGCGGCGTTGTAAAAAACTAGAAGCATCATTAATCAATTTTTCTTCTACTTCGGCAACACGAGGAAGTTTTTCGCCAGAAACTATTTGTGCGTTGGCCAAAATGGTAAAAAGGAAAACGAATAATCCTAAAAAATAATACTTCATATTTAATCCTTCTGTGTGTCTGGGCCAATTACTAATAATATTTTACGATCAAAAGCATCCCACTTTTCCTTAATTGCAGGATCTGTTGACAATTCTCGTGAGGCAATAGTTCGTTGTATTGCTTTACTGACGCCGTGGCCGGCCAGTTGCATGCGATCAAGCGGAATTCCTGCCAATTGAAATACCCGCATGGTGGCAATTGAGCGGAGTGCAGATAGTTCCAGGTTATCTTTGAAGCGCCTATTTTCCTTGTACATAACTTTTTTGTTATCAGTGAATGCACGAATGGAAAGAATATATTGTCCTGCGAAAGGCAAATAGATGTTAGCAAATTTAGCAAGTAATACGGAAACATCCTTTTTTGGATCAATTCCGCCTATTTCAAAAAAAGAGATGTTGGGAAATTCAACAATGATTTGTTCGTCGACATTATGAATTTTTGTATTCAATTCTTTGAGTTCTGCTTTTATTTCGGGATTTATTTTATTACCGAGTGAAAGTTGCCCCTTAGGATATAGTTCGACACTGTTTAGATCTCGTAAGTTCATCATTAAGGTTTGATTGAGCTGTGCTGTTTTGTTGGCCTCAAAATCGACGGTAAAAAACAAGACAAAAAAACTTAGAAGTAGCGTAATCATGTCCCCATAGCTAACGGCCCAGGAACCATCAGTATCAACATATTCATTATCTTGTATCTGCTTTTTATTTTTTATCATGCGGCCAGCTCTTCGTTGATGCCTGTTTCTTGAGTTGTTATTATGTTTATTTGATCCTCCTCTTCTAAAAATGAGTTAAGTTGTTCTTGGGCCTCAAGAAGATTTGTATTATCGGCCAGAAGCATAATTGACTCTATTCCGATACTGGACAGCTCCAAATCATGCTTCATATCTTGATGGACTGCTTCTCCTACGGGGTTTACAAAAAGATTAGCAATGATTAACCCATAAAAAGTAGCTACAAGAGCGATGGCCATTCGGATGCCTGTTTCTTTTGGACTAACGCCGTCGGAGACTCCTCGCATTAGATGGATGAGCCCCAAGACAGTTCCAGTTAGTCCAAAGGCCGGGGGATATTTAGAAAGTCCACGCAACCAATTCGCAACTAGTTCAACTCTTTTCCTGTGAGTTAAAATTCTATCTAGTAACATCTCCTGAACTTTATCTCTATTAAACCCCAAATCCAGAAGCTCAACGCCATCTTTTAGTATTTTGTTTTCTATCTTTGTTTTATCCAGTTTGGTGATTGTAGAATTATTATGGCCTACGATTTGAATGCAAAGATTTACAAATTCTTTTTTAGTTTTTTTTACGGCAAAGATAGAACTTAGAAGTGTTTTTAATGCTAAAATTTTCTTCGTTTTAGGAAAGGTTATAATGGCGACGGAAATTGTTCCCGCCCAGACGACACTAAGTGCAACAAAATCATAATAGTTGCTATAGGTTTGACCCAAGTGTTTTATTGCAAAGAAATACCCGACATTTGCTATGATCAGTCCGATTAAAAGTCCCATAAATCTTTCTCCATCGTTATAAAAAAAACCAGTTGATCCGTCGCATGTTTCGGTATCGGGGAATGAAATCTTAAGGATATTCCCTTTAATTTATTTAATTAAAACAAACCAAACTTGTCAGGCTTGTTCCTGAGTATTTTATTAATTCATAAGAATTTGATTAACTTAATTTGAAATTAAAATCTCCGAGTTATTTGGTTTGTGGCAATCTTCAAAATTACGTTCTTGCATAATCCGTCACTTAGAGGGGATAATATAAATGAACTTGTGAAAAAATATATCATCACCAGAATGTTTGTGAGAGAGTCAAAATGGGATTACTTAAATCCAAAAAAATCTTATTTATTGATAATTTTTGCTTTGATCGTGACATTATACTTACGGTCATTGAATCACAATTTGAAAATCAAATAGTAGAAGTTGATAGCGGGGAAGAGGCAATAAAAATTTTAACAAATGACTCTGAGTTTGCTCTCATCATTTGTGATTTCGGATTTAGTGATGCTGGCGAAAATGCTTTTTACTCATTTTTAAAGAAACAGGGAAATAAAGTTTCTGTGATTTTGATCAATAATAGTGATATCGGAAACTATTCAGAATTTTCTAATTTCTATAAAGACAACGCATTAAATGACTCCTTTAGTCGTCCAATTATGGAAAGAGATATTATCGACAAAGTTACTCTTGCCCTTGGATTAAATGTTTCTGCAGAGGCTGGTGCTAAAAAATATTTTAAAGTCAATATTGCCAGATTCATCGAGGTTAATAGCAATAAAATGGATATCTTTATCAAATTATCGGAGGATAAATTCATAAAGGTAGTTGATAAAAACAATGAATATGACAAAGGAGCAATTGCAAAATATTTAAATAGAAATATTACCTTCTTCTATTTAACCAACGAGGGACTTGTTAGTTATTTGGCTCAGGTTGCCGCATATTCAGCGGCCGGAGCTATTGGGCAATTGGATATTGATATGGATTTGCAACTTACTTCGGTTGAGCAGATTCACGAATGTGTTCAGGCCCTTGGAATTAATGAGAGTACAGTCAAATTGGCCACAAGCGTAGTTGCCCTTGCGCTTGTTACTATCGAGAGTAATAAAAAGTTGGAGTATGTTTATAAACTTTTAAAATCAGGAACGAATTATATTTCTTTGCATGCACAGCTAACTTCTTATATCGCTTGTTCACTTGCAAGTAAGATGGAGTGGGGAACAACTCCTGTTTTGAATAGCCTAACCTTTGCTGCGCTTTTTCAGAATATTTCACTAAGCAACTCAAAGCATGCAATGATTCAAAATATAGACAGTGACACTTTTAAAAATATTTCGGAAGATGAACAGAGACTGATTAGAAATCATGTGTTTAAATCGGTAGAAATGCTACAAGATTTGCCCAAATTTAATGAAGATGCTCATAAGGCAATAATTAATCATCATGAACGGCCCAACGGAAAAGGTTTTCCGCGCGGTTTGATGGCCGCACAGATTCCACCGCTGTGCTGTGTTTTTATTTTGGCATCACAATTTGCGCATGAACTAATTGTAAGAGGATCTTCTCGAGATAAAATCCAGTCGATTATTAATGATTTTGAAAAAATATATAGTCATGGAAACTTTGATCGACCATTTTATGAATTCAAAAAAATGTTCTATGAATGAAAAAGTTCTATTGCTAATGATCGAGCGGTGATTACAACATAAAGGTTACTCAATGATTGCTATCGAGGCCGGTGTTCGCTCACTAGTTTCTCTACGATAGTTATCAACAATCCCCAGGCCATCAAAGGTTCCTTCGCTGAAGTAATTTACAAAACTGCCATGATTGTTGGCCTGGACTCCATTAACAGAACCATTAAAAAAAACATTATTAGCTCCAAAAAGTTTTTTTAGCAATTCTTTCGAATCGCTTGTCTTATTGAAGGAGATAAGAAAATTCTTTAGAGGAAAGAGTGCTATCTCATGATATTTTTTAATGTAACTAACATATTTTCGATAATCATCGCGTACATTATCAAAGCACTTGTGGGCACGGGCCTTGCTTATAAATTGATACCAGCGATAATCGTGATCGAGATGACAGGCAACAGAAATAATTTCTTCGGCATTATCGCTGGAGAGTTTATTAAAATGAATCATTCCATCGCGATTGATTCTGGCAACAGTGGCCAGGCGAAGTGGCCCGACTAATTTTTCTTGGTCGATAGAGCTTATAACTTCCGGGGAAATAGTTGTAAATTTCTTGGCAAAAGCAACGGCGTAATCTTTATAGCGTTCATAAATTATCCCGGTGGTTTTATAAGTTTGAAATTCATTACTAATTGTTAAAGACAGTTTGTCCTCAGAATCGACAACGGGGCCACCATCGCGTATTTGACGAATATCTGCATACTCCATTTGAATATTTCTAATGCGCGAAATTTTATGCCGGAGAAAAAGTTCACCACCTAAGAAGTTTTTTGAGAAACCATTAAGAATGGTTTCCAAAGTTCCATCTACATATTTTACGCTTTCATAATATAATTTAAAAAAAGTTTTTGCGATGCCGTTTTTGCTAATTACAATTTGCTCACTGCTTTTTTGCCCCTGTGCCCCCCAGAAAAAGAGACGAAATTTGGATTGTTGATTTTCGCTTTCTCGCTCTTCTTGTGAGACAAGATAGTCTGCAATGGCCGAAGAACTCACACTATTTAGCGAGAGAAGATCGGTTATGGTATTAGAAAGTTTTTCATTTGATTCTAAATTTTCCAGATCTTCGCTGGTAAAGCTCAGAAATGTCTGAGTTCCATGTAAGTAGCTATAGGAGTACTCGTAAGAAAGAATAGTTAGTCGTAGTAGATTGTAAAAGTCTACTTCAAAAGAAATGTCAGCGTTGACGATTTTCTCTGCAACTTTTTCCACTGACAGGCGTAGTATTTCACCTTCGGCCGGATTGTCTTCGGGGCCTAGTGCTTGAATGGATACTGAAGACAATTTTTTCTTATGAACTAATATTCCGGCCACCACATCAATTCCAGATCCTAAAGGGGCCATGGCGCCACTTCCTGCACGGGTGCAGATAAAATCCTCTTTGACGATGTAGTCATACTCATCAAGATAAAGAATCTCTTCTGTGCTAAATTTAGTAAAGGACATAAAGAGTTTATTAAAATCCTGCGTTAACCCATCTTCATAACTACTAGCAACGTGAATATAGCGATATTCGCGCTTAAAAGTTATTCCAGCAAAGGCCAAAAGTGTTGAGCGCGAAATGTCGATTACTCCCTCCTCTTTCAAATTGCTAAGATAGGAAAAAGCATCAACATTTAAAATAAAGCGATCGGTAACGAGCCATCTGTTATCGTCAAATAGATCAGGCGCAAGAGAGCGATCTATTCCGATATTGATGCTACCCATGGGCCTTTGCCAGCTAAAACCCGAGCCGTTATATTTTCCCAGATTGAATTCATAATTTTTTTTCAAAACAGAGGCGGCCTGTTGACTGCCAATTTCTTCGTAGCGCGGATAGAGATACTCAAAAATATTTTCAAACACACTTTTGTGCTGCTCTAGTGAAGCAGGCGGCATTTGCTCTTTGCTTTTTGTATTAGTGCTAGCGTTTTGTAATTTAAAATTGGTAAAAGAGATCTCTTCTGCGGAAGAGCAGTTGGAGAGAAAAAGTATTATAACAACTAAAATGGCCAGGATACTGCCGTCAGATAGTCGAGAACTCATAGAGGCCCCCGTGATGAAACGATAAATTTTTATCTGGTTGGAGTCTTGGCACGAACTTACATGCTGAGGGAGGAAACGTCCTGCGTTGCGTCAGAGTCAATATTAGTATAGTGGAATGGTTGGTTTTTGTCAAAAAAGGTAGGTAATTTATTAATATTACATGTTCTTTGGGAAAAGAGAGAAGAATATTCCATCGTGAATATTAATTGTGTGGGTGTTAGAATTTACTTTGATCCTATAATTTTTATGAATGAATAATTATAAATGAATAATACAGAGGTGGCACGGTGAGTAGTGACGAACGATATAAATTTTTAATGCAGATTTTTGAGGCCATCGATCACCCCTTCTATGTTATAAATGCGAAAAATTATGAAGTAGAAATGGCAAATAGTGCCGCAGGAGTATTATCTCCGGGAATTAAATGTTACCAGTTAACTCACCGGCAAGATACTCCCTGCTCAACTCGAAACGATCCCTGTGTAATAGAAAAAATTATTGCTAGCAAGAAACCGATGATTGCGCATCACACTCATTACGGTGCTGATGGAAAAGAGCGCAAAGTAGAGTTACATGGTTTTCCCATTTTAGATTCCCACCACGAGGTTTCGTTGGTGGTCGAATACGCCATAGACGTAACGGAAGCAGTTTTATCCAAACAAGATCTTATCGCCAAGTCTCAGATGTTGCGAGAGACTTTTGAAAATGCCCCAGATGCCATTGTTTGGATAGATGTATTTTCCGCCGAAATAATCAATTGCAATCACGCGGCCTGTCGCTTATTGGAGCAGGGCCTGGATGAAATTATTAATCGAGATTTTCATTTTATGTTCCCAGAAAATCGTCAAGATATATACCGGCCAATTTTTAACGAGATGTTGGAAAAAAACATGAAAGAGGTAGAGGTCGAGATAGTGACTTCTGGGGGGGAGATAAAATATTGCAGCATGAGTACGGCCGTAATAATGTTGCAAGGCAAACTTATTTTTCAAGGAATTATTCGTGATAACACAGAGAAAAAGAAGGCCGAAAAAGAAAAAGAAGTTTTTAATCAAAAAATTTATGTTGCATCTAAAATGGCATCCCTTGGTGAGCTGGCCTCGGGAGTTGGACATGAAATAAATAATCCACTTACCGTCTTGAAGGGATACAATAAAGTCATTGCCGGGAAGCTAGAGAAAAGGGGAGTAGAGGCTGATGAAGTTTTAAAAATTGTTAAAGTCCAGGGAGAGATGATTGAACGGATCGCTGAAATTGTAAATACGCTGAGAGGATATTCTCACGCTAACGAGGGAGCTCCCACAAGAGTTAGCATAGCGATGGCCGTCGATGGTGCCGTGAAGTTATTAAAAAATATCTACCAAAAAGAGAATGTGCAAATTGAACTAGGTGAGATAAGTAAAAAAATAGAAGTAATGGGGCATCAGGGGAAAATTCAGCAAATTATTGTTAATCTGCTATCTAATGCCAAAGATGCCATATTGGAAAAGGGGCCGTCGGGAAAAACAAAAATAGAGGTTGTACTCAAAGGGGAGCGGGTTTGGGTAGTGGTAACAGATAGTGGAAAGGGTGTTTCTCAAGAAGATCGAAAAAAAATCTTTGACTCCTTTTATACTACTAAGCCCAAAGGAAAGGGAACTGGATTGGGTTTATCTATCTCGGCAGATTTGGCCCATCAGATGAGTGGGAAGTTGTTTTTAAATGAGAAGCATGAAGGGAGTGGCGCACAATTTATTTTGGAATTTCCACTAATGAGATAGGAGTAAGTTGCTTTGGCATTAAAAATTTTAGTCTCTGATCCGGATAAAGATTGGCGTGAAAAAGCAAAAGACTTTTTGGATGCAGAAAATTTCCAATTAGAGGCAGCATTATCTGGTAAAGAGGTTCAACTAAAGGTTTATCGCGAAAAATTTTATGCGCTGATTTTAGATATGAGCACTATTAATCATTCGGCCTTAGAAGTTTTGAAATACGTACGTCTAACCTCTCCCTCGGTTAAAATAATTATAACGTTAGAGAACAATAAAGTGCTCGAAGATATGGAGATGGAGCGAGAAGATGTTTTAAGACTGGGTGTTAGTAGCGTAATCGTAAAGCCGTATAGTAAAGAGCAGTTACTGGAAGCGGTTAATGGTTCTTTAGAGCATAAATTGTGGAAAAATAGAATGGCCAATGCCAATCAGAACCATCCCCCGGAAGAAATTGTGGCCCGAGATGAAGAATTTACACGGATTAAAATTGCAGAGGCCTCGATTGGTAACCCTGCTATTTTTAATTTGTATATTCGTTTGAGTGAAAATCACTATGTTAAAATTATTCATGCCGGAGATTTTTTTGATCAAGAAAAAATAAAAAAGTATAAAACGGAGCGACAGATCGATCATCTTTTTTTTAAAACAAAAGATCGTGCGTTATATGTTCACTTTGTTAATGATTTGTTGGAAAAAGTTTTAAAAAAAGGCGGTAAAGTTCCACAAGAGACCAAGGTCAATCTAGTAAAAAATCTGACAGAGAAGTTTGTGGAGGAAGTATATACTCAAGGGTTAAAGCCACAATTAATTGATGAAGGTAATCGGGTTTGTAAAAACATTACAGATCTTATTCGCACAGAACGTGGATTGAATAAAATTTTGCTGGAGTTCAAAAATTATGATTACTCGGCATATAGCCATTCTTTTTTGGTTGCCTTTTTTTCTGCTGCACTATGTACCGATCTGGAGTGGGCATCTTCTGGGACCTCTGAAAAGGTAGCAATGGGAAGCATTTTGCATGATATTGGAAAATTAAAACTTCCTTTTTACTGCTCCTCGCTAGATCCAGAACAAATGACTCCAGAACAGCTCAAAGATTATAAAACGCACCCGAGGTTGGGATTGGAGATGATTTCTAACTATACCGTGATTAATCAAGCAGTAACCCAAATAGTTTTTCAGCATCACGAACTACAAGATGGCTCGGGCTTCCCCGATGGACTAACCGGCATGAAGATTTATCCCTTGGCGCAAGTGGTGGGATTAGTTGATGCATTTGCTAAAAGAATTGTGAAAAAAAAGCTCTCTCCTCGCGAGGGCCTTCGGGATTTTTTACTGGATAGAGAGGCCATCTCAAAATATAATCAGAAGTATGTTAAGGCGCTGGTAAACTCTTTTATGGATAGCAAAGTATTTTTATGAGTAAAGGTAGAAATACAATTTTGTATATTGGAAATGATCAAATTTTTTTAGATGATCTGATGGCCTTTGATAAGGTTTTTTGGCCACAAAATACTAGTGAGGTTGTTCAGTTGCCAATTACTAGGGAGTGGTTGCAGGGGGCGCATGGACAGATTTTTACTAGAATGCCTCAACTGGTTTTTATAGATTTTTCTGATGGGGCAAATTTTAAAATGCTCAATCCACAATTTTATGATTTGCTAAATTTTGTCAAAAAACATCCTTTGCTAAAGCGGACTCCAATTTGCGGGACGTTTATAAGTGAAGAGCAGTTAGCGGAAAATCGAAACCTTTTTGCTAGTGGACTCAGTTACGCTTATATAAAGGGAGATCTGTATACCACTTTGTTTGAAGACTCTTATTATTTGGCATTTGAAGATAAAATTGCTTTTCCGCGTTATGCTATGGCCAGTGAGATAAATTTAGATTATCAGCTAAAGATGCCGGTTGTAGTGAAAAATATGAATGCTGATAAAATTGTCATTGAAAGTGATATCTCTTTTCGAGAGGACGAGGAAGTGGAGGGATCGTTTAATTTCTTTGAAGATTTTTCCGGAAAAAAATTCACCGTTGCTCGACATACTAGCTTGTCTTCACGAAATTTTTATCTTTGCGGACAAGAACTTTTTATAAAATATGCAGAACCTTGGGACGAGGTAACCGAAGATAGTTTTTTAAAAGAAACGGTTGAGACGTGGGTGGAATTCAATAAAGGGCGTTATGCCAAACTTTTTCCAGCCATCCTTCTTGTTAATGATGACAATCTTTTTATCTATGATCTGACAGTGTCGGGACTGTCTGGTAAATGTGATTTATGTTTTAGTTACGAGTTAGAAAATCAGTTTCTGCAAGTAAAAAATAATCGCCCAACGATCATCATGCTGGAGCTAGACGAAAGCGAGATGACCGATGAAATGCTGGCCACCAAATATCGGGGGCGTAAAGATTATTTACGCAGTAACACTGATGCGCTTATGATGTTGACCAGTTTTATCAAAACACTGGAGTACTATAATCCTATTCTGGTGCTATTTAATAGTCCTTCCAAGAGTGAGGCCATTCGCAAGGTTTGTGGTTATAATAGTATTTTGGCGCACAATGAAAAAATGTCCACAGCGGTAATTGGAGAATTAATTAGCTTTTATCAGGCCAACAAGAAAAGTTCGGTAGATGATGATTCTCTGTCCATTCCGCTTGCCTCGCAAAAGAGCATGGCCGCTATTAATATTCCCGTAAAAATAACTGGATTAACAGAGCATGAAATAACTTTTTTATCATCATATTCGCTACCACTTTTTTCCATCCTAAAACTAGATGAGCCCTTTGAAATGTATTTGACAATTATGCCCTCTATTAGAGATTTGAAAATTGTTCCTGGTTTTCATCACTATATGGCCTTTATTAGTGGTACTAGTGAGACTCGTCTGCCAATTTTGCGTCAATTTATCACTCAACTGATTGATCATCCTCCAAAAGAGTTTAAGTTTTATCCTAACGAGGTGACAGAGGTTGATAAGGAAATTGAGGGCAAAGAAATTATAATAGAGAAAAAGGAAAAGAAAGTTAAAGTGGAGCGAATGGCCGTTCAGTGGGTGCGAGATGAAAAAGTTAAAAGTAAATTGTGAGGTAGTTTGGTATGAGTAAGTTAAATGCTAAGATTTTAATTGTGGATGATGAAGAGCATATTGTTAACTTCCTAGCGCTGACACTAGAGGATAGTATTTCAGAAATTATAAAGGCCTACAATGGAAGAGAGGCCTTGGAATTAGTGGCCAAACATCCAGACCTTGTTTGTATTTTAAGCGATATTAAAATGCCAGTAATGGATGGATTAGAACTAATTCGCGAAGTACGAAAGACAAACAAGAAAATTCCGTTTATCTTTTTTTCGGGATTTGGTAGTGAAAAATATATGGCCGAAGCTTTAAAATATGGTGCTTATGATTTTATTAATAAGCCTGATTTGGAAAATGCAGAAGAGGTAGTTTTACGAGCGGTAAATGAATCATTAAATGGACAGGCAGCTACAGGTAATTTGCAAAATAAACTAAAAGATCTTTTTTAAACAAGGCATAACACTCATATTCTAATAAATTCTTACACTGCAATCTTACATGAGAGTAGTTCATTGACATCTCTTTTTGGAGATAGATATGATTTGGCAAATTCCGAGTGAGTGGGCATGGATGGCCCGAATTAAAACAAGGGAGTGTTTATGAGTACACCCGGTTATAGGGATGACGTTTCTGTGGCAACGGATGGCGATAAGGTTTCATTGGACTCATTGGCGCAGCTGACTGGTTTTCCAGCGAGCTACATCAAAAAAGAGTTACTAATTGATGGCAATGAAATTTCTGTTGAAAAGTTGAGATCCTTCGCCTTTGATTTTTTGAATTCTACGATGGGAAGGCCGAGCTAGGTAATTGCTGATTTTTTTACTCGGCCTTTTCTTTTTTGCCTAAAGCTCTTTTAGGTATGCCTGCATCATTTTCCTCTTTAGTAGTTTGCGATCTTCAATTCTAAAGTATTTGAAATAATATCCGTTAGTTGGCCATAGAGAAAAATGATCGCGGAGGGCTTATATATGGATATCGCAACAATTATTGGTTTTACTGTTTGTATGGTGGCCTTGATTGGTTCAATCGTAACTAGTGCCGATATTATAATTTTTTATGATCTTCCTTCTGCGCTGCTAGTAGGACTGGGAGTTATAGGTGGAACGTTTATCAAATGGCCAATGGAAGTTTTAAAAGATGCAGGCAAATATTGCATGAAGATGATTTTTTTTACTCCGGCAGATCCGGTGGAGACCATTAATGAAATTGGAAAACTAGCAGAGACAGCAAGGCGCGAGTCAGTGTTTGCGCTGGAGAAGGTTCCCATAGAAGATGCTTTTTTAAAAAAGGCCATGGCCTTGGCGGCCGATAATCGGCCACCTGAAGTAATTTCCTCAATCTTACAATTAGAAATTGATGCTATGGCCGGCCGGCATAAGACGGGGGCAGATTTTATGGATGGAGTGGCCGACTCTGGCCCGGCCTTTGGAATGTTGGGAACTTTGATTGGATTGGTTATCATGCTGCAAAATTTGTCTGATCCATCCTCCATTGGCCCGGCAATGGCAGTTGCGATTTTGACGACGCTTTATGGTTCAATCATATCTAATGTTTTTGCAATCCCAATGAAAAATAAATTAAGTGTGCGCTCAAGTGATGAGGTTTTGAAAATGAATATTATTATCGCGGGGACGTTGGGAATTGTGGCCGGAGAGAATCCGCGTTTGATCAAAGAAAAGTTAAATTCCTTTTTACCTCCAAGTCAGCGCTCTTTGGATGGAATGGAAGGAGATGGAGCTGCAGCAGGTGGTGGCGCAGAAAAAGGTAAAGAATAGGAGTAATTTATGGGAAACAAATGTCCTCCTTGTCCGGCCTGTCCACCTAAGTGGATTGTTACTTTTTCCGATATGACAACTTTGCTTTTGACTTTTTTTATCTTGCTTTTATCATTTGCAAAAACAGAAACTTCTAAATCAGAAGCGGTTATGGGGTCAGTGCAAGATGCTTTCGGGGGAAATGTGTTGCGGCAAGGAGAGGTAATGGAGCGTGGAAAGTCGATGGATGATGCTCCTACCATGATTGAAGGGAAGGAACCGGTAAAACCATTTCCCATTGAGTTTTTAACCAGTGAAGGTTTGTTGGAAAAAAGGGAGATTAATCGGGCCTCAGAAGAAGATATGAAATTAATGAAGCGAGATCTATCCGATATGGCACTTTCTGAGCATGCGGATCTTTACGAAATGCCGGAGTCAATAAAAGTAAGAATTAGAGAGGCCATCTATTTCAAGAAAGGAACCTTAGAGGTAGAAGATATATCAATAGAGGTTTTCGAAAAATTATTAAAGCTACTTGCACAAAAGCAGTGGATAGTATTTATTGAAGGCCATGCGAGTGTTGGAGAATCTTCGCCGGATGGTAAACTGGATGCGATTGCCTTGTCTTCACTGCGAGCGGCGGAAGTTTCGCGCAAATTAATTCAAAAAGGCGTTCCACCGAATAAAATTTCGACGGTGTTCTATGGAGATTCTCGGCCATTAAAAGGAGAAGGAATAAGTGCTGCGGCCGTGGACGCTAAAAATCGACGAGTTGAATTTATTTTAGGTAAAGTTGATTTGCGCTTTGAGGGGCATAAAGTAAATGCCACCGGAAACTAATTTTTCTTCGCTTCTTGATTATGATTCTGTTGAGGCATACTTGCAGCAGCTGTTTTTTCTGTCAAAATCGCAGTTAAAAAAAAGCGAGCTATCTAAAAAATTTTTGCAAAAGGCCGTGCACAGAAAAGATCAACTACAAATACCACTGGATTTGGCCAACAATTTAGAAATTAATCCAAAATATTTGGGTAAAAAAATAGAGATTATTTTTAAAGATGATCAGGTGGCCATTTTTAACAAACCATACAATCTCCACTCTCATCCCCTAAATTATACAGGCCAAGATAATTGTCTGAGTTTTTTTCGAAAAGGTGGCCGCAATCTGGGAGTCAATCTTAACATTAATAAATTAAATTATGGACGGGGACTTTTGTATCGTCTCGACTATGGTACTTCGGGGGTGATGTTTTATATAAATGATGAAGGTCTGCTGCACAATTTGCGAGAAAACTTCAGCAAGTTGGTAAAAAAGAAAAGTTATCTGGCCATTGTATCTGGGGAAGTTCGAGGTGATGGCGCTATTGAGAGTTATTTTAAATATATCGGAAGCAAGGATAGCAAGGCCGAACTTTTGTCAAAAAATAATTATCTGGGCGGTGATTTTCCATTGGGAAAACTAGAATATGTGGTGCGAAATTACAACTCAAGTGAAAAAGTAAGTTTGTTAGAAGTCTCACTGATAACGGGACTTCGTCATCAGATTCGTGCTCAACTTGCCAGCATTGGCCATCCCATTTTAGGCGATACTTTATATGGTGGCAAAGAGGCGGCCAGAATTTTTTTGCATGCTTATAAATACGAGGTGGAAATTGGCGAAAAAAAATATGTCGGAAAATCTTTAGATGCAGAATTATTTAGCAGATTCTTTGACCTTGACTGTGGCCTTTAGATGTTCTTGAATAAGTTTATCGTTATCTATACCAAATAATTTAACCACATCACTTCCTCTGGATACTCCTTCAACAATAAGTACGTCACTATGAAGAGAGACTACAACAAAGCGAACTCTCTCCAGGCTATCTCGCAATGTATTTTCGGAGATAAACACCATGCTGTTTGCTAGCTCTCGATAAAGCAGTTGGCGAGATTTAACAGGATCAGAGAGAAGCTCTGTTGGTATATCAACAGCGATTTCTACCATCATATCTAGTTTTATGCAGGAAGTTTTCCAACTATCCGGCATGCGTTTGTTTAGCATGACGAGTGCTGAGCGACAGGAGTCTGGTTTTAAGCTCTCTTTGCGATCTAGCAATTTCCCTAGATCTGTCATGGAGAGTAACCATACTGCCATCATCATGAGGCCAATACCAATTAGGGGATATTTAGACATTAACTTTGCATACATAAGTTGATCAATTATGGCAAAGAAGTTGATAAAAATCACGAAAATCATTGGAAAATAATTCAAACAGCTAAAGTTTTTAGGCGAATTACCCGACAGGATTGGTATGAATTGCTTTTTTGAGCGGGCATAAAAATTGGGCAGTACAAGGGGAAGTTTAATGTTGGATTCGTTATCTGAGCTGGATGAGTCTTTGATTAGACTTATGGATTCTATCGTTTTTTTAGAAAAAAGTACGCCATTGATAGAACTTTTGCGCCGATTTGATCTGGAAGAGCGAGACTTTGGAAAACTGCTTTATCTAATGGAAAAAATAGGCCAGCGAGTTTTATTAACAGAAGAAAAGGATGGGGTTATTGTACATTGCTCTAGTCGTGATGCGGTAGATAGATATCGTCAGCTGCGTTATCCGCAGACAAAAGTTTCTCTTTCCGAAATTGCGACTAAAATTCAACAAGCAGTGCATAATCAGAAATCTAAATTAGTGCAAATTTCATTGGCAAATCATGCACCACTTCTGGTTTATGTTCATAATTTGATATTTTTAGATGAGGCCCTCTCTTTGATATGCGAGAGATGTGACGATAAAAGTTTGCAGGCCTTTGATACTGATAAAATTGTGGAAATTTGTGAGGTGACAACCAGTAGTACCGGACGCTATTTTCCCACTTATTCTCCGATGGAGATCTCCAAATTTATCACTGAAATTCGCGCATTAAATGGTAAGGAAGAACGCTTGGTGATTAAAATTTTATCTTCGGCAGAAATAAACTTAAATCCACCATTTCACTATTGGGTTAACCCCTATGTGGCCATTAATGATCGAGATGAGCGGATTTGGGCGGCCTCGGTGGAGTTGTCGGGACAGCTTTTTGAATGGTTAAATTCGCTAAGGGGATATATTGAAATATTGGCACCACAGACAGTGCGAGAGGAGTTAGAGCTTTATCGCAAAAATAAAAATACCAAAATTATTAATTATTTGAAAAAGGTCTCTTAATAAAGTATCCATTAGTAATGGATAATACTCGTGGAAAATTATCAAAAAACATTTCTAAAAATTTTACCATAATCTCGTTCATTCCGGCATTTGCCTATTGGTATTTAGAGGCAAACTATTCGGTGGCCATTGCTGTTTCAGGTGGACTCGTATTGGCGACATTAGAGTTGGCCGGAGAGTGGTTTTTTACAAAACACCTGCACTCCATATCAAAAATTAATTTTTTTCTTATCATCTTTTTGGGAGCACTATCTTTACTGGAAGGAGAAGGTGTTTGGTTTAAATTACAGCCGGCCATTACTGGTATTGGGATTGGGATGTTTGTGGGAATAAAATCTCGGAGGGGGGTGGGCCCGCTTGCGGAGATGTTAAATGATCTTCAGCAAAAGAATTTACCGCCATATTTGGTTAAAATTTTGGAACGCGATATTGCCATTTTTTTTACAGCCTATGGCCTTTTTATGGTTATAGTGGCCCTGGCACTATCGTCTGGGAAGTGGCTTTTTTTCAAAACGGGCGGTTTTTATCTGGCCTTTATTTTGTTCATGGCCTTTGAAATTATTATGATTCGTCGTAAAGTTCGGCAGGTAGCTTTTTATGAACAGCGTCGCCAATTATTGTCCGCGATGAAAGTTAATCAAGATAGCTTTGACAAGATAAAGTAGTTAGTCAAAAATTATAGCTTGTAAATAAAAATGAGTTTTTGATTTTATCAAATATTCCAGGGGGCCAATATGAATGATGCACAAAAAAAACATAAAAAACAAAAAGAGCGTGAAGAAAAAGTTAGACAGAAAAGAGAGCGAGAAGAGTTAAAGAAAAAAAATGATCCACAAGGCGACAAAGAGACCGGATTGACAAGGATCTATATCATGATTGGAGTGGTTATTGCCGCTGCCGGTATTGTTTTTTATAATATCAGCTAACCATTTAATAAGGATGTTTATAAACAATCAATGTAAAATCCTTTTTTTTGCCGGTATTTTGCTTCTGTTCAGATGCTCGTCGGAAAGTCGTCAAGCTACAGTTTATGCAGAAAATCCAAATATTATAAGAAAAATTCTATTGGATAATCTTCCGCTTTTTGAAAAATGTAATAACAAAACACTCCGCAAATCTTCAACAATGGTTCCTCTCCATTTTACGATAGGGCCATCTGGGCATGTTACTTACGCAAGTATAGATGAAGTCACCGATTCTCTTTCCAGTGAAAATCGCGACTGTGTTTTAAAAGTTATTAGAGGTATTAAGTTTCCAGAACCCAGCGGGGGTGGTGTTGTTGAGGTTAATCAGCCAATGAATTTTGAAAAGACTTCAAGCAAACAGTCAGATTAATTGAATCTCTTTAAACGGTAGATAGAGCACGATGAATATTTTTTTAGGATCTCATACGACTGTGCATTTCGCTCTGAAAAATTATGAAAAAATTACAAAATTAAAATTTTTTGATGGTCTGCATCGCCTGGTCTGACTATAATTACATATGCACAATTACATAGAATTTTTAAACTGGATTGGATATTAATCGTTTGATTTGAAAATAAGGATATTACCACGCTTACGCCTTGGAAAAAAATGAGATTAATAATTTGCATTGCCATTATATTAAATTTGCAAGGTGTCTGTTTCGGATGGGTTCATCTTCGTGAACTTCGCGGAGAATATTATAAATCGCATCTGACATACAAGATTTTTAATGATCGACAAATTGACTACTGTATTCAACTATCAGACCGTTCCTGGAATGAAGATTCTCTCGATATTCAAATTGTTATGGCCATAGAGACGTGGTTAACAAGTAATCCAGATTTTTTTGCAATGCACGTAGCAATCAACAAAGTTGGGTGTGATGATCCGAATATGGATCTGCAGGTTTTAATAGGAAAAGACGACGAAAGATGGCAGTTGGGCGCTTTTCAATCGGCCACCAAAATAGGTACTCACTACTTTTCTCGAATCCAGATTATTAGTGATTTTCAATGGAAAGATAATGGTACCGGGAAGATATATTTTTTTCAAAATTTCATGGAGCTTTCTCCGGCGTTTGATTCTCATTTTCTAGAAGAAATTTCAATTAAAGGCAAAGCGACATTAGAACAAGTTGCTAAAAATTCCGATGTCGATTACTTTCAGATTTTCTGGAGCACATATCGAGTGTTGTTACATGAATTAGGACATTCTTTTGGATTAGGAGACACCTATACTCCGGAGATTGATAAAAGCGGAGATCGTGAATTTAGAAGCGAGAAGCATCCCAGTAGTATGATGAATGACTCGAATTATTTTTACATTACAGACGATGACAAGGATGGCATAAAAAGTCTTATTTTACGATTTGGCCAAATAAAAACTCACCCCCAATAATTATAAACTCATCAAAGTAATAATTTATTTCGTTGTCCTCGCACGTTTAGACAATAGGTTGTTTAATATCAGTTAAAACTATTAATTGATTGCCGCCTTAAAGGCCGCAATTTACGATCTTTAAAGAATTAGGCGGCCTTCTGTCTGGCCTCCCATAAGTCGTATTCAGCTTGCATCCTGACCCACATGGCAGCAGAGGTGCCAAGTGCTTTTTCTAGAATAATTGCAAATTCTGCCGACACACCTCGCTTGCCATTAATAATTTCATTTATCTTGCGAGGTTGGCATTCGCATAATTTTGCAAGAGTGGTTTGATTTAATCCCATTTCTTCCATGTAAATGGATGCCAAAACTTTTCCTGGATGCAGTGGTGATGGATTATTGATCATAGTATACTCCGATATTATCCTTGATGGTAGTTTTCGATTTTAACGTCAGAAAACTCACCATTTCATTTATGTCATTCGAAGAGTGCATTATAGTCAGCAACGCTTTACTCCAGAGATTGATGAAAGCGGAGATATTTCTATACCCAACTGTTTAGCAGAGAAATTTCATCCTTCCACCTGATGGGATCTGGCGTCTCGAGAATCAGGGGAATATTATCGAAGCGCTGATCTTTCATTACAAACTTAAATAACTCTTGGCCGATGAATCCCTGTCCGATACTTTCATGTCGATCTTTTTTAGAATGCCATTCATTTTTTGAATCATTTAGATGCATTCCTCTTAAATATTTAAAACCGATAATACGTGCAAACTCCTTAAAGGTTTTTTCTATTTCCGCTACTTCATTTAAGGGATATCCGGCCGCAAAGGTATGGCAGGTGTCTATACATACCCCCACTCTGCTTTTATCTTCAATTTGGGCAATTATCTGGGCCAGATGTTCAAACTTGTATCCTAAATTGCTTCCTTGTCCAGCGGTATTTTCTATTACTAAAACAGCAGAAGTGGTTTTATCAATTGTGCGGTTGAGTGCTTCGGCCACAAAGCTCAATGATTCATCTTCACTAATTTCTTTCAAGTGACTTCCTGGATGGAAATTGAGTAATTTTAATCCTAACTGCTCAACACGTTGCACCTCATCTAAGAAGGCCTCAAAGGATTTTTTTCGCAGCTCCTTTTTGGGACTTCCTAAGTTTATTAGATAACTATCGTGAGGTAAGACATGCTCTGGCCGAATATTGGCGGCCTGCAGATTTTTACCAAAGGCCAAGATACTTTCGGGGGAGAGAGGAGGGGCGGTCCACTGCCTTTGATTTTTAGTAAATAATGCCAACGCATTGGCACCGATTTCTTTCGCATTTAAGGGAGCATTTTCTACTCCGCCAGAAGCACTAACATGGGCACCAATATACTTCATATTAATTATACTCCCTGGGTGGTTGGCCACAATCATTGACAGTTAATATAATCATTTCCTCTAGGATCAAGGAAAAAACTATAGCGCTGATCTTCTTTATTTTTCCAGATTATATTGACGTTGCCGATTTCTTTTTGAAAATAAACATCGGTATCGCCTTTGAGCAGATCATCTGTTTTGTTGCGATTATTGGTAATTCCTTTTTCATAAATTATTCTGGCCGGATTTGTCAGATGTAAAGAGCGAGGAATTCGATACATTTTCTCAATGGCCTTGCTGGAAATATCTGGATACTCATTACTGCTTTGTATCGATTTGATGTTTTGGGATAAGATTTGACGAGGATCTCGTTCTGCTTGAGAAATAAGTAAGAAGTTATTTTTAGGTGAATAACAAAATGCCACGGGGTTGGCTTTTCCATTTCCGCTAAAAAGTAGACTATCTCCTAACGGAAGGGCCGAGGATTTATTTTCATCTTGGGCACTGGCCGCCAAAAATACTTCGTGTGAAGAAATTATTCCAAAAAAATTGTATTTGCTCTCTTGCTCGTAGAGTTTAAAAAAAGTGGGATTATAATTTTTATGATCAAAATTACAGCGGAGTTCGGCGATGGATTTTTGTGGAGGGATATTTGATTGGCCAACCAGAAATGATTCATCATCTGCGATGTAATACGTCACTTTAGGAGTAGCAAGGTATCGCTTTATTATGCTAACCCAGTTAATGGCCGGAATAGTTTCGCCCTGTTTGATCAGTTGATTTCCTTTCGTGTAGTAACTCTTCAAGGTTTCATTTGCTTGGATCAAGGAAGCATTTTTGCGAATAAAAAGCATGGTTGGGCCATTGACACGAAAAGGATAGGCGTATTGTTTATCTAGGATGGCCGCCAGCTGCATCAAACTTTTTTTTGTTTTCCTGCTTTTAAGTAAGGTGTCGAGGGAATAGAGAAAACTATATGCCTGGCCTTCATTGCTGCTGAAATTGGAGTGATAAAACAATGGAGATGATTTACCATCGTTTTGCAAAAACCATATTTGCAGGTTGGCGGTTGGAGAAGAGGCGTGGGGATAGTTGTTCATTTCAATCATGGCCATCATTACAAATTTTTCCACTAAGGATAGATCCCTGCCATGCTTAGCAAAAAAAAGTTGCAAATTTTCTAGGTGGTGTTTATCTTGATGAATTAGTCGTATCTCATTGTCAGGTGTGGGAGAGCATGATTTATCAACAAAAGAATCTACGGTTTTAAGCTGCATTTCATTTTGTTGCTTAACGATTTTATCAACTACCGAGCAACTTAAACAACCCAAAGCAAGCAGCAATGTCAGAAGCAATAAGGGTAAAGTGTAAGGATGTAATACTTTAGACATGATTGTGTTCGCCTTCGTTTTCTTTTTCTTCTTCTAAGTGATAAATCTCTTCGGGAAATAGATTATTAGTAATCTCTTCTTCCAGTAGTAGCTTTTCGGCGGCAGAATTGATTGCCTCCACAATAATCATAACCCAGAGGCCGGACTGATCCTCCCCGTGGTGGGGTTGGATATGAGATGAGATTATTTTAAATCCCCGATTGATGAAGTTATAGAATATTGTATCAAACTGTTTTTCTCGATAGCCGCGGCTTCGTTGCGGAGGTGCCGGAATGTAATAGGTAAAACTTTGCCGCCTATAAGAATAGAAGGGAGAGATTCGTTTGAAAAAGTCTATCGTTTTAATCCACATATAATTGGCCTTTGTTTTCGCAATGTAATGATGATGTTAGGTTTTGTAATTAATCCTTATCATCAATAGTCTAGCGTAAAAAAAAGATTGACGTCAAATTTAGTCAGACTCCGAAGTATTTATTTGTTCGGAAAACTTTTCCTAGAAAACTTTTTACTGTATTGGATTGGAAATTGGGTTATACTTGAAGTGTGGAGACAGGATGTTTCTACAAAATGGCAGGATGCCAGAAAGAGGGGCCTTTGCAGGGGCCCCTTTTTATTTTGTTTTTATCAAGTAAATTTAAATGGCGAAATGCGACGTATTGCTCCCGATTTTGCTATTTTGCCCTTTTGTAAATTCTGTGAAGAAACTGGCCTGGTTTGAGCGATAGTTACTATCTATGAAGTAATAACTTCTAATAACTAGAAGCAATTACAAGAAAATGCTAGGATTTTACTACCGAGAACAAATAAACTATTGGAGGTTATATGGATAGACTATTTTTGGCACTTTTTTTATTAACTATCTTCACTTACGGTTTTTCAATGGAGCATTATAATATCGATCAGAAAAAAAGTGAAGTACGCTGGAAGGGAAAGAAACTAACAGGAGAGCATTATGGCACGGTTAAAATTAAAAGTGGCATGGTTATGTATGAGGGAGAAAAAATTGATAGCGGTGAGGTAATTATAGATATGGCATCCATTTTAAATCAAGATTTGAGCGATAAGACCAACAATGAAAAATTGGTTGGCCACTTAAAGTCTGATGATTTTTTTAGTGTTGATAAATTCCCTGAGGCCAAGATCATTCTAACTAAGATTAAGGCGGTGAAGGGAGGGTACGATGCTCGAGGTGATTTGACAATTAAAGGTACCACTTCTTCCTTGGATTTTAAAATAGAGGAGTCTGGTACAGGAGCAAACAGGCTTTTAAAAATTAAAACCCAATTTGATCGCTCCAAGTACAATGTAAAGTATGGTTCTAGTAAATTTTTTCCCAGCATCGGCGATAAAATAATTTACGATGATGTGGAACTTGATGTTATACTCTCCCTAGAAAAATAATATAAACTATTGTGGAGAGTTTCGTGATTGTTTGGTTGAGTGAGCTAAATCCCGTTTTGCAAGCATTTATCGCCGGCCTTTTCACCTGGGGAGTAACTTCTCTGGGGGCGGCCGGTGTTTTGTTGATGAAAACAGTCAATCGTAAATTACTTGATTGTATGTTGGGATTTGCCGCCGGAGTAATGATTGCTGCTAGCTACTGGTCTTTGCTTGCTCCCGCCATAGAGTTGGCAGCAGACGATCCGTTATTTCCTCGCTGGGTTTCTCCCACAATTGGATTTTTATTTGGAGGCCTTTTTCTTTTTGCTATCGATAAAATCCTTCCGCACTTGCATCTTGGAGAGGATACCTCTTCGGCGGAAGGCCCCAAAACTAGCTGGCATCGCTCAGTTTTATTGGTATTGGCCATTACGTTGCACAATATACCTGAAGGCCTTTCAATTGGAGTGGCCTTTGGTGCGGCGGCCAGTGGATTACCCGGTGCAACTATTGCTTCCGCTGTTGTCTTAGCAATTGGGATTGGATTGCAAAATTTTCCCGAAGGATTGGCCGTCTCGGCACCACTTAGAAGAGAGGGATTATCTCCTGTGAAAAGTTTTTGGTATGGCCAACTTTCAGGAATGGTGGAGCCCTTTGCCGCTATTGTTGGAGCGGCGGTAGTGATGATTGCCACTCCTATTTTACCTTATGCACTAAGCTTTGCCGCGGGTGCCATGATCTTTGTGGTAGTGGAAGAGTTGATTCCAGAATCTCAATTGGGTGGCAATAAAGATTTGGCCACCCTCTCTACTATGCTAGGTTTTTCTGTGATGATGGTACTAGATGTTGCCTTAGGATGAAAATCAACGATGATTGTCTGACTTTTTTGCTACGGTGCTTGACAGTGAATTTTTCTGCAATTTATTTAGATATAACCTTAATAAAATAGAAAAAGTGAAGTAGATTATTGTGTATTTAATTTTACACTAACTTTTAACAAGGATGATAAAAATGGCCCAACCAACAATTGTTCGCAATTTAAAATTAAAAGGGAGAGAAATTCTTTCATCTTATGCTAGCTTTACACTAGAGGGCGAGATCACGGCACAAGTACAAAGAGGAAGTGACAGTTGGTCTATGGTGGAGAGAAATGGAATTGCGAAAGGTACATCAGATGGTGATGCCGAGGCCATTTATATTCCCAATAATGAGGCCATTAAATCAATGCATGAAAATATTGCCCCTCTTTTACCAAAAGAGATTGTAATAACATCACCACAAGATGTTTTTGATGCGGTGGCAAATTTTGATCTTAAGCTCGTGGAGAAGGCCGGGCCGAATAAGAAAAAGTGGGGGGGGAATGCTTGCTTGGCATCATCGACAACGCTATTTCAGCTTTTAATGAAGGCCGCTGGTTATGAGGCGTGGCAGATGAAGGCGCCAAAGAATATGAAGAAGTTCTACTTTCCTAATATTGCCTTCAATATGGTTTGTGGTGGAGAACATGTTCCTGGAACTAAGCAAGATATCCAAGAGATGTTTTTTTTCTCCATGAAAGACAAGAGCGTTAAAGATGTCTTTAAAACTGGAACAAGTTTTTTTCGACAGTTTGAAAAGAATTTAGTTCGCGACGGCAAACCAACTGGTACTGCTAAAGAACGTGGATTTGTTTTTCCTGTGGCCGATAACTTTGAAGGATTAAGTCGTATTAAAGAATGTGCTGGGCAGTTGGGACTGAAAATTAATGAGTGGGCATGTGGAACAGATAATGCTTTTTCTGAAATTCAAAAGACTGATCAGCTACGAAATGAAGGAAAATATGATATGCGTTTTTCTGGCCAAGGAATTAAAACGCGAGAACAGCTAATTGATTTTGATTGGTCGATTGTAAAAACTTCTCCTAATTTTGTAACCATGGAAGATCCAGGAAGTGAACATGATATTGAGGCACACCGTCTGATGACAGGTAAGTATGGGGATAAAGTGCAAGTGGTTTGTGATGATGCGGCCGTAACCCAGATGCGATTTATTATTCCCTTTTTGGCCTCGCCAGATCGTAATAAGCGAGCAGGTAATTCTATTTTGATTAAATTAAATCAGGCAGGAACCTTCACCGAAACTTGCTTGGCATCTGAAATTGTTTTGGGCGTAGCAGATACTGCACGAGTTGAAAAATTTCTAGGAGCGCGAGGAGATTTGGATTATGTTATGGGCCAATTACAGGAGTTGGGAATTCACTCTCTGCAAGAAGCATTAGATAATATTAAAAATGGTGGCTTTTCTACATTCTTCTCCCATCGTTCGACAGAAGGTTCTTCTGAGTTTTTGGCCTACATGCCTCTAATCTATGGGGCAGTTTCTAATAAGCTTTGGTTTAAGGCCGGGGCCCCTAATGGAGAGCGTAATTTGCAAAACTATAATCCTCTAATTCGGGCGGAAGAAAAGATGATTGAAATGGGAGTTATGCCAGAGGTGGCAAACTGGAATGGTCTGCCAACAGAGGTAAAGATCGATTTGTCATAGTAAAAAATGCCGCCTTTGACGAATATAAAATAGATTGTGTTATCAATTTTACTTTAAGATTTGGTGGCATTTTTGCTAATTTACTCCGACTAATTTTCTAATTTTTAGATAACCTTAAGGTGGATCTAAATTACTACACTAATGTTGTTTTTTTAATATCAAGAGTTTGTAAAAAATAAATCGAAAGAAATTTAAACCTCAGTGATACTTAAGGACGTTTAGTTTTTTTTTAAAGTCAAATCTGATTTTTATTATCAATCAAATTCAAAAAAAGTGATCTCAAGAATTTTTTTATTACCCCGAACGGGGCTTGCGCAAAATACAGACAAGTTTAGATTAAACACAAAGACGATTAACTGTTTAATGTTTTTATAGTGTGAATAATGAGTGATTTTGAAAATGATTTTTTAGCAGAACTGCAAATGGGCTTTATTCAAGAGGCCTCCGATTTGCTTTCCTCTTTAGAGGGATCTTTTTTAATTTTAGAAAAAGTGCCAAAAGATAAGCAGGAGATTGATAAAATATTACGCATTTTTCACAATCTAAAAGGTTCGGCAGCGGCGGTAGAATTTGCAACGCTTTCAGCTTTTTGCCACAAAGTGGAGAGTTTTTTAGTTTTAGTAAAAAATGATGAATTTGATCTTAATAACACGGCCATTGATTTTTTGCTTAAGGCCTTAGATAAAGTAAATGGGGCCCTTGGGTTACTGCAAAATGACTTGAAGGCGCAAATTGATTTTTCAGATATTTCTGAGTGGTTTGTAAAAATAGTTCAAGGCAAGAAACAAGACAATAAAAATGATGATAAAAACGATAATAAAAAAGTTGTATCAGACACATATTTGGCCTCTGCTTCCAAAGAGGCAGCACCATTTGTATTAGAGATTGATGCCAGATTGATTGGGGATTATGTCGGAGAGTTAAAAGAACACTTGGATGCGGTAGATGCTGCGCTAATGATATTGGAAAAAAACAGTGGAGATAGTGAGCATCTAGATTCACTTTTTAGATCATTTCACACCATAAAAAGTGCTTCTGGGATTTTAAATTTTCAAGCAATTTCGGCCTTCGCTCATACACTTGAGAGTTGCTTGGAGCCAGTTAGAGATAAGCAGCACTCTTTTGATGATCGAATTGCTGGTGTTTGTTTTGAGGCGGTATTGTTACTTCGAAAAATCTGTGAGCGTTTGATTGCCGGTGATAGTAAAGCTGAGCAGGTGTATGAAACAGAAATGCGCGCGCTGGCCCAGCGCGCCCAATTATCGATACCACAGGAGAAAGGCAGGCCCTCTGAAGCTATTGCAGGCCCAGTCGCAGATAACGATAAGAAGCAAGAAAGTAGTAGTAATAGCGGCACTACTATTAGGGAGCCAATTAAGGTCGAGGCAGAGCGTCTTGATAGATTGGTTGATTCTATTGGGGAGTTAGTTATTTCTGAAACTATGGTATCTCAGTCTGATGATTTAAAAAATATTCCACCAGGATCTGCTATCTACAAACATCTTGATCGGTTGAATAAGATTACTAGGAATTTGCAAGAAATCGGCATGGCACTTCGCATGGTCCCAATCAGACAAACGTTTAAAAAGATGGTGCGCATTGTGCGCGATATTTCTAAAAAGGTAGATAAAGAAGTTGTTTTTGAAACATATGGTGAAGAGACAGAATTAGATCGGACAGTGGCAGAAAAAATTGGTGATCCGCTGGTGCATATGATTCGCAATGCGGTTGATCATGGATTGGAAGCTACCGCTGATCGTCTGCGGTTAGGTAAAGATAGTAAAGGCCGTGTTAGTCTTGGGGCATACCACAAGGGCGGCAATATTTGGATTGAAATAAAAGATGATGGGCGAGGGTTAAATCGCGATAAAATTTTGACAAAGGCCTTAGAGAAAAAATTGATTGAGGCGGCGGCAGTTAAGCAGATGACGGATGCTGATGTTTATGGACTTATTTTTCTTCCGGGATTTTCTACCGCAGAAAAAGTTACGGATATCTCTGGCCGAGGGGTCGGAATGGATGTGGTTCATCGAAATATTGTAGAGGAGTTACATGGCGCGGTTGATATTGAAAGTCGTTTAGGTGAGGGGACTACTTTTCGGATTCGCATTCCGAATACTCTGGCCATTATAGAGGGAATGGTGGTTACGGTTGGAAGTGAGCGCTATGTTATGCCCACCCAATCAATTGTGATGGCCTTGCGGCCAGAGGCAAAAAATATAGTTCACTCTGCGGGAACTAAACGTGAAATGTTATCTTTGGTCGGAGAAACCTTGGCCTTATTCCGAGTGGCAGAAATTTTTGATGTGGCCAATGCCATTACTGATCCGACAGAAGGAATTATTTTAGTAATTGAAGACAATCGCCGCAAGATAGGTTTGTTGGTAGATAAAATTTTAAAGCAACAACAATTTGTCATTAAAGGATTGGGCGAAAATATGAAGAATGTTCCTGGTGTTTCTGGAGGAACTATCATGCCAGATGGCCAGGTAGGATTAATATTAGATGCAAGCTTATTATTGCAAGTACTAAGTAGAAGACAATAAATAGTTTTTTTACTAACAACTAAAGGAGAGTCACCGTGAGTACAACTACTAGTCAAGGAAAAAAGGGGACTGCCCTTGCTCAAGGGGGAAAGTATTTAACTTTTCGCTTAGCGCAGGAGGAGTATGGACTGGAAATTTTGAAGGTACAGGAGATTATTGGTATTATGCCAGTAACTCGTGTGCCCAAAATGCCCAGTTTCGTACGCGGAATTGTAAATCTTCGAGGAAAGCTAATTCCTGTTCTCGATATGCGCGAGAAATTTGGATTACCGCGGCAGGATGATACAGAAAAAACCTGTTTTATCGTTGTGCAAGTAAAGAGTGTTGATCAGACTCTGGTTATTGGAGTAATTGTCGATAATGTGTCAGAGGTGCTAAATGTGCAAGATTCACAAATCGAGGCCGCACCGTCTATTGGAACACAGATGGATACTGATTTTATTTTAGGCATTGGGAAAATTGGTGATCGGGTAGTAATTCTTTTAGATATTGATAAAGTGGTTACTCAACTAGAAACAAAAGAGTTATTGGCAGCACACACGGCAGTAAATAACAGTACCAATAATACAAACGTAGTTAGCAAAGCAAGTTAGTAATTTAGTAATAAAGGAATAATAACAAGGAGAATTTTATGTTTCAGAATATGAAATTGGGAGTGAAGGTGGCAATATCACTAATCTCAGTGGCCATCCTTTTTTTAGTAACCGGTCTTTATACCACCGATAAAATAAAGTTGTTAGATGACTCGGACACTGCATTATATGAGCGAAACGTCATTCCGCTAGCACATGCGGGAGCATTAAATACCTATTTGCAGCGCTATGCTGGAAATGTGCGAGATGTTTTGTTGGCCCCCTCTAAAGAAAAGGGCGTTTGGCTAGAAAGAGTTGTAGCACGTAAGAAAAATGTTGAAGAGACAATAGTGCTTCTTGAAAATGATAAAAATCTGGATGAAGAGCGAAAAGGTATCGTGGATGGTTTCACTTCTAACTTTAAGGCCTATAGTGATGAGCTTACAAAAATTACAGATTGGTCGATGCGCGGAGATGACAATCGGGCCTTAGAGGCCTTTTTTGCGGCCAAAACAATCGAGGCGCGCGATAACATGGTGAAAATGGTGGAGCAGTTTGTTAAAATTTCCGAAGAGCGTGCGAAGAAGCGCTCGGAAGATAATACTGCAATGGCCAATAGTGTTTTAACCAGTGTAATGGTGATGGTGGGAGTTGCTCTGTTTTTTTCTATTTTTATGGCCATAGTACTTTATCGAAATGTAGATGGAATTATTAGAGGACTTCTCGATGAGGCAAAAATGTTAGTTGAGGCCGCAGTTGGGGGAAAACTTGCTACCCGCGGCAATCCTCAAAAAGTTAATTTTGAGGTGCGAGGTATTGTAGATGGAATAAATTCTACGCTAGATGCCGTAATTGGGCCTCTTAATGTTACCGCCGATTATGTGGATAAAATTTCTAAAGGAAATATTCCCGAGAAGATCACCGATAATTATAATGGAGATTTTAATACCATTAAAAATAATCTCAATCGCTGTATTGAGGCAGTTAGTTTGCTCGTCGCAGATGCGGTAATGCTCTCTCAAGCGGCCGTGGATGGACGACTAGATACTCGTGCAGATACTTCCAAACATTTTGGAGATTTTAGAAAAATAGTAGAAGGGGTTAATCTAACCTTGGATGCAGTGTTAGATCCAATCAAAGAGGCAGCTAAAGTATTAGAGGATTTGGCAGCTAAACGCATGACCTCACGAGTAAAAGGTGAGTACAAAGGAGATCATGAGAGAATTAAAATTAATTTGAATAATGCGGCAACTGCACTTTTTAATGCCTTAATTCAAGTTTCCGAATCAGTTGAGCAAGTAACTTCTGCAAGCACGCAAATTGCTTCTGGTAGTCAGAGTTTAGCAGAAGGATCAAATGAGCAGGCCTCAAGCTTAGAAGAAGTTTCTAGCAGCTTAGAAGAGATGTCTTCTATGGTAAAACAGAATTTGGACAGCGCCAATCAGGCAAATCTTTTGGCCAATGATGCTCAAAAATCGGCCATCTCAGGTAACCAATCCATGGTGGAGATGAGTGATGCAATTAATAAAATTAAGGCCTCTGGAGATCAGATGGCCAAGATTATCAAAACTATTGATGAGATTGCTTTTCAGACAAACTTGTTAGCACTAAATGCGGCGGTAGAAGCAGCTCGCGCCGGTGAGGCCGGAAAAGGTTTCGCCGTTGTTGCTGAAGAAGTGCGCAATTTGGCTCAGCGAAGTGCCGAGGCAGCAAAAAACACCGCTTCTTTAATTGAAGAGGCGCAGAAGAATGCGAACAACGGCGTGGCCGTTTCAACACAAGTTGGAGGTGCTCTAAAGCAGATCGTAGACGGCGCACAAAAAGTTGCCCAGCTTATAACTGAAGTTGCCGCAGCTACCTCCGAACAGGCCAAGGGTATTGATCAGGTTAATACCGCGGTAGCAGAAATGAATAAAATTACTCAGCAAAATGCCGCGTTAAGTGAAGAGTCGGCCAGTGCTGCACAGGAGTTAAATGGCCAATCGGAAGAATTGGCCACTATGGTAGGAACCTTTGATCTGGGAATAGCAAAAACTAGTAGCAAAAAAGATGTTAAACATAAATTAACACTACACACCAACGCATCTCCAGTTAAAACAGTGCATGCCACTACGCCGCATGCTATGCCGCATGCGGTAAATGGTGCGCCGGTTGTTGATCATACTAGTGGTGCAAATGCCGCCCATGCAACAGGAAAAATGACAAAAAAGAAAGCGGAAGAGGCAATTCCATTAACAGAAGAGGAACTAAGGAAATTTTAGTAAAGTGCGATTATGGAGCAGCGAGTTTTTCAAGAATTTCAGAAGTTGATTTACGCTAAGAGCGGTATCGTTCTGCGTGAAGGAAAGGAGTCGTTGGTGGCCGCGCGAGTTAGTAGACGCTTGCGGGAGACAGGAATTGAAAATTATAAACAGTATTTACAATTTCTGGAATCGGATTTGACTGGAGATGAATTAGTTCATTTACTGGATGCCATTTCCACCAACGTAACTCACTTTTTTAGAGAAGAGGATCACTTTGTTTTCTTGGAAAAAATTTTAGACAATTGGCATGCCGCCGGCCAGAGGAAATTTAGAATCTGGTCAGCGGCATCTTCTTCGGGCGAAGAGCCGTATACTATCGGGATGGTGTGCTCCAAAGCATTAAATGTGCAATTGGTTGATTTGAAAATCTTGGCCACAGATATTTCTACCAAAGTGTTGGGGCGCGCGGTGCAAGGAGTTTATTCAGCAGATGCCGCAAAGACTATTCCGCGAATATTTCAGAACGGCCGCTATTTTAATAGTTGTAAAGATGATCCTTCTTGTTTTGAAATTGCCGATAGTGTTAAAAAGTTAGTATCATTTGCGCGATTAAATTTATCCTCTCCTCCTTTTCCTATGCAGGGGCCTTTCGATATAATTTTTTGTCGCAATGTTATGATCTATTTCGATCATGAGGTCCGGGCCCGTTTGATAAGGGAATTTGAAAAGTTAATAAGGAGTGGAGGTTTTTTAATAACTGGCCACTCAGAAAGCTTAAATGGCATCAACTCAAATTTTGTGGCAATAAGTCCATCAGTTTATCAAAAGGTAGCTCGATGAAATTTGAAGGTCGGCCAACAAGAAGTGTGGGGATTTCTGAAATGATTGTGAGTGATGAACCTAATGATGTCTTAGTGACATACTCTCTGGGATCATGTTTGGGTATTGTAATGTATGATCCGATTGTTAAAGTCGGAGGGCTGATTCATTGCATGTTGCCAGTATCAAAAGATGTGGCAGACGGCGAAAGTAGGCCTTTTATGTTTGTGGCCACGGGTTTGGTGGCGATGTTAGATGAGTTATACAAAAAAGGGGCAGTGAAAAAAAATGTCATTTGCAAAATAGCAGGAGGTGGGTCGCCTTTAAATGATAACTCTTTTTTTAGAATCGGAGAGCGCAATATAGCTATTGCGCGAAAAATATTGTGGAAGAACAATATTATAATTTCAGGAGAGGATGTAGGTGGCACATCTGCCCGAACTCTTTTTTTTGATTTGAGTGATGGCACTATCATTGTGCGCCTAGATGGGCAAAATGAGAAAATGCTATGAGGAGTTTTTAGATATGAATGTACTTATAACAGATGATTCAAGTATTGGAAGACAGTATATTCAAAAAACGTTAATGCTTTCCGGTGTCGCTTCGGAAAATATTTTTCATGCCAGAAATGGAAAGGAAGCATTAGCTATATTAGATGAAAAAAAAATCAAGATAATTTTCTTGGATATTAATATGCCGGTGATGTCGGGAGAGGCGGTTGTGGATATTTTACAAGAGCGGGGAATGTTGTCTGAACTTACCGTGGTCATAACTTCATCCTTGGCCAACGAACAAAAAAAAATGGCCTTATCACAGAAAGGGGTTGGTTTTTTTTTAAAGAAACCATTTCCCCCGGAAGAGCTGAAGGCAATATTTGAAAAGGCCAGTGGGATATAGGTGGTGTATGGATCAAGTGATTGAGGAAAAAGTTTTGAGTTCGCTGTTTACGGTTTTTGAAAGTCATGCTTTTCTTTTTTTGAATGCGATTGAAAAGGAGGAGTTGGCGAAAGTAAACTGCGATGATTATGTGGAAGTTGCCATGCGATTTGATGGGGATATTAAAGGAACTTTTTCCATGGTAATTCACAAAACTTTAGAGGATGAAATTAGGAGTAATTTAATAAGTGGTGTTGAAGAGGAAGATGTCTCAATTGAATACGGGGATGGTGCCAAAGAGTTGATGAATATTTTGGGAGGAAATATTATGAGCGATGTTTTAGGAGAAGATCATAGTTTTGAAATCTCGCTTCCTGAATTACTTCCACTAAATTTAGATAGGCTAGGCAGTTATTTGAATGATCCCCATCTTTTCTTTTTTGAAACAGAAAATAATTTATTGCTTTTTAGAATGGATATTGAAAATGGATAGTTTGCCTAAAATAAAAGTTCTGATTGTTGATGATTCGGCCTTGGTTCGAGATATTTTTACCAAGGTACTATCTAGTGATCCTGAAATTGAAGTGATTGGAACGGCCCCTAATCCATTTGTTGCCCGAGAAATGATTGTGGAGCGCAATCCCGATGTCGTCACCTTGGATGTTGAGATGCCCAAAATGGATGGCATAACTTTTTTAAAACGGTTAATGGAATTTTATCCACTTCCCGTAATAATTGTCTCTTCACTTACTCCCAAAGGTGGTGATCTGGCCCTGGAAGCGATGGATGCCGGTGCTATTGATGTAATGTGCAAGCCAGGTGCCTCTTATGCGGTAGGTGATATGGCCGTAGAGTTGATCGATAAAGTAAAAGGTGCATCTAAAATACATGTCGAAAAAAAAATATTTTTAGAGCGTCCGGAACGGAGAGAGAATAAAAAATCACATGCCATGTCCAAAACAACGCATAAAGTTGTGGCGATTGGTGCTTCTACGGGAGGAGTGCAGGCATTACAGGCCATTTTTACAAAACTTCCTGCCACTGCTCCGGGAATAATTGTTGTGCAACATATGCCGGAGCATTTTACGAAGTCATTTGCTGAACGCTTAGATCAGATTTGTGAGGTTCATGTTCGGGAAGCACAAAATGAAGATAAGGTTTTACCAGGGCAAATTTTAATTGCGCCTGGTAATAAGCATATGACCTTAAATCGTTCTGGTAGCGTATACTATGTTGAAATCAAAGATGGTCCGTTGGTTTCACGTCATCGTCCTAGTGTAGACACTCTATTTAATTCTGTGGCCGAGTATGCTGGAAAAAATGGAGTGGGAGTAATTCTTACCGGAATGGGCCAAGATGGTGCGCAAGGCATAAAGAAGATGCATGATTGTGGGGCCAAGACTGTTGCGCAAGATGAGAAAAGCTCGATAGTCTTTGGTATGCCGAAAGAGGCAATTGCGCGTGGTGGTATTGATCACATTTTGCCTTTAGATCAAATTGGAGAAAAATTTTTACAACTCGCACGAAGCGAATAGGTTTAGGGGGATTTATGGAAAGATTTTTTGATGCCTCGGTTTTGCTGGTAGATGATGAATCATTTATCTTAGATATTTTGCAGGCCACTTTGAAAAAGTCAGTGCGCACAATACATATGAGTGAGCGCCCTAAAAAGGCCATTGAGATCGCAAGGAAAAAACAGATAGATTTGGCGGTGTTAGATATGAAGATGCCGGAGATGAGTGGCCTGCAACTTCTTCCTGAGCTTAGAAAAATTAATCCTGCGATGCGTGCCATTTTTCTTACTGGAAATGCGGACAAAGAACATGTGCAAGAGGCCTTGCGAATGGGAGTGGATAATTTTTTAGATAAGCCGTTTGATAACGATCACCTAAAGTTTGTGGTGGCACAGTCGCTGGAAAAGTATGAGTATGATCGCTTGTTAAAAGATGTTTTAGAATTATTTATTTTGCACTATACTAAATTAGATGTTTCGAAGTTTGCTACAATGCCGTTGGCCGAAAGGGATAAGGCCATTCGCGCGGCCTTGGGGGTCGCCAAGCTTAAAATTCTAAATAAGTAGTATGAAAATTGATCTCCATGTTCACACAAAAATTTCACGCTGTAGTAATTTACCCTGGGAAGATATTCTAAATAATGCCAAGTTGCATGGCCTAGATGGCGTATGTATCACCGATCATCATTCAATGGAAATTAAAAACTATATCTCCGAGGGGATTTTGGAAAATGGCCTCTGTGTTATTTTTGGAATGGAGTACTCCACTGATGATGGGGATTTTCTTGTTTTTGGCCCTTATGAAAATCTACCTATGGGCCTTTCAGCGGAGAAATTATTAAAACATATAAATCAGAGTGGTGGCGTTGCGATTGTAGCACACCCTTTTCGCGCCTCTCGACCGGCCAGTGAACGGGTTGTTGCTTCTGGCCTTTGCAAAATAGTTGAGGCCATTAATGGTGGTAATCGCGTAGAAGAAAATGATGCCGTAAAAAAATGGAAAGAGCGTTATGATATAAAATTAACTGGAGGGTCTGATGCTCACGCATTAGTTGAGATGGGACGTGCCGCAACTATTTTTGACGATCCAATTAGTAGTCGCCAGGAGCTAATTTTGGCATTAAAAAATGGCAACTATCGGCCAGTTAGCTTTTAAAAAGTAACACACCAAAAATCTCGGTTACTGCTAAAAATACTAATCTTCATTGTATCTTCACTAGGAAGCTAAAGGAAGCTAAAGAGTCCAATATTTTAACCGAAAAAGTATTCATGAAGATAAAAAATAAGATAATCATAATTGTATTTCTCCCAATCTTAATTGTTGCCGGATTGTTGTCGACTTTGCCAGGACATCTTCCACAAATAGCGGTTGTAAAGCGCGATATTGCTAGCGTCAAATATAGTGAGTTTGAGCGACTTGAATATCTTTTACAGCTTGATCGTTTTTTATATTATAAATCCAAATTTGTTGAACAATTTTCCGATAAATTATCTAAAGAAATCATTGGTGATATTGAAGCAATTGGCCTGCAAGATCTTTTAGATTTAGAGATTGATATAGAGTTTTTGGCCAAGGCGCAAAATTACGATGGGATTCTTTTTCAAATTCTGAAAGAGAAGGGGAGTTTGGCCAAGGAAGAGGAGATAAGTTGGGGATATAATTTTTTAAAAAATAAGTTAAATGATGCTTTCGTTGTAAAGTGGATAGATGAAAAAGAGGGTGATTTTTCAGTTGGCCCGACAGCTCGTCAGAATTATCTAAACATCGAGGTTCCGGCAATTAGCAAGGATGGGGCAACGATGGATGTCTCGCAATATATCTCTGATCGTACGACGCGAGCTGTTTTTTGGGAGTCTTCCGAGGTGGGCCGCCCTATTGAATTTCATTTGGGCAATGAAAGAGTTTTTCGTAAGCATCTCGCGGTGACAGGTGGAAAAGTTTTGGGAGAGATTAAAACTGTTGCGAGAAATTATAATAAAATTTATCTTGTGCAGTATGCCGATGATGATACGGCCCACTTGGCAATCACTAGAGTCAATGGACTAGATCGCCTGGAACATCTCCTTTATGAGATAAATTTAGAAAATAACGGCCAGCAGATGGCCAAACAGGTGAGAGTATTTGGCGACTTGAAAGAGTATTTGACGGTAGAGGAGAAGCGTTTAACAGAGACGCTAAAGCAGTTACCACTGGCGGATCAGGTTTTTATTGGACAAAAACGCTATTTTACCAATTACTTTATGGCCGCAGAACAATTTTGCGCATTGCAGGAATACTTTAATAAACACCCTAACTCCCTTGCCCAAGTTCCAGAAAAGCAGCGCAAACAACTAATAAAATTATTGGCTGCCAATAAAGTTGGCGAAGAAATAGATTTTCTAAAACAGGCCAGTTTTTTATCGGATCTTTTTGACAAGTATGAAAAAGAACTTTCTTTAATCGCAGGATTAGAACAATTTTCGTTGGAATCAAATGCGTTTGATGTTTCAGATATGTTGATTAAGAGTGAATCTGGTAAAGTATATCGCTGGCGTTTTGTATCCAACATGTGGGGAGATGAAGTTGTTCCCTTGGCGCGCGCTCTAAAAAATAGTGGACACAAAAATATAAATTACATTGGTACGGCCGGGGCCTTACCTAATAAAGGCCTAGATGTCGGAGACATCGTCATACCAAAGCATGCCTGCGATGATGTTTCCTGTGTTCCCATTTTAGGCAAACCAGTAACACCCAAAAACGTAAAATCAGGGCAAGGTGTAATTAAGGTTAGTTCTCCATTTTTAGAGAATTATTCTTGGGTAGAAAAGGCCTCCAGCAAGGCCGATGAAGTAGAAATTGAAACAAAATACTTGGCAGATATATTTTCAGAAAAAGAGGATAATTTAAAAGTATATCTTTTGGTGAGTGATGTTTTAGGATCCCATCAAACTTTAGATAATGCCTCTTCTTCTGCACGCAGTAAGGCCATTTCCAATCTTCTAATGGCCATCATGGAAGGAGAAAAAATTGGTTTTCCTGATGTAATTAATCAGGGGCCATCTTCTAGTGCAGGATTAGAAAAGATGTCAAAAAAAGTTGATCCGCTTTATGCTTATGTTACGGAGCAAAAAGTTGGTAAAAATTCAACGGCCAAAGGGCCAGTTTTTACCACTGAATTTTTCGAAAATAGAATTAATCTTGCGCAAGAAACACTTTATCGAATTAATCAAAAAATTATACAAGAAGTTGGGTTTATAAATTTTGCCATTAATAAGGATTTTGTGGATGGTAAATGGAATCCCAAAACTGATAATCTCGAAGTCTATTATCCAACAGAAGATTCTAAAGTTATTGCGGCCATTGAAAAAATATTGGCGCAAGAGACGGCATCTTTGCAGAAAGCGGAGAAGACACTTCTTGTTCATGGTGCCAGGGCACCACCCGATGATAGCTTTTATCACTTTTCTTTCACTAAGACACCGCCTTTGGATTTTTTGTTGGAGATGTTTTCTCGTAATGCTTATCTAAAATCAGGCCTATATCAGGAAACCACGGCAACAGGGAAGATTAAATTTAAATTTTTGCCAACGGATAAACATAGCACTTTGTGTAGCGGAGATTTTTGTAGTTTGGCATTTTTTGCGCCGGATGAGGCAACTAAAAAATTTTTAACAGTGGCAAAAAAAATAACACCGGAGGAGGGCCGTGCTGCTATCAATGGCCTGACGGCAGGAGTTAATCCCAGGCCGCGCAATAGAAATGTACTGCGAGAAGTTGAAATTGTAAAAAATTTACCAAACGGCAATTTGGCAGAAATAGTGCCAGAAATTGGAGATGGTGGAACGCTAGTGATCAAAATGCGCTTTACGGAAGAGGGAATTTGTAATCCGTTGGTAGTATTAGAGGAGTCATATCATTATATCCAAATTTTAGGGCAGGCCTGGGGTAATAATTGGCCAGTGATAGATGCGGTAATGTGGGCAGAACTTTCTTGGAATGCTAAAGCGGGAAATGCTGAGGCGCGACTTGCCTTGTTGCAGATCGAGATGGATATGGTGGAATATATCGCGAACAGATTTTTGGCCAGCCCCTTTATTCGAGGGATGGAAGATACCCTTGGTGATTATCTGAAGGCCCGAAAAGTTCATCTGGAAAAAATGTTGGCAGAGGCCACCTCTATGGTTAAGCAAAAAGAAAAAGAGAAGCGCAAGTTATGGATGGGGCAGCGTACATTTTTTGATGCGTTAGAAAAAAACAAAGAGAAGTTAGATTTTTATATTGGGCGAAACGATAGAGCTGCTGTTCGCAAATTACTTGAAGCTTATCTACCTTGGCCTCAAATGGGGGCCTCGGAAGTTACCGCTTGGCGTAATTGGTTGGAGGCCATTGAGCATCCGGGAGAGAAAAAGGTTGTGGCCTTTAGAGGATTGGCCGAAGACTATGTCCCCAAAGGAGAAAAAGGGCCTTTCCTTATGTCAAAAATTTTAGTAAAAAATCAGGGCAATTATAATCGTCGGCTGCGCTCGCTGGAAACCAAAAGGAAGCTTTTGGGTTTTTCGAATTATCCTAGGAAAATATCGGCCAGCACGCTTAGCAGTTTTTTTGACGAGCATGCCAGTAGTCCGCTAGCGTCTAGTTTTCTCTCTTTTTCAAATTATCGAGTGGCCGGATCGTTTTCACGCATTATTGATAAGAGTGGGGGGCCAGGCATGAATATTGTGGCAGTGGCAATTGATGAACGAAGAATGATTCCCAATGCAATAAGTTCTTTTTTGAGAGAGGATGAAATTCTTACGCCACTAATTGTCTTTCCAGATGAAATTATAGCGTTAGTTGACGAAAGAGAATTGGGGGTTGGTACTTTTAACGAGGGAGATTTTTTCGCCAAAATAGAAAAGAAAATAGGTCGGAAGTTAACTCCCGCAGAAATTGATGGAGATACTACGGACTTTATTAAAAACTCAATGACCTATTGGCAAAAATATATAAAACCTCCAGAGAACATTGATGTTAAAAAATTTGGCCCGGCCAATGAACAGACATGCGCGCAATTGGCCAGTTTGCTTTTAAAATAGTGAATACAAAACCTGCTAATGTATTATGTCACGGCATCCGATAAGTAGGCATGAGAGATAACAGCGGAAGCATTTTTTCGACAACTGTTGATGATGAAAGGGATATCATTGCGGATAACAAACGCAAGGATAGATTATTTTTCCATGATCTAATTAATCAAACACACAGCATTAATCTTTTTTTAGAGAATAGAATTTCTAGCGAGAAAGAGATCACGCTTACCGATGCTTCGATGTTAAAAAAAGAGATCGCAATTATTCAGGCGCTAATAGAGAATCATTTTGGATACAAGCACAAAAATCTCGTTTCGCTTACCGAGTTTGTTAATTTTGATTTGCTCAAAAAGCATGTTGTTACTTTATGTGACAATTATTTTAGGCCATCACATATTAAGTTTGAAATCAAATACGATGAAGCATTTGCGGAAACTCATGGTGGAGATGGATGCAAGGTTCATCACTCATCGTTCATTAGAATCTTGACTAATTTGGTAAAAAATATTGCGGAGATAAAATCTTCTCACGTAATACTTCATTTTTATCAATCGGAAAAAGGGTTGGAATTTATCATCAAAAATAAATTTATTCATTACAAAGAGGGAAGTGTTGGCCAGCAAGAACACAAGATGGGTGGACTGGGAATTGAATCAGTGGCATATTTGTCTACTAATCTAGGCGGCCAATATAAATTTTTTCTTGAAGGGGACTATTGGGTTAGTAACATCTTCTTGCCCAACGCTACTGTGGGCCAATCTGTTGGCGAAAATGACACCAAAACGAAACCGTCATCTTCCCAGCAAGAAAAAAATGCTGCGTGATTTTACTCTGTATCGCAAGTATACTAAAGACATGCTCAGAACGAAATTCATCAAAAATTTCAAAATGGCGTTCTTTGTCTTCTGCTTGCTGGTAGTTTGGGCCTTACCGCTACTAGCAGTAGAGATAATAAGCTATATTCCCAAAGGAGAATCCTTAGGTCGAAAGGCAATGGAGATTGGACTTGCAAATAATATTCACATGGCCACCGGATACTATTCAAGTAGCGGCGAACTATCGCTATTACCGACACAAACAACTTTTTATCAATTAGACTCTGAGGGATATTGGAAATATGGTGCTTCGGAAAACTTTGATATTTTGGCGGGGATAAAATATCGCTACAATCTTTCAGAACAAGATGGCACAGATCAATCATCTTATAACTTTGAGTCTTATTCTTTGGGTGGGAAGTATATATTGCGTGATGATCTGAGTAAGTGGACTTTGGGACTATCCTTGGATTTTAGAATGTCACTATATTCAAATGAAAAAGCTTCTGCGGCGGATGAAAAAATGATTCTCGGAGATGCGGGGATGACTCTTTTGGTTGGAGGGCACCTAAATTATAAGGTGATCAAATATCACAATTTATCTACTTCTATTTATTATCATCTGGCCCCCGATAAATTACGTGACGCAATTGTCTATAATGTAGAGAGTTCTTGGCCTTATGAAAAAATGGCCTTGGCCATAGGCGTGGATGGATATTATTCATTGTATTCATCGGCCTTAGATACTGGCACAGATTCTTCGGTGGCCCCCACTGCTATTTATAATACTGGAGCAACAACTATTTATAACAACGATATCCAGCGTTTTGTGGCCCCCTTTATTGCGCTTTATCTAAGTGGCAAATCGTGGACCTTGGGGGTTAAGGGAGCGCAACGATTTTTGGGTTATAATACAGATAAGGCCAATGAGGTGAGTCTATTTCTTCGCTACAACGATAAAGGGGTTTTGCCGCTAACAGAAAAAATTGAGCGCTACAAGGAGTATGAAGTAGAGGCGTCAATTATCAAACTTTCCCCCCGTGGAAAATTTGTTAAAATTGATCAGGGAACTTCCAGCGATATCAATATTGGAATGAAGTTTGATATTTTTAAAATGGATTACTTCGGTGGAAATATACTTATTGCTTCGGGAATGGTGGCAGAAGTAGGGGCCGACTGGGCCATTATCAATCTGATGCAGCGATTTAATAATATGGAGATCAAAGAGGGATTTGTGGCCCGTGGTTATTGAGATGCAATGTTATAGGTATAGGTTAAAATAAAAACGGTAATAGGATATTTTATTGCAAACAAGGAATGGGTGAAATGATTAGAAAATTTATTATTTTTTGGGGGGTATGTTTATTATTAATACCATCGGCATTTGCTAAGCGATTTTCCAGCCAATATTGTGAGTTTGAATTGGCCCCTGGATGGAATTGTAATTTGGAAGGTTCAGAATGGGTTTGTCAAAATGAGAGTAATGCTGATCGAAAAAAAGAGGCAATAATAATCTTGGCGGCCAAGGAGCGAGGTGAAGAGGATTCGCAAGATAAATATTTGGCCTATCTAAAAAAGGCCAAAACCTTTAGTTTACCAGGCGGAAAGGTTCAGGTTTCTGAAGCAAAGTATGCGGAGTTAAAAAAGATAGGAGATCAGACGTGGATTGATTCGCTCCATTTGGCCAGTGAGGTTCCTGGTTTTTATACTCGTTATTTGGCCACCATTAAAGAGGATCTTGGAATTGCTGTTACGTTTTCAGTTTCCAAGGAGAGTTATCAAGATTATCAAAAAATATTTGACCTAATGATTGAAAGCTTACGCGTTTTTAGACAGACCAAAGTTGATCCTTCCAAGTATGCTTTGAAAAAAGATGATAAGTTGTTAGATAATTCGGTTTTTATTCCAGACACCGATCAACCACATGATCTAAGTGGCAATAGTGGGAAAAAAGTAAAAGGATCCTCTGGTGCGGGATCGGCAATATGGGTAATAATAATTGCACTGGGCGTTGCCGGATTTGTCCTGATCAAATTTAAAAAGAAGAAGAAGAAGGCAAAAAAATAAAGTGATTATTAACACCAAAGCAGTTAAGAAAAGGGCCCAAAAACTGGGCCCTTTCTTTGTGCGATTATTAGATATACTGACGAACTTTGTAGAAGATATTATTCTTCAACAGGAAGGCGTCGTTGATGTTCTCCGCGAATCCAAGATAGATCCATCATTAAAAGTAGTCCGCCATTTTCTCCATTAACGTCATTGCTTACGACTGACATATTTCCAACACGCTGTCCGTCTCCAGAGTAAAAACGATAAGAGAGAATAGTTCCTTCAATTCCTAAATTAGATGGTATAAACACACCAAAAACTTCTGGCCCCATGTAGAAGGTCATATTGTGAAATTCTTCGATGGTAAAAGCGATTGCTGGAAGCGTTCCGGCCGCAACTCCTGGCAGCGGTCGTCCACCGGGGAGAGTTAGCGGGTTTTCTGTGGAGAAATCGCCCTCTAGAAGATCAAGGAAATCAATATGAATAGTAACCAGAGTTCCTTCGCTTGTTAAATCTGGTTTGATTTCAACATAGGAGTTTGGAAATTTTTCTGGATCTGGAACAATACGAACTTCGCCCTCAATGGTGATGTTTTTGAAAGCAGTATTGATAAGAATACCACCGTCATTAGCAATAACGCTTGGGCCAGTTACGCCTTCAATTTGGAAATTACTGTTGCCTTGTGTACATTTGCTGGCACCAAACATAAAGAATGCTGCAAGCAGAGATAAAACCACTGACGTGGCAATTTTAAGTCTCATAGATACCTCCGTGTATAAAAATAATTATTGAACAAATGTCGCAAGGTATTTTATACCAAATAGCGCCTGGCCCGGCAATAAATTTGGCAGAATGCCAGACGAATCGAAACACCAAATAGAAAAATGGGGTCTCGATTCGTCAAAAAGAGTCTTATCTCTGACCGATATGCTATACTAAATTAACTTTTTCAGTTGCGATTTAACATTAGCGTTCATGTCAAGCATTAAAAGAAATCCGCCATTGTTACCATTATTATCTTCACCAATTATACTGATGTTCCCAGTGCGTCTTCCGGCAGAATAGAAGCGAGCGGTTACCATTGAGCCTTGCATATTAAGGCCACGCACCGGAATAAATATTCCAAAGACTTGCGGACCTAGATAGAATGCCATATTTTTAAATTGTTCAATGCTGAAGGCGACAGCAGGAAGTCTTCCAGTTTTAACTCCAGGTAGTGGCCGGCCACCAGGCAGAGTCAAAGGATCAAGCAGTTCTAATCCTCCTCCAAAAATATCTTCCAACGAGACAGAAATTGCCATCATGGTTCCTGCACTTTGTAAATCAGGAGAAACCTCAATATATGAGTTTTTGTACTTAGGTACAGCGTAGCGCAATCCACCATCCACGCGAAGATTTTCAAACACCATGGAGATTAAGACCGTGTCACCTAGAATGTTTACGTTAGGTCCACTAACACCTGGAATAGTTAAATTGTAGGTGGAGCAGTTTTGGCCAGTCGACTCATCACACTTTCCGCAGCTATAGATCATGGAAAGATCTAGAAGAAGTAGCGAAGCAAGCATCAGGTATCTAACAGATACCGTAGAAAAAAGTTTAAATGTTTTCATGGTAGACTCACAAAAGAGACGTCGTCCCTTTTGATGCCTAGCACTCTCTTTTCCGCTAACGAACCACGATCAAAAGACGTCCAACAGAGAAGCAAGGCGGTGTCCAAAATAGGTCAAATATGCGCACACTCTCCCGGTTCTTTTATGATAACACTCTGCGCAAAAAGTTCAAGGAGATTTTCCTAAGGCCTACAAATTTTGTTCCTTTTTATAACTAAAGGAAGTTTAATATTGTTGGTAAGACCTCGAAAATACGATGTTGTGTAAAGGCAGAAATTCGTACTGTTGGTATGCCAGCAGCAAGAGAAGCCGCAATACCCGTCGGGGAATCTTCAAAAGTGACCACCTTATTGCTCGCTAGACGAAAAAATCTTAAGGCGGCCAAATAGGGGGAGGGAGATGGTTTGGAGCAAGCAGTATCTATATTGCTTGCTATTAGATCAAAGCTGTCAAGAATTCCGATTTTAGCAAGCATCGCTTTAACTATTTCGGGTTCGCTAGCACTTATAAGGGCCAGCTTGCAGTCTATTTGATGTTGACGAAGATAACGTATAAAGGCAAGCACTCCGGGTGTGAGAAGGGAATTAATTTGAGAGTCAGAGGTATTACTTAGAATATCTATGATGGCCCTATTTTTTATGGCCAGAAATTCGATACTTGAAATTATTTGTGTTGTATTGGGCCTTGCACGCACAAGTTCGTTGTATACATCTAGATCCGTTTTGCCAATTAACTCATCTTCTCTTGTAAGTAAATCATGGAGATCAATTTTTAAATCATTTAAAATTTTTATAATGGTTTTGGCATGGATAGGTTCAGAATTGATTATGGTCCCATCCATATCAAAAAAAATGGCCTGCTTGTTTTCAATAATTGCCTGTAATGTTTTTGAAAGTTGATGCATTGTTGTGCCCACGCATTTTGTTTTTATTTGTTAGTAGATTCTTGCGCAGATTGATTCTGCAAGATTATTTCTAATTTTTGAAGAACATTTTGGGTAACATCCTCTATATTGCCGAGCATATTTATTGCCGCCGCATGATGATGTCCCCCCCCGCCAAGGGCCTCAGCGATGGTGCTTACATCAATATTTCCAGTGGAGCGTAGACTAATTTTTACATGATCACCTGTTTGGCGAAACAGGCAAGCAATTTTTAAATTATCCAAAACTAACAAGTTGTTGATGAAGTGATGGGTGTCTTCAGGATCAACATTAAATTTCTTCAAGGTTTTTTCATCCAAAGTTAGCCAGGCAATAGTTTCGTTAGAGTTGATTTTTGCTAGAGAAAGAATATTTCCCAAAAGATGCATATCACTTATTTTTTTATTACAGTAAATTCGATTGTAGGCGTTAGATGGTTTCATGCCACTATCGATCAACTTGGCAATTAAGCGGTGAGTTTTTCCTGTGACGCTGGGATAACGAAAACTATTGGTGTCAATTAAGATGGCAGTATAAAGGAGAAAAGCAATGTTTTGGTTGAGTTCAACTCCGAGAGCATCAATAAGTTGGCCAACAATCTCTCCCGTGGCGGAGGCCGTGACATCAATACAGTGCAGAGAGCGCAATTCAACCGGAGCAGGGTGGTGGTCGATGAAAAGAAGATTTTTGGCGTTTTTTACAAGCTCTTCAATCCCTGTCCCAATGCGACTAAGAGAATTGGTATCAGTAACAATAAAAAGATCTACGGTCTCTTTGAAATCTAGTTTGATAAATTGTTTATAGGATAGGATGTGTGATTTTTTATCAAGATGTTTATATTTGGCGGAAGTAGGATGTTGGTTAATACAGAGAACCTTTTTGCCCAATTGTTCCAAGGCAATCTTTAGCGCCATCTGAGAACCAATACCGTCGGCATCTGGATGTTGATGAGTAGTTATAAAAATATTCCTGGCCGTTTTAGTCAGGGATTTAAAAAGCTCAATATTCATAGTTATTGTATTACTCGGAAAGTGATGGTTTAACTTTATACATTCTTTTATACTATTGGGCACAACTGAGATTTATTATGGCCGAGATTATTCGTTTAAATAAAGTGTCCAAAGATTATGCAGGAAATCCTGCGCTGAATGCTGTTTCTTTTTGCGTGAATAAGGGAACTATTCATGGATTACTCGGGCCTAATGGGGCCGGCAAATCAACGGCCATGAAAATCATTGCGGGATTAATTCCCGCAACAAGTGGTGTGGTCTACATAAATGGGGTTGATGTGGCAAGAAATCCAGCGCTGGCCAGACGGGCCATCGGATTACTTCCGGAAAATCCGCCCTTATATTCTAATATGCGCGTGGAGAATTTTTTGAAATTTGTGGCACAGATAAATGGCATTAAGGGTAAAAGAATAGATGCGAGCGCCCAGGAGGTGATGGGCCGCTGTGGGTTGTTAGAGGTTCGTCGTCGGGCCATTGGTAATTTATCAAAAGGATATAAGCAACGAGTTGGAATTGCGCAGGCCTTGGTGGCCGGCCCAGAGGTAGTAATTTTAGATGAGCCGATGGTGGGATTAGATCCTAATGCGATTGCGGAAATTCGCGCATTAATTTATGACTTAAAAAATAGTTGTACAGTACTTTTTTCTACTCATCAATTATATGAGGCCAATAAACTTTGCTCAGATATAACCATAATCAATAAAGGCGCTATTGTGCAAAGTGGGCCGATTGGAGAAATTCATCAAACCTTTCGACAGCATCAAGTTATCTGGGCAGAAGTTTTACGTTGGGATGAGAATATTCGACAAGAGTTTAAAAGGGAATTTGATTTTGCAGATATTGAGGTGGCAAAAGTAGACAATAAGTTTGGACTTAAATTTATTGCTCGTGGAGAATTAGATTTGCGTGATTTATTAAGTAATGCTTTAGTGCAAAAAGGATGTGGATTGCTTTTCTTTCAGGAAGAGAAGATGGATTTAGAAGATATTTTTAAACTGGCAGTGCCGGTAGAAAAGAAAAAGGTAGTAGATGAACGCAATTTCTAATATTAAGATTTTATTATTCAAGGAATTAAAGGATCAGTTTACTTCTCCCTTGATATATTCTTTGACGGGATTGTTTTGTCTGTTGATTGGTTGGTTGTTTTTTAACTACATGGTTTTGTCGAAAGATTATTACAATGAGACTCTGACTACTTCGGTTATTATTCCTATTTTTGCCAATATGAATTTTATCTTTGTTCTTATTGCACCTCTTATTACGATGCGTTCTTTTGCCGAAGAGAAAAAGCAAAATACCATAGAGTTACTTTTTCTTTCTCATCTTGGCCCTTGGCAAATAATTATCGGAAAATTTTTGGCCGCTTGGATCGTGGCCATTTTTATGATTGCCTTCACGGGATTATTTCCTCTGGTGTTGGCCTTATCGGGATATTCTGATTTCGGAGTGCTTTTTTCTAGCTACGCTGGACTAATCTGTACGGTGGCCTGTTTTGTAGCGGTAGGTATTTTTACATCGAGTTTAACAAACAATCAGATTTTTGCGGCGCTGTTGGCATTTTTTTTGATATTCATTTTAATGCTTTTAGTTTTGATAATGAATGTCTCCTATAATTATTTGTTGGCCCAAATATTACAATACTTAAGCAGCTCATTTCATTTTCAAGATTTTGTAAAAGGAGTCATCAAAAGTTACAACTTGATCTATTTTATTTCCTTTATTTTTTTCTTTTTTTACTTAACTCATGAGTCATTAGATTCGCGGAATTGGTGATAGACGATGGGGCAAACGTTCTTTAAATATCTTCTCTATTTTATAAATGCTATTTTATACTTACTGATTATCCCTCTGTGGATCTCCATTCCAGAGGAGCTGACGCTAAATATTAGTATTTCTGCTGTTACCATATTGTTATCGGTGGTAATAATCTTTATGAATAGACAGAAATATGAAAAATATTATCGCAGTAATCACTTCAAGGCATTACTTTCCTCGGTGCTATCAATTTTTTTAGTATTTTTTATTTTAGGACTGATCAACTATTTGGCCTTCAAGCATCCACTCTATTGGGATTTTACTAAAAACCAAGTTAACTCTCTCTCTAAGCAAAGCGAGAATGTATTATCACAAATTGATGGAGAGGTGATATTTAATGTTTTTGCTACGCGCGCAAACGCAAAACCGTTGTTGGATTTTGTTGAACTCTATCGTTCTAAAAATAGTAAGATTAAAGGTAATTATGTAGACATTGAACTTCGTCCAGAAGTGGTGGCCCAGTATAATATCACTACTCCCAATTCCGTGGTGTTAGAGTATCAAGAAAAAAGGATAACGGTACAATCAATAGACGAAGGGGCCATTACCAATGCTCTGATTAGATTAACGCGCAGTAAGGATCCTCTGATTTGTTATAGCGTTGGCCATGAAGAAGGCAATTTAAAAGATGATATCGGAGGTGGACTTTCCATGCTGGCGCAGGCCTTGGCAGATAACTATTATAAAGTTAATGAAATCAACTTGGCCACAGCGGAAGTTATTCCTTCCGAGGTAGATATCTTGATGCTATGGGGATCGCATTCTGGATTTTTGAATAATGAAATATCCATGATCGATCAATATCTCAAGCGTGGAGGTAAGTTGCTGGTGGCCATTGATCCTAACCCGAATCAGGATGGCGCAGGCCCTTTGCGTGAACTTTTAGTGCAGTGGGGAATTAATGTTAGTAATGATTTGGTTGTGGATAAAATTGAACACATTAGCGGTTCTAATGGAACGGTTCCTTTAATTAAAAATTTTTCTAAAGAACATAAGATTACTAAAAATTTTGAGGGACAGGTTTTTTTTCCGTTAGTCTCCTCAGTGGCGGCAATTACCACGATTAAGGCCGGTAGTTTTGAATCATTTGCTTTTAGTTCGGAATATCCTGCGAGTTGGGGAGACACGAATTTAAATGAACTATTTGAAGGAAAAATTGCTTTCAACGAAGGTGTAGATAAAAAGGGACCTATTTCTGTCGCGGCCAGCTGGGAAGAAGCGACTAACTCTGATAAGAAGGCGCGCATTGTGGCCTTTGGAAATTCGACCTTCGTCATTAATAGCTATAGTAAGTTTTCTGGCAATTTTCAGATTTTACTTAATGCCCTATCATGGTTGGTGGATGAAGGAGAGGTATATAGTTCAGTAATTAGTGGAGAAAATTCCAATAAAGTTATTATTGGTAATTCGGCGATGGGAATAATTTTTTATGTTTCGGTTCTTTTGTCGCCGATAGTCTGTTTTGGTCTCGCTTTTATTATATATACCCGGCGTCGTAAATTATAAGAGTAGTTGGAGAAGAATGAAGAATTTTTTACTTTTTTTATTGCTGGTTGTTCTTTTGGTATTTGTCTATTTCTTCGAAGAATTAGGGTCTGTTTCTCGGCGTGAAAAAAAGGAACAAAGTCATAAAATATTTGATGAAAGAGTACTAGGTGAACTTAAAGGTTTTAAAACTGCGCGGGCCGAAATTATAAAGGGTGTTGGCAGCGGTAGTTTTTATACTTCAGAGCGACATGTTTTAGTTGATGAGTCAAAATTAAGCGAAGTTTTTGATATTTTGTCTAACATAAAAGTTAAGCGTTATTTTACGGAGAGAGAGATTAAAGATAAGTCTCGGTTGGATTATTTCCCGGAAGATAATAATGAAATATTATTTTATTTTGAATCAGGAGAAGTTGCGTTTGTGTTAGGGAAGAAGTTGGATTTTGATCAGACGTTTTATATGGAAATTCAAAGCAGGGATCGCAGGCAGTGGGCCGTGGCCTATGATTCTTCAGAAAATAGTGGCCCTTACAATGCGGAAGAAGAAAGTAATAATCCTGGACGTTACAATAGAATTAAGCATGTTTTAAATTTAGATGAAGGTTTTTTTTATGATACTCATATTTTTAGATCAAAGCTTGGAAAAAAGATTGCAGATGTTTGGAGTGAAGTGAAGCTATCTTTGATTGATGGAAAATCATTTTCAATTAATTTTAATAATCGTACTACCAATCCACCTGTGTATGCCGGAATAGGATATTTAGGGCCATATTTTACTGAATTATCACAAAAGTTTTTGGCCCTAAAAGGAACCTCGATGGTTTTAGATTTTCAACCAGTAGAGCTGGCCGAAGAGCTGGCCTCGCTGCAATTTAAAGATCTTAAAGGCGTGGAAGAAGAATTAAAGCTATATACTCGTTACATGAAACGAAGTGGACTCTTTGTGCGGGCCATGTTCTCTAATAATTTATATGAAGTTGATCGCCCGGTGGCCGACCTATTTTTGATAAAAGTTCAAGATCTCTGGGATAAAAGACTTTTTTCGCTTAATTCAGATATTGGTAAGCAAAATATTTTTTTCGAAATAAATTTTGAAGATCATGCTCCGGCGCAATTAAAAATTCCATTTAGCGAGACACTAACTGTTAATAGAATTGATCCAGGGCCACCGCCCAAAGTAGAGAATTTCAAAAAACTTTTTAGGTTTTTGACTCTTTCTATGGCCGATAGTGTAACTTTTTTTGACAAGACAGCGGACACAACTACTGCCGAGGCCATGTTGGAGAAGACGCAGTTTAAAATGAAATTCGAAGATTTTGATGTCGCTCTTATTTTTGACAAAGGTGAAATTATAATTATTAATGAGAAATATAATATTCAATTACATTACATTGTAGGAGAGCGTGATATTATCAAGTTTGCGTACGATGATTATTTCTTTTAAAGTGAATGTTGATTGATCGGAGAGAAAATATGCTCGCAGTAATAATAAATTTTTTAAATTTTGCCTTACACCCGTTTAAAGTGCATGGACTGTTATCCTCGGCCAGAACATTTGCTGCGAGAGAGGAGCGGACAATAGAGGAAAATAATGAATCGATAGTATTGCCGATAAGTTTTTTTGAAATCGTTTCAATATCATGGTTATTTAAAGTAATCGAGACCCTCTATGTCGTGGTCTTTATAAAATTTGGATTTTTCGCCTTTGAGTCTATTGGCGAACAAAGTGGATTAGTTAGAGATATTTTTCGTAAAGAGTTTGAGTCCTTTCATTTTATAATTATTTTTTGGGCACTAACAAAGGTAGTTTTGTATCCGGTTTTTGCCTACCTCTACGCAAAAATATGGGGAGTAATAATTAAATTTTGCATGGATATCTTTGGGATTAGTATGAGTGCAGAGGCAAAGCAGTTGGCGGTACAAGAGGTCGTCGGTTATAGTTTTGTCTCTAATCTTTTTTTAATTTTCCCCGTTTTTGGAGATTTAATTAAAACGGTATCTTCTTTTTTCTATCTATTTTCGGGACTTAAAAGCAATCTGAAGATGAGCAATACTCAGAGCGTGTTGGTGCTTCTGGCACCATTCATTTTTATTTCCACCTTGTCTCTTTTTTTTATTATGTGGTTGGCATTAGTTATTACCTCAATAACTGGCCTATAAACTTCTTCCCTGTCCGCACACAGTGGTACGATATTGTCTATTTGCAAAGTAGCGCCGTTACTTGATGCAGATAGTTTATCTTCGATGGGTTGATGTTCAAGATTAATAAGCGATATCGGTATGTTTCAGGTATTTGCTAAGTGGATGAGATTCTAAAATGTTATGTCTGTACAACTTTTGTACAGGGTATGTAATTGTAGACATAAAATTTTTTTCCACAAATCGGTTTCGATTTGCATGCTACACTCACTAATGTAAGCGATTTATGAGTGTGTTTTGAATAATAATTGTTCGGTTTTAATACAATATCGAACAGGAGGCTCTATGAACATATTTTCTTTCTTTCTGGTAATCCTCTTGTCTACGTCAGCAGTCTTTGCCAGTGTTGAAGATTGTGGAAAACAAAAACAATATAAACAAGACTTGCTAGATGATATAAAAATTATCAAACAAACATTGACCGAAAAAAATGAACTGTTATCCGTGATGCAAAAAGATTTAAGTTCTAGTTCTCAAGACACAAGAGAAAGGCAGATTACGGAAATTAGAATCGAGGATACTCAAAAAGAGATCACCCATATAGAAAATATTACGTTAAAGGTTAAGGAATCTTTTCTGAGAACGACAGAGGCAATGATTCGAGTAAAGTGCGGAGAAAACGCTACTGAAAACAATAATAGGAATTATTCGGAAATGCTTGCTTGTTTGGATAAAAAATTATTTTCAAATAATGATTATGATGGCGAGTTTTGGATTAGTTCCGCAACATTTTCTAACATAGTCGAAAATTGCATGGGTATCGAGTATGGAAAAGTGTTGGATGCAAGTTTTGACTCGCATTTTGAAATTAATTGCTTACAGGGAGTCATGAGTGGTACAGAGATACTCCCAGCAGATTTTTCCAGTAAAGTACTTCAGCAGTGCTGGTAAATTAGTCTATCGTTTCTCTAGTTGTAAGTGGCTGGTAACCGCAATCACTGGCCGATAGTGTGCAATGCTCAGAAAGGCGAGCTTTTCTGAGCAAGAACATAAAAGTTGAGAAATAACAGGCATGGCCCAGATTTTTAATATTAAGTTTATACTCAAACTTTAACCGAGAAGATTTTACAAATTCAGAACTAATATAATGGATAATTTTTTTAGATCTGTTATAAAGGTAAAAATATTATTAACAATCGATGATTTAAAATCATTAAGTTGAACAAGGAGTAATAAAATGAAAAAACTTTTAATTGGTACATTACTGTTAACTTCTATATCCGCTTTTGCAGCAACAACCGATCAGCCCAATACTTACCTAATGAATGAAGCGAAGGGGGCTGTGGCATTAGCTTTCTCAGATGCCACGGCAACAAAAGGATGTTCTTTACAGCTATCCTCCGAAGATGCCGCAGCCAACATTGCCCAGTTAGTAGAATTTACGATGTATGACGGAACGAAAGCAACTTTAGCCTATTACAAAACTGTTTCAGCTGCGGGCCTTAGCCAAACTGCCAATATGCGCATCTATCCAGGAGAATCTGTCGAAGAAGTTGGTAAAAAATTGGAAGAAGTCACCAAAGACGTTGGAGCGATAGAACTAATTTTGAATAGCTGTTACAAACTCTAGATTAATGAGTGAACCGTGAATGGAAACTTTGGCAGATAATAGGTGTTGCGCAGAAAGACGAGCTTTTCTGAGCAAGATCACGAAAGTTGTGCGAAATAACGGACATGGCTCGAATGAGCGACTGTCCGATTCTCGTCGAAATTTTGAACAATGTAAATAATTTATGAGCGTGTTCTGGATATTATTAGAATTGTAATCACAAATTGCAATTCTCTAAACGTTAATCATAACTTCTTTCAAACATGGCAAAGTAAAGTTGTCAGAATTAGGATTTTTTTTCCTCTGCAAATTTAAATTCTAACTGCATGATACAATAACTAAGTATTTATATCTTGTTAGTCTGCTTAGAAGTATGGAGTGAATTTTAATGAAAGTTTGTATTATCACTTTAATGTTAATAAATATTTTGGTCAGTAAAGATGCTCATGGAGAGATTTCAAAAGAAGAATACTCTTGGTTGAAGGCTAATCTTCCCAGTGTATTTGAACCAGCTGCATATCAATCCAGAGTTGCCGAAGCTTATTCGGAGAATTTAAAAAACGGAGACATAAACAGTTCCCCGGACTGCTTTCTTGCTAAGGAAAAAGTAATCAATCCAGATATAGCAAAAAAAATTGTCGCGGGATTTAAGTACTTGGCCCAAAATAATTTTATCCTTGGCCCTTTTGATGTCGGAACAAATCAACCTTCTGGTCAAATTATCACGTGGGAGAATGAAGAATATAAAATTATAAAAAAACTTTCGATTCCACTTAAAAACGTAGGACTTGAAAGTAATCTATCAACAAAGATGTGCTATTTATCGGAAACAGATAAAGAGGAGGCAAAAAAAGCTTCTCGCAATGATCCTCCAGAGCAACGACAGATGATAAAATGTAATAATAGTATCGCTTGCAATTTTTTAAATTTATTATCATATATGGGAAAATTAGAAAAAGAGGGAATTGTCATATACAACGATAAATCTAACTCCTATTTACAGCCTAATGCTGTTATTAAGGATATTGAATCGGAGGTGAATAATGCTACTTTACCTCCTGAAAAGAACTGTCCTGAAGATTGTAACCACTAGTACTGCGACAATTTAATTTTTGCCGGTTTTTACCCTACTTTTTTTGGGCTTAATTCGTTTTAATACAAGAATATTTCGATCTTCAATA
>MEQL01000032.1 GCA_001770205.1 Bdellovibrionales bacterium RIFOXYD12_FULL_39_22
AAAAAATGATTAGCTATATGAATACTGCTGAGAAAAGTTTTTCAACTTATCAAAAAACTGCACTAATACCTGAAACATACCGATACCTAATCGTGCTCACGAACTTTGCTTTCTCACATATTTGGATGGGAGCCGTAAATAAGGCCAATCTCCAAAACATTTTTTACTGGATATTCATTACCCTTGGAATAATCCTCCTAATCGCTTCCCGCAGACGCAGCTCCTCCTGGGATGCGGCGTTCGGTGGTCTGGCCGGATTGTTTTTTTGGGCGGCCTTTGGCGAGTGCGGGAAAGCTGGGGAACTCTACAAAACACCTGCTGTCTGGGGAAGTGTTATCGTGCTAACTATCTTTTTAATGCTTCGCCAGGGATCACGTTGCGATTTCCATATCTTCATCCAGAAAATCTTGAGAATCTATAGAGTCCCAGAAGATGAACCCCATTGGTATGCCCTTGGAACTGCGCTAGTATTCTATTGGACGGTTTGGCTAGGGCACATGACAGAGCTAACCGCCTACTATGATCCACGCTTTGGCGTTCACTCGTGGTTGACATGGGCGATCTTCATTGCTTCAGCAGGAGCTACACCAGGGATTTTCTACCGCCTGTGGAAAACCCACAACTGGGCACAGGCCTGGGGACGTGCGATTCCATCCGTGCTCATCTCTTGGATGGCCATTGAGATCCTTATGAAATGGGGGATTTTTCCAAAGCTGTGATTTGGGAGATGACATCCAGCAAATTTCTGAAAGCGAAAAAATTAAAGATAAGGGCTGCTTTCCTCCGGTTAAAGCGCCGTTGGAAATTGTTCGCTACTAAAAAAATTTGTCTTTCTGCTCACTAAGGTATGTAAATAATCTCAGCCTAAAATGAAAAGGGCCAGCGCGGCCCTTTTCATTTTTCCTTTGCTATTAAATTTTGAAATTGCTCATTTTCCTAGATACAAATAGGTTGATTAGATTCAAAAAAATCATTAAGGTCTTTACCAGTTGGTAGAAAGTCTATGTTCAAAGTCATATCATTTTCTCTTTGTTGATGTGCTATTTCTATTTTTTTTTCAGAAATATAATTTATAAGGTTCAAGTAATCACAATTAATCGACTGTTTACAATCATTTTCGGTGAACTCTGTAATCCTCTCCCATTCGTATTTTGGGTTTATCTTACAAGTTTTTGTAGATAACTGGTTAAGAAGCGAAATTTCTCTAGTATTATCAACAATCATTTTTTCTTTAGATATCCAGGTAGCAACACTACTTGATATATTAGTATCAAAAGGGACTAGTGCCAGATTATTTTTGTAAAGGTATTCAAATGACTTTATAACTTTATCGGCCACGGCCTTATTACTTATGTCTCTAAAACGCTTACAGTCACGATAGTTTGTAATAACTCCTTGATTCAAGGAACTAGCTATAATTTTTCTTCCAAATTCTGATTGCGTAGAATTTGTTCGATACGTCGTTCTAAGAATTTCTAGAAAATTATCTTCCGCAAATGCGGTACCCCAAATTAGAAAAACCAATACAAGCAATATCTTTTTCATATTTTTTATCCTAATGGTTTCTGCTCACCCGATGCTCGCAAATCCCATACGTTTATATTGTTCTTAGCTAAGATGGTATTCGAGATAAAAAAAATTATCATGCTCTTTTTTTTCACTAAGGCACAAATTACATACCCTGTCAGGAAATAGACAGTCCGATATACTTAGAATCATTGGAATCATGGAATCGGGGGTATTTTAAGATCGTGTTTCTACATTATAAATTAGAAATTGGCGGCAACCAAATTTCTGGCAACCGCCACAGTCAAAACAATACCCACATTATGCTAGAACCTAGCTGTGCTACTCGCTCCTCCTCCTGAACGATCGCCACCGCATAACTGTAGATTGCTGGTCAATCCAAGTTTAGATTTAATTTTTATCACCTTCGCGGCACTTTCAACGAAAACGCTTTTCACTTCGTCTCCGTAGATAATTTGGTTATTATTCAGTTCAATTTGATCAGCGACTTTTTCGTCATCATAAACGATGGCCTTAATATCGCTTGCGGGAACAAATTCCCCGCTGTAAACAGTTAGGCCTTTTAATATTGGCCCACCGTCCATAGCAAACGATGAAGATAGAAAAACCGACACTACGACAGATATTAGTAATTTTTTCATAACGCATACTCCTTTTTGGTTGTTTCTGATTCGATCGATGTAAATGAGTCACACAGTGCTACTGAGAAAAATGGAATTTCCCCATGATTCCTTTTATCGTCCATAATCTTTGCCATCTCCTCATGAAACCTTTTGTGCGCACTACGTGCGGCCATCATTCCATTTAAATTCAATCCCTCTGTCATCGTATGGACATAGTTTCTCTTTTTTTCAATGTGGCCAATCTTATAAAAATCTACATAAGTATTTAAGTGGCGCTTGATACTATCAAACGATCGCACCATATTATGCTTACTAGATTTATAATATCGGCCATTAAATTCGCTTACCCACTCCCGTTGGACCAATAAACTGATTGCGTCCATCCCAGCACTACCTAAGACATTTATTAACTGTGCCTTATCAGTTCCACTATCTAGTGACGATAAAACATAGGCCACAAATACCGTACGATCATTAATTAGCTTTTCAAATTCGTGAGAGACAATTTTATTATCCTCACTAGCAAGAGCGATATCAAAGACGTTGGCGACGTCTGCATCATAAGAGTCTAAGGCCTCTTTTACCAACACATCATTGCCAGAACCAATGAGTATTTTAACCAAATTGGCCAAATGCGGCCGACGTTTTTCGTTGTATACTCGATTTAATGTTGCTCGATTCATTCCGATTTTGGATGCAATCTGGGCCTCAGACAAGTTCTTGTACTTATCTCTAAGATCCGTTAAGCAGCGATCAAGAATTTCTTCCCATCGCGCCCTCATACATTTAGTTTCCATAAAATCTCCTCCCGTAATAGTTTCTTCAAATGCAAAAAATCAAAGGTGGCCTCTCCTAATTTTACCATTCACCGGCGAGAATAATGCGATTGGCGTGCCAACTTGCTACTGGTGCATTGGCATTAAAATTAGTAACTTATTGGTGATGCAATAAGAATTTAGTGTTCTCGTTTAAGAACAAACTGTTTCAAAAATGAAACATCTACAAAAGAAATTCCCAACGACACTACAGGCCTTTGGTTGTACTAAGCTGTAGTACCGTAGATTGTGATGGGTACAAGTGGCAGATCAAACATAAGACAAACCTAGGCCTAGTCCAGTTTCCATAATATCTCATATTATTTCGGCCCACCGAATATCATTAGTAGCATAGATTTTTTTAATGAATAGTTTTTTTTGTTGAGAGAAAGATATTTTTCAAAAGTGAAATTACCAATTTTTCATTTGCGAAAAATGCTTTGTAATATTTTTCGGGCCACTTTACATCGTAGCAAAATTGTGAAGTCCATTTTTTTTCCAGCGAATGCAGCCATTTTGTCTCACGATGCAACACTGTCTCACGGTGAGACAACTTTTTTGCTGCAAAATAATCAATTTTAAATCACTTACAGGATGTTGGCCTTGAGCGTGTCGACTCATGAGACACAGATTCGGCCAACATCTTCCATTTTATTTTTTTGCGATTAAAGTGTGCAACGTTTTCTTGAGTGGGCGCGCCCTCAAGAGAACAACGCAAAACAAAAGTGGCGTAAACGAACGGCGTAATGTTCTGGCCATCAAAAATTTATAGGAGATTTTATGAAAGGTATAGATATAGATAGTAACATCAACAGTAAGCAAGAAAAAGTACAACCATGTAAATCAGCATTGTGCCGGCCATGGCTGGATCAGAAAGGTAAACCAATTGGTAATGATAAACTAAAAATCATATCAAAAGATTGGGATCAGTCCATGTGGGAAAAGTATCTAAGCTGGTATGAGACACCTAGCAAGGAAATATTAATTCACCACCGCACCTATGATGCGCTTGCTGAGCAAATGGAAGAGTCCGTTTTTGCACTTAGTGCCAGTGGTGCAGATGACGAGCTGAAAGTTTTTGTAAGGAAGCTAGTTTCTAAGCTTACTCCGAAGCAGCAGCGAGTGATTCATATGATCTACTGGGATGGAAAAAGCGAGAGAGAAATCGCGACAGAATTAAATCTCTCTCGAATAGCAATTTCAAAATTAAAAAAACGTGCATTTCGAAAAATTACAATGCTTTGGCCAAAAAAAGGTTAGCCAAAAGTACATTAGTAGAAGGGCAAAAAATATTTTTGCTCAAAAACGGAGGAGTTATGAAACAGGAGTTTTACAAAAAAATTTGGACTTGGATGACGGACTTTTTCCGATGTCCCAATGAAAACAATGACGCTGAACTTGCTTGGCGCAGGTGGGAATATTTCGAAAAGAAGCAAACTCAAACAGAGAACCGAAGGAGTGATTATGTTCGATATTTCTGAAGAAGCAAGAAACAACATGAGTAAACGCCTTATGAAAATGTTTCGCAAACTAAGCAAGAATGCGCAGAGAGCACTTCATCTGCGCTATTGGGAGTTAATGACCATTGAAGAAATTTCTCATGACATTGGTATGTCGTGGGCCGAGACAGATCGGTTAATCGATTCTTCGTTGGTAAAACTGCGCTACCTGTTTTTGTGTGGCAATAAGGCCGAGGCCGAGAAAATGATGAAAGAAAACATGCAGGCACTAAGTGCCTAAGGAGAGATTATGACAACATTATTAAAGAATCTATTTATTATTATGTTATTACTGGGGATAGTTGCGTGCAGTTTTGTACAGGATAAACCTAAAACAACGCCTATGCCAGCGGCAACACCAGAAAGAAAATTAGACGAGCAAACGCCAGATGATAATCAAGACTCTGATGGAGACAAAGTTCCCGACATAAAAGAGCGGCCAATGGGTAGACGGCCATATCTGGCCGATCTGCCAGAGGTACGAGTGCGCTTTTTGCAGGATTACTCTATCGAGGCAAAGTTTAAAAGTGTGGCAGATGGTTCGGTGGCATCGTTTGTGATTGATACCAAAGTTGGGCGTAATGATCCAAACTTCAAGTATCGCATTGGAGACATTTTTATCAGGGGCCAGGCGTACAAAGCTGCGGCCAATGTTGGAAAATTTTCTACGGTATGTTTCAGGTATTAGTGCAGTTTTTTGATAAGTTGAAAAACTTTTCTCAGCAGTATTCATATAGCTAATCATTTTTTCTTCTACCGTCA
>MEQL01000033.1 GCA_001770205.1 Bdellovibrionales bacterium RIFOXYD12_FULL_39_22
TACAGCACTTGTAGTATACAAAAAAAATGGCCCTTTTATTATTAATTTTGAATAGTTGTCTGTGTTTTTCGAGATGAGTTTAGTAAACTTGCGCTAGGCATCAAATAACGCCTGTAAAATGATAAAAGTCGGGACTACAATCTAATTTTTAATCCGTAAGTGATTGAATTAAATAAGTATCTTTAGGTGCTTTGCGATAGATGGGTTGATCGTGTCAATTATTAGGCCGCTTATGAACTATAAGGAGCTGGCTCATAGGTGAGAGTTTCAAAGCGAGTGTATTCTCCAATCCACTTAAGTTTAACGGTTCCTGTTTCTCCAGAGCGATTTTTACCAACAATTACTTCCGCAATCCCTGGTTCTTTGGTCTCGGGATTATACATTTCATCTCGGTAAATCATCATAACAATGTCGGCATCTTGTTCGATAGATCCCGATTCTCGCAAGTCAGAAACGTTAGGCCTTTTATTAGGACGGGCCTCGACACTTCGATTTAGCTGTGACAGTGCAAGAACTGGACATTCCAGTTCTTTGGCCATTCCTTTTAGTCCACGTGATATTTCTGATATTTGTTGTTCGCGAGAGGGGTTGTTGGAGTGGGCCTTCATTAGTTGTAGATAGTCAATAACAACAAGGCCTAGTCCCTGTTCGGACTTGATTTTACGACATTGGCTTTGAATATCAAATATGGTTACAACCGAAGAATCGTTAATAAAAATAGGTGTACGCGAAAGTTCAGTGACGGCATGGCCAATTTTAGAAAGATCGGTGTCTAGAAAGTCTTTTCGTTTCATGCGCTTGGAGTCAACGCGCGAGGTGCTGGCCAGTAGGCGCAAACTTAGTTCTGGCGCTAACATTTCTAGGGAGAAAATTGCCACAGGAAATCCGGTACTAATGCTGACATTAACCGCAATATTTAATCCTAAGGCGGTTTTTCCTGATGCCGGACGCCCGGCACAGATGATTAGTTGTCCAGGCTGCATGCCTAGTAATAGTTCGTCTAGCTTTGTGTAGCCGGAGGAAAAGCCAGAAATTTCTCCTGGTTTTCTGGAAGTATCTTCTAAGTCTTTTAAATTTTGTTTTAAAAAAGTATTTAACTTAACCAAACCGCCAAATTTTGCGTCGTTGGTTAATTTAAAAAAACTAGATTCAACCTCCGAGACAAAATCTTGAATTTCTCCTGGATATGATTTGCCCAATTCGGCAATTTTGGTTGCTGTGCGCACAATGTTGCGCATGCTTGATTTGTCCTTAACAATTTTGGCGTAGTGATAAATATTTGCGGAGGAAACTTGCTCTTCTGCAACTTCTAAAATAAATGGCTGTCCGCCAATAATTTCCAGTTGTCCCATACTGGCCAGTTTAGAGCCAATAGTTACATAGTCGATAGGTGCGCGAGTCATGTAGAGATCTTTAATGGCATCGAAAATCATTCCATATTGTGGATTGAAAAAATCCTCGCGTGACATACACAGGTCAGAAATTTCGTCGAAGTTTAATCCATCAATAATCAAACAGCTAAGAAGTGATTTTTCAGCAAGAAGATCGTGAGGTAAATCTTTTGGCAGTGGCGCATGATTTGACATTAGCTTTTCCTCGTTGATTGCATGCTTGGTAAAAAAAGAGATGTGCGGGAATGTTTTTTACATTTTCGCACATCTCTTTAATTTGGATGTTAATAAATTTAATAATCAATTAAAATTAAATCAAATCAAATCAAATCAAATACAGAAATTATGCTTCAGCATCTGCCGAAGTTTCTTCGGCATCCTTCGCATTTTCGCCTTTGGCGTCTTTGTCTTTTTTATCACCCTTGTCTTTCTTCTCTTTCTTTTTAGCACTTAATGTTTCGAGGCGCTTTTTTTCTTCCTTTAATTGCTCAGGGTCCATCATTACCTTAACTTTAAAGGTGGCCTCAACTTCTGCAAAAAGTTTTGCCTTAACTTCGAATTGGCCAAGAGACTTGATAGGTTTTTCGATAACAATTAAACGACGCTCTACATCGACACCGCGTTGTGCTAGTTCTGTTGATAGCTCAACGTTGGTTACTGTTCCAAAAAGTTTACCGCTGCCGCCAACTTTTTTAAACATTTCAATAGTTATCCCTTCCAGTTTTTTCTTGGTCTCTAGAGCAACATTTTTTTGCTCTGAGATTTTTTTTGAAAGGCCTTTTTTGCTATTCACGAGCTGTTTTTCGGTAGCAGCATCAGCAATTACGGCCATGCGATTGGGGATTAAAAAATTTCTGGCGTGGCCGGCGGATACTTTCACGATTTCACCGACGTTGCCAAGTTTGGGAACTCTTTCTGTTAATATAACTTTCATAACGAATCTCCTTCTTTATCATTTTTTTTTAAGAATTTTCTAAAATCAAACCATAAGTCGAAAACCCCGATGATGACGACAATTCTCCACTCCAAATAAATTGTAAAAACAATAAACAAAGAGCGCATGAATCCGAAAATCTTCACATGGGTTAAAAAATCTAATAAAACACCAAATCCTTGCAGAAAGTAAAAAACACTTAAGCCGGTTAGTAAGTTTTGGCCAAAGGCCATTCCTAACTTCCCGACAAAATGTTCTCCTGCCAAAACAAGGCCCAGTCCAGCAATAAGCGGCCATACCAGATATTCATTGACCTTAAAGTAGACAAGTTCTTTAAGTGCATATTTATAGGGGGTGAAAAATCTCCACGCCCGAATGTTTTGCAGTGCCATGAATAGGTTTATCCACAAAGATATAAAAATAGTTGCAAATGCCATCGATGGTAGCCAAGGAATAACGTCCGCGACTAAACGCTCAGGTTTATCCAGTAGATCTTTTAATACTGCCGCTTCTTCTCCGCTTTCTTCTAGTAGTTTTGCATTTTCCGTTTTGAACTGAGTTAATTTTTCCGAAATTGCCGTAGATAGATATTTTTCTAGCGAAAAATCACTGGAAAGATAAATCATCGTAAAAATTGCGGCCACAATGAGAACAATTCCCCCCCCAGCTTTTAACAGTCCGGTAATGGGATGTTCTTGACGTAATATTATCTCTGCTAATAAAGCAGCGAAAAGAAAGTTCATCAAAAAAATACCCATGATTAGGTGAGAGCGGTCTAATTGAGCAGAAAAAGCAACAAGAAGTAGCAAGATGCCAAGTCCCAGGATGTGGCCCTTTAGGCGGCCATAGATCAAAAAGACGGAAAGTAGAGGGAATGGAGCAAAAATAGAAAGAGGGCCTAGTGTACATAGTATTACGCTTGTTAGTCCCATAAAAAACCAGCGGCCCCACGAGTTTTGAATCTGCAATAGATTCCTCAGGTGAGTTGCCGTGTTCTCTTTCGGAGAGGCTTCCGCATTGGAAGTTTCCGGAGAGGTTGTTTTTTGTTCTGTTTTGCTCATATTCTACCAATATCTGTCGTCTATGATTAAACGCTTCTGCTTACTCAGCAATCCTGTTTGAAAGATAACTGGCAATGCCAAGTTGTCTGGCCATTTTTATTTCAGAGGTTATTCTTCTCTGATATTTACGGCTAATACCACTTACTCTAGCAGGGGAAATTTTACCAAATTCTGAAATTAACCAGGAATAGGTAGCAGGATCTTTCCAGCTAGGAGTAATTTTTTTAGCAGTAAACCAACAGCTTCGGCGCTTAGAGAATTTGCGTTTGTCTGCTTCTGGATCTTCGAAATCTTCTTCTCCGGTAGTAGCGGCTGCTTCGGGAGCGGCGGCCGAACCATGATACTTTTTAGAAAAGGGAGTTTTGTATGCTTTGACGATGGATTCGCGCTTTGCGTCTTCGCCAAGTTTAACAAAAAGTGATCGGATAACCTTTTCATCGATGCCTAGACGGCGATTGATCTCTACATTACAAGTAGTATCAGCATTGTAAATGTAGTAGAGGTAGCGACCTTTGGTAACACCGTGTTTGGTGGCCTGCGCGAAGGTGCGCACTCCCCAATCATCTTGAATGAGAACGTCACCGTTGTTCTCTTTTACGACATCTGAAATCATTTTAGTGAAAGACGCAATCTTGTCGTCGATTACATCCGCATGGGCCAATATGGCCAGTTCATAAATCATAATAACCTCCTGGATTATTTTTATTAAGCCCTCGTACTGTTTCAACGAGAGCGAGTAGTTAGTTTATGATTTTTACAACCGGTCCCAGAACAAAAAGCCTATGTAGAGGCATGAGTGCAATGGGAAAACCGCAAAAATTTTATCGAAACTAACATCAAATGTGTTTTATGGCAACCAGTAAGAATTAATAGGTCTATGGCCACAGTTAGTATTCTTGAGGAAAAATCTCATACTGTTCTACGTGGTAATTATTTTCGGAACGAATTATTAAGCTTTTCCCAAAGGCGTCCTCTAGGTTTTCAATAATATCTAGATCTTCTCCGCATAATCGGGCCGAGACTTCGGGGTGAGCGTAGATATGTACTTTGGATCCTTTGCTTTTCTTTAAAACTTTTAATAATTCTCTAATGAGTTCATAGCAAACGGTAAGAATTGTTTTTACTTTGCCAGTACCTTCGCAGTGGGGGCAATTTTCGGTCAGAAGCCTTGTTAGGGTGTCGCGAGTTCTTTTTCTGGTCATCTCAACCAGGCCAAGTGCGGATATTGGAAGAACGTTGGTTTTGGCGCGATCTTTTTTTAGGGCCTCAAGGAGTGCATTATAGACGGCAACACGATTTTCTTCTTTTTGCATGTCGATAAAGTCGATAATGATTATACCGCCGCAGTTGCGTAGCCGTAATTGATAGGCAATTTCCTTAACTGCTTCTAGGTTTGTATTGAGGATGGTGTCTTCTAATGTTTTTCTTCCGACATACTTCCCGGTGTTAACATCAATCGATACCAGTGCTTCGGTTTGATCAATATTAATGGAGCCACCTGAGCGCAAAAAAACTTTATTGCTTAAGGCCCGTTCAATTTCAAGGTCGATGCCGAAATATTCAAAAATGGGGGTTTCGCCATCATAGAGTTCGCATTTCCCCTTTATGGTTTGCATATATTTAAGAGCAAATTTATCTACTTCTTTTAAATTTTCTTTGGTGTCGACAATGATTTTGGCCAAATCTTCATCGGTTATGTCGCGCAGAACTCGTTGAACGAAATTTAAATCTTTGTATATCATGATGGGCGCCTTAGTTTTTTCGGTGCGCTTCAAGATATCTTTCCAGATTTTAACAAGCATGTTGTAGTCGGCCTTCAATGTCTTATATGATTGTGCTTCTGCCACTGTTCTGGCTATAACTCCCTTTCCTTCTGGACGAATGGTTTCAATAATTTCTTTAAGACGTGTTCTTTCTTCTTCATTTTCGATTCGGCGAGAAACTCCTGTGTGTTCAATGAATGGCATATATACAATATGTCGTCCTGCCAAAGTTATGTGTCTGGTCACGCGAGGGCCCTTGGTAGATATCGGTTCTTTTGCCACTTGCACTATAATTTCTTGGCCCTCTTTTAAAAAGGTTTCAATTGGTCGATCTTTACAAAAACCCATGTTTACGGTTTCAGAGAGAGTGCTTAGTTCATCCGGGATAACTTCTCCTAGTCGTTCTCTGGCCGATTCTTCTAGGCCATTTTGGGCGATAAGTTTTGCCATATCTCGCTGCTCTTGCAGAGTCGGGATGTAGGCATCGTCGACGTAAAGAAAGGCGGCCTTCTCGTAACCTATATCTACGAACGCTGACTGCATGCCCGGTAACACTCGCAACACCTTACCTTTGTATATATTGCCTAGGCTTGGAATGCCGGCGTTGTCATCGCTGCTACGGTCCATGACAAAATCTATAATCTCGCCATTTTCCAACAGTGCCGCCCGACATTCGTTCAATGTTTGATTGATGATTAGCTCTTTGGGCATTGACGGTTCCTTTTGACTCTAAAACGAAAAGCTATGCACAAAGATAGTATTCCGAGTTGTCTGATCAGATAATATTTCTCTCTCCATTTCACTTTTGTGCCATGCCATGCGTAGCGGAGTGGTAAATGTCGCAGGAGCTGCAGATGATTGCTTCCCTGCGTTTTTTAAATAAAGTTCTTGGCTCTTCCCTGCCTGTTGGTAAACAACTATACCGACCCCCAATATAATCCCAATGGCCGCACCAACGACAACACTTTTGAGATGTTCTTCAGGAACGTCCACAAAAGATAATGTCGACAGTCCCAATATTGCTCCGCCGGCGGCAGTTCCGATAATTATTTGCGCATCTCGCATAGAATCATCCAGTACGTTAAAATCAGATTTTCCTGCCATTGCCGCAAAAGAAGTTTGATTTAAAATAAAGAATGACAAAAAAAGTATGATTTTGGCCGCACTATTTATTTTAACTTTTTTCTGGATCACATCCACCACCATCATTTTTATTTTTTAATTGTTCCCCAAGTTTAGCGCTTTACCTTTGCGGGAATATTATTAATAATCTTATGTGCGCTCGCCACGTGCAAGCGAGCGACAGTATATTACTGACATATTAACAATGCTTTGTTTTTGCCAATGAGTCAAGAGATGATGGCCAGATCAGTTGATGGTGAACAAAATGATTTTTCGCCATACAAGATAATTCAAAAGAAGCGAGATGGTGAAGAACTGTCGTCGCAGGAAATTACTTGGTTTATTAAAAACTATACTAACGAAGTAATTCCTGATTATCAGATGTCGGCGCTTTTAATGGCCATTTATTTAAAGGGCATGAGTAGTAAAGAAACTGCCGCCCTTACAGATGCGATGCTTTATTCTGGAAAAGTATTAGATTTCAAAGATAAAAAAGTTATCGACAAGCATTCTACCGGCGGAATCGGTGATAAAACCTCATTTATTTTGGCCCCTATTGCGGCGGCATGTGGCGTGAAAGTTCCCATGATCGCGGGGAGAGGACTTGGGCATACCGGAGGAACTGTTGATAAAATTGAATCTATTGCTAATTTTCGTACGGCACTACCACTAGAGGATTTTTCTAGACTGCTTTCTACAGTAGGAGTGGTGTTGATCGGACAAACTGCAGACATTGCACCTGCCGATAAGAAAATATATGCCCTTAGAGATGTAACCGCGACAGTGGAATCTATTCCCTTGATCACAGCTTCTATTATGAGTAAAAAACTAGCAGAGGGAACCAGTGGTATTATGATGGATATTAAGGTTGGCTCTGGGGCGTTTATGAAAACTTTGCCGCGAGCAAGGGCACTGGCCCGCAGTATTCAAGAGACCACTTTGCGCTTTAAAAAAAATATTACTACTATGATAACCGATATGTCACAGCCTCTGGGTAATGCGATTGGAAATAGTCTTGAAATTATCGAGAGCATTGAAACATTAAAAGGAAAAGGCCCGCGTGATTTAACGGATCTTTCTTTGCAATTGGCCGGAGGAATGGTCTATTTGGCCGGGTTGGCAAAATCCCACAAAGAAGGAGTTAAAAAGGCACAGACCGCACTTACTTCTGGGGCCGCCCTCTCTAAATTTAAAGAAATGATTGCGGCACAGGGTGGTGATTCTTCAGTGGTTGATGATTATAAAAAATTTCCAGTGGCCAAATGTATTACCAAAGTGGAGGCCCGCACAGATGGATATGTAGCGGCAATTGATGGTGTTGAGCTGGGATTGCATTGTGTAGATCTTGGCGCCGGCCGCAAACAGGCCAGTGATAAAGTTGATTATTCTACGGGTATTATTATTGCTAAAAAATTGGGAGAGCGAGTTAAAAAAGGGGATCTTCTGGCCGAGATATATCATCATCAAGAGCAGCAAATGGTTGTGAAAAAAATTAAAAAAGCAATTTTAACAACGACCTTTAAATTTAGCAAAAATCATTCTAAGAAAGCAGCGAAGTTGATAATTGAAGTGCAAACAAAGTGGAGTAAAAAATAATGTTCCAGCAAATAAAAAAAGCGGCCACCCACATCCAGGCATTACATAAAACAAGGCCGCAAGTAGGGATCGTCTTAGGATCTGGCCTTGGTGCCTTCGTAGATATAGTTGAAAATCCAACCATAATCCCATATTCAGAGATTCCTTTTTTCCGAGATACTACAGTGGAAGGCCACGAGGGACGCTTGATTATTGGCCGAATTGGAAATGTGGAGATTGCTATACTTCAAGGGCGTTTTCATGCTTACGAAGGCGCACCAATGGAAGAGGTAGTTTTCCCTGTGCGTGTATTGGCGATGTTAGGCATTGAGGTTTTAGTTTTAACAAATGCTGCCGGTGGTATAAATACTAAGTTTGTATCGGGGGATTTGGTAATAATCGAAGATCATATAAATATGATGGCCAAAAATCCATTAGTGGGGACAAATATTTCAGAGTTAGGGCCACGATTTCCAGATATGACGCATGCCTATGATTTAGATTTGTTGCAGACATTACAGACAGTGGCAAAAAATAAAAAAATTGGGATAAAAAAAGGGGTCTATGCTGGCGTGTTAGGGCCAACATATGAAACACCTGCTGAAATCAGAATGCTGCGAATACTTGGCGCTGACATGGTTGGAATGAGTACTGTTCCTGAATCCATAGCCGCCAACCACCTAGGCTTACGGGTTGCGGGAATTTCTTGCATTACTAATATGGCCGCCGGGATTGAAAATGTTAAATTAAAACATGAAGATGTAAAGGCCCAGGCCTTGAAGGTTATGGATTTATTTAAGGATTTATTAGAGGGATTTATTGGCGAAATTGGGAATAAAGGAAATGGATAATCAAGAAACCATCAAATTAATGCGAGACATGGCCATGGATGCTTCGCAGAAAGCATATTCACCGTATTCGAAGGCAAAAATAGGAAGTACTGTTTTAACGGTAGAGAGAAAATATTTTAGTGGCAGCAATGTAGAAAATAGTAGCTATGGGGCAACCATATGTGCCGAGCGAGTGGCCATTTTAAAGGCCGTTTCAAATGGTTTTACTAAATTAAGTAAAATATATGTATACTCGAAAGATGGTTGGCCGCCTTGCGGGATGTGCCGCCAGATGATTAGTGAATTTGCGACCAATGATTTGGAAATAATAATCGGTGACAAGGAAGGGAATGAGCGAGTTTATAAATTTACAGAACTTTTCCCTGAAGCATTTACACCGGAGCATTTAAGAAAATAATTTTCACGGGATTTAATAAATGGATACTGTACAGGATGAAGCAGTTCATATCGAAGATCGTTCAGATGAAGAACATGAGATGTTAGATAGAGTGGCCAAAAAAAATTTGGCGCAGGAGATGTTGTCTCAGTTGAAATTTTGTGTTTTTGATTTAGAGACCACTGGCGGAAGCCACCAAGACGATAACATCATTGAGATTGGATTAGTTCGGGTTGAGAACTTAAAAATAACCGAAAAGAAAAAGTTTTTAATTAGGCCAGATAAAAAGATTCCAGATTTTATTCAAAAGTTGACGTCTATTCATCCTCAGGATTTGAAAAATGCGCCGAAGATTGAAGAAGTGATTGACGAAATTTTGGATTTTATGGAGGACTCCATTTTGGTTGCACATAACACTGCTTTTGACATACCTTTTTTTAATTCGGTATTGACGAGATTGTCGCGTCCCCCTATGACAAATAAAAGTATCTGCACCAACATGATGACTAAATATCTCATTCCGAATTTGATGAACTCAAATTTAAGCTATATGAGTAAAATATTAGGGATTAAGCACAAGAAGGCGCACAGGGCACTAGATGATGCCATGGCAACGGCTGAGCTTCTCCTAAGCTACTTAAATATTTTCATTGATAAAAATATAAACAAGGTAAATCACCTATATTATCCTCGCAATCGCTACGAACTAGATCGTATCCATTTAAAGAGCAAGACTGCCACGATTAAACAATTAGAGGAGCGCTTGGAAGCACTAAAATCTCCTTTTTTGGTAACGGTAAAAGGACATGATGGGGTGATTTTGTTCGCACTTCCTTCCAATAATAGTGAAGAGGATAAAAGATTTATTATAAAAAAGATAAAGACTTTAGATTGGGAAATTACCACGATTAGAATTTTTGGCCCGTTTATCGAGTGCCTAATTCACTTTAATAGCTTCTTTATGAAGCTGGATGTCAAAATGAGAAACGACATCATCAAATTTTTATGGAAAACGCACTTGCCAGATCTGCGCCCCAAAAATCGTTCGGAAGAAGAGATGGATGCTTTATCATCCAGCAATTTTAAAAATCAAATTGGAGATTTTCTGATAGTTAACCACCTTGTTCCAGAGCAATATCTGGTTTATCCTATCGAATCACTGCATAAAGATGCTGGACTTATTTTCCGCTATCCAGGGCATCAGAAAAAACTCTTGCAGTTTATTAGTTCTCGTTCTTCTCGGCCGCAATCTAATAAATTAAAGAAAGTTAAATTCCATTTCCAGATAAAAGATTTTATTGATACCTATTTGCTCAATTGCAAAGAAAAAGGTGGACAGTTTTTTATATTCGACAAAGCGTTACCGTTAAAAAACACGACAGAATTTTTAAGAAAATTTGATGAATACTTGTCCGCACATCCCAATCAGTATAATTTTCCCAAAGAATATGTGCGATAAATTTTAAATAAAGTGGAGGCCTTTTTTGAAGGGAACAATGTTTGATAGACCGTTGGAATACACCTTGAATGTTTCTGGCGAGAGATGGCGCCAGGGAGATAAAGTACAAGGGGCGCTCATCATAAAAAACCATAGCAATGAAAGCTTCAAACTTTCAGGGATTAAGCTCTCTCTGGCCAGCGGTGAGTATAAAGATGTTCGCAAGGGGAATGCAGAGGGGCTTGTCATAGAAAAGGATATTTTATTTTTACAGGACGTGATAATTGCTGCTAGCGATATGCTGCATACGCCCTGGGAATTCCAATTAAAAGATGATTGCAACATTACGGATAAATCCGGAGGTTATTTTTTGGCCTATGGGGCAATCGAAGCAAATAAGGTCAACGCCAGTCTTGAGTTGTGTGTAGATGTTATCGAGCCTATTGATCAATTTATTACAATTTTTGAAAATTTTTTCCGCTTTAAGGCAACTGCAAAAAAATATAAAAAAGGGCATGTGGAAATTAAATTTTCTCCGCCAGGCGCATCAAAGGAAATGAGTGCCGTAGAGGCACTTACCTGTGACATGCGTCTAAATGATAAAAACCTGGAAATAAAGTACAACTTTAAATTAAAGAAACTTATTGCTGGGGGCGTTGATGTTGCCTCTGTGAAGGTGGAAAGACAAAATAAATTTTTTGAACAACGATTGTCGGCCAAAGAATATTCGAGTTGGGGTGGGGCTCCGAATCAAGAGATTATTATTGTTAAAATAAAAGAAGTGTTACGAGAAGTTGTTCCGAAAATAATCTACTAACGTAGTTCGCCATCTGTCTTATCATTAAAAATGAACGCCCGATGCTTAAGTCCGGCATCTACCGCATGAATAGTGAGAATTACTGGAAAAAGTAGCTTGAAAATATTAAACACCTCGCCTCGGTCATAATTGAAATCGAAAATATTCACAATTGCCGCCGGCATCGTAAAAATTGAAACAATAATAATGGGAAAAAAAACCTCAAAAAAGAGCTTTCTCCGTGGAATAGATGTGCCATCACTCTCAACTGGCCGTCGAAAAAGTCTATATAAATGGTATGCCAGAAGAATTGCGAAAGTAACTGCCTCCGGATAAAGTAACATTGCAGGATCTGGAAAAAGTTCAATGTAAAAAATCGAAATAATTAAAATTACCGTTAAAACAGCATAAATCTGAGTAATAATGGTGGCCCGAGCAAGTGTTTTAAGCATTGCCGTAGTGAAAAGTATTTCGTCTTTTAGCATAGGTTGGAATTCCTTCGTATTTCACACAGTGAATAGTTGTGGAGCAAGTATATTTAGCTTCCGCTGCTTTGGCGATGGCCAGACAAGAAAAAATGAGAAATAAGTACATTTTTGTTAATTGTGAAAAATAAATGCTTGACAAAGTTACGGCGCGCAAATAAATATCAACTTTCATTTATTAATTCGAGGTAATACAGATGAGAGCCACCCGACTTAGAATAAAGCTTAGAGCTTATGATCATGGTTTGCTTGACAAATCGGTTAATGAAATTGTTCAAACCGCTAAAGAAACCGGGGCCAGGATTGCTGGGCCAATTCCTCTTCCAACCGAAATTAATAAATTTACGATTCTTAGATCTCCACATATTGACAAGAAATCACGCGAGCAATTTGAGATGCGAACACACAAGCGCATGGTGGATATCTTAGATCCTACGCAGCAGACGGTCGATAGCTTAATGAAGCTGGATCTATCTTCAGGCGTTGATGTTGAAATTAAGTATTAATACTTAAGGTAAGTTAAAGTTGAGTTAGTTTGAATATAAACCATGCATGCATCCCTGAGAACAGGGTGATGCTGTGGAGGAAAAGATGGCAGAGGAAAGTAAAGTAGAACTTTCTACGTTCTATGGAATTAAGGCTGGGATGACGCGCGTTTTTAGTGAATCTGGAGACCACGTTCCCGTAACAGTTATCAAATTAATCCCTAATGTAATTTCACAAGTCAAAACTAAAGAGAAAGATGGTTACGAGGCTTATCAAGTCGCTTTCTGCGAGAAGCGCGAAAAGCTAGTTAATAAGAGCGTCAAGGGACATCTGGCGAAAGCATCTATCAAGCAAAGCTTTTCAAAGTGCGCAGAGATCAGGGTTGACGGCGTTAGTGCTGAAAACCTAGGGAAAGAAATATCAATTGAGTCTTTTAAACCCTCAACATATATAGATGTCACCGGAGTAAGTATCGGTAAAGGTTTTCAAGGGGTAATGAAGCGATTTAATTTTCAAGGTGGACCAGCTGCCCACGGTTCGCATTTTCATCGCCGCCCAGGATCAATTGGAAATCGTGCAACTCCTGCGCGAGTATTTGCGGAGAAAAAAATGCCTGGACACATGGGGTGTGTGACCAAAACGCAGCAAAACAATATTGTATATGAAGTAAATATGGCGAATGGCTACCTGCTTATTAAAGGATCAGTTCCTGGCCCTAAAAATGGTGTGGTGAAAATTTCTAAGGCCATCAAAAAGCAAGGGTAGTGAGGAGTCGATATGACAGAGATAGTGGTATTAAATTCAAAATTTGAAGCAGCAGGAAAGATCAATACGGATGTAAGCTTGAGTCCCGAGGACATAAATGTTCCCGTTGTCCATCAGGTGGTCAAGGCAACATTGGCCAGTCGCAGACAAGGTAACGCTAGCACAAAAACAAAAGCAGAAGTTTCTGGCGGCGGAAAGAAACCTTTTAAACAAAAGGGAACTGGTCGTGCCCGCCAAGGAAGTAGTCGAGCACCTCACATGCCTGGTGGTGGAGTAGCTTTTGGTCCAAAGCCGCGTGATTTTGAACAGAAAGTTAATAAAAAAATGATGCTAAAATCAATTCAAGCCATTCTTGCGGATAAGCTTCAATCGGGAAAATTGCTAGTGGTGGATACAATAGCATCCGATGGAAAAACAAAAACAATGCAGACAATGCTGAGTGGCCGCAATTTACTTCCTGCGCTTTTAGTTACAACGAAGGCGGATTCATTAGCGCTTCGGGCAGTAAAAAATTTGCAGTACGGCAAGGGAATGGCAGTTGAGGGCTTTAGTGTTTATGAAGCTGTTAAATATGAAAATTTAGTAATTGAAAAAGATGCTCTAACAACATTGTTGAAGAGATTGGAGTAGTCCATGGCACACCTAGAAGACATTTTGATAAAACCATCAATCACAGAGAAAGCATCATTTGCTTCCGAGAATTATAACCGATATGGTTTTATTGTAAATGTGGCAGCAAATAAGAACCAGATTAAAATGGCAATTGAGAAATTGTATGATGTTAAAGTTTTGAATGTGAAAACATCTACTATTCCTGGCAAAATAAAAAGAGCTGGGCACGGATTTAAAAAATCTGGAAGTTATAAGAAGGCCTTTGTTCAATTGAAACAAGGACAAAGAATAGAGTTTTTTAAGGGTGTTTAGATAGTTGTCTAAACCTGCTGATTTTGAGGAAGATATATGGCGATAAAAAAATTTAAACCTACGACTCCGTCACGAAGAAAAATGGCAGTATTAAACTCTGCTGATCTAACAGTGGATGCTAACGTTCCGCGTTCACTATTGGTAGCAACTAAATCCAAAGCGGGCCGCAATAATCACGGCAGAATTACAACTCGTCACCAAGGTGGAGGCGCAAAGCAAAAATACAGAATAATTGACTTTAAAAGGAACAAATTTGATATTCCTGCTAAAGTTGAAGCGATTGTTTATGATCCGAACAGAACATGTAATATCGCTCTTTTGTGCTACGCTGATGGGTTGAAGAATTTTATTTTGGCACCACTTGGGATGAATGTTGGTGATACGATCATTTCATCAAATGATGCGGACATTAAACCAGGAAACTCTAAGCAACTAAAAGATGTTCCAATTGGAACTCTTGTTCACAATGTTGAGTTACACGTTGGCGCAGGTGGGCAAATGGCACGTTCTGCGGGATCATATGTTCAAGTTATGGCCAAAGAAGGCGAGACAGTCTTGTTACGACTTCCTTCTGGTGAATTAAGAAGAGTTCGCGACAATTGTCGTGCAACGATTGGCCAAGTTGGAAATTTGGATCATGAAAATAGAGTTATTGGAAAGGCGGGAGCGAATAGGCACAGAGGTGTTCGACCAGCTGTTCGGGGTGTTGCAATGAACCCGATTGACCATCCACACGGAGGTGGTGAAGGGCGTACGTCTGGTGGACGTCATCCTGTTACTCCTTGGGGCCAACCAACAAGAGGCTATAAAACGAGAAATAATAAGAGAACTGATAAGTTTATCGTTAAACGAAGAAAATAAGGAAACAGTCTATGTCACGTTCATTAAAGAAAGGGCCTTTTGTAGATGATCATTTGATCAAAAAGGCCATGAGTTTACAAAATGATAGTAATAAGGCCGGAAAGGTAATTAAGACATGGTCGCGAAGATCAACAATTGTTCCAGAATTTGTTGGAATGACATTTGCGGTACATAACGGCAAGAAATTTGTGCCGGTGTACGTTACCGACAACATGATAGGAATGAAATTAGGCGAGTTTTCGCATACTAGAACTTTCCATGGCCATTCCGGCGACAAGAAAGCAAAAAAACCGGAATAATATACAGGAGTAGATTACGATGTCTGTTATAGTAAAAAATAGAATGGTACAGATTGCGCCTAGAAAAATTCGCCTAGTTTGTGATCTGATAAGAAAAAAGAAGGCCTCTGAAGCAATGAAAATTTTGCGGTTTTGTGAGAAGCGAGAAATTGCAATTGTTCTCACAAAGCTGATTAATAGTGGACTGGCCATTGCTTCTGAATCTGGAAAATATGATTTAGATAATTTGGTAATAAGTAGAATTTTTGCTGATGAAGGACCTACCATGAAGCGAATTCAAGCTCGTGCTCAGGGCCGTGCATATAGAATTAGAAAAAGAACTGGCCATATAACAGTGGAATTAAACGAAGCATAGGAAGGACGCAATGGGACAAAAAGTACATCCGTATGGATTTAGATTAGGTTACATTAGAAGTTGGCACTCCAACTGGTATGCAAAAGATGGATATGCAAGAATGCTGCAAGAAGACATTGCAATTCGGAAATACATCGAAAAGCAGATGAAGAGTGCTTCCGTTTCACGTACCGAGATATCGCGTGCTTCTGATCAGGTTAAGGTTACGGTTTATACCGCTAAGCCTGGTGTGGCGATTGGTAAAAAAGGCTCCGGTATTGATAAGATCAGAGCAGATCTTAATAAGATGATAAAGGGCAAGTTGATTTTTAATATATCAGAAGTTAAGCGTCCAGACGCTGATGCGAAAATCATTGCTGAAAATATAGCAGCACAACTTGAAAAGCGTGTTGCCTTTCGAAAGGCCATGAAAAAAGTTATGCAAGCAGCTTTTAGAGCTGGAGTTAAGGGGATTAAGGTTCGAACAGCTGGCCGCTTGGCTGGAGCGGAGATGGCCAGAACAGAAGGATATGCAGAGAGAAAAGTACCGCTCCACACTTTGAGAGCAGATATTGATTATAATACCGCAGAAGCCTCTACCTCGTATGGAATTATTGGGGTTAAGGTCTGGGTCTACAAGGGCGAGATTTATAAATAGTTACCTTATGCCGAGGTATATGAAGAGGAAGTTACCATGTTAAGTCCAAAGAAAGTTAAGTGGAGAAAACAACAGAAGGGAAGAATGAAGGGAGCTGCCAGTCGTGGTAATACGATTGCGTATGGTGAATATGCTCTTCAGGCCACTACCTGTGGCTATATAACGAGTCGACAACTTGAAGCAGCACGTATTGCCATTTCGCGACATACTAAAAGGGTTGGACAACTATGGGTTAAAATTTTTCCAGATAAGCCACTTACAAAGAAGCCAGCGGAAGTGCGAATGGGAAAAGGAAAAGGTGCCGTGGAGCAGTGGGTAGCGGTTATTCGTCCAGGCCGAGTTCTGTTTGAGGTTGGTGGTGTAGATAAAACTATCGGACACGAGGCCTTGAAGCTAGCAAAGTACAAGCTTCCCGTTAGAACAAAGATAATTTCGAAAGAAAAACTTGATTAATGTAGTGATATTGACCTATAAGTGGCGAAATATTTTTTTGTCACGTGATACTTGGGGAATTATATGTTGAAGATGAGTGAGATTAATAATTTTGATGATAAGATGATCGGGAACAAGGTTCGTGAATTAAAGAAGGAACTGTTCACATTTAGAATGCAGAAGGTAACTTCGGGAATAGAAAAACCTCATAAAATTCACGAGGCAAAAAAAGACATTGCTAGAATGCTTACGTCGCTAAATAGCAGAAAGAATAAAAAGTCGTAATTAAAGAGAGAGCAGTAATTTATGGTAACAGCAAATGAAGCAAAGAAATTTAAAAGAAAACTAACAGGCGTGGTTGTTAGCGATAAGCCTAACAAAACAGTTGTAGTTAATGTTAGTAGGAAATTTATGCACGCCAAGTACAGCAAGTTTATTCAGCAAGATAAAAAATATCATGCACATGATGAGAATAATAGTGCCAAAACCGGTGATAAAGTTGTGATTATTGAGTCTAGGCCACATTCAAAGATGAAGAAATGGGAGTTATTGAAAATCCTCTAAACCTTAAGATGGATTTTCTAACATAGGAGTTAGCGATGATACAAATGCAGACAAAAATGGAAGTGGCAGACAACTCTGGAGCGAAAGAAGTTAGATGCATCAAGGTTTTGGGTGGATCTAAAAGAATGACTGCCACGCTGGGCGATATAATTGTTGTTTCTGTGCAGGATGCTTTGCCAGGTGGAAAAATGAAAAAGGGCGAGGTAAAGAAGGCGGTTATCGTCCGAACAAAGTACCCTATAAGGCGTGAGGATGGAACATATATTAATTTCGATAACAATAGTGTTGTAATTCTGGGTGCAGGAAATGAACCGGTTGGTACTCGTATTTTTGGGCCTGTTGCCCGCGAGCTTCGGAATAAGAATTTTACAAAAATTTGTTCATTAGCACCAGAAGTGCTTTAAGAGTTAGGTGGAATTTATGCGAAAAATTTTAATTGATGATACAGTTATGGTGACCAAAGGGAAAGATAAAGGAAAAACCGGCAAGATTAAGAAAATTCTTGGCGAGGACAGGGTTATTGTTGAGGGCCTGAATATTGTAAAAAAGGCCATGCGGCCGACTCAAAATAATCAGACTGGAGGAATTACAACGAAAGAAGCAACAGTTCATATTAGCAATGTTGCCCTTCTGAGTCCAAAGACTAATAAACCGACGAGAGTGCGGATTGAAGAGAAAGATGGAAAAAGGGTTAGAGTTGCAGTTGCATGTGGCACTGTAATAAGCAAATAGTTTTTTTGAGGTAAATGAAGATGAGCAGGTTAAGTAAACACTATAAAGAAAATGTTACAAAAAGCATGATGGCAAAGTACAAGTACGACAATGTCAACATGGTTCCAAAAGTACAAAAAATTGTTGTTAATTGTACAACAAAGGACTGTGTTGTTAATGGAAAGATTGTTAACAACATTATGGACGATCTTGCTGCCATAACCGGCCAAAAGCCAGTCGTTGCTAAATCAAAGAAATCAATTGCGCAGTTTAAGCTGAGGACAGGCCAAGCAATTGGCGCATTTGTTACATTACGCGGTGAGCGGATGTATGAGTTTTTAGACCGGTTAATTTCTTTATCATTGCCACGGGTCCGAGATTTTAGAGGTGTTGACCCGAAATGCTTCGATGGACGAGGAAATTATACTCTTGGCCTAAAAGAGCAGATTATTTTTCCGGAAATTGATTACGATAAAATTGATAAAGTTCGTGGGCTGGGAATTTCAATTATAACCACGGCAACTAATAATGAAGAAGGTAGAGAGCTGTTGACACAGATGGGAATGCCTTTTAGAGAGAAATAGCAAGAGGGATAAAATGGCAAGATTAGCAAAAATTGTAGCGTCGAAAAGAAAACCAAAGTTTAGTACTCGGCAAAAGAACAGGTGTGAAGTTTGTGGCCGGCCACGTTCATACATGCGGACATTCAGACTGTGCCGTTGTTGTTTTCGAGAACTATCCTTAAAAGGGATGGTTCCTGGCGTAACAAAGTCAAGCTGGTAGATATTTAGAGGAGCATATTTTTTATGATGACAGATCCAATTGCAGACATGTTGACAAGAATACGAAACGCCATAAAGGCCGGAGAGGAGAAAGTTGATTTCCCTGCTAGCAAAATTAAGGCCGCTATATGCAAGGTTTTAAAGGATGAAGGGTATATTCGTTCTTTTAAAATTGTGGCAAAAAGTCAAAGCGACGTTACAATCAGAGTTGCTTTAAAAGAAGGTGCGATTGTTGGCCTAAAGAGAGTTTCAACTCCGGGATTGCGCCAGTATCGCGGCTGCGGAAAAATGCCAAGAGTTTTAAGTGGACTTGGCATTGCAATATTATCAACGTCCAAAGGAATTCTTTCTTCCCGAGATGCGAAGACAATGAAGGTTGGCGGCGAAGTACTTTGTAGTGTGTGGTAGGAGATATATATGTCACGGATCGGAAAAAAACCAATAGTGATTCCAGAGAAAGTTGAAGTTCAGATTACTAAAAATAGCATTTCAGTTAAGGGGCCAAAGGGGCAGTTGACTCATAACTTTTCTGATATGATTAAATTTGAAAAAAAAGATAAGACAGTAGTAATTACACCAAGTGATTCCACGAAAGAAAGCTCTGCCATGTGGGGTACTGCTCGTGCATTAATAAGTAACATGTTTGTTGGTGTGACTACGGGCTTCACTAAGGAATTGGAATTCACAGGTGTTGGGTATAAGGCCCAGGTTACCGGGGATACTCTTAATTTGAGCTTGGGATATTCTCATCAAATTGACTACAAACTTCCCCCTAAAATTACCGCAAAGGCAGATAAAAATTTAATTAGTATTACCGGAATGGATAAGGAACTGGTTGGATTTGTTGCGGCCAAAGTTCGCTCTTTTAGGCCACCAGAGCCATACAAGGGCAAAGGAATTAAATACGCTACAGAAACTATCTTAAGAAAAGCAGGAAAGGCTGGGGCTAAAAAATAGATTTTAAATGAGACTGAGTGTATCAGGCTAAGAGGTTGAATAAATGAGAAAGTATATTGGAAAAATTAAAGATGTATCTGAAAAAAGAAGACAACGACGAAGATTGTCAGCGAGAAAAATTTTGATTGGGACTGCAGAGCGTCCGCGCATCTGTGTTAATCGAAGCAATAAAAATATTTTTGTGCAAGTTGTTGATGATAGCACTTCAAAGACACTTTTTTCCGTACAGACATTTGGTAAAAATGCTACAGCGGAGGGTAATGGACTGGAAAGTGCCAAAAGCATTGGAGTCAAAATTGCTGAGGGGTTGAAGGGAAAAAAAATAGAACAAGCCGTGTTTGACAGATGTGGATGTCGATATACTGGAGCATTGGCGGCATTGGCAGACAGCATAAGAGGCGCAGGAATAAAAATTTAAATGCCAGAGTATATGATCTGGAAAATGTATAACAGGACATAAGAGGATTTCATGAGTGAAGAATCAAATGAAGTAGTTGAATCAGAAAATGGTGGAGAAACAGAAAATGCACCTGTTGCCAAAAGCGGTAAAAAGCATTTCGATTCTAAGAAATCGTTTGCGAAGAAACCGAACCCAAATCTCGATCCTGAAATGGAGGAACGGGTTGTTGCAGTCAACCGAGTAGCAAAAGTTGTTAAAGGTGGTAGGAGATTTTCATTTTCTGCTTTGGTTGTTGTTGGCGATAAAAAAGGAAATGTTGGCTACGGACTTGGTAAAGCAAAAGAAGTTCCTGAAGCGATAAGAAAGGGCATTCAAGCTGCTCGCAAGCAGATGACGCTCGTTCCACTAGACAAGGGGACTATTCCGCATATGGTTTTCGGCAGACATGATGCTGGCTACATTCTATTCAAACCAGCAGCAGAGGGATGCGGAATAAAGGCAGCTGGTGCTTGCCGTTCTATTTTAGAATTGGCCGGAGTAAAGAACGTATTGACGAAATCATTAAGAGGAACGAATTCCCATAATGTTGTTAAAGCAACATTCGACGCACTAAGGACATTGCGATCGGCGGAATTAATTGCTGCCGCAAGAGGTAAAGACGTAAAAGGATTGCGGATTAAGTAGCTAGTAAGATTTAAGGTAAGGTGGTTTATGGCAAAAAAAACGATAACAGTTAAATTAAAAAAAAGCACCAACGGGATCACAGAAAAATTAAAGGCCAATGTTCGAGGGCTGGGATTAAGAAAAATTAATAGCACCAGAACTCTGGAAAATACTCCATGTGTTCGCGGTATGATTAAAAAAGTTATTCATCTCGTAGAGATAAATGAAAAATAATTTCACTATTGTTGAAAAATAGAATGAGGAAAAGATGTTAAAGCTAAATAATTTAAAAAGTTCGCCAGGGGCAAACAGAAATACTAAAAGAATTGGCCGAGGGTTGGCCTCTGGACAAGGTAAGCAGGCAGGAAAGGGACACAAGGGACAAAAAGCCAGGAAAAGTGGCCATGTTCGCATTGGATTTGAAGGTGGTTCAATGCCTATTTACATGCGTCTTCCTAAGAAAGGTTTTAAAAATTATCCATTTAAGGATATTTTTGCGGTAGTTAATTTCAAGCAATTGGCCGCCAATAAATTTGATGGAAACAAAGTTACTCGCGAAGCTTTGATAGCTTGTGGATTATTGAGTGGCGCAAACAAAAAACGTCCAATTAAAATTTTGGCAAACGGCAAATTGGGAGCTCCGCTTGTTTTTAGCGGCACTTTTAAATTTTCCAAGACTGCGCTAGAGCAAATAACTGCCGCCGGCGGAAAAGTTTTAAACGAAAATAATATTTAATTTTTTTGCGCAAGGAAAGGATAGACGATGACTATTGCTCATGGAAAACTCGAAGAGCTCAAAACAAAAATATTTTTTACTTTCATGCTACTTGTAGTTTTCAGGATAGCATCCCAAGTTCCTGTTCCCGGAGTAGATGCGGTTGCCATTAAGGCATACTTTTCTGATGCGTCGGGCGGTTTTTTTGATTTAATTAATACATTTAGCGGTGGTGCATTTAAGAGATTTTCGGTTGTAGCACTTGGGATTATGCCATATATAACCACATCAATTATTTTTAGCTTGCTGGGAGAGGTCATTCCGCAGATACAAGAATTGCAAGAAGATGCAGATGGCCATAAAAAAATACAACGCTATGTTCGCTACTTTACAGTACTTCTTTGCAGTGTTCAGGGATACGGGATGGCAGCAGCTTTTGAAACATTCAAGGCACCTAGTGGCGCGCCGGTAATTCCTGACCCCGGGATGCTTTTTAGAATTAGCACGATGATCACACTAACTGCTGGTACAATGTTTTTATTATGGCTGGGAGAGCGCATTACCGAGTATGGTTTAGAAAATGGTGTTTCATTAATCATCTTTGCAGGTATTGCTGTTGCGCTTCCATCGGAAGTCGCACAGACGATAAGTTTATATCGCAGTGGAGAGATTTTAGGAATAAAGCTTCTGATTAGTTTTGCCATGGTAATATTTACCTTTTATTTTGTTGCGTACATTGAGAGTGCATTTAGGGCGATTCCTGTTCAATATGCAAAAAAGGTAGTTCACAACAGAGTGTACGGCGGAACTCAGACATTGCCAGTTCGAGTTGATACTGCGGGGGTAATGCCGCCGATTTTAGCATCATCTCTGTTGGCCGCCCCTGCGACATTTACACATTTTATCTCTCCAACAAATCCACTCAAGCCATATCTCGATACTATCCAACAATCACTATATCCTGGGCAATTATTATTCAATCTCCTGTTTGCCGGCCTCATCGTATATATGACATATTTTTATGCACCTATTCAGTTTAAAACCAAGAAAATAACTGAAATGCTGCAAAAAAATAACGCCTTTGTTCCGGGAATTCGGCCAGGTTCTAAAACAAAAGAATATTTAGATTTTATTCTTTTTCGAGTTTCATTTTTTGGTGCTATTTTCTTAGTAATTGTTTGTATAGTTCCTACTTTTGCAATGGATCACCAGACTAGATTTGGTGGAACTTCCATGTTAATTCTCGTCAGCGTTGCCATAAGAGTAATGATGAATGTCCAATCATTTTTATATGCTGATCGCTATTCTTCTGCTTATAAGTCTCGTGGTAAATATTCAGGAAGTAGAAGGTTTTGATGAATCCTCATATAATTTTATTAGGTGCTCCTGGTTCGGGTAAAGGAACTCAAGCAGTAAAGATGGTTGAAGACTACGGCTTTTTACATGTTTCTACTGGCGAATTATTGCGTACCGAAGTAAAAAAAGGATCCTCTTTAGGCAAGGCAATTCAAAAAACAATTGAAACGGGCAAGTTGGTTGACAATCCAACGATGCTGGAACTGCTTAATGCTAATTGCGACTTTAATAAAAGCAGTTATATTTTAGATGGCTATCCAAGAAATATTGATCAAGTTAAAGCACTAAATCAACTTGATCTGGTTAAGCATAAATTTTACGCTCTCTACTTTGACGTAAACATGGATGCTTTGCAAAAAAGGATTGTAAACCGCAGAAGCTGTAAAAAATGCAGCAGAATTTTTAATTTAGCGTTCGACCCGCCAAAGCATAGCTCTGTTTGTGATAGCTGTGGCGGAGAACTAATACAGCGAAGCGATGATACCGAGGAAGTAGTAAAAAAGCGAATGACTGTCTATAACTCTACAATTACTCCGGTGTTGGATTATTATAGAGGTAGGAAGGTTTTGATTGAAGTAAACGCATCAAAAACGCCGAATGAAGTTTATGCAGAACTAAAAGAGAAGTTAAAAATGATATTATAATCAGTGTTTTTTTAGTTTGCACTTGCACAAATGTGCAAGGTTAATATATACACACTAACGTTGGAAAAAAAATAGATGGCAAATGACGAAGTAATAGAGGTTGAGGGCGAAGTTACGGAACTTTTACCGAATACAAAATTTAGAGTCAAGTTGCCAAATGGACATAAGATTATTGCTCATATCAGCGGTAAAATGAGAATGCACTTTATCAAAATTTTACCAGGGGATAAGGTTCTTGTAGAAGTTAGTAGATATGACTTAACGAAAGGTAGAATAGTATATAGAAGCAAGGGCTGATTTATTTGTTGATTGGCCATAAACAAGGTTAAAGGGTAGGAAAATGAAAGTTAGATCATCAGTGAAAGGGATATGCAAGGATTGCAAAGTCATCAAGAGAAAAGGCGTTTTAAGAGTTGTTTGCAAAAAAAATCCAAAACATAAGCAGAGACAAGGTTAGTAGGAGAAAAAAATGGCACGAATACTTGGAGTTGACATACCTAGAGATAAAGCAATGGTGGTTGCGCTACAATCACTTTATGGCGTGGGCCCGACAACCGCAAAGGATGTTCTTTCAGAGGCCAAAATAGCGAATGATAAAAATTCAAACGATATAACGGAAGAAGAAATTCAAATAATCAGAAAAATCATTGAAGACAATTATACTGTCGAAGGTGATTTACGGCGAGAGATTGGACTTAATATTAAACGACTAAAGGACGTAGGCTGCTACAGAGGGGCACGTCACAGAAAAGGATTGCCTGTTAGGGGACAAAGAACCCATACCAACGCGAGAACAAGAAAAGGCAAAGCCGTAGCTATCGCTGGTAAAAAATCTGTTAAGCAATTGAAGTAATATTAATCGGTTAATAAAAAATATTAGGGAAGTTATATGGTAGTAAAGAAAGTCGCAAAGAAAAAGGTTAAAAAAAATGTATCTCATGGAGTATGCCATGTACAAGCTTCTTTTAACAATACGATTGTTACCTTCACTGATACTAGTGGTAATGCACTGGCCTGGAGCAGTGCTGGCCAGTTGGGATTCCGTGGTTCAAAAAAATCAACTCCTTTTGCTGCACAAACTGCTTCGCTTGAAGCTGCAAAAAAGGCAGTTGAGCATGGACTCAGCAGTGTAGAAGTTAGAGTTACAGGCCCCGGTGCCGGTAGAGAAAATGCTGTCAGAGCATTGGTTGGAGCAGGACTTAGAATTACATCTGTTTCTGATAAAAGTCATATTCCTCATAACGGATGCCGAGCACCAAAAAGAAGAAGGGTATAAGCGAAATTAAATTGTTCATATAATTAATATCAAAACTAGAGGAGGAAGAACATGTCCAGACACATCGGTTCTGTTTGTAAACTCTGTAGACGCGAAAGTGAGAAACTTTTCCTGAAAGGATCTCGTTGCTATACAGATAAATGTGCGATTGAAAGAAGAGGTTATCCACCCGGCCAACATGGCCAGAGGCGAGCTAAAATTTCAGATTTTGGCGTTCAGCTTCGCGAAAAGCAAAAATTAAAAAGACTGTATGGTATTCAAGAGCGGCCAATGCGAAATGTTTTCCAGCTTGCTACGCGCATGAAAGGTATTACAGGTGAAAATTTATTGGCTCTAATAGAAAGAAGATTGGATAATGTTGTTTACCGTATCGGATTTGCCTCCTCTCGAAAAGAGGCTCGGCAATTGGTCAAGCATAAACACTTTACTATTAATGGCAAGAAGGCAAATGTTCCATCAATGAAAGTCGACAAGGGTGATATCATTGAATTGGTTAAAGGCTCAAGAGAGTCCGCTAAGTTGGTTGGTGCGCTTGAGGCCAATGCAATGAGAGAAGTTCCTGCTTGGATTGAAGTTGATAAACATAATTTTAAAGGGATTATTAGAGACCTACCAAAACGCGATGATATTACCTCGAAGATTGAGGAGCGATTGGTTGTTGAGTTGTACGGTAAGTAATCGTCTGAAATGCAGACAATACGTTGATTACTGAAATACTATTCCTAATAAAATTTTTGTTAAGGAGATTTAAATGGACGCATATGTAGCAAAAAATTGGACAGGCATGATTCGGCCAGTGGCACTTGAGGTTGATAGTGATAATTATAAAACTAATTACGGTAAATTTGTTGCTAAGCCACTAGAGCGTGGCTACGGACAGACGCTTGGAAACTCTCTCCGAAGAGTATTGCTTTCATCACTTCAGGGGGCAGGTATCGTTGCAATAAAAATTCAGGGCGTTGACCATGAATTTGGCACCATTAATAACGTCAAAGAAGAGGTTTCAGAAATTATTCTTAACCTTAAAGAAGTTCGATTTAAGATTAAGGGAACTGAGGATGTGGTTTTATTTTTAGAGAAAAACAGCGAAGGTGTTGTTAAGGCCGGAGATATTAGCGAAAATGCTAATGTTCAGGTTTTGAATCCGGAGCATGTTATTTGTAACATTTCCTCTGGTGGCTCTATCAGCATGGAGTTGAAAATTGCTAGAGGCAAAGGATACGTCTCTGCTAGCGACAATAAAGATACTTTTGAATTGCCAATTGGCTGGATTTATATCGATACATTGTTTTCTCCTGTTTCCAGGGTTAATTTTTCTGTTACTAACAGTCGTGTCGGGAAGAGAACGGATTATGACAAGTTGACAATGGAAATTTGGACTAACGCAGGAATTGATCCGCGTGATGCAATTGCTTTTTCTGCAAAAATTTTGCGTGATCAATTTGCAGTATTCTTGAGTTTTGAGGACGAAGATCAAGTTGCCAGGACCGATAGTCGGCCGACCCAATCAAGTTCACCCGCCAACAATGCTCTAATGAAGCCAGTTTCTGAGTTAGAGCTTTCGGTGCGATCTGCCAACTGTTTACAAAATGCCAATATTAAGTACATTTATGAGTTGGTATCTAAAACAGAAGGCGAGATGTTGAGGACCAAAAATTTTGGCCGAAAATCATTAAATGAGATCAAAGAAATACTAACGGGAATGGGCCTTGGGCTTGGAATGAAAGTAGACGGGCTAATTAAAGAAATTAAAGAATCGCAGGAGAAGGAACTGCAGGCGTCAACTACCCACGGCCAATAAAGCAAGGGGAGTGATTCCGAGCATAGGAGATAAGTTATGAGACATCAAAATTATAAGTACAATATTGGATCATCACCGGCACATAGAAAAGCTCTGCTTCGAAATTTAGCGGCGGAGATTATTGATCATGGGAAAATAAAAACCACTCACGCCAAGTGTAAGGCAGTAAGAGTTTTTCTTGAAAGACTTATTACTATCGCCAAGAATGATACTTTGGCCAATAGGCGGCTTGCGCTAAAAAAATTGCACAGCAAAAATGCTGTTCATAAACTTTTTGCAGAAGTAGCTCCAAAATATAAGGAGCGCGCAGGTGGCTATACAAGAGTGTTGCAGATTGCTGATGGAAGAGTTGGTGACAACTCACAGATGAGTTCTATTTCGTTGGTATAGTAGAGATTGCCAAAAGGCACAAGAATATCATGAAATTAGTGGCCATATATAAGCTGATTGCGTTATGTGCGATCAGCTTTTCAGTTTTTTTCTATGCGGATTATAAGAAAGGGATTAACGAGCAACTAAATAACCCGGCCGCTAGATTTATTTTACAGAAAATGCCAGCATTCACACTTAATGTTCTTAATGGCACATATGCTTTTGATGGTAAACAAGAGATAGTTAGCAGTGATACAATTTTAAATGGAACATCCCAAACACTGTTTATACATTTCTGGGCAACATGGTGTGCTCCTTGTTTGGATGAAATGCCGAGTTTATTGAAATATGCAAAATCAGTAGAGGAATCTAAAAAAATGTTTTTACTGGTGGCGGCACAGAATGAACGGATTGAGGTTTTAAAATTTATAAAAAAAATCAATATTGAGATTCCTAAAAATGTTATAATTGCCAGCGATAACGAAGGTGACGTTATGCTCAAATTTGGTACGGTGAAAGTGCCTGAAACCTATGTTTTTGATCAAAATGGACAGATTATGCACAAAATGATTGGACAACAAGAGTGGTCAGATAATTCATTTGTAAGCAGATTTTAATTTTTGATATAAAAATTTGAAATTATATTTTTTTACTCCGACAATTTCAGTCTACAATTAATTCGTATTTTTGAATTTTTAATTTAAATTATAGTTTTCTTAATAAAAAATTTCAGTGATTCCGAGAAGGTAACAACAAAATAAATGAGGAGTCAGATGGAACGAGATCGTCAGGAGAATGCAAAGTTTTTAGGAGACTTTGATGAGTTATTTGATATCAAAAATTCCACGGAGGAGTTGGCCCTTGTGGAGAACTTGGCAGTAACACCGGCCGAAGTTTATCCAATTTCGATTGAAAGCGTTATGGAGATGATATTTACCCCTGGAGAAATTTATTGGAAAAAGAAAAGCGGTAAGCTGATTAAGGTTTTGAGGGCCGGAGAGGCGGTGGATGTTAAGGCCGTGACAAAGTTTAAAGAGCGAAAAATGGATTTGGCCATCAAATGGATGTCCAGTACGGAAATGGTAGATTTAGTGAGTGGCCATTTTGAGCAATTAAAAAATGCAATAAATGAATTGGAGAGAGTTGAATTAAGAAAAAAAATATTGGAGTGGTTCAAAGAAAGTTATTGGAGAGCGGACAAGAAGGCCAATTTTTTAGACCTGACGCAAATTGGTGAAAAGGTTTTTTATACGTTTAACGAAGAGATGTCAGAAATATTGAAAGGAACAAGTCAAATGATCTTTGAGCGTGCCGCTCTGGTGGGGACAATTGGCGTTTTTTCGGCCTTGGCACTTGGACACACAGATTTTAAAACGCTTCAGGACATATATGGATTGTGCTATTTATTTGATTTTGCTTTTGATAAGAATTCATACAGTTTCAACCTTAATAAGGCCACAGAGCTTGAACGGGCGGCCCCGGGAGATGGGGTGGCATTTTTGATTGTTGGAGAGGATACTGGGCCAGAGCTCGGGCCTTTTATGCAACACACCTTTAGAGGTGCTAGATTGGCCAGGGAGCGGTGTGGAAAATTTTTTCATAGTGAGGGAATTTTAAAAAACATAACAATTCATCATGAACGAATTAATGGCAATGGATTTCCGTTAAGAATAAATGAAGATGAGATGTCAGATGTGGAAGAATTAATAATATTTCTAAATAGCGTAATTCCATATCGTTGCTTTAATTATGAGCTAAATGATGCAAAAGGGTTTTTTAAAAAAATTGTTTATGAGAGCGAAGTTTTTGGATTGAATGAGTCTATAACAAAAAGATTTAAAAAAATGATTATAAAAGTGATGGAGGGCATAGGTGCTGAAGAAAACCCATCTCCTATTCCTTCAATTGTGGAAGCAACTAAATGAGCAGTAAAAGAGTTGTCTTGAACTTGGCGGGAGATTTATCAGAAGAATTATCTTCTCTAGTGAAGGTCAGCGAATTATCTATTGTTTCGTCCGCGGAAGAATTGAGAGATAGCAATTTAGCATATATTTTTATTAAAAGTCATATGGGCTCATTTGCGCGCTACAATGATTTATATGGAACATTGGCAAAAAATATCCCCATTATCGCGTTAAGTGATGTGGAAAACAAGATGGATTTTTTAGGATACAACGGAAAGGGAATTATTAATGAATCCTTTTTGAAGACCAAGTCTGCTGCAAAAATTGTTGAAAGGATGTTGTCAAAAAAGTCATCGCTAAAAATTGAAAATGCCTATGAAGACATTTTTAAAGAATTTAAAACAATCAAAATAGATTCACATGAAAGTATTGGTTTTTATGCTGACTTATTATCTAGAGAATCGGATGGAAAAGGATTTGACTCTCTGGCAATTAGAAATTATTTCGTCAGCGTTGTATCTTATTTGGCAAATCTGAAGAGATTCAAATTAGTAGATCTTCCATACGATGTTGAGTATGGGGAAAACCAGAATGAATTTTTGGTTCAGATTTTTGCCAAAGCAACAAATTTTGTCTCTGATCATGTGAATAACTCTTTTGATAGCGGCAACTCCAGTGAGATGCATAAATTTCTGCTCAAAATGTGCTCAGCAATGGCAAATGTTTTTGATATTTATTTTTTAAAGAGTTCCTCTAAAATTGTTCTAACAGCTGTTTGGCTAGACCGAAGAGTTGTAAATAAGTCTAACTATTACCCGATGCTATTGGTTAATAATATTGATTCATTTGGACAAATTAGAAAAGAGTGGGATGAGGTAAAAACAACACCACAGGTTGCCATAGATGCGGTTAAAGAAAAAATTAAAGAGAAGATGTCTGCTGGGGAAGTATCCACAGGGCGTCTTGACTTAGCAATAAGCAGTGCACTGTGGATTGCTAAATTTCCAATGCTTTTAAAAAAAATCGTTAAATATATACAAGATTGCAGGAGCAAAGAAGTTTACAGTAAGGATATAAATGCAATTACAGAAAAAGATATTGCGGGATATTTAGTAGATTATCCACAGGAAAAAGTTGTCAAAAAATTAACTAGTGGAGATTATGAATTAATTTTACGCGCATTGGTTAATCCGGAAATCATAACGAGCATTGAGGAATCTTTGGCCCAAACTGAAGAAAAAATTGCAGAGGATCAAATTGTTAGGGGGCAATACTTTGATAGTGTCTCAAAGACTTTTGAACAAATTGACATTGATGGGGTCAATGAATTATTGCAAAGCGGTAAAGTTATTGTAAAAGGACAAAGAGAGGTATTAAAAGATGAAATAATTCGTATTCATGGTGATCCAAAAGATGGACGTATTGATGAATCCATTATCCGTGTTCATGGAGGAAGGGAAACAGTTAGTGATCTCGCCGATGGTGCTGGTGATGATATTGATGTCGAAGATATTATCTATTTAACTGATCACGGGTATGAGATTAACGAGAAGATTTGGAATGAAAAGCGAGGACTACTTGTGGCCGAAGTGGAGGCGCAAGCAAGGGCAGCTAAAGACCGAGGTGCAACGGTAGAAGAAATTAGAAGCGATATGCTAGAAATTTTTTCAAAAATACTTGATGTTGATAACGATACTGCCGCAATATTGATTGATGGTGTCTTCGAAAATGCCAAAGGTCTGTTTGCTAACGAGAAAATGTTTGCAGAATTACAGCAAATCGCTAACACCTATAGCGCAGAAATTAACGAACTTCGTTTGCGAGAAGAATTGGCAAAAAAAAGTGTGCAAATTAGTAATTTATCGAAAGTCGTTGATGCACTAAAAATTGAAAATAACTCTCTTAAGCAATCAAATGCGGCACTAGGGGCCGGTGCCAATGATGGTGATAAAAATTTGCTGGAGGAGTTGGAACTGGCCAATAAAAAAATTCAAGGCCGAGACTTGGTAATTGAGCGATTAAAGCAAAGCACTCATCAAAATGTTGCGGCACGAGAAGGAGAGATGGAGCAATTACGAGCGCAGTTGGATGAATTGCTAAAGGATCGCTTGGAAAGAGGAAGTGCCTTGGATTTAAATGAGTATAAGCGAATTGTGGAAGAAAATAATACTTATCGCGGACTTATCGAAGTATCTAATAATCAAATTGCACAATTAAACGAAAGCCTAGAAAAATTAAAAAAACAGACAACAGTTCCTGGTGAGGGGGACGTCTTTAAGGCAAAAGATAGCTATATGCTCGCTGTTCAGCAGCTGGACAACCAGAAAAAAGAAAATGAAAAACTTCGAGAGCGGCTAAAGCGATTAGAAGATAAGTTTCACTTTATAAAAAACAAAATGTCATCCGAAGGTATCGGATCTAGAGAGATTGTGATTGAACAAGCAGGAGTGGGGGACAGTGAAAAAAGTGCGTTGATTGCTCGCTTGGAAAGTGCTCAGAGTATGGCAAATCAACGCTTGAAAGAGCAAAGTTTAAAAATAAAAGAATTAAGCCAGAAAATTGTTTATCTCGAATCTGGCGCCGTTGTTGGAAACAATGCGGCAGCATCTGCCATTAATGCGCAAGAAGCAAAAGAGGCCGCCAATAAGTCTTCTGATTATAAAATAAAGCAATTGGAGATATTGAACGAAAAACTAGTGAGAGCAAGTGCAAAAACACAGGGCGATTTAATGGCCAGTAAAAAAGAGGTTATGGTTCTACGTTCTGAAAACGGAGCATATAAGAATAACTTGCAATCTTTAGAAAAGAAGCTCGAAAAATATAAAAACTTGATAGATGATTACGAGGCCAGGAATAAGCGGCATTAACAACTCAAAAAATAAAATATTTCTTGTCAGCTTTATTATAAATGAGTAAAAAAGAGCACAGTTCAATAGAAATAAGATCTGTAAACACGAGCACTATATTGTGATTATGCCCAGGTGGTGAAATGGCAGACACACCAGACTTAGGATCTGGCGCCGTAAGGTGTGGAGGTTCAAGTCCTCTCCTGGGCACCAAATAAATTAAAGGGAACCGAAAGGTTCCCTTTTTTGTTTTTGGAATCAGTTAGTTAGCTTGCCTGGATAAATGTAAGATTTCGCCCATTTTTGCTCTGTGGTTCAATAGTGGTTCAGTCTGCAAAAAATCCTCTCCCAAATTTGCCTCTAGTTTTGGCCGTGGTTCACTTTGTGGTTCAGAAAAATCAACCGCAAGCCCCATGTCCATAAATCTAGTGGCCGTCTGTAGATGTTCTGGTGAAAAGTGCGCATAGCGCATGGTTATCTCTATCTTGGTGTGGCCCAAAATCTTTTGCAGGTCAAAAAGATTTCCACCGTTCATCATAAACTGCGAAGCAAAGGTATGCCGCAGATCATGAAAGCGAATTAACCGCTTTATCCCCGCACGCCTTTGGGCCAGTTTAAATGCCCTATAGACGTGTCCGTAGTCGACTTCCTCACCAGTTTCTTTCGCAAATACGTAAATCGGATTAAGCTGTCTTTTCATCAATCCCCACAGCAAGTTCTTTACCATCGGGACCATTGGAATAATGCGCTTCATTTTGGTTTTGGTGGTCTCCCGCAATCCAACCTTGTCACGCATCCTCGTCACCGTAATTTGGTTGAGGCCAAAATCTACCCGATCCCAGCAAAGGCCACAAAGCTCGGCCAATCGCATTCCTGTGTGTATGGCCGTAAAAAATAGCGCATAAAGCTCATGTTGACTGTTTGGCAGGAAAAATTGCTCAATCTCCTTTTTTGTCCAATAAGCCTCGCAGGTCAAATCGGCGCGCTGCTTGGAGATATTTTCAAACGGATGCTTGAAAATATAGTGCTTCTTCACTGCGTAGTTCATGATACTCTTTAACACCCCAACGATGTTGTTGATGCCCTTAGGACGATGCCCAGAGTCTTGCAATTTTGTCACTAGCTTGCGTCCATGTTCTTCCCGGATATGCTGTACTAATATTTCTCCCAGCATTGGAAGTAGATGCACTCGCAATGCAGTAGTGTAGTGCTCATAGGTTCTGGCCGCACAGTTGGATCTAATTTTTTCTTCCAGCCACTTGTTAGCAAATTCAGCGAATGTAATTTTAACGTTGATGTACTCACTATCACCATTTACCGCGCATTTGCTTTTTTCCATCTCCATGCGAGACTTCCACTCTTTGGCATCACTCTTTCTTAAAAATGCCGGGCCTTTAATAACGTTGCCGCTGATGCGGATCATTTCGCGATAGCGAGTTCCTGTTTTTCTCTTAATGACTTCCATAAATTCTCCTTTGATTAGGTGAATCGGAAGCATTTGTCGTCTGCCAATATTTAATTGTTAAAGAGCTGCAAGCCGCTAACATAGCACACCTCTGCTTGTTGTGCACGTCCGTTTGTTTATCCACTCCTCCAGATGATTGCGCCGGAAGCGAATAAGCCACCCAAGCTTGATGTAATCAATTTCCTTTCGGAAGATTGCCATTCGCAGTCGCGATATTTTTATATTTAAATATGCGGCTGCTTCGCTGATTGTTAGAAGTCCTGTCAAATTTATCTCTGACCCGTGATTATTACCTGTCTGTGTACCCATAAACTTTCTCCTCACCCTTGTAATTTTCTTTTGCTCAATGCATTTTTTTCTCTCTCTTGGAGAGTCCATTTTTTTGTCATGAATTTTAATTTTCTTATTTACTTAATTTTTTTCATAATCCTCCTTTGTTATACCAATTATGTAAAATAAAAGTGGGCCAAATGTACTAAGTTTGCTAAATTTTTCGGATGGAAAATTTAAAAGATTTAGTAAAAA
>MEQL01000034.1 GCA_001770205.1 Bdellovibrionales bacterium RIFOXYD12_FULL_39_22
AAGTCCTTAGGTGTTGAAGTAAATCACTACACCAAAGAAAAGATTGAAGCGGTGACAAAGATCTCTGCATAAGTTGGTTTAACATTTTAAAATTGTAAGAGAGCTTGATTAAAAGTTCAGGGAAGGTCTGTGCCCTTGAAAACGTTCGCTTATATAGCAATATTAAAAATCTGGGCCATGCCCGTTATTTCTCAACTTTCGTGATCTTGCTCAGAAAAGCTCGCTTTTTCGAGCATTGCTCACTATCTGCCAGCGTTCTCATTAATTGGTCGATCACATTCCTAGTGTTATTATGTGAGCCCCATATTTAAGACAGTTCCATCCATATTTAATGATTTATAGTTTCCGCTATTTAGTTTTTATTAGCGGAGATTTGTACGCAAGAAATTCTGAGAAACTTGTATCGCCTATTGGGAAATCCATTATATTTGAAAAAACAATTGGCAGTGATCTGTTTTTCATCATGTCAGGACCATCCATCAAATGATAATGAAGATGAGGTCCTGTTGAATTTCCTGAATTTCCGAGCAATGCTAAGACTTGACCTTGTTTTACCTTTTGCCCTTCTTCAACTTTTATTGATCCTGGCACGCAATGTGCAATGAAACTATACTCATTTTTCCCATGGTTAATTATTATCACATTTCCTGCTGCAGCATGAATAAGTCCCCATTTACTAATTCTTTCTTCCGTTAATTCAGGAGTTACGCCAATCTTCTTATTTTCGGGTAGTCCGTCTTTAACTAAAACAACAGTGCCATTTGCTGGGGAAATAATCTCTTTTTTGTAAGTAGGAAAATCAGTGTTTTTATTCCCTCTGTTTTTAAATAGATTTGCTTGGCCATCAAGAATGCATATATCGTATCCAAATTCTTGGGATGTAGTTTGCCTATGATGACTAACGCCAGTCGCTGGACCATTAAGGGCCCATGCGATTCCTCGAAGAGGAAAAATATACTTGTTTTTTAGTTTATATTTTTTTAAGTTAAATGTTTTTGTGCAGATTTTATTGAGCTGATTAGATTTATATTCGACTTGTACTATTAGCTTTGTTGGAGTGATTGATTTTAAAAATGAATAGTTGTTTGTAATAAGTGTTTTTTCATTTTCCTTGAGCTTATTAGATGGACTATATTCTGAGCTACCTTTGAAATTTTTCGAGAGCCAAAATGATAAAAAATTTAAGTTTTTCATTAGCGTATTGTTAAAGCGGTGAGAGGATTTTGTAAACTCGTTTTCTAAGGTTTTTCCTTCAAAAATTGTTGCAGAAATTGCCTCATTTTTTTTTGCCAATGTATAAGTGACTTTTTTGATAATAATCTGTGAGGCAGATATGTTTTTAAGCTCAATCCCGTGAACCATTAGTTCAAAAATTTTGTGCCCATGCGATTCGTACATAAGGGGAACTAATGATTTGCTAAGCAACTTAATTTCCATATAAAAAACGCTCCTAATTAATAACTTGTTCGATGCTGATTTTATTTAAAATTATAGGCAAATAACCAGAAAAAAAAGAGTAATTCAACTTGATTTTTTGAAGTAGGTAATAATGTAAGATATCAATGTAATATTAAAAATCTGGGCCATGCCCGTTATTTCTAAACTTTCGTGATCTTGCTCAGAAGCGCTCGTTTTTCTGCGCAAGATCTGTTATCCGCCAACGTTACAGAGCACAAGTCACTTACAATCTTAGTAAAAAAAGTACACTAATTATCACTTAAACTTGAGTGCATACTACACCAAAGATCTTCCTCCTCTTTGTCAATATTTAGAGTCAGAAAAAATTCATGAGATTCATCATTAAAGAGTTTAGTTGAATAGTTAGTGTAAAACTGGCCAATGTCAGACGACTGTTCATTTACTGGCGCAATATGAGCATAATAAACATCAAATGAAACTTCACCTTCGGAGTCAATTTTCGCAGACGTAACAAAAACTTTGGCGTTTACAGCATTCTGTTTAAGATAATTATTCAGATTTGTTCCAATTACATCGTTATGAAAAATCTCCTGCTTATCGGTGCCGTTAATATTGAAGATAGTAACGGAAGACTGGTTGCTTAGGGCATAGTCTGAAGGAGTCAATACAGAAGCTCTGTTGTACACTCTTTCTCGATCAAGGGTACATTCAATGAATCCTTGAGTTACTGCTCCAAATGATTGAGTCGATATAAATATTAATAGAATGTCCCATACTAAATCGTGCGGCTTTACTCGGGCATTGCTGGTTATAACATACAAGAGAGCACTCCCAATCCAGTCCAAATACGACTTCAAAAAATATCAAAAGATCTCCGACTTTCGCCAAATACCTAGTTTTTCAACATCGTTGGCACAGTGGCATATTTTTATGCGGGAACTGTGATTCGGACAGTGGTTTTTAGGGTATAGTTCGTCCAGTCTAATCAAATAATTAGGGCTTTCATTTTCTTTTTTATCAAAAAAATATTTAAAAATTCCCCAATTCTTAAATTATCCCTTGATTCTTATATAAACATGCGTGTATAGTCTATGCAAGATGAATCAATTAAGCAATCAGCAAATTTCGACATACCGGCAAAAACTTAGAGTCCTCCTGGAAAGTCTTGAGAAAAAAGTTTCAAAGGCATTCTATTCTGATGCTCTTTTTCAAGGAACACCGATAGAAGTTTTTAGAAAATGCGGAAATCAAAACTGCAAGTGTGCGCAGGGGGGAGATCAGCGACATGGGCCATATAAAGTTATTCAAACCAAAATTGATGGAAGGCAAAAGCAAGTATCGCTAAAAGGTAGTGAGGAAAAATATTTTAAAATGGCCCAGTATTATCAGTGGCAAATTAGTAATTATCGAGAAGTAAAAATGGTTTTATCACAGATTGATGAGTTGATGGCCAGTGCTATTGATGCTCGGATAATAAGAGAGAAGCAAAATGATTGAGGGAGTTGGAAGCGGTGGTTTTATATTTCCACAAGTATTTTGTCAGTCAAAAGATTATGTCACCAAGAAGCTTCAAGATGGTGCCATCGATCATGCGGATTTTAGTTCGTGGAGTTTTGCAGACAACTTTTTTTCATATTTGCTTAGTAAGAAATTTATAGAGTTTATCGATGAAACATATCCATCTCCCAGAAAAAAAACAGAAGTGCCAATTTGGTTTTTAATTTGCTGTCAAATATCGATGCGCTTAGCATTGAAAAATAGCTACAGCTCATTGCCGGCGATATTGCTCAACTCTGGGCCAATTCTTTTGAAAATAGGGTTCAATGTTTCCAGCAAAGATATTGGGTTTAATAACAAAAACAAAAAAGAGCGCAAAACGTATGTTGATGACAGCACTGTTTTAAAATTTTTCAAGGACAGTGAAGCTAATAATATTCGCAATTGGTACAACATTGATCTTCAATATTGGTTTCGCCGGGAAAAGTACTTTGATGACAAGGGAATATATGTTTTAGATCAAACTCATTGCGTTGTTCCTGACAATGAGAATTATAAAGACGCTGTACGAATGCCGGTTGATGAGCATGGCCAGCTCTATAAAAAGCTAGATACTCTAACTCCAGAGCAAAGAAAAGCACTCAAATACCACCCATGTTATGCGCTGAGTTTTATAATGCATGCCTCCCACACAAAAGATTATTTCCATATTGCTGGATATAGTTGGGGCGCTGGAAATATCGATGAATTGCCACAGGGAAAAAAACTCATTGATGATTTTAACAAGCACTCCAATGGCAAAATGAAGCTTTTAATAGTAGATCGAGGATATTTATCTGGAGAATTTATCACCTATATTAAAAGTGAATATGGAACGGATGTATTGGTTCCTTTGAAATCAAGTATGGCGCAATATCAAGATGCTATTGAATTATCCAAATTTTCCGGCACCACCTGGGAGGAGACTATCGTTGTCGACAATAGTCGAGACGACGAAATTTTTACTAAGTATCGCGCTTGTATCATTGATAAAATCTGTGTATGGGATCAGTGCAACGTTCCCATACACATGATCGTTATAGATGTTCAAGAGGTCGACAGTAATACCGGCGAAATTAAGTCGTCGCACTATTGGGTATTGGCCACCACTAAAAAATATCGCTCTGCAATCTCCGCAATGAATAATTATAAATTGAGAGTGTCGATAGAAGAGAGAAATCGGCAGATAAAAAATTTTTGGCACATCTCTCGTTTTTCATCACCGCAAAAAAATCTGGTTGAATCACAGGTCTGTTTCACCTAATTGTATATGCGGATGATAAATATGCAATAATCCCCCTCTTGTTCAATAAAAGCGTTCTATATTAACGCCTGCCCCTGTCTGTACTAAAAACCACTGTCCGAATCACAGCAGAGAATCTTTCTCGCACATTGCACAAGTTTAATTTTTTTTATACAATTTTTTTATCAAAGCTTTGACAAAAAAATTGTTTGATGTTTTGGTATTGCTGTAGACCTCTTCAATGCGATGGGTTGTTACTAAAAATATCCGCAGGTACACCTATCTGGACGACTACAAATGAATCAATGGGACAGGCAACCACCGAGAGTATGTAATGTGAAAAAATTGTTTCTGTCACTAACACTTGCGGCCTGCTCGGCAGTTGGATTTCTAGTTGGCCAATATGCGAGTTCCCGTTCTGGCCAGAAATTGAAAGAGACAAATAGGGAGTATGATCAAAGACAAAAAGTGCTCGATCGCGTCAGTACGGCACTTAAACAGGAATGGGATGGCAGTTCCAAAGCTCTTGAAAAGTATCTGGATGATTATCCAGAACAACTGCGAAGCGATATCTATGCTCTGTATTGGAAAATTGGCACAACCACCGAAATCGATGTGCATCGCCGTACAGTTTTTGTGGATCACATGCTGTCCCGGTGTGCTATTGAGACACCTCTGTTGCGTAACAAACTTTTGAAGTGGTTGCAAGATTTTCACCGTAACGATTTTTCTAAAGCGTCTCGGCAATTACTCAATTCTCTGCCATGGACCATTGATTTTTTGCCAGAGGTGATTCGCCTTATTGGAATAGTGGAATTACACGAAGCATTACCTAGGCTTCGCAAGTTGGTGGAAAACAATCAACTAGGTGACCGCCCCCCTCTTGGCTATCACAACAACAACACCTGGGCCGCACTGATGGCCTTGGCCCGAATGGGTGATGATATTAGTCTTACCGAGATGCTTCATAAAATTCAACAGGAACAAGATATCATTGTTAAGGTTACTTTTCTGCTTATGGATTTGGCCTATACACGACGGCCGGAGGCCTATAACGTTCTCAGGCAATATTTAAACAGTTATCAAAGGCTACCACAAGTAAAAGAAACAGTTCCAGGTCGACTTGCGGCAGCCTATGTTGCGGCCGCGTTTTCGAAATATTTAACAGGATTTCCAATTATTGAGACAGATTTTTCTGAATTGCAGGTTGCTCAAGCTCGCGACTGGGCAAATGCACAGACGCAGTGGAGATTCAAGTAGAACGGCCAACGGCCCGCAAGGAGAAAATGTGTTAAAAATTGTACAGACTTCATGCAAGGCCATATGCTTTTTACTGATGAACTTATTTCATCAACTTTCTTTTGCAACTGAATGGGGAAAAAACATGAACAGCTCACTAATATCATCTATCGATTTATATCTTTCGGAGCTGTATTGCTTAAGGGTGATTATCCCCACCCAATGGCCTATGGGTCTCTCTGTCTACGCTTACCAATCTTCGTTACCTAAATTGGCCAAGACTCGATACATGGCCTCCATTACGAGCTACCATGGCCGGACTTGGTGGTCTTGTGTAAGATCACCGCACCAGCAGATCGGTATAAGTTGCGCCTAGCGCACATATGAATCGACACTAGCACTAATATATCCATAAATATAGCCATAAACACCCATATTTCTTGATTATATGGCTATTTATGGATATATTTATGAATATGGAACTTTATAAGAAACCAATAGTAATTAGTCCAAAGATCCTTAAACTCATAGCAGAAATTGATGAGTTTAAAGGTAGCTGGTCGTCTTTGGGCCAGCTTGCACCAGATAGACTGACGTCACTAAAAAAAATTGCAACGATTGAATCTATTGCCTCTTCGACTCGAATTGAAGGTGTGAAATTAAGTGATTCAGAAGTTAAAGCACTTCTTTCTGGCCTTGATATCAACTCTTTTAAAAGTAGAGATGAAGAAGAAGTTGCTGGTTATGCTGAAGTTATGAATCTTATTTTTGAAAGTTACCGTGAAATGACCCTCGCTGAAAATACAATCAAGCAGCTTCACCAGGTTCTTCTAAAATTTTCAAGCAAAGACGTTCGCCATAGAGGAGATTATAAGAAATTAAATAATCATGTGGAGGCCTTTGATTCATCTGGCAAGAGCCTTGGTGTTGTTTTTCAGACGGCGACACCTTTTGAAACACCACTTAAGATGGAGAGGCTTTGTCAGTGGCTAAATAAGGCCATTCTTGAAACTGATGAGCACCCACTTTTAGTTATCTCAAAATTCATCATAGATTTTCTTGCGGTCCATCCATTTCAAGATGGGAATGGCAGGCTTTCAAGAGCGCTCACCACGCTTCTCCTTCTTAAATCAAACTACGATTATGTTTCTTACTCATCAATGGAGCGAGTAATTGAAGAGAATAAAGATAAATACTATCTTTCATTAAGAGGAGCACAGACTGAATCAGGTGACTCGAGCGTTTTGCTTGTAAAATGGATTGAGTTCTTTCTTGATTGCTTAGTGACACAAAAAAATGTGCTTTCACGTAAATTAGAAAAAGAAAAAACTCTTCTCTCTCTTCCTAAATTATCCGAGCAAATAATGATAGCGCTCAAGGATCACGGCAAACTTTCTATCGCAGAGATTGTAAAAATCACTCAGGCCAATCGAAATACAGTAAAGGTGCATTTATCTAAACTTGTATTTGAAAAGCAAATTCAAAAAGAGGGTGTTGGTAAAGGAACTGTTTATTATCTCTGAGCTGTCGGTTTGATTCAGAAGGTCTTGCTTGTCGCCAGTTACAATATAATTGGCATTACCACAGACGGCAGCTCGAGTATTCGATTATCGAAATCTTTTCTTTTTATTACTGTTGTTGGCGGCCAATTAAAATCTTGGCGAGTTAGCTATTCACGAACTGCTGCATATTAGATTATGGCCACTTTAGTAGGAAAATAATGCAAACATCACCGTTTCACGGAATAAATTCTAAAGAATTATACCGAGCATCCGAGAATAATGGTTAGCTGAGTAATAAAAATAGTCAAGTTGTACAGTTGAAGGCAGCATAGATGGGGTTAAAATTTCAACTAAAAAAAAGGCTTGCCCGGCCCCGACATGTAGTTATCATGCGCAGGGCCCTGATCTCATACGCAATTGTAGTTTTGGTATTGCAAACGATCACGATTTTCCCCATCCTTGGGGAAGCTGCTGAACTCAGTCGCAATGGAGCTATTGGCACCTACGCGGAGGCATTGATTGAAGGGTTGGAACAAGAATCCGTACAACCCATAATCCCGCCAAAGGAACGCGCAGTGTCTCGCATTCTCATGGCCGTTGGAGAAAAGACACTTTTCAATGCACCATACTTCGGCCTTCTAAACTTCCATCAAAGCGGTACAACCCGAGGCTCAAGCGGGTCGGACTCCCGTAAACGCCGGGCCTTTGTCGAAGAGAGCATTCTTCGTAATAATAGTGGAGGGAGCTTGCTCTATCCGAAATATGCCTACTACGATCAGGCCGGAGATTTTCAAATCAACTTTATGGAGCACTACGGTTCGATTCTCTTTGAGCCGCGCGACCATGTTTATCGGCGCTCAACCTACACCCTTGGAGACTCAGCTGACGATTTTCGAAGGCCAGTCCCCCTGGGCAGACGAGCATCTATAAATCACCTCCCGGGAAAAATCGCCTACGTCGAAGCGCAGATGTGGGGAGGACTTTGGCTATCCGATATAGAGAAAATATATATACCCGAAGAAGTTTTTAAGGCAAATCAGTCGCGTCTGATTCAAATGTCCAAAAAATTCGGTTTCGGTATAACTCTCATTCGCTGGAAGGAGAAGCCACGGCGCATTGAGATGGGCCGTGTAGTTCGCGCACCTTCAGAAGGGGTGCATCCAAAAATAGAAAGCGTCAGTGCCATCAAGCAACATCTGGCCCACCTTGACGACGCTAAACACTGGGAAAGCGTGCTTAGCTCAACGTCCCTGGATCTTCCGAAAGAGACTCAGGCCGAAATTGCAAGACAGTTCCCCCACGTTAAGGATGAGCTTCTAAAGGCCCAACAAGCTCACGCGGAACTTCTCCGCCATTCCATCATGGATCGCAATACGCCTGTTATCGCTCGAGTGGAAGCTCTCCGGCAGTGGACAACGATTGGATCATCTATCGACCAGGCATTGCTTGTACCTGTGATGGAGCTGGCACATGACAAGAAAGCTATTCGTTACGCTAAAAAAATAGGATTCGAGATTGCCGATTTTCAAGGCCTCAGCAAAGCGACAGGGCGACTTTCGGGAAAAACGTCCATTAAGGAACTCATTTTGAAAGGCCAGATGGGCTACCCTCTGAAATCTGATGAGGTGACGAGACTGAAAAAATATTATTATAAGACGCCAGACCAGGAAATTCTTGCCGTACTTTCCAAGATTGAACCTCTGTTCATATATGATGAAAAAATCCTTCTGACGCTCCCCCATGATTCTTCCCTCGTTAGAATACTCATGCAATCATTGACCGAAAATCCGATTGACTCCATCACTCTTGCAACGTAAGGCTTTCACAGATAATATTTTAAGTTAAAAAAAATAAAAAAAATGCATTTTATGACGCA
>MEQL01000035.1 GCA_001770205.1 Bdellovibrionales bacterium RIFOXYD12_FULL_39_22
TGTAAATTATGAAGATAAAAAATGAGTCTGTCATTGGGGCCCCGCGTCTACGGCCCTGCGTCAAAAAAAATCAGCAAAAGATGTGGGTTAAGCTAAGGATGGTATTGTCGAAATATCAAAATGGAACTCGGTTACAGGATATCGACGACACATTGTTAATAGTTCCTTGTTTGTTGTTTAAAGTATTATTTTTTTAAGTAGATTTGTCATAGTAACAGGTTCTTCTACCATGGGGAAGTGACATGTTACTGCTAGAAAAAATGGCCTTAGTCCAACGGATGCTCTACGAATGCTTTTCAATGGAAAAATCCCGCCATTTATGAAAAAAACATAGAATCACGCTGACCAGTTACACAAAATGTAACGTCGAACACGTTTGGTAATTTGGTTGGTTTTTGTTTTGATCCTGGGATTGGAGCTAATCCAACTTTTTTTTGTGGAGTTTCTAGCGCCCCTGTAGAATAACGTATAATATTTATACTAAACGCCTTTGAGATTTCAAGTGTGTTCAGATTGGTATAATAGGTTGGGAAGCAGAGATCTCGATTGTTTTAGAGTAGGCCATCTCCAGTCTCTCTTTAATTTCTTGAATTTTTAACATGGCATGAATGGGCGTCATATTAAGAATGTCTAGCTCTTTTATCTCAGATTCCATTTTTAAAAGATAATCAGGAACTTTTATCGGAGCTGATTTAGGTAGTTGTTTTGTGTTTTTTTGCAAGACGTTTTCTTCTTCTTGCTCAAAAAGATCAAGCTGGCGAACGTTGGCCTTGGCCTCTAAATCGTCCAAAATTTCCTGAGAACGGGCGAGAATATTTTTGGGCAGTCCGGCCAGTTTTGCCACATAGATACCGTAGCTTTGTGCGGCCGCTTGTTCAATCAGTCGATATAAAAATTGCACATTGCCACCGCTATGAACTGTTTCCACGGTTAGATTTTTTGCTTCAGGCGTTTTATCAATTAGATCAATTAACTCGTGATAGTGAGTGGCAAAAAGGGTGAGGGCCTTGGTGTTATGAATAAGATGCTCTACTAATGCCCAAGCAATGCTTAGTCCATCAAAGGTAGAAGTGCCTCGGCCGACCTCGTCCAAAATAATTAGTGAACGCTTGGAAGCATGTCGCAAAATTTCAGAGGTCTCTGTCATTTCCATCATGAAGGTAGACTGCCCGTTTACGATGTTATCACTGGCCCCTAGTCGACTAAACAGGTAATCGCAAACTCCAAGTGTTGCAGTTTTGGCCGGAACAAAAGATCCTATTTGTGCTAAAAATTGAATGATGGCCACTTCGCGCATAACGGTAGTTTTTCCGGCCATATTAGGGCCAGTGATTAGGCCAAAATATTTACTCTCATTTAGCGATAGATCGTGGGTGACGAAGCGATCACGCAGAAGAGATTTTATAAGAGGATGCCATGCCCCACGAATTTCAATTTTCTTTTCAGTTGGTATGAGAGTTGGGCAGACAAAATTTTCTTGCAGTGCCAACCAAGCGAAGGATTGAAAGAGATCGATAGTGGATAGATCAGAGGCCAAGTTTAAAATGGCCGTCGCATTATTTTTAACATCCTCACTGAGTTTTTGAAATATTTCTCGCTCTAATTTTTCCAGATTAAATCTGGCCGAAGTTATTTCTCGCTCAAAGGAGGTTAGTTCATCTGTTGTGTAACGTTCGGCATTGACCAGTGTCTGTGTGCGTCTAAAATAGCTGGGTACTTTGTCACTATGAGAGCGAGTTACTTCAATAAAAAAACCAGTAATGTTGTTGGACTTAATACGTAGTTTGGAAATATTGCTTTCTGTTTTATACTTTTCCTCAAGTTTTTCTAATTCAGCAGTGTTGCCATTGCAAAGTAGTGCCAGTCGATCGCGCGCTTCATTCTTGCCAGGGCGAATAAGATTGCCTTTTTCAATAGAGGCACCAATTTCGTCGTTGATTAGTTGTAAAATATTATCAGCAATGCTTTGCAAAGAGGATAGGGCGGTGGCCTCTAAGGGGGAAAAAACTCCTTCCGGGATTTTTTCCTTGATGTGCTGACGTATTTTTTCATAGATGTTAATTGTTGCGGCCAAATTTAAAAGATCAGAGGGGGTTATTTTGCCTGTAGAAGCTTTGGCCATAATGCGTTCAATATCTCGCACTTCTTTTAATTTTTCGCGAATGTTCTCCAAACGATCAAGATCTGCTTGGAAAAATTTAATCATCTTTTGTCGATTTAAAATTTCCGTTAAATTCTTTAGTGGAGTTAGAAAAATATTTTTAAGATATCTGGCACCCATGGCCGTTTTGGTGCGATCACAAAATCCTAAAATAGAATTTTTATACTCGCTAGAGCGATTACTAACTATTTCCAACCCGCCCAGCGTGTGAATTGTTACCCCCATATTTTTATCATCACTAATTAAGCGAAAAGGTTTGATATGCACCAGTGCACTGAGATTTTGCGTGGAGCAGACGTAGTAGGAGAGGGCGGCAATAGAGGCCAAAGATGCTTCATATTTTTGTAGAGTCTTATCGAATTTATAGGAGGGGATTAAACGTTCGACATATAGTCCAGAATATTTAATGTCAAAGTATTCTTGGCCGATATAGGTATGAAGAATTTTTAGATTACCTAGTAATTTTTCAACCTCAGGAAAAGTTTCCCATTGGCCAAAGTAAGAGATAAATTCTTTTGGGTTAATCAGCTCAATTTTTAGTAGAAGATCTGATCTGTTTTTTAAAATATATCCAGCAAAATTTCCAGTCGTAAAGTCAAGATAGGTGAGCACAAAACTATTTTTGCTAGAATCAAAAAAGGCACTAGCGATAAAGCGCTGTTCAAAGTTATTTCCTTTTTCTTTATCTAAAGAGTAGGGAAGTCCGGGAGTTACAATTTGGGTGACGGCCCGTTTTACAATTCCTTGCGCTTCTTTAGGATTTTCTGTTTGTTCACAAATGGCCACCTTGATGCCCAAGGCCGTGATGCGATCGATGTAGGCCTCCGCTGCATGATGAGGGATGCCAGACATCGGAATGGGAGTCTCTCCTAATTTCCCGCGATGGGTAAGCGTAATATTTAAAATTTGGGCGGCCTCTTTGGCATCTTCAAAAAAGAGTTCATAAAAATCACCCATGCGAAAAAGTAGCAGCATATCAGGGTAATTTTTTTTTATCTGATAATATTGATCCATCATGGGGGTGAGCTTTATGCCAGATTCAAGAAGTTTTTCAATTGTGCTTTGGGCCATGTGAAGACCTTCTATTAGTTAGCGTCATTAATGCAATTTAGTGGAGCAAAATGATTAGCATGGCCGCCACCTATTTTAAAGAAAGAATCTCATCTTTTCTTAATGAATTTTTCACAGAAGCAGTGACAAGCAAAGGGGGAGGGAATACAATTTGGGGACGTTATGTTTGTAAGCGGCCTAAAACAATCCTTAGTAATTTATCTTTTTTTGTTCATCTGCGCATACTCTTTTTATTTTGCTAATTTTGCGGATTGGTCCGAGATCGAGGTAAGTAGTAAAAAGGCCATGAATAGAAGTTACGATCAATTTAACGATAGCTATTTTTCTGAGATAGATTACTACATTTTGGACAAGAGTTCCCCTCACCTACAGCTAAACTCTTCTGAGCTTATTTTTGATAATGTCAACAACAAGACCATTGCCCTTTTACCAATTGGTATCGTTTACTCCAAGGCCGGAACCCCTACGCACTATAGAGGGATTAAGGGCATATATTTGCAAAATGGAGAGGAGCTATCCTTAGAAGAGAGTGTTTTTATTAATTCAAAAAATTCCAACATAAGGGCCAGTGAAGTGGTCTATAACATGAAAGAAGAAAAAATCACCGCCACTAACGAAGTGAAAAGTGATTCGCAGATGGAAAAAACCAAAGATATAGTGTTTGTAGATTCTGATCATGCCACTTATTGGCCAAAGTTGGAAAAACTCATCTATGATGGAAATGTAAGTGGCCGAATTCAGCGAAAAAAAGTTTATGAAGAGAATGTCTATTTTAAATCTAACAGGATAACGCTAAGTGGCCCAGACTCTTTGATAAATCTAGATGGGGATGTATATCTAAAAAAACAAGAGGTTGAGGCCTGGGGAAGACGCGGTGAAATTTTTCTAGAAAACTATAATAAAAAACTCAAGTATTTTGTGCTTTACGACGATATTAAACTAGAAGAGACATTGACAGTTGGAAAGGATACTCTACTCACTCGTAAGGCCTTCGGAGAGAAGCTTGAAGGCATAATGAGTGAGGGGCTTCTTTTTCTTACTGGTTATCCACGCGTTTTTCAAGGCAAGGATGTCATAAAGGGAAACAGGATTATTCTTCGACAGAATAATCAAATTGTAGAGGTTGATGATGCCAATACAAATTTCCATGTTAAGTGATTGTTATTAGGAAGAGGTAAGTAGCAATGGTACATTTTCTAGAAGCAAGCAATCTGCACAAAAAATATGCTGGCCGCGCGGTGGTTCGCGATGTTGGGGTACGAGTAGAACAGGGGGAGATTGTAGGGCTTTTAGGCCCTAATGGTGCAGGGAAGACTACTTCTTTTTACATGATTGTTGGTTTAATTAAGGCCGATAACGGCCATATTGAACTTTCAGGAGAAGATATTACCGACTATCCAATACACAAGCGTGCATTAAAGGGAGTTGGCTATCTTCCACAAGAGGCCTCAGTATTTCGTGATCTTACAGTGGAAGAAAATATTTTTGCTGTTTTAGAAAACAGATCGTTACCAGGTGAGAAGAAAAAAAATCTACTTAATTCACTAATCAAAGATTTTGGATTAGGCCACATTCGACACTCTAAAGGGGCCGCGCTGTCTGGTGGAGAACGCCGGAGAGTAGAGATTGCAAGAACCTTAGCTCTCGAGCCAAAGTTTGTGTTGCTAGATGAGCCCTTTGCGGGAGTTGATCCGCTGGCGGTAAGTGACATTCAAGATATTATTGTGGGCCTAAAAGAACGCAATATTGGTGTTTTGATCACGGATCATAATGTTCGAGAAACGCTAGGTATTGTGGCCCGCGCGTATATTATGAGCAGCGGAGAGTTGTTGGTTAGTGGAACGCCGGAAGAGATAATTAAAAGTGAGAAGGCGCGAAAATTTTATTTGGGTGAAGAATTTAAAATGTAGGAGCAAAGGTAGTCTATCATGGCCATAAAGTTATCACAGAGTTTGAAGCAAACGCAGAACTTGATGATGACCCCGCAGTTGCAGCAAGCTATTAAGTTATTGACGCTTACTCACCTAGAGATGACTAACGTTATTGCCGAAGAGATGGTGGAAAATCCGCTACTAGAAGAACTAGATGGCGGCCAAACGGCAGAAAACAAGAGTGAGGATGAATATCGTTCAGAGAATATCGAGCAACAAAATCAAGAAGCAGTAACAGAAAATTTTGATGAGAGGCCCATGGTTTCTCAGGACGATTTTGATTGGAATAATTATATTGATGCTTCCGAATCTAACACCTATGTTCCTGTTCACCAAAAGACTGACCTTGATGATGTTCCAAATTATGAAAATATAATTTCAAAGGGAGAGACTTTGGCCGAGCATTTGGAGTGGCAGCTTCGAATGGAGAGTTTGACAAAAGCGGAATTAGATTTGGCCGAAGAGATAATTCACAACATAAATGATGATGGTTATTTGGAGTACTCCTTTGAAGAGATCATTGCAAAATCTACATTGAAACGAGATCATGCGTTTGAAATTTTAAATATAATTCAAAGACTCGATCCGGTAGGTTGTGGCTCGGCCAATCTGACAGAATGTTTGTTGGTGCAAGCAAAAATAATGGAGGAGCGCTCTCCTCTTCTTGAGACTTTGATAAAAAATCATTTGAGTGATTTACAAAATAAAGATTACAAAAAGATTGCCAAAACCACAGGTGCCTCTATCGATGCTATCAAAGATACGGCCATGCTTTTACACAATTTCCATCCCCGGCCCGGCAGGTTAGTGGCCGCGGAGGATACTCTTTATGTGGTGCCGGATATATATGTTCATGAGGTAGGTGGAGTTTTTGTGGTTAAGGTAAACGATGAAGGAGTGCCTCGGCTTAAAATATCTGGCCTATATAAGTCGATGCTAAAGGCCAGTGGTAGTGGAAATGGAGAAGCACAGGAGTATGTTAAAGATAAGTTGCGCTCGGCCATGTGGTTAATTAAGTCGATTCAAAATAGACAACGAACCATTGTTAAAGTTTCTGAGGCGATTGTAAGACAGCAGCAGGATTTTTTTAAAAAGGGCCCGGAGTTTTTAAAACCAATGATTTTAAAAAATATTGCTAATGAAATAGGGATGCATGAATCAACGGTTTCACGAGTTACAACAAATAAGTATATGCATACACCAATCGGATTATTTGAGTTGAAATATTTTTTCAATACTGGAGTTGGTGGTGGGAAAAATGGTGGAGTAGATGTCTCTAGCGAGGTTTTGCGTTCAAAAATAAAATCTTTTATTGAAAATGAAAATCCCAAACGTCCGTTATCTGATCAAAAGATTGCGGAAATATTAAGTAAAGATGATGTTCAAATTGCACGTAGGACCGTGACAAAATATCGGGAGATGATGGGGATTGAATCATCTGCCAAAAGAAAGGCAACCTAGTTAAGGTTGAAGAAGGAGGTGATAGATAGAGAGTGAATAGCTTGATGGCATTTTGTGCTATTTTATTATCAATGTTTTTAAACCCTAGAGGGAACTATTATGAATGTGACGATTACGTTTAAGCACATGGAGCATACTCCAGCATTAGATGAAAGAATTAGGGAAAAAAGCAAAAAATTAGAGCGCTACTTCCATGGTAATTCTAATGTTAAGTGGACTTGCTATACTAAAGAAGGGAAACATTTTTCGGAGGTAGATGTCAGTGGTGCAAGATTTTCGTATCATGCCTCTGCTGGTTCGGATAATTTATATAAGTCTTTCGATTTAGTTATTGGCAAGATCGAACGACAAGTTGAGAAAAAACAACAAATCGGCAAAGATCACATCCATCATCACGCAGAAAAAAACAAAGAAGTGGTTATTTTAGATCCAGATATGGCCTGGACAGATCATGATGAAGATAATTTGGGGGATGCTGGATAGCTTGTGTGGAAGTGCGCGCCCAAAAATAACTTCACATTCTTATCGGCCTAATTTCATAGTTTCACCTTTATCACAAATTTTTTTGGCAGGATGAAAAATGCAGAAGTAGCTGACTTGATTATTTAACCACTTTTATTTTAAATGGTTGAACGCTGAAGAGGTTGCCAGATTGCCAGATAAGAATCTTAATGACATCTTCCTTTGCCTCAGGCCCCGCATAATAATAGAGCTTATTATTTTTGCTATCTATGGCCGAATGCGCATTACTCACCCCCAATTCAAGGCCGGATAACGCAAGGCCATAAGTCTCAACGGACCAACTGAGTTTGCTGCCGGCGTGAACGATGGCTGGCCCCTTAAAATCCTTCAGATTCACCGCAGGCCTTGGCAGGGCGTCAGAAAGATTAATTGCTTTATGTCGGGCCATGATTGCATGTTCAATGAACATGATAATTGCTTTCTTTATATTGAATTCAATTTTTCCGGAGATATGAAATACGGCATTTTTTCGTCTATATAATATTCCACCGCTCTGAGGATTCTGGCCTGTCCATGCATTATAGTGATCGCCAATGGATTGGTCGGACACATTAGGACCGACGGAGGCCATTATTTTTTGATTTTCAACTTTTTGAATTGCCAGATCTATGCTTTCGTATACTGCAACCTGGATGAAAAGTGTTGCGGCAGAAGGGAGGTTTTTGTATTGATAGGTTGCGCCAAATTCAGTAAGCGCTTTGGCCGGTGCAGCTAAAGTTGAATCATACTCATGGATCAATGGTACTAAATCGATAGAAGATATCAGTTTGCCGTTCATGTTTTTTCCCCATTCAGTTGCAAAAGTAACCGGGTGAAGTAGGTTAATCATTAAAAAGCATATAATTGCTGCTAACCGGTTCAATGTGGACATTTCCATGATGCTGGGGGAACCCGCCGGTCGATTAGCAGGAGGTCGGGTGGGGCCAGTCCGAGAACCATCCGGGGCCGTTTCATTAAAAGTTATCATTGACTCTGTTGTTCCATATTTGGCCGGTAACTGTCTAGTTCATTTTTTCACAGATCCTTAGTGGCAGATGCCGAAGCTGGTGTGGAGTGCGTTAAGGTTATTCCCGACTTTGACAGAATCCGGCCTTTATTTCGTTATATTGTACCCTCGCGGTGAACCTATTGTAGAAGAAGGGCCATGTGTTTTGGCCCTTCTTTTGTCTCAATTTTTAAAATCAAGTGGCCCTCATTAATCTAGAGCGTGGGGTGGTGAGTCCGAGTGGCATCACAGAGTATCGGGGTGATCATACTTCTAGTGAAATATACAAATATTATCGATAGAAAGAGTTGAGTGGCTGTAATATATTGGTTTACCGTTATATTTATTAAATCGAATAAAAAGTTTTTCTGAAAAATTCTCTAAAAGAAAAAAAACTGAATCTTCTTTTTCAATAAAAACATTTTTTTCATTTAAAATGAATTCATTTTGGGAAGAATTTACTGAAACAAAATACACACTTTCCCTACTTAAAATATCAGGGTTAATTAGCAAATAACATTCTTCGTTGGGGCCAGAGTAGCCGATATGTGGCTGTGTGGTATCAAAAGCATAAGCATGGACTGATTCTGCAATTATAATTAACAACATTAAAAAAATCTTCATCATTTTCTTCTTAAATAAATTTTTCATAATTATCTCCTATTTCGTAAAATAAACACACTATTGTGTTTAATGTTGAGTGATAGACCAGGTTTGAGCAGTTATTTTATTCCCTTTATTATCAAATTCAAGAAAGCTGTACTTACCATAGTGAGATAGTTTCTTTCCAATGTTGTTTTCGGCGGGAATTTCTTCATCTGGAGAGATGACTAAAAGGACAGGAAAAGTGTTTATGGTTAAGTTTAAGACGATAAAATTGTTTTTACTTAAGCGATATGTTTTATTGTCATCGTCGATAAAGATGGCATTGTCGGCCAGTTTTATGCGAGGCTCTTCCGCCAGAAGATTTGTGATATCTGCGTTCATAATATCTCGAGCAGAGACAAAAAGCATGGTCGGGCGCACAATATTTTGGGAAAGATTCCCGGAAAAAGTTAAATGTTCTAGCTTATCTTCAGCACTACTTTCTGGAAGTAATTTAATTACTTCGCTAAGTTGCTCATTAACCTCTTCTTCATTAGGCAAAAAAGAGTAGAAATGTTTATTAGTTTTTCCGTAGAACATAAATAAAGTGGCCGGATTTTCTTTTTGTTCTAGCTTTCTCATTAGTTGAAAATCAGGATCTAGTAACACATCTGCCACCGGTTTTACTTCATGAAAGATTACTTTTCCGGCCAAAGTGCTCAGATGCACATTTTGCATACGATAGCTTTTGTCGGAGAAAATAATTTTCAGCGGCACCAGAAGATCATACGGAGAATCATTTTTTTGAGTAAGAATTACTTCAACAATGGAAGACGTTATCTTTTTTTCTAGCGAAAGATTGGCAATATCGGTTCGCTCAATCCATTGATTAAAAAACTCCATTAGAGGTTGTTGAGAGCTGTTTTCAAAGGATGGCCGAAGGTCGTGATAAGAGAGTGCGCTATAAGATTTTTTGTTGATAATGTTAGTAAGTCCGCCAATAAATGCATTCGTTCCAATTTTATTTTCTAGCATGTGAAAAAACATCATTGCCTTGCCATAACCGATGGCCCGTGAGGCCGGAGAAAAGCGTCCTTGGAATTTAGAAAGAGGAAATACGTTCTCATCTGTTACCAGATTTTGGTAATCGCGTAAAACGCCTAAGCGATATTCTTTGCCTTTTTCTGGGGCGCTTAGTTGAGAGTATAAATAATCGGCCTCGTAAGTAGTTAGTCCTTCACACCAATTTCCTTCATCGAATTTAACATAAACAGAATTGCCCCAAAAGTTGTGTGCGAATTCGTGGCCTAATGAAATTTCGGTAATGAAAGAGTAGGGAATAATGTTGCGATCAAGCAGGGTATAAGACGCCATACCGTATCCAGTAGAGAAAAAATTACTCACTACGGAAAACTTGGAAAAAGGATAGCTGCCATATCGGTTAAGATATAGATCAAAGTATTTTTTTAATTTTTCCATATAGCTGGAGACATGCTGTGCTAGCTCGGGGTGGAAGTAGGTTTGTAAACGAACGCCCCGATGCATAATTTCCTCTATTTGATATTCTCCAGCGATTAAATGGACTGATTCTGAAGGAAAGTTAATATCCCAGAAATCGATGTTTGATTGAGATCCTTCAATTAGATTGCGATGGATGCCAGTGGTAATAGTGTGCCACTTTGTTGGAACAGAGGCCATGATTTTAAATGTTTCGTTAGCAGATTCGACGTAAGGGTACCAATATCCGGCCGGTGATAGGTAAATCCCTTGTGGGCCGACTACGATAGGATTTTCCTGTGATTGGCCAAAATGGTTATCTCCCTCGCCAGCGGTGGCATTGGGATCGACGGAGACGGAATAGGAAATTGTAAGTTTTCCATGATCTTCGTTATAGTTTGGCCTTATTTCCAAAGAGTTGTCCTTAGTGATCGTTTGAAATTCAACTAGCTGACTGTCTAGTTTAAGTGAGATATTTTGGGCAAGGGAGGTTATCTTTAAAAGTTCTGGAAGTTGATTAAATCCCAAAGTATCGGAGAGAATGTAGTGGCCATCTTTGGGAGACAGTTCGATTTGAATATTGTGCGCTACTGATTGAACAAAGGGATTTGGTGCATATTCGGGCCGAGAAGGAGCAAAAGTTTGTTCGGAACTAAGAAGAGAAGTAATAGGGCGTTTTATGAAATTAAAAAGTTTAATTATTCCATTTTCGTTAATAAGTCCGGCGTGATCCGAGATGGTATGCCACTCTTTTACTTTTCCCGAGGTTATATCTACGCTCGGAATTTGAATTTGATGCAGTGGGAAATGGTCACTTCCTTTGAAATAGGCAAATTCTAGCATTTTACTAAATTGGATATCACTGAGATCAAAGCTTTCAATGAAGTGAGTAAGATCCGGATTGGCCAATTCTCCTAGGAGGTAGAATTTCTGGCCATTGCTCCTGCCAACTCCATCAAAATTTAAATTGGCGACAATCTTGGAGGTCAGCTTATTAGTAAGCAGGGCCTGGGCAAAATGGGTTGACCCTTTTAATCCCCACTCTTCTCCGGAAAAAAAAGCAAAAATTATTCCAGTTTCAAATTTATTCTTTCGATATTCTCCAGCGTAATATTGCGCTAATTCCATTAGCAGGGCCACACCAGAAGCGTTATCATCCGCTCCCGGATGCAAATCATTATTGATATTTACTCCGAATCCATCTAAGTGGGCCGAAAGAATAATATTGCGATCACTTTTGCCGGGAAGGTGCATGATTAAGTTATTTCCGGCCATGCGTTTTTCATTCAGCGAGATTTTTATTTTTAAGGGGTGCGCGAAATGTATCAGCGAAGAGGGTATGGCCTGGGCCTGATCTATTAGAGAACTTATGGCCTGCTTGGTTATGTAAACGGCGGCGATGTTGTTATCAGAATAAGTATTTCCGGAAGAGAAAGATGAGGAACGAAGCTGAGATAAAACTAAATTCTCTTGTAATTCGTTGAGATCGCCAAATCTATTGGAAACAGTGGAGTCAAGATATCCTGCCCAGAGGGTATCGTTTGATTTAACGCTATTTTTTTTTGCCACTACTAAAATAGCACTGGGACTAAAAACTTTGATGCGATTGACGATCTCACTTAATGATAGATTTTGTTCAATAATTTTTTCGTTACACTCATTTTCAAAAAGAATGGCCAGTCGATTGGTAGACTGTTTGGCGGAAATTTCAAGCTCTTCACAAGAGACAATGTAAGCGCTGTCAAAGATTCGCTCTGTGGAGCTACTCGAATTAGAGAAGGGAAGATAATCATCTCCCAGCGAAAGAGAGCGCTCGCCAATCGCAAGAGTGGTCTCTGTTGCGTTTAATTTCGTTATACTCAAATCAAACTTGCTAACAAATCCATCTTGTAAGGCGGCAAAGGGAACTAATTGTCCACTTCGTAGTAAATTTTTTCTGATGTAATCGATAGTGAGTAATTCTCCCTCCGTGGCCGCTAGGCGGCCTTGATATTTTTCAGAGGATAGTTCTTGAATATGCTTTAGAAAAATTCCGGCCTCTTGGGGAACTGCCAAGAGATTTGGGATGGCCCAAAGAATTAGTATTGTGCCCAGGAGAAGTTTGGTGATTAATCTAATTTTAGTCATAGTAAAGACTCCTCTATAATATTTTCTGCTAGCGAGCAGTTTCAACTTTGTTTTTATCGTAATTAAATTGTGATCCCATGGTGCTGTGAGGAATAGTGTATATTAGCAGGAGGATCACAGCGGCAATAATCATACTTCGATTGTTTGTTCGGCGAAAATTCATAAACAGAGCGATGGCCCAAAAAATTGCGGAGATTAAAACTTTATTGTCAGTTAGATCCCATCCAAAGGGGATACCGGCCCAATATTCTCCAAAGGCATATTTTTGTACAATCGGCCCCAAAACAAGTCCTCCTAAAAAAAGCGTGCTGACTGTATACCAAATTAGTTTGCGAACGCTTTTGGCCTTGTAGACGGCCTCAAATCCCGTTAATGTTGAAAAGAGCATGGCCAGGAACATAAAAACAATATGCGGAATAAGAATTGAAAGAGGAACATCTCCTTTAAAACGGATAAAGATCGGATTGTCTACACTCCCAAAATTTTCCGCTTTGTCGTTGTTAGTGAAAACAATATAATACTGCAGCTTTCCGGCAGGAGGTTGGTTGGGGAGTTGTGTGATAAATTGCTTGTTGGCAGCATCATAGGAAAATGCTTGTTCGCTCCAAGCGTCGTTGGTGGGGAAGCGTTTAAAAAATATTTTAGCACTCTTTTTTTCGTCGTTAAAGGCGGGAATGGTAATCGGAGCGTTGGTAGTTCCGCCATGACTTCTTAGTAATTTAATCTTTACTTTCTGGCCGCTATCTTGGTAGGAGAAGCGTTGTGGATAAGTTGGGCCGGTTCCTCGTTGGTAGATTACCGCCAAAAGGGTTAACAAAATAGTTAACGGTACGGTCCTGGAAAATTTTTGCTTATATTTATACGTTACGGAATCTGACATATGGCCTACTAACAAAAGTGCACATTATTTAGAGGAGCAGATAATGGATAATTTATCAAAAAGAGTCAAAGTAATTTTATCGCTAAGCAGCTTTTTCATGCTTTGGGTAAATGCAGAGGGAAGTGAGGCCAGCTCGACCACCACCTATGAACATAAGGCCCGTCCCTGGGAGGTTGAATTTGTAAATACTTTTGAACTTAATCGTGATCGGGAATCCTATGAAGTTAACGGTTTTTTCAATAAATTAGATAGTAGTTTTTTGCACTCGCTAACATCTTATGATCAAGTTCGTCTTTTTGGCACGCTAATGTATCAAAACATTGAGGGTACACCTACCAAGTCCTCTTTGGATTTTATAGAGGCAATGTATCGAAGAAAATCTATTTTAAAGGAGCAAGATCATTTTTTTAATTTGGATTTGGAACTAAAAAGTTATTACTCAACCGATGACGATTTTCGAGAAATGAGTTCTCAAAATGGCGCATTTATCCCGCAACTTGTTTTTAGTAAGAATTTTACCCACCGATTTTCACTTGAAAGTAAGTTACGACACATGTTCTATTTTAAACGGAACAACGATCCCACTACTTTGGATGAGGAATTTAGAATCTATCTATCCCCTTCTTACTATGTTCCGCCAGGTATAATTTTCAACACCCTCTTTACGTATAAGCACACTCATAGAGTTGGAGATACTCCCAGGTTGCCGCAAGATTTTGATCGCTTGAAAGTAATGCCATCGGTAATGGTGATGCTTAATCGCAGTGCCATGTTACAGTTTTATGCTGATACTGAAATTGCCAAGTCCTATGATCATCGCTTGATAAATCAGCACTGGAGAGATGCGATGACCTATGGAGCGGCCATCTACTTTACGCTTTTATAGATCTATTTTTTCAGGCAGCGAAATATTCCCTTGAAATTCAAAAGAACTACACTTAGAATTATCTAAGCTAATATTATTGTCGCATAGTCACAATCAAGGAGAGTAACATGGCAGATAATGATCTTAAGGCCGAGATCGAGCGATTAAAGGCCGAAAACTTACAGCTAAAGGCCAAGCGGAAAAGTGGTGGAGATATTTCCTTTAAAGTTAGTGCTAAAGGGGCCGTTTCCGTCTATGGATTAGGCCGTTTTCCGGTTACTCTCTACAAAGAGCAATGGGATAGATTACTAGTTAAAATTGATGAGCTAAAAGAGTTTATTACTGAGCATGAATCAGAGCTGACCACCAAAGGTTAGAAACAGGCATTAAATGCTCAAACAACTTACTTCCGAAAATTTAGATCGCGTGGCCCGGGATGAAAAGGGTATCTATCTTATTAAGTTTACCAGTACTACCTGCGCTCCTTGTCGCACGATGGCCCCGGTGGTGGAATCTTTCAAGCAACATAATCCGCAAATTGGAGTTTATGAAGTGGATACAGGGGCATCTCCGGAGTTGGCGGCCCATTTTCAAATTAGAGGCGTACCAACAATTCTTTTTTGTCGTGGACGAGAGATCTTATATTCATTTTCGGGAGTGCGCTCAGAGGCCGACTTACACTATATGGCCACACATATGGATGATCCCTACTTTAAAGAACATGGAGAGTTTGAAGTAAAACCTGCCAAACAGAGTTGGTGGTTTGCTGGCTCGATTATTGGGATCGTTATATTTTTTGTATTACTCTATATCTTTGCGTCGTAGCGAGATGAAACATTCCGCCAAATGGCCATAAAAAACTAATTATTTAGCGAAAACAGATATGGCCTATTTAAGATGGCCATAAAAAATATCCAAGATTTCAATGCGTGGACGAATGAAGGTTGCAATAGTTATATGCAGAAGTGAGGCCGGAATTTTTTGTTCTAATTGATAAAATTTACGCAGTTTTTGGTTTTTTATCGCTGATAAAAAATCAATAGTGCTGGATTCTCCAACCATTCGTTCTAGACGAGCAATAAAAAGTAGGCAATGGTCGTTCAAGTAGTCGGGGAGTTTGTCCTTTTGATTAATAAAATCTTCCAAAATTAGTTTGCGCGTTTTGGTATGATTCTCTTTAATAAAACGAAACACATTAAAATAAAAGTGAGAGATAATCCCTTCTGGATATTCCTTGAGATAGTCAGTGGCCATCTGAATTTGATGAAAGGCATTGTGAAAATCTTGGGCATCAAAATATTTTTGTGCCAAACTCATGGCCCGCACACCATCTTTGAAGTTTTTATCAGTTGGTGAGTTGTTAGAAATGATGCGTTCATGTTGGGAAATATCATTAATCCCTTGGGCCGAAAAAATATTGGTAAACTCATGATGTCGGCCCGGATAATATTTAGGTGCGGGGCCTTGAATGAATAGTGCTTTTTCTTTTTGGGGGTTGAATGTCAAGGCCGCCACTGTGGAAAAAGTGGCGGGATCCAAATTCCACTCTTGGGCGCTATTATCTTTTTTTTGAGTAGGGGTAGTGGCAATTTCTAGTAGTGCCTCCTCTGTCCAAGTATTCTTTTTTTTAAAAACTTCAAGTTGTTTTAAGGCCATCTTTTGGCGCATTTGAGAATAATTTTCTTTACCAAGCGGAATGTAATTAGAAAATTCTTGCTCTTGTCCTTCAATGAAATTGCAAAAATATTTTATTTCGCGAGATTTTAGATTAATGATTTGGTGATGCCTTTCTTTGCCGATGTAGTTAAAAACTAAAATTTCACCATTTTTAAAACTCATGTAAATACCCCATGAGCTGATAGACTCATGGCGATTTAAATATTTTAAGGCCGTTTCCATATTTTCGGCCTCTTGTAGTAATCCGTAGATAATTTCAAAAATAGGGGTGCCATGCAGATTAAAGGTGTTGGAAAATTTTTGATGTAAGGCAAGTGTTATTCCTTTACTTGTCATGGCGTTGAGGGAGGGATAACAAAGGCCGGCGGTGCCAAAGGAGAAAATTTTTGGCCCACCATCACTTTCTAAAATAGTAGCACGTTCATAGAGATCAAAACTTCCAACTAGTGGAAAATCTAAAATGCGTAGATGGATTGGTTGATTATCTTCGTTGAGCATAAAGTAGCTAGAACATCCTAACAGCGTAGCAGGTAGCGAAGGGAACCAGGCGGAGATGCCGGAAATGATATCTGGCAGCAGATAGGCAAAAGCTATCTCCTCAAATGGAGCGCCTACACCACTAGAATATGCCTCAACTTTTTTGATGAAAGCAGGAAATTGTCGTTTGCCCAGCTTTAAAATTAACTGGATGGCCCCAAACAATATTTTGTCCACTGATTTCCAAGGGGTATTGGCCAGTGATTTTATCTGTATCAGGGAGTGGTTAAAATTATTTTTATCTTGCACTCCAAGTTTGTAAAAGTTTTCCTCGATAGTTCCGATAAAGTGATTGAGCGGTATATTGTTGTGAGTCTCTGGCGACATAGTATCCTTGGAGTTTGATATGGCAGATAGTGTAACTTATTTGTTAGACGGGAACAACGAAACTGTAATCTTGGCGTGTTTGATTTTAGCGACCGTGCGCATTTATTTGGAAGTTATAAGATTTGATTTCGCCAAGCTACCAATTTCGAGGGTAATGGCCGAGCGACTTGGTCAAGACAGAATTAAAACAATTCACCGCACGGGACTATATTTGAGTATTGGGTACATCGTCTTATTCTCTCCACAATATCTAATCGGTTGACGAATCAGTTAGTGACAGCAATGGCCATGTTCGATAGAAATGTTATGGCCGGATGGACAAAGAAGGATAATATGCGATAGGTAAGAAGGTTTATGCCTTCATGACTTTAAAGTACAAGATGCCATCTTCATATTTTTGGTCAATTTTTTTATTATTTACCAAATTATCAACACTAAATCTTTTAGTTATTAGCTCAGAACGCTTGGATTCATTTGTGACACCATCTGGTTCTTCTAGTTTTTCGTTATATCGCCTAGCAATGGTAAGCGTAATATTTTTTTCATTTGCGTTAAGTGAAACGCTCTCCTTTTCATACTCAGGAATTTCTAGTGAAATAATATAGCTTTTGGCATGTTCCTGAATATGTGGATCTAATTTTGTCATTTGATAAAAGTCATTTTCCATTTTATCAACGAGATTTGCTTTATAAGCACTATTTTTTTCAACCAAATTATCTATTTCTCCTTTAAATTGTTTTTGCAATCGTGCAATAACGGCCTGTTGGTTAGTGATCAGATCTTTGTATTTTTTGTTATGAGCTTCAGCACTTTGTTGCATTAGATTTTGAAAATATTGCTTAGAGGTATTCATATGAAAATTATGATTAGCTTCTAACGCTTGGAATTGTTTGTTTTGCTCTCCGATTAATTTGTTGATATTCATTTTGTGTTCAATGCTAGCGTTAGAGCTTCTCATTTGGTAATCACTATTGGCCTGTTCTAACTTGTCTGAAAACGCTCTCTCCGCATCATTGAGTTTATTTTTATTTTCAGAAATTCGTTTATTCATCAGACCTCGAGTGTCTCTGGTGTGGGCCTGAATTTGACTATTGGCCTTGTTGGTAATGTTGCCCATGCCCATTTGTGTTTCAAAATCTAGATCTTGTAGATAGTTTTGGTTGCGAGCGTGTTCTTCTTCTAGAGAGAGTGAAAACTCATTTTCCACGGCCTGCAATCGATCTTGTTGATTGGCCTTTAACATCAATTGTTCTTGTTCTAGACGATTATTTGTTTCTTTAACGTTAGCACTATATTCTCCGATTCTCTGTTGATACTCATCTGCAATTTGAATAAGGTGTTTTTGGTTATTGTCCCGGGCCTTGACTGCTTGTATATCTCCTTCGGTCTTAATTCCCTCTGTGCGCAAATCGTAGTGTTGATCTAGATCTTTTAAATCTTGCTCCCGGCGGGCAATTTTGGCCCTTATCTTGTTTTCTATTGCCTGTAAATTGCGATTAACTTCATTGTTTTCTACTTTCATAGTTATACGTCCAAAGTTAAGGCCCAATGCTTGTATTATTTATTTGTTCTGCATTAGTCAGTGGATCTGAACAATGTGGTTGCATTTTTCCAGTATATCCCGGACACATCCAAGAACGAAGTAACTCTATTTTGATAGATAATTCTCCCCCATGATAAGTCTGATAAGCGATTGGATCGAGGGTTGAGGTTATAGTATATCCATTAGGATCGCGATTAGTTTTTTGCGCTTGCGAAAGATAGTATTGGTAAACGCGATATTCGGCAAAGGCGGATGAGGATAAAACGATAAGTATCATCACTAACGCCAGAGAAAAGATAAATGTTTGATTGCTATTTTTCATATTTACTACATTATCCTATTGTAGGCTAGGCGTTCCAATGCGCACTCTGTTTTCCAGCATGTATAAAAATGTTTGGATAAAAATTTTTTTATCATCGTCGCTAAGACGAGATAGTACGGCCTGTTTTTTTTCAATACTTTTAAAGCGTGCAATGCGCTGGATAATTCTTTCAGTTATAATTTTGTTCTTGGTTGGTATGGAGGATAGTTTGTCATCACAAGTAACTTCGGTCCATGATTTATTTAAAACAGGGAAGTGGCCGGCGATTGTTAATTTAATAAGAGATGTCAGGGCGTTTTCGTCGTTGTCATTTACCTTCACGGCCAGGATCCTCGCATTCAAAAGTAATAGAAGCGTCCTCTTCTTAATAATATATAGTATAATAAATTGATCGCACTTATTAGACGGTAGCTTTTTCCGGCCATATTTGAGCAAAATGTTTTAGTATATATTTACTTGGAGTCTTGGTTCGCTTCGGGGTATAATAAGGTGGCATTTTACAGGAGGTAGAAATGTTTATTTCCAAAACAGCTAGGACTTTTTCCTTTATACTAGGCCTGGTTTTAACCAACTCGTTTGCTCTAACAGATTATTCCGATGTTTCAACTTCTTCCTCCGGTGGTGGAATGATGGGAGGAAATGCTCCCAGAATAATCTCAGCACCGCGCTCTACGCAAAATATCTCGAATGTATCACAAGGAAGTGTAGAGAGAGGTAGTAAATTGGCATTGGGTTTTTCTTTGGCCGGAAAATACGAAGCACTTAGCTTAGATCGCCGTTTAGGGGATGGGCCCGTTAGTATTTATACGCTGGAGGGCCATCTAGATACTGCTGCCAATTTATTTCTGGATTTATCCTATTCGGCAATTGCTAGTGGAACAACCCATATTGCCCCGGAAGGAGCGACGCTACAACCGGCAAACGCCAAAGTAATGGTCGGCCTAAACTGGCTCAAGTTAGGATCTGCTAGCGATATGGCCACATTTAATATTTTAGGGGGAGCTAACTTTGCTCCATCGGAATCTGATTTTACTTCTTCGCGCCTAGATAAAGTAGTTGGACTACAAACAGGGAAGAGGTTTTATAGTTTTATTTTAGATCTGGGCTACGAGTTAACGCTAACCGAAGACGCAGACCAACTGGGAGAGGTTGATGTTGGAAATATTCAGAAATTTTACGGAAAGTTAGGTTGGATAGTTTCTTCGGACATAGCTTTTCAACTAGAGGCCACAACGATCAGTATTAGCAGCAGCGATAATTTTACTCGTAATGCTTTATATCGTCTTACTTCGGATGTCGATTTTGGGTATCTCTCTCCCAAATTAAATTTGGGACTGGGAAGACTGGTAGAGTTGGAATTGGGAGCGCTGTTTAGGCTTAAGCGGGCCGCCCAGATAGGGAAACTTTTGGATGCACATTTGTGGGATACTCATGGGGTATATGGAGATGGTATCTATTCTGCTCTAATTGTCTCAATATAACGTAGTGATTATGACACACGATATTGCAACTCCTTTATATTTTTGTAACAACTGTAAAAAAGTTTTTGATTCTTCAGATTCACTTTTTTTAGTGGAAGATAACTCTACTCGCGCTTTTTGTTCTGATGTTTGTATTGAGAAATTTTTTGCTCCGCTTGTGGAATTCTATGAAAAAAAGGTTCGTTCCCTGCGCACCATTGAGGGAGTTGAGAGTGAATTGTGTCTAGATTATGTAAATAAGCGCGATAAAATGGGGCAACTATTAGTCACTCCAGATGAAATATATCTTCAAGAAAATACTCTTAAGGAAAAAATATATATATTTATAAAAAAATTTATCGATGATTCAAGTGGTGGAAGTGAAGAAGTTTTACCAATATATTTAATTATTTATTCATTAGTTTTTGAAATGAGTCCCTCCTTTATTATTATGGCAACAGCAACTAGTTCTGATAAGTTATTGCAGCGACTAAAAATAGGAAGGAAGTTAGAGGATATCTCAGATTTTACTGCCAAGGCCAGAAGTAGTACTACAAAAGTAATGCAAATCGATACGGAGGTAATAACTTTGCTAGAGAGCAAAAGATCCTCTCTTTTGGCAAATCTCCTTTCCCGGCGGGTGGCCACGGATATCGCATTCGAAAAATTTCATGAGTATGAAAAATTTTATCAGGATACCTTGAATAATCCGGATGAGATCTACTCTTTTCAAGATAAAGATGGCGGAAATATTTTCTCTTATATTAAGGCCCATGAAGAGAAGCGGCGCTCTTTTTATTACATCGTTCTATGTGTCAAATCCTCCCTCCGTGATTCCTCTGAAGAACAAGGAATATTTCCAGTACTTTCTTTTCCGACAACCGATGTTGCGCTATATAGTTATTACAGGTCTGGCGAAAAGATCAGTGGTGGATTTAAAAACTAAGCCTCAGTAAAAAGTGTAAAAGACAAAGGCCCCGACGGCATTAAAGGCCTGACAATAAGAGGTGTCTCCGTAGTGAGTTGCCATCCAATTAGAACAGAATAGATAGGCGTCAGGAGACAGAAGAGATTGGTAGGGGTAACCAAATGGTGGGCCATAGTTGTGCGCTTCATCCTTCATCATCATTACGCTATTTGGGGTGATATTGGTGTAATTAATTCGATTGATGTTTAAAGATAGTGAATAGATCGTTTTGGCATTATAGATAAAAAGACAACGTGGCTCTCCAATGTAAAAAGATCCACTTTGATTTCCGTAGGTAGGAATTAAGCAGAGTCGATTGGCGGTAATAGGGGTTTGTACTTGAATGTATAGTTTTTTTGCATCCGTCGTGCTTTGACACAAAGTGAATTTTCCAACGTGAGCATTATATGATTTATAACCAGAATTGCCATCAGTAGAAAAAGTACAAGTAGAGGGGATATCGGTTGGAATAGTTCCCGTGGTACTGGTAGAAGTTTCGGATGGCACTGGAGTAGGTGTTGATTCGATGAGGGTGGTATCGTTGATTCCATCAGTAAAGGGGTTTGTGTTTTCAGTACTTCCACCGCTAAAAGCAACTCTTCTGTCGCGCGGAGGATTGCAGCTGATAAGTGTCAGTAAAAATGCAGAAAAAAGCAAAGTTATAACTATTTTCATATAAGGGCCCTTTTTATCTTGTTAACCCTGTTATCGTTTTTACATTTCGGATTAATTAAGATTAATATTAAATAATTATTAGAAGAAGATCCAACTTAAAGCAGATTGTCACATTGTTTTGGTCTGGTATTTATGAAAAAGTTTATTCTCTCTGCCTTGCTTATTTTATTTATTATTATGTTAGGGCCCTATATTTTGTATTTTAAAATTGTTCGGGACGGCATTGAAAGCGATTATTTAACAATTAGAAGTGCGGCCATCGGATTGGCAATTGACCAAAAACTTTTTGAGAGTGCAACATTGCCTGAAGAGTTAGATTATATTAAATCTTTATGGCGGCCATTTCATTTTATCAATTACTCGGTGTTGCTTCCAGTTGCTCATCCAGAAATTTCGCTTGTTCCAATAGTAAAAAAAGCTTCGGGAGAGCGATATCTTAATTTGGGTTTTATCTTTACCGATGTTCGTAATAAAAAACTATTTTCATTTCAAACTAAAGGGCAAAGTTTTTTTGAAACTTTTTTAGATAAGCATAAATTATTCAATTTGCCACTATTTAGAAATTATATAATGGCAAAAGATACAGAAGAAATTTGGAATGATCTTTTCACTAAGGACTTGGCCTTAGCGGCCCAAGAGAAGGGAGAGCAAGGTAGTCCTTCTTTGCTTGCGCGAATAACAAAGTTATGGGGAAACTCTTATCGAGAGTTAGTATATGATTTATTCATCTATAACTTGCGAATAAATATATTTCCCAGTGGGATAAAAAAGATTTTATACTTTCCATTAAAAAAGTTAGCGGCCATAGAAATATGGGCGGGTAAGAAAATTGATTCTTTCATGAAGACTGAAGAAATATTTATCTTAGTTGATAAAACATTGCTGAGATTAACTATTGAAACTGATCAATCAAATTCCCAGGGTGGCAATTTGCGAAATATTTTTTTAGTTAATTTGGCCTACAAAGAGGAAGCGGAAAATTCTTTTGGCCTTCTTTATGATGAATTTCGTGGACTACCCATTGATATGCGCAAGGATCAGGTGGGAATGATTTATTTAATGTCTGCCTGGTCGCACAATTTGTTGGAAAAAAAAGTCTTGCAGGAGATAATTTTTTATTTGGAGAAGGGGCGTGGTAATTTTATGCAACTAGATCCATTTTATCAATATGCTTACGAAGTCTACGGAGATACTCTTTCTTCAGTGGCCAATAAGATTGATGATGCGGATGTATCTTTGAAAAAGAAAATTTTAGAAGAACTAGACAAAGAGACATCGCAAGAAAAAAAACAAGAGCTATTAAATTATCAAGGGAACTTTGATAGTTCGGCAGAGAAGGTGGAGTTTTATTTGAGAAAGGCCAAAGGTGAAAGTGCTCCATCTGACAACAATGAAGATAAAGATTCTTTAGAAGAAAATACGCTTTATGGGAACTGATTTTTTTATTATCCAGTAACACTTCGACACCAATAGACCTTAATGAAATCATTTGTACACTACCAATTTAGGGTGTGCTGTAGTCCAATTGTTTATAATTGCTATTGCCGGACAACGAGAATCATTGGCATTGATAGTGCATTCCAATGCTGCGATCCTTTTTTGAATGGAGGTTTTGGTGGCATTTAAGCACTATGTAAAATTTTTATTGTTAATAATAATTTCTTTGGCAGGCGCAACTCCCATTATGGCCGTGGAGAGTGAACTAGTATCTATAACTAGTGACGTTGATAGTAGTGTTACTAAAATTTTGTTAGAGTTTGATGAAGATAGCGAGGAAATAATAAAAATTATTCAAAGAGAGGATCTCCAAAAGAGAGATAAAATAGCGAAGGCAAAAGAATGGTGTGTGGATGAACTGTTAAGTGATCATGGCGTAGTATTAAAAAAGGCATCAGGTAGAGATATTATTGCCTTAAAGAGTAACAATATTTCCTTTATAGATGGAGGTAGTCTTATTCTAAGTTACTTATACAGTGGTATTTCTGGAGAGCATAAGCAGATAGATTTGGAGATCGCTAAAGTAGAAGATGAACAGTGGGCACTATTTAATCGTGATGGATCTAAGATTGAGCACATGCACTTTGTGGCCAATAAGAAAATTTTTGTTGGTGTTATTGGTATTAAGCAAGTTATTTTAAAATAGAGTTATCTCAATAAAATGGCAATAAATTCCAGTTGATTCGTATTTAGGATTTAGGTAATCTTAAATCTTAAGATTATATTAATATCCAATAGGTATATAAGTGATTGATCAAAGTTTAATCCGAGATTTTATTATGCAGACGGAAAGCATGCGGATCTCTCTTGGTAAAATAGTTGAGCAATTAGGTTTGAATATAGAGCGGCCAAAACTATTTGAGCAATTTGGTCAGCAAATAGATGCGATATACGGGGTATTAAGCATGATAAATGTGCCCATTTTTGCTGAGTATACTTTGAAGATGAAAGAAATGTGTTACAAGTGTAGTCGTAGCGATAGTGAAAAAGGGCGCAAGAAAAGCTTAGAATTAATGAAAGCTGGAGTTTCTTTCTTGGGCGTTTTAGTTGAAAAAATTTCTAATCCAGAAGAATTAGAGAAGATTAATTTTCAAGTTAACCTTGATTTAAAAAAAATAGAGCGAACCACCATCCAATATTTTAATAATATCAAAATGGGCAGTATCCAATATGAAGAGGATACACTTTCTATTCTTATTTTTGAAAAAAAAGGTGGAATTAAGTCAACGGTTGAAGAGGCAAAAAAGAAATATTACCCGGCACCAATATTTGCTAATGCTCCAGGAGGATATCGCAAAGAGTTAGCACGAAATAATTTAAAAATTGCAGGAATTGTCATTGATACAGAGTTAAGCAGTAATATCTGGCTAAGTCTCATTGAGCAGGCGCATATGTTTCGTCCGGGAGTGCCGATTTTATTAATCAACCAAGATAAAGATATTTTCGAAGAAATTAATAAAGGGAAATTAAATATTCAAGGAGTAATTACTCGGCCCAAGGACTTTCAAAAGTTGATTGATATATTCAAAAATAAAGAGGGGCAAGCAGAGATAGTTTCCGTAGAAGGAAAAAATGTCGTGGACAATGCTGAGGAATTTATTGATGTTTTGGCAGTTAATTTTACCATGGGGTATTCCGTTCCTTTTTCTGTTTATCTTCGTCTAGATAATGGGCGTCATCTAAAAATTGTCAGGAGAGGTGATAGCATAGATGAGGAACAACTTTTGCGGCATCAGAGCAAGGGGATTGCTAAGTATTACGTGGAAAAGAAAGAGTTCAATTCTTATTTGGATTATTGTAGAGAGGAGGTTAGCAGAATTTTTTCCGATTCCTCTTTAGAAATAAATAAACGAAAAAATCGTTTTTTGGAGATTGCCGAGGAAACTCATAATTTTTTGCAGACAACTAAGTTAGGGCCAGAGCATCTGAAAGTTGCTGAAGTTTTTACAGAACAATCAGGGAATTTAATTGCTGAGCTGGCCAAGGATAATAAAAATTTAAAGCAGTTTATACTCGATTTAGAAATGCAAGAGCATGCTGTTTCGGTGGCCTTAATGTGTGGTGTTTTGTTGAAAGAGATTGATGCTGCCGGCGAAATATATAATGAAATTAGTCTGGCCGCGTTTTTGCACGATATAGCGTTGATAAATGAATCTTCGATTGTTAAAAGCGAAGATGTTCGTTTTATGGATGAAAATGAGCGGGCAATTTTTTTGGGCCATCCAAGTAAAAGTGCGGCAGTGGCCAAGGAATTAGGCTTAAAACCGGCCATTGTAGAAGCTATTGCTCAGCATCATATGCGATTAGATGATAGTGGATTTCCTAAGTTAAAAAAAGGGACGGCCAATAAAGTTAATCGTATTGCTGAATTAATTGGTTTGGCAGAAGATTTTTTACTTTTGCTCAAATTATCAAAAGAGGATAACAATATTGATCCATTTGCCAAAATGAGCTATGAGTTATCTCAAAAATTCTCGATAACGATTCAAAAAGCATATAGAAAAGTTTTTGCTATTTAGCGAGACCATTGACATCAACTAAAAACAGAAATCAAGTGATAGGCCAGTGATGCCATTATGGTCGCCATGGTGGCCGTATAGAAAACAGTAAAAATTGGCCATCGCCAGGAGTTTGTTTCTTTTTTTATTACTGCTAATACCGATAAGCATGGAATGTATAGCATAATAAAAACTATCATAGCTACTGCTCGTGCTATATTCCATTCCGAGGATTGTGATAGTTTTTCACTGATGGAGAATGATTCTTCTTTGCTGCTTTCATGTTTGATTGAATAAGTCGTGGAAAGAGTGCTGATGATTACCTCTTTGGCGGCCACCCCGGCCATTAGTGCTACATTCGTTTTCCAATCAGAACCGAACAAATATTTTGTGGCAGGATCGATGGCCGAACCGATTTGTCCTGCCCAGGTCTGCTTAAGAGCAATTTCCTCTGTTTGTTGATCAAGGTTAACTTTGGGATAGTTGATAAGCACCCAAAAAATTAAAGTTGCCACTAAAATGGTTGTGCCGGCCTTCTGTATATACATCAAGGTTTTTTGCCACATGGCCATTAGTAATCCTCGTATCGTGGGAAGACGATAAGGAGGGAGTTCAATTATAAAGGGTTCAGTTGCGCCATGAAGTATTGTCAGACGAAGGAGTCCGGCCAAAGCTAGGGCAATTCCCCAGCTAAACAGGGAAATAGCTATCATCGCCAGTGCTTGATTTGCTGGGAAAAAAGCGGCAATGAACATACCATAGACAGGTAGTTTACCACCACAATTCATAAAAGGAACGGTGAGCATCACTGCAAGTTTTTCTCTATCATTGCGAAGAGTCCGAGTTGCCATAATTCCTGGAACAGCACACCCTCCAGCAATTCCTCCTGCGATTATATAGGATAAAATTGCGCTTCCATGCAAACCAAAAACTTTAAAGATGCGATCAAGCATAAAAGAGATTCGACTTAAATATCCACTTTCTTCAATAATGCCAATAAGCACAAACATAAGAGCAATGAGTGGTGTAAAAGACAGCACGCCGCCCACACCATTTAATACCCCATCAATGAGCGCAGATTTTATTAGGCCATCTGCTAGATGAAGCTCTAGATAATTTTGTAAAGCAAATAGTATACTATCAATTCCCTCGGTGGCCAAAGCACTTAAAGAAAAGATTAACTGATAGATTGGCCAAAGAATCATGATAAAAAGTAGTGGTCCCCACAAGCGATGAGTGGCAAATTCATCGATTTTTTCGGATAATCTGCGATCGAGAGAAGTGGTGCGCTTAACACATTTTTCAACGAGAGAAAAAATGTAGTTATATTGGGCCTGGCCTTTGCTGTCCTCATTAGCTGGCCCAGCATTGTTCCCAGTAGCTATCTCAAAAGCAGAAGATATAAAGGCATTAGGTATTTTATTTTCCTTGAAACTTTTAATGGCAGTGGTTAGTTGTCCAATTCCAACCTTGCTTTTAGCTGCACATGGAATAACGGGAACCTTTAGTTCTTCAGATAACTTTTTATAATCGATAAAAATTTTATCTGCTAGAGCGACATCCGACATATTCATCGCTATGATGGTTGGTATTTTTAATTCTAGTAGTTGAATAGTTAAATATAAATTGCGCTCAAGATTTGAGGCATCAACAACGTTGATGATAAGATCAGGCCTTTGATCTATCAAGTAGCTTCTTGTAATCACCTCATCTTGTGAATAAGTTGATAGGCCATAAATTCCTGGAAGGTCAATTATCATATCTATCGCGACATCAGCAGATTTTAGTTTTCCCACTTTTTTTTCAACTGTCACCCCAGGATAATTACCTACATGCTCATGTGAGTTAGTGAGAGCATTAAAGATAGTAGTTTTTCCTGCGTTGGGATTACCAACAAGTGCGATATTCATAACTATGCCATACGAACCATAATTTTTTTAGCATCATCTTTTCTAATCATCACAGAGTGGTTACGTAGACGAATTTCCATGGGATCTCCCAATGGGGCGGCCTTACGAAAAATTATTTCCATTCCAGGAATTAGGCCAATGTCTCGAGCACGCCTAGCGAAAGGTCCACTTTCGACAAATGAATCTATTATTGCTAATTGGCCTTGTTCTAAATTTGCCATAGGTATAGTCATAAAATTCTCCTTAGCTGCAGTTACAAATTTTGCTATTGTCACTTTTGCAAAGACAGCAAAGATCACATGCTGATTTTTTTTGAAAGGAATTCTTTAAAGGTCTCGTACCGATCAGCGCGGCATCTGATATTTTTATTTCTGCAATCTTACCTTCATTTATGCTGATTAAAATTCTATCTAAACTTTTTTTTACAATCTTTAATTTATCACCACTTTTTATGCTTGTATCACCTTGACTAAAATCACTATCTGACAAAATTGGCACGTTGATATCGCAAAAAATAAGTGGAACTTTTCCATTTGTCATATTTGACTTCCTTGTCTCTATTATACGCCACTTTGTTGGTTGGGTCAAACAGTGATTTGCTGACACAAACATTGTCTTGCCAATTCAAACATTTATCCTTGTCATAGAAATATGTTTACGGATTGCCGGCAATAAGTAACCATAATTGCACAAAAATAGAACATAGGGGCGCAGAAATGACTAATAACTATGATAATCGCTGTCGTGATTTGAACACCACCTTGGCAGATTTTGCAAAAAAAGTTGGGCAATTAAGTGGTCAAGCGCGAGAGAATTTTGAAAACCAGGTAGCGAAAATTACGGGAATGGATACCCTTAATGTAAAGTATTTTTTGGCACTTTACGCTAAATACCAAGCAAAAGAGATTCTTGATGATAAGTTTTCTAATGCTCATCCTACCGCCATTGCTCCTGCTGAGATTTTAAATATCTTGCCACTGCAGCATTATGAAGATCTTTTAAAAAATAATAAAAAGGACTTTGCGGCCAAAAGTTTATTGTGGATTAAAAAAATGCAGGCCGGAACTGGTTCTTCCATAAAACGTTCCACTTATTTGGCGCTTAAAAAAAAGATAGCAGAATCATCAGTGGTGATAGGAGGAAAAGGGAACGATCTTTTTGTGCCGGGATTGGGTGATGGCATGGTGAGTTTAGCGGAAGCGCAAATTATGCAGGCCATTTATGATATGCAATCTAATAAATATGCAGGCATTATTTTACACGACATTATAAGCAGTGAGACAGAAAAATCTATTAATGAAATTTGGCAAAGAAAGTCGTTGGCCGATGCTACGCAAAACTATAGAGAGCTAATTTTAAAAATTCCAGGATTGCAAAGCGGAATGCGTAGTTATCAATATCACATTCCAACGATAGATGAAAAAGGAGAGCTTTCTTTTAATAGACGGTCCCCGGGAGGGCATGCCCTATTTGGAGTGGAAGCACTACTGGCCGCCGCTTGTCCAGAACAATTGCCGAAAGTTGGGCCGGGACAGTATTTGCTTAGTGTAATTGGTAATGGAGAAGATTTAAGCAGCACACCAGATGAATATATGGCCCATTGGATGGTGGAAAATAAAATTCCTATTGCCATGGTTACTACAACAAAAACTGAAATTGATCTAAAGGGAGGGCAGATTGCGATTGTTTCGGCCAGTGAAAATGAAAATGCTTATGTTACAATCATTGAACGGGCCCAAGCAGAAAGTGCCGGACAGGGAGAGTTATTTGAACGACTGGGGTTACGAGCGGGAGATCGAGAGGCATTTTTTAATACAAATATGATTTTGTTAAATTATCATGAACTTTCTCCTCGCTTGGAAAAATTAAGAAAGGAAGTTGGAGAGATAGAATTTTTGAAAATAATATCTCCTGATTTAATTAAAAATATTAAAAAGCAAGTTGATCATGATGGTGTTGAGCGGAAGTATATTCAATTAGAAGGTGCCATGGGATCGTCGATGCTTAATCTCGATCGCTACTGGCGAAGAAGATTTGGCCACCCGTTAGTGCATATTTTAAATGTGGGAGTGCAAGATCGTTCCAGATTTTTTTCTCCGATAAAAACGGCATTTGATTTTTTTCTGCAGTTTTACTCCGACCGCTTTTCTTTTGATAAAAAGAGCTATCGCCTTATCAACAACGCTCCATCATCTTTGCCGGATGTTTCTCTCTCCGGGAAAGTTTATAATGAGGTTCAATCATTATTGGATAATTTTGCGCAAAGTGAAATTTTACATTTAAAAAAACTCAAGGTTGTTGGTGATGTTTCGCTTGCGGATTTAGTTTTAAAAGGCAAGGTGGAGATAGAATCACAAAAAGAAGGCCTGGTTAATTTGGCCATGGAACTCAGCCTAGGCCTGGAATGTAAGTGTATTTTGGGAAGGCAGAATAATAAATTTATCTTAGAGAATGTAAAGATTACGATTAGTCGTAATGGCGAAATTGGGTTATGTGACAATAGTTAGCAGCTAATGTTTTTCAATGGTATTCTTGATAACCTGGAGTTGCGTTTTCTCAATGATATGTGCAAGTGTGTCCGGTGAATTTTCTGCCGCCAATTTCTTATAGTTTATTGTCTGTAGGTTTTTTGCCAATTTTTTCCAGATATCTTCTTGTGGATACTCCTTGCGTGTTTTTCCTAGAGTGTCTAGACGACAGCAAGATAAAAAATTAAAAAACATCTCATCATTTTTTAAAGCGTTAAAGTGCTTAAGGGTAGTGAGAATTGTTTGAGGTGTTTGCTCTAAAACTTTGTGACAAATTTGATGGTAGCGAGTGACAGAAGTGGCCAGTTTTTTCCAGTCAAAAGGAGTTTTAAGGCGATTACAAAATTGTTCAACGATGGCCACTCCATTTATGTCATGATTGTAGTGCTTGGGGAGAATATCTTTGGGGGTTATGGCCTTGCCAAAATCGTGAGTTAGAACAGCAAAGCGAACGATGTCGCGATCGGTCTCAACGGCACTATTTTCAAGACAGAGCATAGTGTGTGTAAAAGCACAACCTTCTGGGTGATGTTTGGGAGATTGTGGCACATCGATTAAATTAAAAATTTCTGGGAATATCACTTCCAGGGCATGACACTGGCGTAGCGTTTGAAAAAAATTCTGAGGGGCACTGCTATTGAGGGCCTTTTTTAGTTCCATGAAAATGCGCTCCCCACTTAGGGATTTTAACTCATTTGAGCGAGAAATATTTTGCATAAGCGCCAGTGTCGTCGGATCAATGGTGAAGCCAGGAAGGCCCGCTTGAAAACGGGCCACTCGCAAAACACGTAGCGGATCTTCAACAAAATGTTCGGAGATGTGCTTTAGCTTTTGTCTGGCCAAATCTATCTTGCCGTCGTAAGGATCAAAGATTTCACCACTTGCTTCGTCCATCGCAATGGCGTTGATTGTTAGATCGCGTCTAATTAAATCTTCCTCTAAGGTAATATCGGAAGAAAAATCAAAAGCAAAAGAAGTGTGTCCGCTGGCAATTTTTTTTTCTCGACGTGCCAGAGCATATTCATGGCCACTGATTGGATGGATAAAAACAGGAAAACTGTTTCCCACTTGACGATATCCCAGTGCTAACATTTCTGCGGGATTGGCCCCGACTACAACATAATCTCGATCTTTAATTGGAAGGCCCAGTAGGTGATCGCGAACAGCTCCGCCGACAAGATATATTTTCATAGCTATTACTCAATAAGAATCAGAGGGTGATTAGTAAAAGCAGTGTCACCTACCTGCATATATATTTTGCTAATTATGCCATCTCTGTGGGCCACGATGACATTTTCCATCTTCATAACTTCTAGAATTAAAATTTTATCCCCGATGTTAATGTGGTCACCCTCTTTAACGAATATGGCCGTAACTTTGCCAGGTATTTGTGCCATCAGTGGCCCTGCAGGGGGAGGTGGCGGCGGGCGTTTGGAGATTTTTTTAGGCGGAGAACTTATCGTGGGCAAAGAAAAGTTAAGTGGAGATAATTCAGAAATAGCATTGATATTAACAGTTATGGGGCGGCCATTTAATTCAATGACGGCCTCTTTCGCATCAGCACTTTTAATTATTACTTCGTATTGTTTATCATTAATGGTGAAGCGATATAGTCTCATCGTTTGAACGATTCCTTGTATTAATGCTTTTGCATATAAAATTTGTGGCGCAAAGTTATCGCATGTAGTTTTCCGGCCAGTTCCCATGGTGATTGACTTTTAATCATCTGGGCCGCCTGGGCATTGCTATCCAAATGTAGTGCACAAGCAACTGCCACTAATTCTTCATCATTAAGCGGGGGACTACTTCGGTGGTGTTTTATTTTTATGACACTTCCGGTAGTGAGGTGTCGTAAGCGTTTGAAAATAAAAAAAATAAAAACAGATAATGCCAGCATCCAGAGGGATACAGCGAAAGTAAACATATAACAAAACTCCCCAGGTTAATAAAAAAAGCTATAGGGGAATGTTACCATGTTTTTTTGCCGGATTTGAATCTTTTTTATTCTGTAGCATTATTAAAGCGCGGATTATTTTATAGCGCGTGGCGGCCGGTTCGATGATATCGTCCACATAACCACGCTCGGCAGCTCTAAATGGATTTAAAAAGGCCTCGGTATATTCTTGTTCTTTTTCTTCGATAAATTTACTTTCAATTCCATGTTCTTTTGCTTCTTTTGCGTAAAGAATTTCTCCGGCGCCCTTGGCACCCATAACTGCTATTTCCGCTGTTGGCCAAGCATAATTAATGTCCCCGCGTAAATGTTTGGAGGACATGACACAGTAGGCACCGCCATAATTTTTACGAGTAATGATGGTTATTTTAGGAACGGTTGCTTCCGCATAAGCATACATTAGTTTTGCCCCGTGCCTGATTACCCCCATATACTCTTGAGCAGTGCCAGGTAAAAAGCCTGGTACGTCAACAAAGGAGACAATAGGAATATTAAAACAGTCACAGAAGCGAATAAAACGGGCAGATTTTACAGAGGCATTGCAATCTAAAACACCGGCCAATATTTTTGGTTGGTTGGCCACAATACCTACACTGCGTCCACCATAACGGGCAAAGCCGATGACAATGTTGTCGGCAAAATCGGATTGGATTTCAAAAAAATCTCCTTCATCTGCGGTTGCAAAGATAACATCTTTTATGTCATATGGCCGTGAGGCCACTTCTGGAACGATAGAGTTTAAACTTTTTTCTGCGCGATCTATCGGATCATTACAGATTATAGTTGCGGGATTTTCCATGTTGTTTTGTGGGACGTAAGAGAGCAATCGTTTAATGTAATCGATGGCGTCATGCTCGGAGTCTGCCGCATAGTGGGCCACTCCCGATTTAGTGGTGTGCATGGTCGCGCCACCGAGTTCTTCAGTGGTAACGTCCTCGTGTGTTACCGATTTTACAACTTTGGGCCCGGTTAAAAACATGTAGCTTGTGTTTTTTGCCATGATGGTGAAATCAGTTAGGGCCGGAGAGTATACTGCACCTCCAGCACAGGGGCCGAAAATGGCCGATATTTGCGGTACTACTCCGGAGGCCATGACATTTCGGAAAAAGATATTGGCATATCCGGCCAAACTTTCAATTCCTTCTTGTATGCGTGCGCCGCCGGAATCATTTAATCCAATGAATGGTGCGCCATTTTTCATGGCCATGTCGAGAAGTTTACAAATTTTTTCTGAGTTGGTTTCAGAAAGAGATCCGCCGGAGACTGTAAAATCTTGGGAGTAAACGTAGACTGCTCGGCCATTTATGGTCCCAAAGCCGGTTACCACGCCGTCTCCTGGGTTGGTGTTTTTTTCCATTCCAAAATTGTGACAGCGATGGATTTTAAAGGGATCAACTTCTTCAAAGCTTCCAGGATCAAGCAGAAGAGCTAGTCGCTCTCGGGCAGTCATTTTTCCTTGTTCATGTTGTTTTTCTATTCGCTTGGGGCCTCCGCCGATAATGGATTTTTGGCGGAGATCGTTAATTTGTTGCATGCGTTGTTCAAAGTTTACCGTGTTGGCCGTAGGTGTGCTCATGAAGTATCCTTGTTAAATGATAGAGCGATATTTGAAAACGGGCTAATCTAATATCGCTTTTTTCTTAAAGTCAATTTACAATTTTTCGATCCTCTGTAAAAAAAATATTGACGGGACAAATTTACAACTAAAAAAAATACTTCTAACATCGTCCGATAAGCATTTAAGTGGTCAACACGAGGAGTATTTGTGGATGAAGTGATCAATGAAAATTTTTGGAGAAGATGTGGTAGTTGTAAGAAGGAAATTAAGTATGGAGCATTTTATCAAGCGTGCAGCGTTTCTAGTTGTCGGAAATTAATATTTTGCTCAGTAACTTGCTGGGATGTTCATGTTCCCGTGATGAATCATAAAAGTGCTTACGCTGAAGAGCGAGTGGCGCCCCAAAAGCAGCAATTGCTTGCCCAATCCATATCTCAAGGGGCCGCTTTGACAACTGAACGGGCCGCCCGTCGAATATTAATTCAGACACCGAAAGTGCCAAATGAGCAAGAGGCAAATGCGGATGATATTTTAATTGTTGCTTCAAAGCTAAAATCTTTTGTTAAGTCAAAATATGATATGAATACCTCTGCAAGCGTTTTTGAGCGCTTATCAGATATTGTAAGAAGAACAACTGCTGATGCATGTGAGCGAGCGGGCGCAGATGGCCGAAAAACAGTAATGGATAGAGACTTTGAATAGACGTATTACCATAATAAAATTTTGTGGCCATGGGGAAGAGCTGAAAGTTTTCTTGCACAAAAACAAGGATGGACTTTTTTTTATCCCTCAATTTGCCGGTGAACAAAGCTTGATAGAGGTGCTGCATTTTAGATCAGAAAATGAGCTACCGGCAACTGAAGGGGGCGGAGATTTTTATCCTTTGCTGACAGTTGAGCGACTGGTTCCTACGCAGGGAGGTGCTCTAACGGAGGCCTTGTCACAGTTTTGGCCTTTTTTAAAAAATTTCTCCCCTGTTCTTGCCAATGTTGAAATTCCTCGACAGTTTTTATCACGTGATCTGCGGGATAAGCTAATTACAGGCCAGGAGGAGATTGTCTTTTTTGGCGGGGCCTTCAATCCTCTTCATAATGGACATTTGGAGTGCTTGCGGCAATCCCCCAATAAAAATGTGGTGGTTATACCGGATAAAAATCCGTGGAAGGAGGAATCTGGCCGGACAGCTGAAAAAGATCATGGCTGTGCTTGGCAAGCTTATCTAAATTTAAGCGAAAAACTTAAGACTACCTCCGGTGTTTATCCTGGATTTATTGGGAAGAAAGAATCTAACCCCACGGTCTCCTGGATAGATAATGTGGTTGCAAAGCGCAGAGCACTTTTGATTGGGGATGATAATTTTATGAACTTTGAGCGCTGGACTGGTTATAAGAAAGTTTTACGCAGCATACAGGCACTTTATGTAGTGCCGCGTTTATTTAAACATGAAGAATTGGTGCAAAAACGATCAATGCTTTTACAAGAAAATGGCCCAATTAAAATTGATATTTTACAAGAACATTCTTACCAGCAACTTTCATCCTCGGCCCTTCGCCGCAATGAGGTTAGTTGACATATAAGTTGACGAAGGTTGTTCTCCTTGCGACTATTAACAGTGATGAGAATTGTCTATTTTTTCGTTTTTTATTTTTTCATTTTTAATCTTTTGGCAACGCCAAAAGTGTCTATATATGATCCGGATACGGATGATGAAAAAAAAGAACAACGCGTATATACTTCGGTGTCAGATAATGATGGTGATCATCAAGCTTTGACGGTGATTGTCTCTTCTTCTGCTGGCTCCAGTTCCTCCGCACCAGTGGAGGTTTTTATCCCCATCAATGAACATAGCGCTGATTATGGAGATGAGGATCGAGCAGATTATACCGCTCTCTCGCAACCAGAGCAGATGCCTAATTTTTCCACTGGAGGACATGTTCATCTAACTTTGACGGTGTTAAATGATGCAGGGGCGGACCGTTATTTTCGAGCGCTGGTAAAAAATGATACGAACTATGTTCCTTTTGAATTACATTCCCATGTTGATGCTACGATAGATAATGATGAGCATAATAGACTTTATGATATCGATTTCTCTCTTGATTCGGGAGATGCGGGAGCTATTTGCAATATTTCTCCGCAGTGCGAAGTTAGAAATGGGACTCAATATAAAGATGTCTATTTTGTTTTGGCCAGTAGTTTAGATACTGAGTATAGCGCTTCGGAGCTTCCGGCCAATGGAGTCTATTTTAGATTTCGTTTTAGCAATCAGTTAAATGCGGCCACGGTCACTTTAACTGATTTGCAAGCTTACGATGAGCAACTAAAATTAATCTACAGCGGCCCACTGGTTACCAATTTTTATAAAACTTTTTTATATAGATATGACGATACTAGTTCAGAGGGTAGTGGTACTACTCAGTTTTCCACAATAGGTGCCGGAGAGATAGTCTCTTACCATTCGGCCAATACTAGCGGAGCGATTTTTATAAGAAACTTGATAAATGATACTGATTATAATTTTGCTCTTGGATTTATCGACAAGTATCAATTTGTAAATGGAGTCTCTAATTCCAAAATTGCGCGTCCTGAAAATATTGAAGAATTTTTGAACAAAAAGGCCTGCTTTTTTCTATCAGCGGGATTTAAGCAAGATCATTATGTTTTAGAATATTTTAGAAAATTTAGAGATGAATCACTTCTAACGAATTCACTCGGCCAGCGCTTTGTTTCTTGGTATTATTCGTTTGCTCCACACTACGCTAAAATAATTTGGGATAGTCCCTTTTTGAGTTTCTTAGTAAGAGCGTTGGGTTTTGTGGCATATTTTTTTAGCAGGTTTTTTATTGGTATTGTGATCGCGGGATTCTTGATTATTTCAATCTACAATGTTTATCGCCGCCGCCGCCTGCATAGTACTTTCTAAAAATTTATTCTTGATTATTGGATGTTAAAAGAGAGTGTGTTATGCTAGCATTTTTATTTGATTTCGATTTACTACAAAACTGAGAAGTGAAATATGAATCATAAAGATTACGTCGTTTTGATCGTCGATGATGAGCCAGATATTTTGGATTTGATGCAAGAAGAATTTGCAGATGCTGGTTTTCAAACTAAAACAGCAGTTTGTGGCAATGCTGCCATTGATATTTTACGCAAAGAGCAGATTGATGTTGTGGTGTCAGATTACAAGATGCCTAACGGTAATGGGATGAGTGTTTTGTTGGAAGTAAACAAATTACCCAAAGATAAACGGCCTCACTTCTTTTTTATCTCTGGGCAGGCGGACATTAGCGTTCAAGAGGCCTTGGACTTAGGGGCAAAAAAGTTTTTCACAAAACCCTTTGATTTCGGAGTCCTATTAAAAGAAATTACAGCGATAGTGAAATAGATAAAAAGGTAACGATAATTTTACGCCTACAAATAAAAATTAAGAGGGTTTTGTTATGGCCGGCCATAGTCAGTTTAAGAACATTCAACATCGAAAAAATGCTCAAGATGCCAAGAAAGGAAAAGTTTTTACTAAACTAATCAAAGAGATTGCCGTGGCGGTTAGAGAAGGGGGAGGGCCTGACATAGATTCTAATCCACGTTTAAGGACGGCGTTGCAAAATGCTCGTGGAGCAAACATGCCGAAAGATGTTTTTGAGCGGGCGGTGAAAAAGGCCGCGGGAGATGGCGAGGCGGCAATGGAGACAATTAATTTTGAGGCCTACGGGCCAGAGGGGTCCGCCATTATGGTCGAAGCGGCCACGGATAATAATACTCGCACAGTAGCAAATATTCGCTCTTATTTTAATAAACATGGTGGGAATTTAGGAAAAGAGGGGTGCTTGCAATTTATTTTCACTAGGAAAGGTGTTTTTACTTTAGAAAAAATTTTAAAAATTAGTGAAGATGATTTTATGTTGGAAATAATTGATAGTGGTGCGGAAGATGTAGAGATTGGAGAGGAGTTTATTAATATAATTTGTGAAAAGGATCGATTTGGAGATGTGTCAAAGAAACTTTCTGAGATGAAGTTAGAGCCGAAAGAATCGGGATTACAGTGGATGCCAAATGATACAAAGAAGATTAGCGAAAAGGCCCAGGCCGCGGTGGCCAAATTAATAGATGTGCTTGAAGAAGATGATGATGTGTTAAAAGTTTATCATAATGTCGAGTTATAAACTCAACCAAGGGGATCTTTTGTGGATAGAAAAGTAGTTATGCTAACAAAAGATAGGTTGAGTGCCCAAGATGTGCAAAAGCGCATGCTAGAAATGCACAAAGTTTCAGTTGAAATTTTTGTAGATGTTGCTGACCTTTTAGATGGGATATCTTCAGGTAAATTGGGAGAGGATTGTTACTATTTAGACGATACTATAAAAGACAGAGATATAAGAACGTTGCTTGATTTTATCCAAAGAAGTGGGCTTAGTGGTAAGGTTTTGTTGTTTGTGGCCGCTAATGATGCGGATTATTTTACTAAGCTGCTTGAGGCATATCCAAAGCTGGGACTCACCTTGATTAATATGCCTGCCTCGGAAAAAGAGATTGTTACTCGTCTCCAACAGAAATTGCAATATGATAAGTCGGTAAAAAAACCTGATACTAAATACAGTCTTAATACCTCTTTTATGAAAGTTATTTTGGATTGTACTGAGCAGGCGCTTTCTGAGATGTTGGGAGATGCTTCTATCTCACATGAGAAACCGCAACTTAGTTATGAATTTAAAGAGAATGAGGAAATTAAATTGCGCGCTCAAATTACTATCAACTCCAATTTATTTCGCGGTTCATACTTTATGTCCTTTCCCGAGAAGACCTATTTGAATATGTATGAAAAAGTGGTTGGTGAAAAATATAACACCATCGAAGAGGCCAATTACGATTTAGTTAAAGAGTTAGCAAATATTATATATGGGCGTGCGAAGAGTATTTTAAATGCAGATGAAAAGAATTTAAGTGTTGCTATTCCATCTCACTACAACGTTATGGTTGAGTCTACTGATATCGTTATTATCATTCCATATCGCAGTCGTTTTGGATCTTTTTTTGTTAAAATTGCTCCCAATTTATTTTAAGAGTTTTTATGGAAAAAATAGTTGGCCTTGGCAAATGGGCCGTTATTGATATTGAAACGACCGGAATTAGTTCGTTAGAAGATTCCATTATTGACATAGGTTTTTTAGAGTTTGAGGGTACCAAGTTGGCCAGGAAGTTTAATTCGCTGGTGCAATATGATGGAGAACTCTCATATTTTATCCAAAAATTAACTGGGATTAAAAAAAAGATGTTGCGCCAAGCGCCGACGCTTAAATCATTACTTCCAGATATTGAAGAATTGTTCGGATATAATTTAGTTGCGCACAATGCTGATTTTGAGCGCAGTTTTTTGCGGCCATTTTTTGATAAAATTGACGATGGATCTACTCGCGAACAATTTCAAGATAGCTTATATTTTTTAGCACTACTTTTTCCAGAGAAGAGTTCGCTGAATTTAGAGAGTTTTATTATTGATTTTAATATTGCCGAGAAAGAGCAGCATCGTGCATATAGCGACGCAATTGATCTTTTGAAAGTAATGTTGACGGCCGTTGGGGTTGTGATGAAACGGCCCGTGCAATATGCCACCTTGAGAAGTCAGTTTATTGCCTATGGCCTTGCGCAGGAATGGTTTTTTTCTTTTTTGACAATGGGAGAGGATGCTCTTTACCAAATTGCCGACGCAATTGATTATAATTTGACAGAAAGTGTTGAACATTTTTTAGAAAAAGAGCGAAATTTGCAAAATTCAAAGAATGTTCACTTGGCCACTGGTAGTGTTGATAAGGCCTTTAGCGGAGAGAATATCAAAAAAATTCTACAAGACAGTGATAATATTTCCCAGACTTTGCCAGGATATAAGTTTCGCCAGGCGCAAGTAGATTTTGCTTTAAGAGTTGGGCAATCCTTTAAAAATAAAGTGCATGCGATCATTCAGGCCCCCACTGGTACTGGAAAGACATTGGGGTATTTATTGCCGGCCATGCTTTTTTCTAAGTCAGAAAAAAAACAGGTGCTAGTTGTCACTGGGACAAAAACCCTGCAGCGTCAGGCGCAAACCAAAGATGTTCCGGCCGCTTTGGATATCTTGCAAATAAAAGAGAGAGAGTTTAGAAGTTCTTTTTTGATTGGTGCCAGCAACCATCTTTGTGAATTGGCATTTCGCCAACAGCAAAATGATGGCGATATGTTAAAGGCCACTCGTCCCTTCGAGGAGAGATTCACTGATCTTTATTTTGAGATGGTTTTTTTCTATAATCAACATGCGGGAGATGATAATTTTATAGCTGTCGATGATCTGCCTTACTTGTTTAAGAAAAAAATATTGCCTTTTAAAAAGCGGACAGATGAGTTAGCGGTAGATTATCGTACTTGCGCAGGAAAAAACTGTGTTTATCGACAGGCGTGCTCGTATTTAAATGGATTGATAAATGCACAAGATGCGGATTTAATTATTAGTAATCATGCGATGATGTTTTCTTGGCCCAAATCGTTACCAATGCCAGAGTATGTTGTTGTGGATGAGGCGCATAAATTAGAAAAAGAAACCACCAGCGCTTTTATGATTGATGTAACCTCTGAAAAGTTTCATCAACTTTTAGAATCCATAACGCATAATTATGGAATTGGTTCGCTTTATTACTTGATTGCAAACAGCAAAGAATTTCAAGATGATGCCACGGCCATAATTGAGAAAATAAGAAATTCACTGGCCGATTTGGCCCCGATGATCAAAGGGGGAGTTGAAGAATTAACGGAGTCTGTAGAATTATATTTTAAGAAATTACCAAAATATACAGAGCTATATTGGAATGAAGTACCAATGTTTACCAAGGAGAGTTCCAACGATAATTTATCAGTTGCCATTTTGGGACAACTTGATCGGCTGCAATCATACTTAAAAGGAGTGGAGTTTATTTTCTCTCCTTACAGCAGTCAGTTCCAATTTGAGAATTTTGATAGTGATGAAAAAAAAATGGCCTATGCCAAGTTTGAAGTTTTTATAGAACAGGTACATGATTTAATGGTGGGCCTAGAGCATGGACTTAATGCCAAAGAGGGATATTGCAACAGTTTAAAGTATCACCAAGAATTTGGTGTAGCGCTAGAGAGTGCTCCTATCAACGTGGGGAAAATTATCAGTGAGCAAGTGTTAGCGCGTTCTGCTGCGGCCGTTTTTACCTCGGCAACCCTCGGAAATGTTGATGGTACTAGCGGAGGAAAGGGAATTGAATGGGCCACTGGTTATCTTTATGCAGATCCGGCCAAGAGATTTAAAACTGGACTTTTTTTGCCTCCTGTTTTTGACTATAAAAACCGGACAAAGATTTTCTTATGCGACGATGTTCCATCTATTCACGATAATAGTTTCGTCTCCAAGACTTTAAAAGAGGCCATTGAGATTATCAATGCGTTGGAAGGAAGGTCGTTAATTCTTTTTTCTTCGAAGGCACGTTTTGAAGTGGCGCGTGAAATTTTAATTGGAGAGTTTGAGGGCAAGATTCCTATTTTTATTCAGGGAATGGGCAATAACGTCGTAGATGATTTTAAAAAGGCACCTATGGGGGTTTTGCTGGGAATGGAAGTATTTGGAGAAGGGATTGATATTCCTGGGATGGCATTGCAGTTTGTTTTTGTCGATAAGATTCCCGATCTGCGTATGGATCATGTGATCAATGTGCGGAGAGAATTTTATGAGCGCGAAATTGGCAATGAATTTGTTGATTACTATTTAAGTGGGCGTACTCGATCGCTACAACAAAAACTTGGACGACTTTTGCGAACGGAGAGTGATTTAGGGGCGGCCATGATTGTAGATTCTCGTGCCAAAAACTGGAAAGGTCGAACTATGGAGCAATTTATCTCCTTGATGCGTCCATACCATATTCAAAGAAAAAATATAAAAGATGCCAAGGTTGAGATTATAGAATTTATTACAAAGATCAATCAGGCCTGAGTATCGAGATGATTTAGATATTTGATCTTGATTTGATTCTCACTTTGGCCGGTAACTAGATATGGCATTGCCATGTGTTTGCTGAGAAAAATTTTTATTGATTCTTTTTCTTTTTTTTCTTTCTTGGATTTTTTTATTTTTCCATCGTCCATATCAAACTCATAAAATTTGTAGTAATCACCGGTAAGACTTTTTCCATCAATTTCTATGTTTTCGGAGGCCGGCGCCAATTTTTCCAATGAAAATGTCTTAGAAATAATTGGGCCGCTATATTCCCATTGATTTTTACTGATGAAGGAGACGTAGTCATTTTTGCTGGTGGCATCAAATTTTTTTGATAAAATAAATAAAAAGCTGGTGGCCGCGCACGGGGCGCCAATGTGAAAGCGCGGGGGAGTAGAAACTTCACAAACTTGATCGCGGCCTCGTTTGATGAAAGAATATTTTAACAGGTTAGTTTTATTATTGGCCTCAAATAGTTCGGTAACGCGTTCTCGTCCAAGTGCTTTGGTTATTTCTACTTTCCGTGGAATGTAATCTTTTCCAATAGTGTAGTCAGTTTTTATGGTAAAAAGCTCTCCAGTAGCAATACGAGTATGGAATTCTGATTTGAAAGTAAACGTAAGTTCCTTGTTGTCGCGGATGACGTCAAAAGATTCTTCTGCGTATATTTTTTCTCCGTTGTAGTAGTTGTATCCACCGCGATATATTTTATCAACGCTAGCGGTGAGAGTTAGTTCAATATTGTCATCATCTTTTTCGGCCATATAACATTTTAGCGTTGAATGCTTGAAAACTCAAATTGAACGGGGCATAATTGGCCAATAATATATTGCAATATGGGGGATTATAAAATGGCCCAATGTTCTTGTGGTAAAAATAGTTCATATGAAAAGTGTTGTTATCTCTACATTTCGGGAAAGCAGACGGCCCCTACTGCGGAAGCAACTATGCGCGCCAGATACTCGGCATTTGCTAATGGTGAATTAGATTATTTGAAGAAGACCTACAATCCAGAAAAGTTACATGAATACAATGAAGAAGAGATAAAGCGTTGGGCATTAGAATCTGCATGGAAAGGATTGGAGATTGTTAACAGCGAAGGCGGCAGTGTTGCTGACGAAAATGGTCAAGTAGAATTTGTTGCGAAATATGAGGCCCGGGGGCAGGAATACTCGCACCACGAATTGAGTACCTTTAAAAAAATTGATGGAAGTTGGTTTTTTATGGACGGTAAAATTTTTACAGAGTCTTATCGTCGTACTACTCCTAAAGTCGGCCGGAATGATCCCTGTTTTTGCGGCAGCGGTAAAAAACATAAGAAATGTTGCATGAAATAATGGTAGAGGAATTAATTATGGATACAAAAGATAATTTTTCACAACGCCTCATAGAGTTGGAGGATGTCGTTGATGATGGAGTTATTGAAAACCAGTTTTTAACTTTTAAAATTGGCGATGAGATTTACGGAGTGGGGATTGTTTTTGTTGTTGAAATAATAGAGATGATAAAAATTACTCCGATTCCCGAGATGCAGGAGTGCATAAAGGGAGTGATAAATTTAAGAGGTAAAGTTATTCCCATTATGGATATCCGTTTACGTTTTGCTATGGAAGAGCGTGCTTATGATTCACGGACCTGTATCATTGTTGTTAAAATTGAAGAGTTAGAGATTGGCCTTATTGTTGACACGGTTTCTGAGGTGATTGATATCCCTGCTGATCATATTCAGCCACCACCACAAATCAATCGAAAAAGTGAGAAGAGATTTGTTATGGGAATGGGACGGATTGCCGATAATGTGGCCATCTTATTGGATGTGCAGAAGATGTTGTTTGATGATGAACTTGAGAAACTAAAAGATGTTAACTCTCTTTAGAAGTTAGTCAATTATTTTTGCTATGATCTATGTTGGATTGTTATGGAGTATTTATTTTTGATGCCATCTATACCATCACGGATGAAGAGTTCACCAAAATAAGAGATTTGATTTACTCTAAGGTTGGAATAAATTTAACTGAAATCAAAAAACAGCTTCTTGTTGTCCGCTTGCAAAAAATATTGCGCCGTTTGCAGATGTCCAATTTTTCAGAATACTATGATTATGTAATCGGGGATACAAGTGGGGAGGCCTTGAGTGAGTTAGTGACACTGATATCGACTAACTATACTTACTTTTATCGAGAGGAAAAACATTTTGATTTTTTTAAAAATGTTTTGATGCCAGAATTGCAGAAAAAAATGCAGCGAGTTGGTGAGTCGCAAATTAGAGTTTGGTGTGCAGGATGTTCTACCGGGGAAGAGGCCTATCTTTTGGCCATTTTGATGAGAGAGTACTTCGGGCCTGAATATTCAAAATGGGATGCAGGAGTATTGGCCACAGATATTTCGACCAGAGTCTTGGAGATTGCCCAGTCCGGAATATATGGAATGGAGTCTTTAAAAAAGTTGCCCAAATATATTAGTAATGCTTATTTTCGGACGATTGATGAGGATCAAGTGACGGTGATTGATGCTGTAAAAAATGATGTACTTTTTAGACGTTATAATTTGATGAATGAAAATCCACCCTTTAAGAAAAAGTTTCATACAATTTTTTGCAGAAACGTCATGATTTATTTTGATTACGAAACTAAAAACAAATTAGTTGATAGATTTGCCACCCTACTAGTGTCTGGAGGGTATTTCTTCATTGGACATTCTGAAACGATTGGGAAAGAACATCCAGATTTAGAATATATTATGCCCGCCGTCTATAGGCGAAGGTAGAAAAAATTAAAACAGAGGAAAGAAGTGCCGGATGTATTTATGAAGGCCTTGGTAGAGATAGAATTAGTGATAGCATGGATTGTTGAATGGAGAAAGTGTATTAGATGGCAAAATTAATTGTAGGGGTTGGTGATTGTATTGCCTCTAAAGATCCGAGTGATGAGATTAAGACTTATGCGCTGGGCTCTTGTGTTGCTTTGATATTGTTAGATCCGCAACTGCGGGCGGGGGCCATGGCCCATATCGCGTTACCAGAATCAAATATAAACTTGGCCAGAAGCAAGGAGCGGCCTGGTTATTTTGCAGATACTGCTATTCCATATCTCTTTAATCTGATGAGTCGTCTAGGCTCAATTCCCCATAAAAAGTATATCATTAAGCTAATTGGTGGTGCCAACGTAGTAAAAGATGAAGATCGTTTTGTCATTGGGGAAAGAAATATAACTGCTGTAAAAAAAATATTGTGGAATATGAATTACGCCATAACAGCAGAAGATGTGGGTAAAAATTTTAGTCGAACGGTAGCACTTGATATGAAAAATGGGAAAATAACAATTACCTCTTCTGATGGCAAGAGTTGGAGTATATAGTATGTTTACTACCATGATTATAGATGATTCACTCACCTCTAGAATGTATATAAAAAAATGTCTCAGTATGTTACTTGATGGCGAGCTTAAATTTATAGAGGCCGAAAATGGAGAAGAGGCCTTGCGAAAAATGGAAGAGCAGGATATTGATTTGATAATTTCAGACGTTAGTATGCCAGTTATGACTGGCTTTACCTTTTTGCGCAATATTAAAAGCAATGCTAATTTTGAAGATGTTCCGGTTATCTTTGTTACTAGCTTGGCCAATGAAGGCCGCGCGGAGAACCTTATGGCATTGGGTGCTGCAGCGGTTATAAAAAAACCAGTAGAACCATCTAGTTTGCGAGTTGTGCTTTCCAAATTATATGATTCGCAAGAAGGGAAAACAGATGATGGAAATGGCGGAGCATGGGAGTAGAAAAATATGGTAGATAGCAAGACAATTTATGAAGCGGTGGATGAAGCAGTTATTTCTTCGTTAGCATCAATGGGATTTATAAATGCTAAGGCCGAAGAGGCCAATTGGACGGAAATAAAAGAAGCGATGGCGTATAAGATAAAAGTATTAATGCCTTTTTTAGATGAAATTGTTGTCATTATGCCTAGATCATTGGCCTTAGAAATAGTTGGAAATATTTTTGGAGATGCTTTTAATCCGGATAACACAAGTTTAGTTGCTGACGGCCTGGCGGAATATTTAAACGTAATGGCCGGAGCAGTATTTCAAAAGGCAACACCTAAAATGTTATTTGAACTGGGAATTCCACAGGCCGTAACTTTAGATAAAATAAATCTGGCCGGACATGAAATGCAGACATACGTAACAACAAATAATCAAGTTATGTGCGTTGCACACAAATTAAAAAATTTTAAACCAAAAAATTAGTTTGTAGGGAGCTAAAACTACTGTAAAATTTTTTTAAGTTTTGCAAATCGCTCTTCATATTTAGCATGAAATTTTTCAGCAATTTTATCTAGGCCGGCATTGCCTTGGCCTAAGAGTTCAATGTCTTCACTGCTTAATATATCGGCAAAATTATGCTTGATCATATCAATCATTGAAGATTTAAATTCTGCTTCTGTTGCTGTCGGAATTGAAAAGAGAAACTTTTCTTTAATGGATGCGTTTTCAAGATTCATAGTGCTACTCCCTTCCATAGTAATAGTTATTCTGAAGTGTCGAACATATTGTTCAACGCTAGTATCATCAAAATGATAATATCGCTCAACCATGATGTAAAACTTTTTGGCGCAAAAGGTCATGATGTTTGAAAATGTAAGAGTAGCTGAGTCAGTGCATTGGAATTGCAAATTGCCAACTTTTTAAGAGGGACATTGGATTGAGATATTACTAATTGGTCAGCTAACTGATTAAAATCACATAATCCTATAAAACCTGCAAAAACGTAGGCGATCTCGTAGTACTATTGCTCTATGTTTGCCCTTATAGGGCTAACAATTTTTTATAGTCTTCCGAAATGGTTAAGTAGCAAGAGGTAGAGGATTAGCAGATGAAGATTTATTTGGTTTTATTTTTTACGTATCTATTGGCCAGTGGCTGTATTTCACAACCCTCCGGCCGCCTTCTTGATACTGAAAAAGGGAGCGATGAAATCTCCACCAACAGTGGGGGCGGTAGCGTTAATGATGGACAGGGGGCCGCCAATAATGGGGAGACCGGAGGAGAAATTGCCCAAGATGAAGTGGAAGATCTTTACCCTAATGGAAAGACTGAGCTGCGCCATTTTATTGATCCCTTCGATGGAACATATAAAACCAAAATAACTGTTCCCAAAAATTTCTCTGGTTTTATGTATATTTCCGGCCTGAATATTCAGTCGCTCTCTAGCAAAATTTTAGGTGTTCGCTTTAAATTTGGCCGTGATCTGGCGCCGATAGAAGTTAGTGGAGTGACAGTAGGAAGGGGAGAAGGGATCACACCTACCACAGATATTGAAGTGTTAATCTTGGATATGAATGATCGGCCATTTGAAAAGGTTCGCCTACTTTACGATCTTTATGACTACAAAAGTTATTCTGCAGGAGAGGCGTCAACAACCGATCCGCGAGATGATAAACTTTACTGTCGAGGCCTGCGCAAACAGTATGATCCAACCTTTATTGAAACAAATTGCTCAAGTTCAACTTCCAAGTGCCTCTACTCCTATGCCAAGATTTTAGATGCAGGATTGTATCGTACCGCCTCTTCGATTTTTTTATCTCCAACAGATCCGGAGGTTGATACTGTTGGATCTGGCTATAATTTGATGTCCTCCACTGATTTTTTAAAACGATGTTTGCCAGATAATATTATGTGGAGCAACTTATATAAAGTTTTAGGGAGCAGCAGTTCCTTGGCGGGAGATATCACCTATGCTTCCGGACTGGGGGGGATTACCAGCGTTGGTGGTTATAACTATGGCAGTTACAGTTATCGTGGGCCATATCGGATGAATGCCCTTTCGGAGTGGGAAATTTTAGGTGATGCCATATATGGTACATTTGGTATTTTCAAAGCAAGAATGGGGGGGGCGGCCCTTGCGGCCTGTAGTAGTAGCAGTGCTAATTGTGCTACTGGCGGATATCAATCTCGCCTGTTTCCGATGGTAGGGAAGATGAGTTTGTCTAGCAACGTTGAGCATTTTTCTTCCACAGAAGTGGATTCTACGGCCGGTGCTGGACGAGAGTTGACCTCACTAATTTCCGCGGGAGATACCGATTATATGGATGGCTGTAATTTGCGGGTTAGTAATTTTGATGTAGATACTTTAGAGGGGATTTCGTCATGTAACGTAATTGCTACGGTGGAGGTTTACACCAAGGATGCTAAAAGCGGACAAGAGACGATATTGGCCAGTTCTGACCAGATAAAATTGCAATTAATCCGTCCGAGTCAAACAGATAGTGTTGGCCGAGAAGTTCTTTATTCGGCGCTTAAGAGTTGCTCTTCTAGCAATGCTTGTGGATCGGAGGAGTGTTGCTATAATAATCGTTGCTGGACCAAAGATTTGGTTTCTCAATGTTTAGAGGATACACACAGCGAAGGCAACTATGCTGTGGGCCAAAGTTGTACTTCTGATTATCAATGTGCAAGCTTGTGTTGTGATCAATCGCTGGGTACTTGTCGGCCACATATCGCAAATGTTGATGAACAGGTACTTTGCTCGAAATCACCTGGCCAGCAGTGCATTTCCAAAGAGTGGTGTAGGAAGGATAGTGTTTCAACTTGCAAGGTTTACATTACAGGAACATCTCCCACAACTGGCCAGACAACTTGTGCGCTTAGGTGCTATCCTGTGCCTACTTTTGGAGATTGTATTAACGGAATCTGTGTCACTCCGGAAATCCCGGCCATTCCATCATATGATCCCAATGATTGTTCTAATGCTATTCCCTTGCCTAGATAAAGTGGAGGATTTTTCATGAATTATGGCCCGCGAACGATGATGGTGCCACCATTATCAAAAATTAATAAAGTTATTATTATAGTTGTTGCGATTTTTTTTGTCATAAATAGTGTGTTGAAAAATTTCTCAATCTTTGTCTTAGAACAATATTTGGGGTTAAATATCAACTCTTTTTTGGAAGGCCATATATACCAGTTGTTAACTTATCCGATTATTTCTCAAGAGGGCCTACTGGCCTTTGTTTTTAATTTGATGATTCTTTGGTTTATTGGCTCACCCTTAGAGAGCTCATGGGGAGTTAGACGCTATTTGGGTTTTATTTTCACCACGGTAATTGGTAGTGGCATGGTCTATTTGCTGCTGGCGTATGCTCTATTACCAAAAGGGTATTTGTTGGGTAGTGTTACCGATATTATGGGGTTAACCAATGCGCTTTTAATTGCTTCGGCCATTATCAATCCTAATCAGCTTTTTTATTTTATGTTCTTTTTTCCTATGCCGGCCAAATATTTTTGCCTGCTTATTGTGGCCATTCAGCTATATATTGGCATTCTAACTGCCGGAGCGGTAACTGCCTGGGTTAGCTTGGCATCAATGTTTTTCGGGGTTTTTTATATGTGGTTAGTGGCCAATAAATTTTTTGGAATTGGAGAGAAAAGGAAGAGTAAAGCTGCCAAGGATAGAGCAAAATTACAGTTAGTGCGAGGTGAGCGTGATAATAATCCTCGGTATTGGAACTGATACTGGCAGTATGGCCTTGACCGTTTGTCTAAACAGTGATAATAATTTGCCTCTGATCAGATCTAATTTTGTCGAAAAGGGGAGTATTACATGAGATTGAACAAGGCCTTGGAAGATAAATTAATGGATGTTAGACTTCGCGATAAATTGATTGCAGATGGAAAGATCTCAAAGGCACAGGTGGAGCAATACATAAAGAGTCTTAAGGACTGTTCAGAAACAATGACCTATACAGACAAAGTCAAAAAAGATAGCAAGAAAGATCAAGAGTAGTTTTTTTAGTTAAATTATTGGATTACAAAATCAGTAAAGAGAATCTTCTTTATCAGGTTGATTTGCAGCTTGTTGTTAACCGTTCGTTTAATACGATCTTCTAAAAGGATTTTTCCAGAGATGGTGTTTAGCTCATCAGGTGCCATAGCACCTGCAGTTTTTATGATAGTATCGCGAATAAAGGCGGCATTTTTTTCAATAATCGGAATAGTTTCAACCTTGAAGGGAACGAGTTGGGCGGTGAGGTCGAGATAGCGCAGTCTTTCGGGGGGAGAGTTTAAATTTATAACCAATTTTTTTACTTGGAAGGTTTCAGTAACTACCACTTTGGCCGTATCGTTTTTCAATGCCTCTAACTCACTTTCATTAGAGGGAGTTGGCCGTTCATAGAAGGAGTTAAGATAGATAAAAAATCCCAAAGTGGCCGCTGTTGCCGCCACACTAAGCATTCCTAAAATATTATTTAAACTAAACATAACCTTTGAATATTTTATCACTGTATTGGCCCAGCAAGCAACGGCAAATTTAGTTGGCAATTAGATTAACGGTAGGTAAGTTTTTCTCCATCGAAGGTAGGGGAGACAGAAAAGTTAAAGGTTTTCTTGGAGACTTTTTCTAGGTATTGGTGGTCGACCTCATGGTTCATATGGATTAATCTGGCCTGTGCGGGAGCAATGGCCTTAATAAAGGCAAAGCATTTATCTACGTTTAGATGGGTTTTATGTGGACGAACTTGTAAACAGTCAATTATTACCAGATCAAGTTGCATGGCCTTTAGTTTTTTTATTATTTGAGGATGAATGTCACTGCAATCGGGCAAATAGGCAAATTTGGAATGGATAATGGCCAAGCTTTCAGTATAAGCATGAGGAAGCAGACAAAATTTAAAACGATTCCCGGCAATAGTTTTTGACGAGAGATTTTGCTGCGAGGCCTCAATATTATTAAGCGATAAATTGGGGATTCCTCCTCCAACAATTGGACGAAGAGATGAGAAGATTTTTTCTGTTTGAAAAATATATGGAAAGCGATTTTTAATATCTTCGGCCGTATTTTGGGAAGTATAGATGGGGATTTTGTTTTTTTCTTGTGTGTAGCAAAACTGCCTTAGATCATCTATTCCGTGAATATGGTCTGCGTGTGAGTGCGTGATAAAGACAGAATCAATTCTATCAAGTTTATATTTTATTGCCTGATAGCGTAAATCAGTGGTGGTGTCGATGAGGAATTTTACACCATTGTTGCTGGCGATAAAAAGACTAGTTCGTAATCTTTTATCTTTTTTGTTCCGCGAAGTGCAAACTTTGCAGAGACAATTTATCATGGGAATGCCAGTGCTGGTTCCTGAACCTAAAACGAGAAGATGATTTTTTTTTGCTTGTGTGGACATATTATAATCATTATCATTGTCGTTGTTCTTTAAATATTAATTAATATCACCATTTTATCATCTAGGCCGGTTCCAATGCACCAAAAAACTATTTTGCCTCTGATTATCTTTTTTTATTTTTTTATCTCATCTTGCGCCAATGTGGCCGATTCTCCAAACCTTCCTATAAGTGACACTGCTTTAAATTCCTCCCCTTCGGTCTCGGGGGAGGTGAAAAAGGAGACAGCATTAAATCTTACAGCAAAAAAGGTTATTTTTAAAAATGGCCTGACGGTCTTATTGTATGAAAATCATCAACTACCAATTTGTGCTTATTATACTTTCTTTGAAGTGGGAGGACGACATGAGAAGGAAGGCATGTTTGGGGGAACTCATTTTCTTGAACACATGATGTTTAAGAAAAAAGATTTTGCCGTTACGATTGAAAGTAGTGGTGGCTCCACCAACGCCTATACCTCCAGTGATTTTACCGTATATCATCAGGAGATCCCAGTTTCTATTTTACCTCAAGTGATTAAAATGGAGGCAGACCGGATGAATAATCTAACTTTGATTCCGGATCAGTTTGAGTCGGAGCGAAATGTTATTTTAGATGAGAAGTTAAGAGATGATGATCAACCAGAGACTAAGTTGTATCACAAGATGATGGAATTTGCCTTTAGAAATACCCCCTATGCCAATCCGGTCATCGGCACTATGGAAAGTATAAAAAATATTACGATTGATAGCATGCGGAAATATTTTAAAACCTATTATACTCCCAATAATGCAGTTTTGGTCATTGTGGGGGATATAGACACTGATAAAACTTTGGATTTAGTTCGTGCCAGTTATGAGAATATTGCTATCTCTCCCCAACTAAAAGAGATTAAAGAAGAGATGGAAAAAGATGAACTATATCAACATCAGTGGAGTGATAATCGAGAGGCACTGTTGGCCGGAAACTCGCCCACTCCGATGTTTAAATTAGTCTTTAAAGGAGAGCCTGTTGGAACAAGGAAGGGAATGGTTGGTGATTTATTGGCCGCTATTTTAGGTGATGGGCAGAGCTCTTATTTATATCAAAAGTATGTGGCCTCTAAAAAACCTCTTTTAGAAGGAGTGGGAGCACATAACTATACGCTGAGAAAAAATGGTATTTTCTACATTGATGGACAATTGTTAGATGGAGTCTCTCAAAAGGAGATTAAACGACAACTGTTGCGTGGAATGAAGGAGATGTGTGATAGTGGAATTACAGAGAGAAGCGTGCAGAAGGCCAAAAATCAATACCTATTGAATTACTATGGAGCATTACAAACTAATGACGGAGTTGCTCATTTTTTAGGAAACTATGAGAGCTTTTTTGAAGATTATAATTATTTTAAAAAAGAGCTAGAGATTTATAACTCGATTGGATTAAGTGAGATAAAAGGCGAATGTTTTAATTTGTTAGCAAATGGGGAGAGTATTTTCCTATCGGTGTGGCAAAAAAACAAACAATAGTTGAGCGTGTTTTTGGAAGGGGAAAGGTTATGATGGGGAGAATTATTACATTGTGGAGTGTTCTTTTTTTTGCATGGGGAGCTTCCTGGGCACAGACAGAAGAGAGAATAAAAAGATTAGATTGGAATGGAATAGAGGTTGTTTGGATTGAAGATAATCGTCTACCACTTTATAACGTAGTTTTTTATTTTGCAGATGGAGCGCTTAGCGATCAAGTGGAGGGGCGTGGCATGGTTCCGTCCACGGAGATGATGTTTTCTTTATTGGATAGAGGAACAAATAGCTACTCTTTCAAAGAGATCAGCGATAATTTGGAATTTTATGGAACGAACTATCGCCCTTATGTAACTCATGAGTATTCGACCTATAGTTATTCAGGACTAATGAAAGATATTATCCCGGCCAGTAAGATGATTTGCCATCTGTTTAGAGATGCCACTTATCCGCGGGATGAAGTGGATAATGCGAAGCAGTTGGCCATTAGTGGAAAAAATAATATGGTGCGAGCACCAGATGCATTGGCGTCTCGAGTTTTTCGAGAACTATCGCTAAGTGGATCATCCTATAATTATCCGTTTGATGGCAAAATAAAGGATATAAAAAAGATAGATCGTGATGAATTACAAACGAAACTTAAATATTTTAATCAGAAAGTATACAAAAAAATATATATAGCTGGCCCTTCAGATATTTTGCAAATAAAAAACATCATAAATGATGAATGTGGTTGGCAAGGAAGAGGCGGCCGGTTTATTCGAAGTGGGAACTACAGGCAAAGCAAAAGAGAAAAATCAGAATATTATTTTATTCCAGTAAAAGGAGCAACGGCGGCCTATGTGCGAATAGGTTCACTTTTTGGGAAAGAAAATTTTTTTGAACTTGCCCCGCTGGAGTTGTCTTCGACCTTTTTAGGAGGAGGATTTACTTCTAAACTGATGCAGGAAATTAGAGTAAAACGAGGACTTTCTTACGGAATATCTGCTTTTGCCGCCCGTCAAAAAGATTATGGACGAGTAGGGATCGTTGTTTCGACGGACAATGCTAAAATACCAGAACTTTTTTCTTCACTTAAAGATGTTTTTGCAGAAGTTTTGCAAGGTAAATTTTCTGAGCGAGAGTTTAAGGCCGCGAGAGGGTATTTGATGGGTAGCTATGCTTTTCGTTTTGAACAAAGCAGTGCCTATATAAATCAATTGCTATATCTAGATCATATTGGCGCAGATGCGTCCTTAGTGTATCAGTTTCCAGCAATGACAAAAAAGACAACAAAAAAAGAGATGGTTGAAGTTTTAAAGAAGCTCTTTAGTTTAAATCAGCAGGTGATTGTTGTATTGGGTGATCCTTCATTGTCTACGATATTAAAACCGATTGGTGATTTTAAGGCCGTTGATTTTAATGATTTTTTATAGAGCTATTGGCATCTGTAGTATGTCCGGTAAAATTCACAGACGATCCTGGCATGATCAATAGATTTCGACATTGAATTTCTCCAGTAACTTGTGCGGAAGGATAGATAATTACTTTGCCGGAAGAGACAATAGTTCCTTCAAATTGCCCATAGATTTCTAGGTTATGGCAATTTATTTTTCCAATAAAGACCCCCAGACGCTCTATATACAGCGTCGCGCTACTGAGCATGAAAAGTTCTCCTTCCAAATGGGAGGCCAAATGGGTGGGGCCACTCATTTCAAAGGAACCGATTAGTTTAGAGTTTTTAGCAAAATAAGAGAAGTTTTGAGAGGCAAGGTTGATTATATCTTCCATATATAGTTTTTTAAACCTATAGGTTATGAGGAATATTTTTATCTAGTAGGATTTCTCCTAATCTTGAATATATCAAAACTTTAATTATTAGAGATTTTGTTTCAGGAGCAAGTGGAAAAGAGGCGGTAACCGGCCGTAGTTTCTCCATGGCAAAGGGTTCTCCTTTATTGAATTTAATTTCAAAATTATCTGGTGAGATGATTTGAGGAGGGTAAAAGCTGATGCCACTATAGTCGCTAATAGCTAAAATAATAAAGCCAGAAAGCTTCCTTGCATCATCTGTTATATTGGCCAGCAGGAAGTTTAAACTTAGCTTGCCATTTTCGGCCACTACTTTTAGATCATTGATCGCACATAGTTTTTGATCAGGAGAGTAGCTATTTTGAGGAACAGCACTAAATAGCTGCATTGGAGTATAGTTCCCGGAACTAGGAGTAGCAGCAGTAGCAAATTTTTCTTCCAGCTGTGCGGCATCTTGCTTGAGCTCTTTAATCTGCTTGGTTAATTGCAAATTCTCTTTGGATAAAGATTCTACAAGTCTGGGGGTTTTTCGCTCTGAATAGATAGAGCTTCCTTTTATATAAACTAGTAGGAATAAAACACTGAGTATTGCCAATATGGAGATGGCCGGCATTATGACAAAAATAAAGCGCAGCAGTTTTTTGCTAATATTAAAATATTTCGGAGAGTTATTCTCTTCATATAGTAATAGCGATAGTTGATCAGCTTTTTTGATTTTCATTGGGTGGCAGTATCGGGATTAGTTCCGTCCTCTTTTTTAGAAAAAAAGCGAGAAGATGGAGTAAAGGCCATGGGGCCATTATCATCTGGTAATTTACTCCATATTTCCTTAACTATTTTCCAGTTAAATAGATCGTCTCGCTTTAGGTACAAAGTTTTTTTTCCGCTATCTTCTATGGTTGCCGATTTATATATTTGAGTGAAGTTAACAATGGAGTAGTTGGGCGCATTAAAAATAGCAACATCTTTTAGAGAAATTTCTGGCCTTCCGCTTGCCGAGAAAACGGCCCGCTTATATTCTCTAAATTGCTTGAAATTACCTCGATAGTCGTCAAAAAATTCTTCAGGGTGATAGCTAGAAATATATCCATCGAGATCTTCATTTTGCCACGAGGTTAACCAATTCTCTACTAGGCCTTCAATTTCTGCTTTTTTTGCGCTCCAGCTGCTTTTTTCAAAATAACTAAAGTCGTGAGTTATGATTAAGTAGGTTTTGTTGAGCTCGATATGTTGTGATAGATCGACCAGGTCTTTATTGGCCATTACAATGCATCCGCGAGAATCTAGGCCTTTTTCTATGCGTGTTTCATCGTTAGTCGAATGTATCCAAATCCCCCCTCCAGTTTTGTTTTGTCGACTATCCATTGGGTTGGGGTAGTTAAGTACAAAGGCGCCGCCGCCATATATTTTGCCGTTTTCTCCATATCTTTTTAAAAGCTCCTGATTAGGAATAAAATCAGTCAATTGATAAATCCCTTCTGGAGTTCGATGATCACCCATCAGTTTTTTGTCTCCGGCAATTTTACCAGTAGCGATTTGGTAGTTTTTAATTAATCTTGGAGCACCATTATTATTTTCAAAAAGGTATAATGAATGAGTCGACTTTTCTGCTACAAGAATATGGTGGGTATAAAATGGATCTAGTTGAAAAATTGATGCCGGAAGGAAGTCGCTTGATTGAGCAAGTTGAGTGGCATGTGAAGGCCAAAAAACAAAGGCCGAGAAAAAAAGAATGGTAATATAGTTTTTCAGATTAACTCCTAATTTCACTAACTGTAGTTGCCAAGAGCATTTACACAAATATAACCAATATAAATTCTAATACAAAACTAGTCTGATAAGCAAACAATATTAACAGCTAAACAGTTGCGAAAATTGGACATCTTTGCCTGCGCTATCGGCCAATAGAATCGTTTGATAGTATTATTATTAGGAGAACTATTTGATGTTTATATTGGCCCTTACGCGCGATGAATTATTACAGAAACTATTTTCCTCTTTCAACAAAGAGGAGATAAAAATTTTGTTAGTAGAGACTACCAAAGCGGTGAAAGATAATTTGGCGGCAGCAGATATTCTCTTTTTAGATTTAGATTTTGATAGTGCAATTGTTTCGAAAGTAAGAGAGCAATGTGTCGGGCAAGGTAATTTGAAGACGATCACCTGTTCAGTTGATGCAAAAAATTGTGAATCATTTAGAAAAGAGCAGTGCAAAAATCCAATTTACGATGGCCATTTACAGAAGCCTCTAAACGCAGAAATTGTTCTTGGAGTGATTTCTGATTTTAAGCAGTCGCAAAATGCGGTGGCGTTGGCACGGAAGAGCAATGATGAGCGCGATCTTAAGAGTGAATTTATTAATACTAATTCATTGAATTTTGATCTCGAGGCATCGGAGAAAACAAAAACGGCCACCTCCCCCAAAGGAGGTCCCGCCAAAAAAGTTAATGGCGAAGAAGATTTCGGAGCACTCTCACTAGGAGATGCCACTTTGTTTGGTATTGAAAAAAAAGTTGAGGAGCGATCGAAAGCTTCTTCTGTGACAAAAGAGGCCAGTGTAGTTAAAAAAATGCCAACACTGCCAGTAAAAAATAAAGTCGAGAAGGAAGATAAAAAAGATATGGGAATGGCCAAGGGAAAGGAAGATTTAAGTTTTGTAAATATGGATATTGATAATTTAAAGCTAGATAAGTAAGTGGAGATCGTTTATGGATAAAAAAGATGAAGAACATACGTCGCAGATTGAGGATTTAAACAAAGATGAGATGTTTGCAGATATCTCACTTGATTCAGAAGAAGAGGATGCGCCAACAGTGCAACTGGAGGATATAAAGACATCAGAGGCATTTGCGGATATCGAAATTGAGCAAGAAGAAGTTGTTTTAGATGATGATGAGGATGATCGTCCAACTGTGCTTTTAAATGATATTCAGACCCAGGGTAAGTTTTCAGATAAGGCAGATCTTGGCACTTCGCTTGCCGCAACAAAATCAGAGGATGATGATTATGAAGAAGATGATGAGGATGATCGTCCAACGGTTTTATTGGAAGATTTAAATATACAGGATGCCTTCGCTGATCTTTCAGTGGCAGAAGATGAACAGATTGCTCCAATAGCTACCAAAAAAGTAAAAGCACCTCATTTACCAACGCCACCAGCTCCTGAAAAATTTACGGCCATTGAGGATAAACAAGCGGAGGATATTTTTTCAGAACTTCGCACCGATAGTAATGTGCCGCCAGCATCAGCTACTGTCCAGGCCACAACCTTAGATTCAGAAAAAGAGGTAGATAATATTTTTGATTTGCGGCCATCAGTCAAGGCCGCAGAGGAAACCACAGTCGAGAAAGTAGTGTCAATTGAGCCTTCTATTTTTGAGGGGGTTGTTGAAGAAAAAATTGCTTCGGTAAATGTAGATGAGAAGGAGTTGGAAGCGCCAGATCAGTTGCGTGTGCAAACGACTATTCGTCAATTACGAGAAGAGCGCAATGGCCTGTATAAGGAAATTGCATCATTAAAGCAGCTCAAGGCACTTTTGGATCAAGAAAATCTAGGATTGCGCTCAGAGCTTGATGAAACCAAAATTGAGCTATCATTTATAAAAAAGAGGGCCATGCAAGAGATTGATTCTGCCAAAAATCAACTTAAGGTTTATGAAGATAGATTGTTATTATCTGAGGATAAAAATAAAAAATATAAGCAGGAATTAGAGAAAGTTGGCCAGCGTTTACGCGTAGATTATAATCAAGTGAAGCATCGAGAGCAGGAGTTAGAAAATCAGCTAGAACTGATGAGATTAGATGCGCATGCACAGATAGAGGTTAGAGATAAAAAAATTTTAGAATTGCAGCGCAAAATTGATACGCTGGAATTTAATATGGAGAATATTATTATCCAGGACCAACGCTCTCGAGAAGAGAAAGCAAAAATGGAAGAAAGGTTAAATGGGATCATGCTTTCACTAAAAAGTTCGGTTTCTCAAATAGAAAATGAGGTTGATTTTACAAGTGGAATAAAAGCTCGTTCAGAAAAGAGGTTACGGTGATAGAGAGTAAAAGATCCAAATATGACTTGATAAAGTTATTGAATTTTTTTAGTCAATATCGAGCATGGGAGATTGATAGTGAGTTATTTGAGGACGTTAATAAGTTTTTATTTGAGCTGTTTAAGGCCAAGGCGCTATTGGTTATTTCGTATCCATACAAAGATTTAGGTGCAAGTAAAAAAAGTTCAGATGTTTCCCGCGTGATTTGGAAGAAAAATGAGGCAGACATTAAAATTTTTGGCGGGCAACTGGCAGAGATAATTAATTCTTATCAGTTGCTAGAAACGCCCAAAGATATTCTGGTCGGCCGAAAGCGTATTGTTGTAGAATCTGACGTCCCTGAAAATTTATATTCCTTATATCTCGGTGATAATGATCGGCAGCGTTTTCTTATTACGTTTGCCTGTGAACAAGAAATTATTTGCCAGGATATTTTGGTAGAGTATTTTATAAAGTTCATAAAAAATGCTTTTGAAAGTATTCAAAAATGGAAATTGGTTGATCAGAATTCACGCTTGGCCAATATTGATGATGTAACTGGCCTTTATAATCAGCGAAAACTACAAAAGGATTTAGAAACTGCTATCGATCGTTATAATGCTTCAGGATCGGGTTTTGCAATTTTATTTTTAGATATTGACCATTTCAAAGACGTTAATGATGGCCATGGGCATTTGGTTGGATCTCGTTTGTTGGCCGATTTGGCGGTTATTTTGAAAAGAATTTTACGAGAGTCTGATCTAATTTATCGTTATGGCGGAGATGAGTTTGTAATTATTGTTCCATCCGCCACCACCGTTGACGGTAAGATTATTGGAGATCGATTGTTAGCGGGAATTATCGATAATGTTTTTAAAGTTCATGACCATAAAGAATTTAGGATTTCTGTTTCTATTGGTGTCGCAAACTATCCAGATGATGCTAAAACCAAAGAGGATGTTCTCACCATCGCCGATCAAATGATGTATTATGCAAAAGCTCGTGGCCGCGGTAGAGTTTGCTATGCAGGAGATTTATTGGATAAACCTGGTAAGTTAGGAGCATAAAGGTGTTAATCCTGGTGGTTAGTGATTTTCATCTTGGTAAAGGCCAATTTCTAAAAAATGGGCAGCTCAATATTTTGGAAGATTTTAATGAAGATGATCGCTTTTGTGAGTTTTTAGAATACTATAGTTCTGGAACTAATTATTGGGCCAATGTTCATTTGGTTCTCAACGGAGATATTTTAAATTTAATTCAAATAGATATTGATGGAGTATTCTCTCATATTATCGATGAAGAGTTTACCGTTAAATCATTAGCGAAAGTGGCCAATGGGCATAAGGCCTTTTTTGCGGCCTTAAAATCATTTTTATCTAAACCCAATAAAAAAATCTCATACATTATTGGGAATCATGATTTGGGAATGGCCTTTTTGGCCGCGCAAAAAAAATTTCAGGAACTATTAGAAGGAAATGTTGATTTCAGTTTTTCTCTTTCTTACGAAGGAATTCACATCGAGCATGGCCATCGCTTTGAAGTAATCAATGCTTGTTCGGAAGATCAAGTTTTTATAGAAGGGCCACATGGTAAGAAAATATTAAACTTACCGTGGGGATCACTTTTTTGCATATCACTTCTGCCAAAGTTGAAAAAACAGCGCCCCTACATTGACAAGGTTAGGCCAATGTCTGGCTATATTAAATGGGTTTCACTACATGATCCAATTTATTTTATAAAAGTTTTTTGGATTTTGTTAAAATATTTTGTAACTACGAGAGTAGCAAATTACACTAGACAGAATAGAAATTTTAAAACGACGATGAAGATACTAAATCAAATCACGATTTACCCTCAGTTTGGTCGACGGGCAAAGTCTATTTTAAATCATAATCCGTTGCTACACACCGTAATCATGGGACACACCCATCTCTTTGAATGGAGAAAATTTCCTGAGAATAAATTATATTTTAATTCTGGCTCTTGGAATCCTATTCCATCGATAGATGCGGCCATGCATCAAAGTTTGCGAAAGTTGACTTTTGTGGAGATTGATTTTAATTCTAAAACAAAAACTATCAGAGGTGCTTCTCTAAAAGATTGGCAGGGAAGATGGCGGCCCTATCGTGACGAAGTTTCAATGAGTTTTACTTAAAAGTTCGTCAATGCTTTTGATATGCTTGTCTGGCATTTTTACGTTGAGCATGGCCGACTTTATATCCTTCAGTCCATTTCCCGTAATTAAAATTATCACCGAGTCATTTTTACTGATGCTATCCTTCACTCGCAAAAAGCCTGCAAATGATGTAGCTGCTGCTGGTTCGGCAAAGATGCCAGAGTTTTGTGCTAAATAAGATTGTGCTTGCAAAATTTCCTCATCAGAAACAGTAACTGTCTGTCCTTTGAACTCTTTTAAATATTTTAGAGTGCGCCACCCATTGCGAGGAATATCGACTGAAATAGAGTCGGCAATGGTGTTGGCAGAAATTTTAGAAAAATGTCCCGAGGCCCATGCTCGATTAATGGCATCAGATCCAGTAGCTTGTACGCAGTGAATGGTTGGCATTTTTTTACTTAAACCTAATGCTATTAAGTCGGCAAAACCTTTGTAAACTCCAGTTATAATAACGCCATCACCAGTTGGTACAAAAACATGATCAGGAACGTTGGAGTCTAGCTGATTGAAAATTTCCAAGGAGACTGTTTTTTTTCCTTCTATAGTGAGAGGATTGTAGGCAGTGTTGCGCGAGAGGATTTTTTTGCGTTTAGAATATTCAAGAGAAATATCGAAGGCAAAATCATAATTACCATCTACAGTAATAACGTTGGCACCATACTTTATAGATTGTACAATTTTTGCGGGAGGAGCGCTTTTTGGGAGAAATAAAGTTATTTTTTGTCCGGCCGCAGCGCCCACGCCAGACATCGAGGAGCCCGCATTGCCAGTGGAGGCAAGAGTAATTTCATTAATTTTATGTTTGTTAGCAAAAGCAGAGACTAAAAAAGAGGCCCGATCTTTAAATGATCCAGTGGGGTTGAGGGAATCATCTTTAATGAAAAGATTTTTAAATTCCAGGTGTTGTTTTAGAAGTGGTGGCCGCCAGAGGGGAGTATTGCCAACAGGCATGGGCAAAAAAAATTCTTGTTCTACTGGGAGAAAGTCAAAGATATTTGCGCTACTTTTAATTTTCTTATCGATAACAACATCTAAAATACCCCGTGGGGGCTGGTCTGCGCTCTGTGGTATGACAGAGCAATTTGGACAAAGCATAAGTTCTGGAGTGATGGGATATTGGCCATCGCACACAGAGCATCGGTAGTGAAAGTTTTGTTTTGTTGCTTGTTCCGTGTGAGTCGACATAGAGGTTTAGCATATAAGGTTCATATGAAAACATCAATAATATCTTTTATATATTCAGGGCCTCCCGGCCTCGATGAAAATTTTGTGCAAAAGTTGCAACCAAAGACATGCGATAATAGATTACGGAATTAACAAAATGGAAAAGTACTTTGCCAGGCAAGGTAGTGCAGGCCAGATACCCTTGAGCTAACCTCGCCTGCGCTTATTAAATTTTGAATACCATGACAATTACCAAAGCAAAACAGTCAGAGATAAGAAATAGTAGCTGTTTTTATGAAAACAGCGCGAAAAATATTTTGAACAAACTAACTTTTGAGAGGGAAGATTAATCAACCGAGAATTGCTGGCGTAACAACTTGAAGGTTGATTAAGCTCTCTTTTGGTAATAGAATTTTTGGTCTGCATTACATTGAGAAATAGTTATGACTACTATGATGACAAGGAAGGAGTTGTATGAAGAAAGTATTGCGCGTTTTTGCGTTAGGAGGAAATGAAATTTCTCCAACTGGCGCTCAAGATCCAAAAACCAAAAAGCTGATTAATCCAGATTTGCCCAGTCAATGGCAAAGAACTTTTAAGACCAGTAAATTACTTGCAGAGATCATCGCTGCTCGGCCAGAAAATTATTACGTAATAACTCATGGTAATGGCCCACAAGTCGGAAATATTTTATTGCGCTCGGAGTATTCGCGGCCCATCTTGCACACTATCCCTCTTGATGTTTGTGGCGCCGATTCTCAGGGGGGAATTGGTTATATGATTGGGCAGATTACCCAAAATGCACTGCGGGCCTTGGGAGTAAATCGTTTAGTGGCCGAAACGCTAAATCAAGTAGTGGTACGGGCGGACGATCCGGCATTTTCGAATCCTACCAAATATATTGGCCCGGCAATGGGCAAGGAGGAGGCAGAAAAACGTGCATACGAAGATGGCTGGAAAGTTAAGATGTATAAAAAAAATGAGGACGGAGTAGAGGTTTATCGACGGGTAGTCCCCTCTCCCAAACCAGTAGATATCGTGGAATTGGATTTAATCGATTCCAATTTAAGAAATGGTATTGTCCCTATTGCGGTAGGCGGAGGAGGCATTCCAGTTAAGGAAGTTCCTGTGGAAAATCGACGTGGTAAAAAAGTCTCGGTGGCCAACTACAATATTGAATATGAAAGCACTTCGGAAAAAAGCTTGCCAGTTTATACTGGAGTTGAAGCGGTGATCGATAAGGATTTGGCCTCAGCACTTTTAGGAATAAAGCTTAAAGCAAAGGCCCAAGCACGAGGTGAAGATATCGATGCAGAATTTACTATTTTTACTGACGTGGACGGCGCAAAATTGGATTATCAAAAACCAACGCAAAAAGATTTGCGTCTTTTAACGGTAGCTCAGGCCGAAGAGTTGCTTCGAAGCGGCGCTTTTCCGGATGGAAGTATGGGGCCTAAAATTGAGGCGGCCATAATGTTCGTGAAAGGTGGTGGCAATAAGGCATACATCACCCGAGTGGATCTTTTTGAACAAACATTAAAACAAAATAGTGGCACGACAATTGTTCCATAAATTTCAGGAGAAGGAAAATGAGCGAACTAAATCAGTTGATCGAAAACATTGAATTATTAAAACCATCTAATCTGCACAAGAAAGATTTTTTACTTACGTGGGAGAAGAGTGTCGATGACCTAAAACAAGTGCTAGCAGTCGCAGATGCTTTGAAATTTTTACATAAGCATAATATCAATACTCGCTGCTTTGAATCCGGACTGGCCGTATCTCTTTTTCGTGATAACTCTACGCGCACACGTTTCTCTTTTGCATCAGCAGTAAACTTGTTAGGCCTGGAGATGCAAGATTTGGAAGAGGGAAAATCTCAAATAGCACACGGAGAGACGGTGCGCGAGACTGCCAATATGATTTCCTTTTTGACAGAGGTTATTGGGATTCGGGATGATATGTTTTTGGGGGCCGGTAATCGTTATATGAAAGAAGTTGGTGCTGCACTGGATGATGGATTTGCCAATGGGGTTTTAAATCAACGTCCGACGGTGGTAAATCTTCAATGTGATGTCGATCATCCTACGCAGTCAATGGCCGATCTGTGTTGGCTGCAAGAGCATTTTGGTTCACTAGAAAATTTAAAAGGAAAAAAAGTGGCAATGACCTGGGCCTACTCACCTAGCTATGGAAAACCGCTTTCTGTTCCGCAAGGAATAATTGGACTTTTAACCCGTTTTGGCATGGATGTAACACTTGCTCATCCCGAAGGATATGGACTTATTCCCGAGGTAGTCGATTTGGCCGGAAAAAATGCGCGCGAAGGTGGAGGTAGTTTCCGCGTGGCCAACACGATGGAAGATGCGTTTAAGGGGGCGGATATTGTTTATCCAAAAAGTTGGGCACCATATGCTGTTATGGGAAGACGCACAGAGCTTTTGTCCAAACAAGATCATAACGGACTTAAGGATTTAGAGAAAAACTGTCTGGCGCAAAACGCTAATTTTAAAAATTGGGAGTGCAACGAAAAAATGATGAAGCTGACGAAAAATGGAAACGCGCTGTATATGCACTGCCTACCAGCGGACATTTCAGGAGTTTCTTGTAAAGAGGGAGAAGTGGCCGCGTCAGTATTTGAAAAATATAGAGTGGCCACTTACAAAGAGGCCGGATACAAGCCCTTTGTAATTGCTTCAATGATTTTAAATAGTAAATTTAAAGATCCGGCCAAATTACTTTCAGAATTTCGATCGCAAAATGTTAATCGGGTTTTTGCGTAAGCTAAAAGGAGAAGATTATGCTAGATGCTAAAAAAGTTATGAGTCAGGCCTATAAATATGAAGAAGAGATGACACAGTTTTTGCGCGATATGATTGCCATTCCATCCGAAAGTTGTCAGGAGAAAGAAGTTATTGAACGGATAAAAAAAGAGATGAAAAAAGTTGGGTTTGATGAAATTAAAATTGATAAGATGGGAAATATTTTAGGACGGATTGGTAACGGGCCCAGAGTAATTGCTATGGATGCCCATATTGACACAGTTGGAATTGGTGACCCGAACGCTTGGAAGCACGGCCCTTATCAGGGGAAATTGGAAAATGGAATTATCTATGGAAGAGGTGCCTCTGATCAAGAAGGTGGCATGGCCAGCATGGTGTATGCCGGAAAAATTATCAAAGATTTAAAATTAGAAGGTGATTATACGTTGTGGGTAGTGGGGTCGGTGCAAGAAGAAGATTGTGATGGACTTTGTTGGCAATATATTTTGAAAGAGAATGTACTTAATCCTCGGCCAGAAGTGGTGATTATCACCGAGCCAACTAATCTCAATTTATATCGTGGCCATCGTGGGAGAATGGAAATTGGTGTAACCACTAACGGAGTTTCTTGTCACGGTTCTGCTCCAGAGAGAGGCAAAAATGCTGTTTATATGATGGCCAAAGTGGTGAACGAAATTGAGAAACTTAACGAGCGAATCAGAGGCGATGATTTTTTAGGTAAGGGGACAGTCACTGTTTCTTATATAGATTGTAAAACACCTTCGCTTTGTGCGGTTCCTGATCGGGCCTACATTCATCTTGATCGGCGCCTTACCAAAGGAGAGACCAAAGAGAGTGCGATTGCCGAAGTGAAGGAGGCCGTTAAGCGTGCGGGTGTTGAGGCCACGGTGGAAATTTTAAATTATGAAGTACCCAGTTACACTGGCCTAAAATATCCGACAGAAAAATATTATCCGACCTGGGTATTGGATGAAAATCATAAGTTGGCGACCAGTTCGGTGGCAACTTATGAAGCAGTTTTTGGCAGTAGGCCTAAGGTGGATAAGTGGACCTTTAGTACTAATGGTATTGCCACCATGGGAATGATGGGGATCCCCACTATGGGATTTGGTCCGGGCAATGAAATTTATGCTCATTCCACCAATGATCAAATGCCGGTGGAGCATTTAGTAAAGGCCGCTGCTTTTTATGCGGCCTTTCCAACCATATATTGCAAATAAAGCAGGTGGTATTTAGCATGGAATTTTTTTTAAACGGAGAATTTAGGAAGTACAGCGGTGATGTGAATTTGAACTTATTAAAATATCTTCGAGAAATCGAAGGTATTACCACTGCTAAAGATGGTTGTTCGTGTCAGGGGGCTTGTGGGGCCTGCACGGTGGAAATTGACGGGAAGGCCACTCTCGCTTGTGCGACTAAAATGAAGACGCTTGCAGGCAAGCATATTTTAACTACCGAGGGTTTGGAGCTTAAAATTCAAGAATATTTTGCTCGCGCATTTATGGAAAAGGGCGGAGTTCAATGTGGATTTTGTATCCCAGGGATTGTAATGGCCGCCAAAACTTTGTTGGCAAAAAATCTTAATCCGACACGTCAAGAAGTTAAAAAGGCCATAGCGCGAAATCTTTGTCGTTGTACTGGCTATAAAAAAATCGTTGATTCCATCTTATACGCCGCCAAGTTAATGAGAGGAGAAGAAGCTCTGTCGGTGATTAATTATTCTGGGAAGGTCGGAACTTTTCTTCCCAAATATGATGCCTATGATACGGTGTTGGGTAAGCGTGAATTTGTCTGCGATATCAAATTTCCTAATATGTTGCATGGTGCACTAAAATATTCAGATCATCCTCGTGCCAAAATTATCAAAATTGATTTGGCCTCTGCGCGGGCCATCAAAGGCGTGCGGGCCATTTACACCGCAGAAGATATTCCGGGCGATCGGGTGGTTGGAATTGTTTATCGTGATTGGCCTATGATGATAAAAGCGGGGGAGATCACCCACTATATTGGAGATGTATTGGCCGGAGTAGTTGCTGATTCGGAAGCGATTGCTCGTGAAGCAGTGGCATTGATTAAGGTTGAATATGAAGTTTTAAAACCTCTTTGTACGGTAGATGCTGCTAAGAAAAAAAATGCACCTAAACTTCATGAGAAAGGTAATATTTTATCGGCCTCAAAAATCAAAAGAGGTAATCCTAACCAAGCATTAAAGGATGCGGCCTTTGTAACTCGCGGCACCTATTACACTCAGCGGATTGAGCATGCTTTTATTGAAACTGAGTGTTGCGTTGCTACTCCCTGGAAAAATAGCGGGAAGCGAGGAGTAAAAGTTTTTTCTCAAGGACAAGGTGCCTATGAAGATCGCAAACAGATTGGCCAACTTTTAAAATTACCACTGGATTTGGTTAACGTTATTCAAGTGCAAAATGGAGGAGGCTTTGGAGGAAAAGAAGACCTAAGTGTACAAGGACATGCTTCTTTGTTTGCCTATTTGCAAGATATGCCCGTTAGAGTTTTTTTAACACGAGAAGAATCATTGCGCATGCACCCCAAACGTCATCCGATGCGTATGAAGTATGAAGTTGGTTGTGATAAAGATGGAATGTTGACGGTGGTGCGTGCCTATATTGATGGTGATAGTGGCGCCTATGCCTCTGTAGGAATGAAAGTACTAGAGCGAGCAGCAGGGCATGCCACCAGCGCCTATGCTGTTCCTAATGTCGATATTGAGGCCTATGCTGTTTATACTAACAATATCCCGTGTGGGGCCATGCGAGGATTTGGGGTAAATCAAACAGCGTTTGCTATGGACAGTTGTATTGATGATCTTTGCCGACAAGGAGGATTTGATCGTTGGCAATTTCGTTACAATAACTGTCTCAAAGAAGGATCCATGACGGCCACTGGCCAAGTGTTAAAAGGTGGTGTGGGAGTGGCGCGAGCATTAGAAGCATTAAAAGATAAATTTTATGCTGCTAAATTTGCTGGCCTGGCCTGTGGGATAAAAAACACCGGTATCGGAAATGGAATGGCCGATAAGGCCGAGGCCAAGATTGTGATTGCGGATGTTGACCATGTTATCATTTATCATGGTTGGACGGAGATGGGGCAAGGTGTGCATACCATGGCCATGCAAACAGTGGCCCAAGAGACAGGAATTAATCCTGATATTATGGAAGTGCGAGTCGATACTACTTCGGAAACAGTGTGTGGAATGACAACAGCTTCACGTGGGACCTCTTTAGTTGGGAACTCTCTGCTCAATGCCTGCATAAAACTTAAGGCCGATTTAAAACACAAAAAAATCTCAGAGTTAGTAGGACAGGAGTATCGAGGAAGTTGGTCCTGTGATTGGACCACGGATTTAAATGATGTCACGATCAAGGAACAGGTAACTCATTACTCCTATAGTTTTGCTGCGCAACTAGTTACATTAAATCAATATGGAAAAATTGATAAAGTTTATGCTGCTCATGATGCGGGAAAAATAATGAATCCCATATTGTTTGAAGGGCAAATTCAAGGTTCCGTTCATATGGGATTAGGATACGCACTTTCAGAAAAGTTTCCGATGAAAGATGGATGGCCAACCTCTTTTAAATTGGCCCGTTGTGGAGTATTGCGTTCTACTGAAACTCCGGATGTTGAAGTGATAGGTATTGAGAGTGGCGATTTGCATGGGCCGTATGGGGCCAAAGGAGTAGGAGAAATTGGACTAGTTCCCACCGCGGCGGCCGTGGCCAATGCGTTATTTCAGTTTGATGGTGTGCGCAGAACATCACTGCCTTTCGGCTTAAGTAAAAATCAAAAGGAAAAATAATGAAAGGCTCAAACAGTATTTTGATTAAAAATGGAACTGTGGCAACCTTAGGAGAGAAAAATCAAATCTTAGAAGATTTTGATTTATTAATTGAAAATGGCGAAATTAAAAAAATTGCTAAAAAAATTTCGGTGGGAGAACCTGGTTGTGGTGTTAAAGTTATTTCGGCCAGAAATAAGTTAGTTCTTCCGGGATTTATCAATGCACATACCCACTATTATAGCTCTTTTGCTTGTGGATTTAATAAAGCAGCTTCTTCTGCCAACTTCCTCGAAGTTTTAGAAAATCTCTGGTGGCGTTTGGATAAAGAGTTATTGCTAGAGGATTGTTATTATAGTGCGCTGGTGGCCAACATTGATGCTATCAAAAAAGGAACCACGACACTTATTGATCATCATGCTTCCCCCAATGCTATAACTGGATCTTTAAAGAAAATTTCAGAAGCAGTACTTTTTGCTGGTGTGCGCGCTTCTTTGTGTTACGAGGTATCTGATCGTGACGGTAAAAAAATTAAAGATACAGGGATAGAGGAAAATTTAAATTTTATTAAGGCCTTGCAGGCCAGACCAAATCCCATGTTGTCAGCAATTTTTGGCCTACATGCCTCTTTTACTTTGAGTGATGAGACACTTTCGATGGTGGCCAAAAAAAATGAGGCAGACAAAGTTGGTTTTCATATTCACTGTGCAGAGGATATGGCCGATCAGAAAAATTGTGTGGATAAGCATAAAAAACGAGTAGTAGAGCGTTTGGCCTCCCACGGAATTTTAGGAAGCAAAACAATTTTAGCGCACGGAGTTTTTTTAGAAGAGGAAGAATTGGATTTGATTGCCAAATCCCAATCAGCAGTGGTGCATAATCCTCAGTCCAATATGAATAATGCGGTTGGGGTTGCTAATATTTTAAAGATGCGAGAACGAGGGATTTTAGTTGGGTTGGGAACAGATGCGATGACAACTAATATGTTAGAAGAACTCCGTAGCGCTATTTGGGTGCAAAGGTTACAGCAAAAAAATCCCTCCTCCGCATTTTCAGAGTGTTGTGACCTGCTCGTGAAAAATAATCGCAAGATTGCCCAACGTTATTGGCCGGCCTTGTCGTCAAATTCTTTCGAATTAAAGAAAGGGGCCCCCGCCGATGTCATAATTGTTGATTATAATCCGGCCACCTTATTAAATGCAGATAACTTCTATGGACATTTAGTTTTTGGTGCTGCCCAGGCGACGGTAGATACTACGATCGTTAGCGGTAAGATTTTAATGCAAGATAAAAAATTATCAGGCCTAGATGAGGAGCAGATCAAAGAAGAGGCGCGAAGAGTTTCTTCTTTGTTGTGGGAGCGAGTATAATTTTAGTATTATTTTGCGATTTTATTGGAGATATCGTTTAATTGGCAGTATCATCCCCCTGATTCACAGAGAAAATGAAGGAATCCTCGTCTTGACTTATTTAAGGAATTATTCTTATGAGCAAGTGCATGGAGTCGGAGTGTAATAGTTACGTCGTTAAATGCTACCAGTGTGGAAAGTGTAGTGCTGGTTGCCAGATAAGTCCTTTCATGGATTATCTTCCTCATCAAGTAGTAAGATTTGTACAATTAGGCGACATTTACGTAGACAAGATACTTCAAAGCAAAAGCATTTGGTATTGTGCTGGTTGTCAGACTTGTTTTTCAAGATGTCCTCAGCAAGTTAATCTTCCTCATTTGATGGATCTTCTCTGTGAACGATCGAGTAAGTTAAAAAAAATTCATCCAGAAGCAAGAAAAATTTTAGCATTTCATAAATCTTTTTTAAATGGCGTTAATCGTTTTGGCCGCTCTTTTGAGCTGGGTTTGGTTGGTGAATTCAAATTGCGAACGTTTAATCTTTTTCAAGATTTATTACTTGCTCCGGCCATGATTTTTAAAGGGAAAATTTGTTTTTTGCCGGCCAAGATAAAAAATCTTGCGTTGGTCAAGGTGCTGTTTAAGAAAAGTTGAGGTGTCAAATGGTAGTTAAAGATAAAAAGGCCTTGGCATATTTTCCTGGATGTTCGCTTCATTCCACGGCCAATGATTTTTCTAAATCGATTAAACTTTTAATGGAGATACTTGAGATTGAGTTAAAAGAGATAGAAGATTGGTGCTGTTGTGGTGCCAGTAGTGCTCATCGTATTAATCAGCATCTCGCAAATGGCCTGGTAAAGCTTAATATTGATCAATGTAAAAAGATGGGACTTGATACTATTTTTGCTCCATGTGCGGCCTGCTTCAATCGCTTTAAAGTAGTAGTTTCTGAACTAGGTGATACGACTAAAATAGTAAGTCTTCCCGATTTAATCAGTAAGCACCTAGAAGAGATAAAAATAAAACAAAAGTTAAAGTTAAATATGAAAATTGCTTGTTATTATGGTTGTCTTTTAAACAAACCGCATTCCATTTTCAAACAAGACTGTGAAAATCCTATGACTATGGAGCAATCGTTGACTGAATTGGGAATGGAATCAATTGAGTGGCCGTTTAAAACTGAATGTTGTGGAGCAAGTTTTTCATTATCAAATCCAGAAGTAGTTTATCAATTAACGGGAGAGATCCTGAGAAAGGCGCAACAGCGTGGAGCAGAAATAATTGTAACTTCGTGTCCACTTTGTCATGTGAATTTGGATATGCGGCAAAAAGAGATTATCAAAAGGAATAACGATATTACGGAAATTCCAGTACTGTACTTGTCAGAACTTATCGCTATATGTGTTGGCATCCCAATAGATAAATTGAAAATAGATGCTCACTTTATTCAAGTGTCAAAAACATTTGAGGAGAAATTTACGGTATGTCACGGATAGGTGTATTTGTTTGTCATTGTGGAGAAAATATTGGAAGAACTGTTGATTGTGGCAAGGTGGCACTTGAAAGTGGAAAGCTTCAAAATGTAGCGATTTCTATCGATTATAAATATATGTGTTCTAGTCCTGGCCAAGAATTGATAAAAAATTCTATTAGAGAACATGGATTAGACGGAGTGGTGGTGGCGGCGTGTTCTCCTCGTATGCATGAAAAAACTTTTAGGGGAGCTTGTGCGCAGGCCGCATTAAACCCATATCTCTGTGAAATGGCCAATATCCGAGAACACTGTTCGTGGGTGCATGACGATAAAGAGGCCGCAACTGCCAAAGCAATGGATATTGTTCGTTCGCTTGTAGCAAAGACTGTGCGCAACGAAAAATTATTTCCTATAAAAATTCCAGTAACGAAACGTGCGTTAGTGATAGGCGGTGGAGTTGGTGGAATTCAAACTGCGCTGGATATCGCCAATTCTGGCCATGAAGTTATTTTAATTGATAAAAGTCCAAGCATTGGTGGACGGATGGCCGCACTTTCTGAAACCTTTCCAACACTCGATTGTTCTCAGTGTATTCTCACTCCCAAAATGGTTGATGTTGCGCAACATTCAAAAATTAAACTTGTCACTTACGCGGAACTTGAGAGTGTTGAAGGATTTGTGGGAAATTTTAAAGTTAAGATTCGTCAAAAGGCACGCTATGTTGATCCAATAAAATGCACGGGCTGTGGCCTATGTTCCCAGAAGTGTCCCGTGAAAAATATTGCGTCTGAATTTGATGAAGGATTAGGAATGAGGCGCGCAATATATACGCCATTTCCACAAGCAATTCCGAATCGTCCAGTGATTGATAAAAATAATTGTACAAAATTAAAAACTGGAAAATGTGGAGTATGTCAAAAAATTTGTCAAGTTGGGGCGATTAATTATGAAGATAAAGACCAGATTGTTGAATATGAAGTCGGTGCTATCGTTGTTGCGACAGGACTTCGTGCTTTAGAAACACGAGAGATCTATCCGGAATATGGCCAGGGCCGTCATAAAGACATTATAACGGCAATGCAATTTGAGAGACTGGCCTCTGCTTCGGGGCCGACATTGGGGGTAATTAAGCGCCCAAGTGATGGTAAGGTTCCGGAAAAAATTGTTTTTATTCAATGTGCGGGATCTCGTGATTCAAACGCCGGTTATCCTTATTGTTCGAAAATTTGCTGCATGTATACGGCAAAGCATGCCATGTTATATAAACATAAAGTTCATGATGGGAAGGCATTTGTTTTTTATATGGATATTCGGGCCTGTGGAAAAAATTATGAGGAATTTGTTCGTAGAGGAATTGAGGAAGATGAAACATCTTATTTGAGAGGACGTGTTGCCAAAATCTATGAAGAAAATGGCCAGTTAGTAGTTAACGGTATTGATACATTAAGCGGAGAAAAGATGTCTATTAAGGCCGATATGGTTGTGTTGGCAACAGCAATGAGTGCTCAATTGGAGAGTGTGCATTTGGCCCAACTTTTAGGAATTAGCTATGATCAAAATAATTTCTACTCCGAACTTCATCCCAAGCTTAATCCAGTTGATACCGCGACGGCGGGAATTTTTTTGGCCGGATCGTGCGCTGGCCCACGAGATATCCCAGACACGGTTGCCTCTGCAGGAGCAGTAGCAGCAAAGGTTGGTGGCCTCTTTTCTAAGGAACTTTTAGAGAGAGAGCCGATAGTTGCTTGTACAAAATCGTTTTCTAACATGAATACATGCAGCGGTTGCTTTAGTTGTTTACAGGCCTGTCCGTATGGAGCTATTGAACAAGAAATAATTGTAGATAAAAAACAACAACAAAAAAAAATGGTTGCAAAGGTAAATCAGGGCCTTTGTCAAGGATGTGGAAGTTGTGTCTCAATTTGTAGGGCCGGCTGCTTAGATCTAAAAGGTTTTTCTGATGAACAGATGTACGAAAGTATTATTGGCATGGGAGGGAGCTGATGCAAGAATCAATACCGTCTCAAAAGATAAAAATTTTTGCGTTTGTTTGCAATTGGTGTACTTATGCTGGTGCGGATTTGGCCGGGACGGCACGAATGCATTATGCTGCTGATGTTAGAATAATTCGTCACACATGTACTGGAAGAATTGATCCACTTTTTTTAATCAAGGCCTTTGAAAATGGTGCAGATGCGGTGATTGTTTCTGGATGTCATCCCAACGATTGTCATTATAACGAAGGAAACTATTTGGCACGTAGACGTTGGGCGGTAGTTAGAAAGCTTTTTGCGTTTATGGGGATTGATGATAAGCGTATTCATTTTTCGTGGGTTTCTGCAGCAGAGGGCGCCAAATGGGCACAACTAGTAAATGACGTTGCCGCCAAAGTCGCTCAACTTGGGCCGATGAAATATTTGGATAGTTGCGAGGTTGATTTATGAAAACGATAGAACAGCAAAAAGCAGAAATTGTGCATTTGTTTGAACAAAAAAAGATTTCAATGGTTGTTGCTTTTGAAAATTATCGAGGAATTGTTAGGCCAGTTTTTGTCAAAGATATCAAAGATGTTGAAAAAATTTCCTTTGATATGTCCGGCAAGCAAAATCTCGCGACATATCTTAAACGAGCGGAGATTAAAAAACAATTTCCGCTAGCGATGGTAGTTCGACCAACAGAAAAATCATCAATAGCACTTCTGATAAAAGAGAATCAGCTTAAGGTAGAGGATGTTTTGTTAATTGAATCAATGGTTTCTCAAGATCAGATCGAATGGAAAAAAGCGCAAGATATTGAGATAGATAGATTATGGAAAATGTCATTTTCGGAACGAATGGATTTTTGGAAAAAGAATTTTCAAAATTGTATAAGATGTTATGCTTGCCGACAAAGTTGTCCGCATTGTTACTGTCAATATTGCAAGGCCGACAAAAATCAACCGACTTGGGTTGAAAGGAGTGCACATCTTCAAGGTAATTTTAGTTGGAATTTTTTGCGAGCATTTCATCAAGCTGGGCGCTGTATAGAATGTGGTGCTTGTGAAAATGCGTGTCCGGCCAATATCCCGTTGATGTTATTAAATAGAATGCAGAATAAAATAACTGCGGAATCCTTTGGTGAGTCGGATCCGAAAAAGTATCTTCTATCAGATTGGAGCAAAGATGACGATAACAGCTTCTTTTTATAAAATTACTAAAAGCTCACTTGCTACTTTATTTGCAGAACAAAAACAAAAAGGTAACACCATCATTGATTTATCGGGCAATGGATCAGATTTATCTAAATCATGCAAAGCTCTGTTTTTTCCGGCCACGGAAAAAGTTTTGGAATATAAAATTGTGGATAAAGGGGTTGCTGAAGTAAAGCCTGATAACTTCAATGATGAGACTAAAGCGGTCAATCGGTTTATTTTTGGAGCAAATATTTGTGATGCTTATGCTCTTAAAGTGGTTGGCCCGGTTTTTGGGGAAGGGCCGGTAGATAGGTTTTTTATCAATAAAAGAGAGGCGACAATAGTTGCGGCAATTTTATGTGACAATAAAAAAAATGCTTGTTTCTGTGATCAAATTATACCCCGAAGTGATTATTCTAATGCTGCAGATTTGGTTTTTACTGAATTTGATGAAAATTCATGGGCGGTTAGAAGTAACAATAATAGGAGTATAGATTTTTTTGGGAATGGTTTTTTGCATTTCATAGAAGATAATACTTTGAAAGAATTATTTGATAAAAAAGAAGAAAAGCTTTTTAATAGCGAAAATCCTGAGGAGATTAATTATTTCCCCAAATTAGAAGCGTTGAAAAAATTTATTGAGAAAAATTTTAATTCCGAGATTTTTAATGATGCCAGTATGAATTGTATCGGATGTGCGACTTGTACCTATAGTTGTCCGACTTGTCATTGTTTTGATATTGTTGATGAAAAGAAATATTATAATGGTGAGCGACGAAAAAATTGGGATTCTTGCGCTTTTTCTCTTTTTACTCTTCATGCCTCGGGACACAACCCAAGAGAGTATCAAGGACAAAGGTGGCGACAAAGACTGCTACATAAATTTTCAATTTACAAAGATAGGTTTGATAAAATTGCCTGCGTTGGCTGTGGTCGATGTATAAGGTTATGTCCGGCCGGCGTTAATATGTTGGAGATGTTTGAAAAATGGAAAATATCTATAGACCATATGTAATGGAAGTAATTAAGCGAAAAGAAGAAGCGCCTATGGTGGTTACTCTTCGCTTAAAATTTAAAGAAAAAAAAGACGAAGAGCGTTTTTCATTCCAAACTGGCCAGTTTGCGGAATATGGACTTTTGGGAGAGGGAGAGTGCACTTTTTGTCTGGCGAGTTCTCCAACGCAATTTGCTCGAGATAAGTATATTGAGTGTACATTTCGCATAGTTGGAAAAGTTACTTCCGCGTTGGGCCGATTAGATGTTGGCGAGACCATTGGAGTAAGAGCACCTTATGGGGCCCATTTCCCTATCGAGAGTTGGAAAGGAAAAAAAATTATATTTGCCACCGGTGGAATTGCACTTCCGCCTATTAGAAGTGTGATATGGAATCTTTTAGACCGTAAAAATGAATTTGGACAGATTAGTATTATTTATGGGGCCAAGACAGTTGCGGATTTAGTCTATAAGGATGAAATTAAGCAATGGGAGGATATGAGCGGAGTAACAATGATTTCAACGGTTGATCCGGGAGGAGAAACTCCTGGGTGGCAAGGTAAAATTGGTTATTTTCCAACTATTATGAAAGAGCATCTTGCTAAAATAGTCGCTGATGGTGGCAATATAGACGATATTATTTTTGTGATTTGTGGCCCTCCAGTTGTTATTAAAATTACATTAGATATACTCGATTCATTTAAAGTAAACAACGATGCTATTTTTACAACACTGGAAAATAGAATGAAGTGTGGATTTGGGAAATGTGGTAGATGTAATGTCGGAGAGGTGTATGTTTGTAAAGATGGGCCAGTTTTTACAGCGACACAAATTAAGCAAATGTTACCAGATTTTTAGTGGGCCTGAGTGTTTTTTTTTCTGTACAAATGCCAGATTGTTAGTACTATAACAGCAAAATTATAAGGGGGCCTTATGCAAGTGACTTCGTCCGAAGCTTTAGTTCCAAATGTTATCAATAACTCTCATCATAAAACAATTTTTGAAATAATATCGGTTTTATTAGGAATTTGCCTAATAGGAATATTAGCGCAAATTTCAATTCCCCTTCCCTGGACGCCAGTGCCAATAACAGGACAGACGTTTGGTGTTGCATTAGTGGCATTGTCGTGGGGTAGAAGAAGGGCCCTTAGTGTTTTGGTTGGATATATGACGTTGGGCATGGCCGGATTACCGCTCTTTGCGCTTGGTAAAAGTGGCCAATTGGTCGGGCCATCGCTGGGATATTTAGTTGGAATGGTTTTTTCTAGTTATATTGTCGGTTTTATGTCGGACAAGGGGTTTACGAAGTCACTGGCCAAGACTTTGATTGCAGCATTTTGTGGGAGCATAATAATATTTTCATGCGGATTAATTGGATTATCTTTTTTTGTTCCATCACAAACATTATTGGCCGCGGGCCTTTTTCCATTTATTCCTGGTGACATTGCAAAAAATTTATTGGCCTCAATTATTTCGTGGAAGCTTAGAAAAAGGGCCACTTTTTAAGAATTGTATAATTGACGCCCTCAAGTGGCCAAGGTGGAGCTAGTACGCTCTTCTGGTGGCACTACGGCCATGGTGTTGTCGTCTTCGGTTTGACTCCGGATGGTGCCACTGCTTGGGCCGACTGGCCGTTGTTGCCATCGATTGTCCTAGCTCTCCGATATTATCAATTTGGCGCAAATCAAAATTAAATTTCCAGGAAAACATAAGTTTTAAGACATCATCGGCAGATAATCCATCTAGATGCTCTTTAAAGATAGTAAAAGATTCATCAATTTTAAAACTATCTTTTTTTTCCATGATGGCCTGCTTTAGGGATTCCATCTCTTTTAACTCTTTTTTTATCTTCATTCTTTTAACATCTTGAGCACTGGGAATTTTAAAACGATCTATACGATTTTTGGTGAAGATTTCAATGCGTCGAACTTGTCTCAACTGGCCTGGCGTTGCTAATGTAATGGCCTCGCCAGCAAGGCCACAGCGGCCAGTTCGTCCAATGCGATGAACATAGGATTCAAAATTTTTGGGAACTCCAAAATTTATAACATGAGTGACGTTGCTAATATCTAGTCCGCGAGCGGCCACATCGGTACAAACCAGTAGTTGCACTTTTTTATTTCTAAACTTCATCATAGATTGATCACGATCGGCCTGACTTAAGTCACCATGCAGGGCGGCCACCGAAATTCCTCGGGCCAGTAGACGATCCGCTAAATCTTTAGTTTCTTGCTTGGTTTGGCAGAAAACTATGCCGTAAAAGTCATCCTTAGTTTCGACGATGCGGCAGATGGCCTCGTTGAAATGTTTGTGTTCTAAAACACAGACTGATTGGTTAATATTTTCACTACTCATGGCCTTCTTTTGTACGCGAACTATCTGTGGATCGGTAAAATTATCGTTGATAATTTTTAAAATTTGTCGAGGCATGGTGGCCGAGAACATCCAAATTTTGCGCTCACCTTTAATGGCCTTTAAAATCGTCTCAACATCTTCTAAAAATCCCATGTTGAGCATCTCATCGGCCTCATCGATAATCGTTATTTTTACCAGCGCAAGGTTCAAAATACCTTTATCTATAAGATCTAAAACTCTTCCGGGAGTTCCCACTACAATATGTGGGAAATCTTTTTTTAGCGCGTTGATCTGTTTTTGATAGGAGACACCGCCATAAACAGTAGTTGAGCGCATTGGTAGATATTTGCCAAATTTTATCAACTCCTCGGAAATTTGATGGGCCAGCTCTCTCGTTGGGGCCAGAATAAGAGATTGGACATTTTTTTTAGTGAAATCTATTCGCTCTAGTAGAGGAATGACGAAGGCACCAGTTTTTCCGGTGCCTGTTTGTGCTTGTCCTACAAAATCGCCAGTGTGATTTTGTAAAACGGGGATGGCCTCTTGTTGAATATCGGTAGGTGTATCAAAGTTTAAATCTTTGATAGCGTCAAGAATCGGTTGGCATGTTGTTAATTCTGAAAAGTTCATCGGCATCTCCTTCAAGTTGGCCTCGCAATTGATGCCACATGATGCGTTAAATTCGCTGATAGTAAAAAATATCTCTATTCCATGTATGCCATTAAAAGTAAAACTATATTCTTAAAGCTATAAACATTATATGGTAAAAGTGGCCCGTTTCCCCTATATTCTATTGAGAGATGGGGACTATGACTTTTTTTATCGCCTTTATTTATGGATTAGTTCAGGGTGTTGCAGAGTTTTTACCAATAAGCAGCAGTGCCCATTTGGCCTTGCTACCTTCAGTTTTTAAATTTCCTGATCCTGGAATTATCTTTGATTTGAGCATGCATGTTGGGTCGGCCATCGCTATTTTACTCTATTTTAGAAATGATGTTTGGCGTCTACTTAATGCTTTAGCACAAATCATTCTGCAGAGGAAAACAAAAGTTCCCCATGGTGCCTTTGCAATAAATATGGTTATTGCCACCATTGCCACCGTTTTTGTGGTACTGTTGCTTAAAAATATTGCTGAAACCTATGCCAGAAACAACAACTGGATAGCCTATAATCTCATCATTTTTGCTGTTATTATGTTTTTGGCCGACTATTTTTGGCCAAACAAACAGACAAATTTTATGCAAAGTAATATCTCTCCATTTCGGGCGGTAATGATTGGTGTTTTTCAGGCCTTGGCCATTTTTCCAGGAGTAAGTCGCGCGGGAGCAACTCTTACTATCTCTAGAGTGATGGGACTAGGAAGACAAGAGGCCTCTCATTTTTCTTTTTTGCTTTCGTTGCCCATTATTTTTGCTGGTTTTTTGGCGGAATCGCAAGAGTATTTACGAAGTAGCGTTACTGTAGATTTTGATTTGGCAAGTAGTGTAATTGGCGGTTCATTTGCTCTAGTTTTTGGCCTAATGACCATCCATTTTTTTTTAAAATTTATAAATCGTATTGGCCTGGGATGGTTTGCGCTTTACCGAATTATTCTTGCCGGACTGGTTTTGCATTATCTTGTTGTCTGATTGTGAAATTAATAGTTGCTACAATCGTAAATCTTTACGTTATTGTCGCTGTCGGATTCAAGATCTGCGGGGATGCAGTAGAGGTCATTACTCCATCTCAACCCAATGTCATATAAATCAGCGAGGCCGTTGTAGTTGTTGCTGGCATCATCATGGCCATCCAAGTAGCGTTTTTTCTTGTTGCTTACTGCTCCTTCCGCAAGGCCAGGTATTTTAAGATTAGAAAGGGTGATCCCTTGTGCCAATTTACCGGAGGCGCAAACATTATTGTAGCAGGCAAGTTGAATTAATGCAGTACTCGGGGCATTGATAGCGCTTTTAAAAAAACCAGTTTCTGGATCAAAGAGTGCATCGCTTAATCCGTTGGCCGCAGAAGATACGTAGCGATTAAAATAGAGAGAGACGTTGGTGTAATCCTCTAATGCGCAGCGATTATCAGATGTTTTAAAACCGGTGCAACAGCGATCGGCACTATCGCTGGCCTTCACTGTTTCACCCGCAGGAACGCAGCAACTAATTTTATCGGGTGAGAAAATCATTTTTATATTTGAACTGAAGTTATTTGTATCTGCAGCGGAGTAGTATCGTATGGTGTCTGCTCGATATTCGGCCGTGGTATTCCGGGCAGTTTCTGGAATATAAGTAGTTCCCGCAGTTTCTTGATTGTTGGGATCAACCTTACACATAAGATCATCATCGGCGGCCAGTGTTTTTCTTACGGGGATCTGAGGAATGCCGGCCAACTCAAGGCGATTTAACCAATCAAACATCACCTCTGCGCTGGTATTGTCGGTAACATTAATCAGGCAATCACCGTCATCCCCGCTGCTCGCATGGGCGCATGAAAACTGGGTTGGACATTGATTGGCAGGATCAACACATTCTAACCAATTCAGACAGCGGAAAGCTTCTAAATCTATTTTTTGTGCTTTGGAGTGATGCCACTTGTGTCCACCGCCGTTGCTATCATGGAAATTTCTAACCCAGTGGCCAGTGCAACACATCTTGCTGGCCATTGCGGAGAAGGCGGCATATTGATTTTGAATAGTGCTAGTAGGCATGCAACCAGAACTTGCGCTACATTGGTCTGGATAAGCGGCCTCTAGCGTGGGGAGAGTTCCACTTTGCACTTCGTTGTAAATGACGCTATTACCAGAATAACGCTTGGCCGAGGAGAGTCCTGTATCAACTCCAGGAACACTCTCTTTTGCAAAAAGATCACTGTCGGCAAAGTAGGTAGGAATGGTTAAAATCTTGGATGTCTCACGGCAGCAGCGGTTTTCTTTTAAAGAGAAGGTGTGTTCCAGACTATCGCTTTGTCCACAAATCAGCGCCTCTTTCCAAAAGTTAATTTCATACTTGTTTAAAATACCAACATAGGAAGAATCGTCGGCCACCATACTGGCCAATTGGGTAGAGATAAAGGAGGAGGGCCCACATTCCATATCACTAAAACAGGGACTACCAGGAGCGCGCAGGCAACGATTTTCTTGATGTTGAGGCCTCGTGACTTGTTCAGAAATAAAATCACTGAGGAGGGCCGCTTGGCCGTTAAGTATAGACTCGAAAATGCTTAGTGAATTAGAGGGGAGTGATTGGGAGGCGGCCAGATTGATAAGTTCGCTAGCGGCCAGAGAGCTGTTTAAATTATCTCGTTGCAGGTGATAGAAGTTTCCATACTCGTTAAGGGTTGGGCACGAACTTAAATATTCGCTGTGGGCATTGATTCCACTTAAAGACATTCCAACTCCAGACACTTGATCACCACCGTAAAGTGAGTTTGGTTGATAGGAATTTTGTTGAAGCAAGGTTAGTCCCCAACTGGCCGGAGAACGGCCTGGTATACAAAGAGAGTCAAAATTATTATTGGCAAATTGCGAGATGACATCTGTCTCGACTTCTTCGGCCCCGTTGTACGCATAGGGTCGGCCAATAATTTTTACCCCAAGGCCAAAGGTATTTTCCGTTGTTTGATTGGCGGCATTTTTAGCGGCAACGGATTTTCCCCAGCGAGAAATTTTATTATTAAATAGTTTTTTTAAGGTAACATCGTTGAAGGCCTGGCAGTAGTTATTAGAAGAACAACCATGCATGCCGACTAGATCGGTGTTGTCAAAAGTTTGTGAAGAGTCTGTCACGCTATAATCGGCATGACAGGGCGTTCCGCGTCCACGATAAACACAGCGTTTATTTGTTCCCGCACCATTTCCTACCAAGGAAAGAAGACGAATAAATTGTTCTTGGCCTGGAACTTCCTGGCCATTGTTATCAAAGATTGGCCATTTGCTGGAGACCGCAGAGACATTTTGACAAGTATAATCCCAGCCTAATTGTGTTACACAATCACTATCATTTTCGCAAAGATGATATTTTTGGCAACTGGCCCCGTCACTATCGAAATCAGTGGTGATGGTAGATTCGGTTAGTGGATTAATGGCCCCATCAACTATGCGTACTTTAAAATCACTAGTGGCCGTAAGATCTCCAAAGTATCCATTAATGGCCAGAAATAATTTGTTAGAAGTCGCCTTAATACGGCGTTGATTTCCAATAGAAAACCAACGAACGCCATCAAAAGATCCAATAAGTGAACCATAGTCAAAACCAAACCAATCGCGCTGATATCCGTTGGCAAAAAGAAAGTGTTGGGCCTGTAAACGATGCAGCCGCTGTGATTGTGCGTTGGTGTCGGCAATGGCCTGATGGGCCCAGGGAATCATTGTGGCCGGAATAAAACATGCTCGGCCATAGAGGAGATCATCTGCTCGATAGATGGAGGCCTTAGATTTATTAGAGGTAGTTCCATCGGGCTCATATCCACCTCCACGATAGGTAAAATTTCCTGGAAAAATTTTTGCTAAATTGGAATAGTAATCAGTTCCGCAGTAGTAGCAAGTGGAGAATGTTCCAGAGTCTACGTAGATGTCATAATTTGCATTGCGCGCCACTGTGATGGCCACTGCGGGCCGGGCCCCGTTGAGGTTGGTGGAGATGCTGCCATAAATTTCATTAAATCCGATGTAGGTTCCATCATTATTGGGTTTTAAAAGATCGTTGTTAGTGTAGGCAAATTTATTTCCTTCCTGGGTAGAATTGGCAAGAATAGTTTTTTGATAGACGCCGCTTTGGTCAAAATAAAGATGAGGAACGGCCTTGGCATTAACATACACGGTGGTATCCAGAGTTGTCGAGAGTGTTGTTTCTGGATAAGTACATAGGTAATTTGCTAGACTGTTGTTGTCATCATAATACGGTTCTAACCAACAACCACCAACACTGCAACCACACATTTGTTGTAACTTAGCAGATGCGATATTTTTTGACAGCATTAAATTTGGATAAGTAACAAGGTCAACGTAATACGTTATAACGACTTCTTGTGAGTCAAAGACTTTTAATTCAGGGCCAATAAAGGCAACGGAGTAAGATCCACCTGATACCGCTAAATTCCAATAGAGTCCAGATTCTTTGGCCATTCCATCAACCACCACTTTTATAGTGCGAGTGGTGTCAGCATAATATGGAATTTTAAAACTATTTGTTACTGGGTAGTGATCACTGACTTTTCCTTTGTTTTGTCCCTGAAGGTAGCGTTTTTCGCAAAGAGCGGAAGTAGTGCTTGTTTTTTTACAGCTCCCATCCACCATATAAGTTATTTTTAAATCAGAGTTACTTGCAGAAGATGGCCAGGGATAATTATTGAAAATCAACCGTGTAGAGTCACTCAAATTATCGTTGCTTCCAGCGATAGTAAAGGCATTGGCCTCCGTTAGTGCTTTATTGGCATAAAGTGTTTTTCCGGCAAATTCTACTTTGTATAAAGAAACCCCTCCCAGCGTCGTCCCGTTGGTTCCGGTGTAAATAGAGGAAAAACTGCGATCATCGGCCAGCGTGGTATATGTCCCACTTAAGCTTGTGCCAATAGAAGGATAGGTGGTCGTACATAGCGACATCTCTCCATCTAAAAGAGTGGTGCATTGATAGATCTCTTTTAGTTCGTTAAACCTAATTTGCTCTGAAACTTCTGCTGAGATAGAGGGAGTTGGCGCCGGTGTTGGTAATGCGGCCGTGGCGCAGATATGATAAAATTCTGGATAATTTTTAAAGGCCAGAGGATTGGAAGCGATGTCTGCCTGTGATTGCAAATAATCGCTGCTAGTTTGATCGACACCATTTTTCAAGGCCCCATCATTTACGCATTGGCCGTAAGAGCAGCAATTATAGTCGCGACTAATGCACTCGGGATCTGTTTTACAGCTGACATTTTCATCATTATTGGAGGTATAGGGTTTTGCTACTAGCGTGATTCCCAAATAAGAGATGGAAAAAGCAGTTATAGAGCTTCCGGCAGTAGATTTGCTGTCGAGAGAGGAGCTATAGAGATATTGTTCTGTAGAGCAGTTGGGACAGAGATCTGCTAAGCTGTAGGCCACGGTGGCAGTTGGGAAAGTTGTGTCAAGTTGGTTTAACATGCCGGCGGTTTGACAGTGGGTCTGATTATAGCTCTTATCTGCAGTAGAAATTTGGTAGTAATATTCACGAGTATTGTTGGAGAGATTAATGATCGATTTAGGTGAAAGGGCAAAGACTAAAAGTTTGTTGTCAACACTGGCCGGAAAATTTACCACGAGACAGTTAATCGTCGTAGGAGTGCCTGTAATGTAGTTGCTAATATTTTTCCCGCGCAGATAAAGAGTGTTAGTGAAATTAGAATTTAGCACTAAGGACGTGGTGGTTTTTATCGTGTCGTTTTGAAAGTAATTTAAATCGCTAGAGAAAGTTGGTTGCGCAGGAGGGATCTCGTTTACCAAGGAATCATCGTCGTTGCCAACATTTGATCTTTCCCCATAGGGTTGCATGCAAGAAGTATGTGTCGCAAAGAGAAATAAAATAAATGAAAACATTAAAAAACTTTTCATCGTATCTCATCTTCGGATTTTGATCCTCTACACCTTAGTCAATTAAGTTGCTACTAGCACTCAGTTTATCACTGGGCAGAGAGTTCCTGATAAATAAAGTTGGGGAAATGGAATAGTTAGGAGTAACTCCCTAATATTTCGATTCTCTAGAGTGCAATGGCAAATAGCAATACTGTTTAGAGGGTGTCAACTATTTGGGGCAAAAATTTAAGTCAGACAATTAGAATAAAAGGTTTAATTGTCTAGCATGAAAGTAGAGCAAGGCGGCATTGCAAAATTTTTTTCGAAGAAGTGCTCGCCCGCCATTTTGATTTAGGATGAACTGAGTGCTAATTATCAAATTGTCTGCATAGCTTATCGCTACGGCCATGGAGCCTACGGGGTATTGTGGAAGTTCTGCACCAGAAGGCCCGGCCACGCCAGTGGTAGAAAGGGTAATATCAGAATTTATTATTGCACGCAGGCCATAGGCCATTTTTTCAGCTACCACTTGCGAATAGATGGAATGAGTATTGATAACATCTTCAGAGACGTTGAGTAAGTTTTTTTTAACCTTTGGGTTGTAGGCAACTATGCTTCCCATAAAATAATTAGAGCTTCCGGGGAAATGGGTGAGTGCGGAGGCCAGCATCCCGCCGGTGCATGATTCTGCAGTGGCGACGGATAATTTGTCTGCGGTTAATTTTTTGACGATGGTATCTACCAAGTGCCAATTTGTTTTATCCAACGCAAAATCATCAATGGCGCATTGAGAGGCGAGAGTATAAATTTGCTTTTCGGTTATGATTAGTTTGCTAGCGCACACCAATGGACGGTACTTTTAAAGTATACATTTTGTCAATATAGATAGATTATTTGAACTACAGAGAGTAGATGATAGAAACTTAAAGTTCCAGTGGTGCATACAAACTATGGGTAATAAAATTGATGTTGTCTTGGATTTTGATGAGGATATTGTTCGCTATCTTTACAAAAAATATAAAGACCTTCTCGGATATCGTATTTTAAATAAGTCCTTAGATGCCAGGAAGGCCAATCGTGGTAAAAAACCAGTTTATAATTATCAGATAGAAATTGGCCGGCCCAATGATCCATTACATGACTCCATCTATAATTTCAAAAAAATTTCAACTGCCAGAGATGTCCCCATTATTGTGGGGGCGGGGCCCGCGGGACTTTTTTGTGCTCTTCATTTACTAGAGCATGGAATAAAATCGATTGTGGTTGATCGTGGAGATCGTGCTGCTTTACGCATGAATTATATTGCCAAATTTTGGAAACATGGCCAGCTTGATGCAAATACTAATGTCTGCTTCGGAGAGGGAGGGGCCGGACTTTTTAGTGATGGAAAGTTAGTGACTAGAATTAAATCTCCTCATATTCAATACGTGATGAAAAAGATGGCCCAATTTGGGGCCCCGGCAGAGATTGAGTTTTTGGCCAATCCTCATCTGGGTTCAAATAGGATGAGGGCCATTATTACCAAATTGACAAATTATCTCATAGAGAAAGGATGTCTTTTTCGTTTTAATACACAGGTGATAAATATTTTACATAGCAACCATTCCATTTCCGGAGTGGAGTTAAAAAATGGAGAGAAATTATTTTCACCACAGGTGGTTTTGGCCACGGGCCATTCTGCTCGAGATACTTACACCATGTTATATGAGCAGCAGGTGGAGATGGCGGCCAAAGATTTTGCGGTTGGGGTGCGGATTGAACATCCTCGTGCTTTGATCGATAAATTACAATATGGAAGATTTGCAGGGCATGCGCGATTGGAAACGGCCCGCTATCGCTTGTCGCACTTTAATAAAAAATCTGCACGAGGAACCTATTCATTTTGTATGTGTCCAGGGGGATATGTGCTCTCGGCCGGAACAGAAGAGATGGGCCTGGTAACTAATGGCATGAGCAATTTTGCTCAGAATTCTCCTTGGTCTAATGCGGCGATAGTGGTGGCCACTCAGAAGGAAAAAGATTTTACAGGAAATAATGTTTTGGGAGGAATTGCTTTTCAAAAAGGTATTGAAAAGAAGGCCTACGAATTATCACAACAATTTGCTTCTGGGCGGGAGTTACCGGCCATGCGCCTTTTGGATTTTTTAGAGGGAAAAATAATAGGCGAGGGCCAGGTTAAAACCTCGTCACCTTCTTCTGTTTTTTTAACAGATATTTCCAAAATTTTTCCAAACTTTGTTAATGCACATTTGAAAGAGGCCTTTGTTCAATTTAATAAAGATCTTCCAGGATTTATAGATAAAAGTGCAATACTTATCGCTCCGGAGACGCGGACCTCTTCTCCGGTTACTATCTTGCGGAATAAAGAAACTTTAGTCTCTACAAATATTGCTGGACTCTATCCTTGTGGAGAAGGGGCGGGATATGCCGGCGGCATTACTTCTGCCGCCGTAGATGGGGTTAATGTGGCCAGTTCAATTGTGCAGGCCCATTTACTTGCCGGTAATCAGTTTGTTTAAAAGATCAATTGGTAGTGGAAAGAAGGTGGTGCTTTTTCCTTCTCCGGAAGAGATCTCTTTCATGGTATCAAGATAGCGCAACACAATGGCGTTAGGTTCTTGTCCTAAGATGGCCGCTGCTTCTGCTAACTTCTTTGATGCTTCATACTCACCTTCTGCTGAAATAACTTTTGCTCGTTTATTCCGCTCGGCCTCCGCCTGCTTGGCCATGGCCCGTTGCATTTCAATTGGTAGGTCAATGGCCTTGACTTCGACGGTGGAAACTTTAATTCCCCAAGGCTCGGTCTGTTCATCAATGATTGTTTGCAGGCGATGGTTAATTACATCTCGTTGTGATAGCAGTTGATCTAATTCGAACTGACCGACTACAGAGCGGAGAGTGGTTTGAGCAATTTGTTCGGTAGCGGCCAGATAGTTTTCAATAGCAATTACTGCCTTTTCTGCATTTTCTACTCTGAAATATACAACCCCATTTACTTTTAAGGTAACGTTGTCTTTGGTGATGATATCTTGCGATGGAATATCCATAGTAACTGTTCGCAAATCAATTCGACGCATAACCTCTACGCCGGGAATTAAAATAATAAGTCCTGGGCCTCGCAGGCCAACAAAACGGCCCAAGCGAAAGACGACGGCACGTTCGTACTCTGTAATTATTTTTACAGTGTTAAAAAGTAAGATGAATAAAATAACCAGAAAGAGAATGTATGCAGAAAACATGAAATACCTCCTAAGTATTTGTTCCGATTGTTAAAACAAGTTTGTCTTTATCATGAGCGATTACTTCGCAGGAATCGCCAATATTATATTTTATATCGCTTTGGGCCTTCCAGATTTCGCCAGAAATTTTAACGAGGTAATGATGCATATTGTCGGTGGTGGCCAGATTACTTACGATAATTGCTTTTTGTCCGGCCAATGAGAAAAATTCTCCTTTATTTTTTTTCTTTTTCCCAATGATATCTTTTGCTACAAAAAATCCAATAAGTAGTAAGAAAAAAGCTACACTGGCCACCGAGGAAAAAATTAAGGAACGACTCAGTTCAAGATAAGTATTATCGGAGCGAAATAAAAAGAGAGAGCCAAAAGTTAGTGCGGCCAGGCCGGCCAATGCTAAGATCCCATAACTGGTAACATAAATCTCTAAGATAAACATAACAAAAGATAAAACGATTAGTCCGAGGGCCCCAATATTTAATTGGAGAATTTGAAAACCAATACCGGCCAGTACTAAGAAAATTGCTCCGATACTACCGGCAATAAATCCTCCTGGTGCTTGCATTTCTAGGTAAATCAAGGCGGCACCGATAAGGAATAAAATATAGGCCATACTGGGGTTGGCAAACATATCTAGAATTTTCTGTCCGAGATCCATTTCATATGGAACAAAGGAGGTAGCATCGTCTGCATAGATGTTGTGGGTGATTCCTTTGATGATAATCTTTTGGCCTTGTAGATGTTTGGAGATATCTTTTTCGCTATTAACAATCGCATTGATTAGATTTTTTTCGATAGCTTGATGGGCCTTGAAAGAGGAGGCCTTCTCAACCATTTCGCCAAAAAGTTGTCCATTACGTCCTCGACTTTCCGAGAGGCTTTGCACCAGTGCGATCAAATCGTTAACGGCCTTAGACTTAGCATCTTTTTCTTTGATATCGCCACTCATTTCAATGGGAGTTGCCGCTCCGATATTGGTTCCTTCTGACATGAAAATAAAGTGAGCACCACTAGCGATAATAGCGCCAGCACTAGTGGCGGAGGCCCCTTCGGGAGTAACCCAGACGGCGGTAGGAATATCGCTAGAACCGATTAGAGTTAAAATATCTTTGGTGGTAGAAACTAGTCCGCCGGGAGTGTTGAGTTTTATTAAAACCATTTCAAAGGATTCACGATCGGCCCGCTTGAATCCTTCTTGTAAGTAACTCAAGGTAGCAGGGTTGATAGAAGAGTTAATGGCCAAACTCAAAATCTTTTTTATAATTAAATTTTTGGAAGTAGTGTTACTGGCCGTTGGTTGCGCCGCATTTAGTGTTGGGATAAGGATTGTTACAAGCGTGAAGAGTAAGACTAAAAAGTATCGACAATTCATAATGGCCACCTTATAAAGTTTGGGCCTCATTATCCATTCAAGGAGACAATTTTGCAACAGCAACAGTACAAAATCATCTTGTGTGACTACATTAATCCAAAATCGGATAGCAAATGTCAGTTTATTCAAAATGCCGCAGTGGTACTTAGGCGCAAATCTTCAAATAAATATGTTGTTGACAGTGTGGGAAAGCGAGAAACGGTTTTAAAAAAAATGGCCGGCAAAAAATCTAAAGAAGTGATTGATCGTCGTACAATGATAATGCTTCCGGCTTTTTTAGATTTGCATTTTCATTGGGTACAAGATGAAGTGAGCTTGATGCCTAAAAACGTTTTAATGACCTGGCTGAACCGTTACACCTGGCCTTATGAGCGGAAGTTTGAGAAGGCCGCTTTTGCCAGGAAAGCGGCAAAACTTTTTGCTCAAAAATTATTGGCCGTAGGTACTATGGGAGGAGGCTGTTACGCCTCTATTCATCAGGCCAGTGTGAATTGGGCGATGAAATATTTTGTTGGAGATTTCTTTATTGGCAATGTCCTGATGACGGTTAATTCTCCTTCTTATATCACCCAAACGGCCCAAGCGGCCAAAAAGCTTGTTGCCGGAATGTTAAAAAAGTATAAAGGCCGTTATGTGGTTACTCCTCGTTTTGCAATAACAACTGATCCTGCTACTATGAAAGATGTGGCCGCCCAGGCACGACATTACTCTGCCTTTATCCAGACACATATAAGTGAAAATTATCAAGAGATTGAATACACCAAACATCTATATCAAAACCAAAAGGGATTTTCCAAGGCCTATGACTCTTATGCTAAGATTTATGATCATTGCAATATCTTGACTCCTAAAACTATTTTGGCCCACGCTATTCATGTAGACGAAGAAGAGTTGCGATTATTAAAAAAACGTCGAGTTTCCATCGCACATTGTCCTACATCTAACGCCCCGATTGAGCAAAAGGGATTGGGATCTGGGGTAATGGATTTTTCAAGCTTGGATAGACTTAAAATTCCTTGGGGACTTGCCTCAGATATTGGAGGAGGCCCTTATCTTTCCATGTTCGATGTGATGAGATCTTTCCTAGTACAAAACATGCAAAAAAAAGAGGCCACCGCCATTAAGGCACTATACCGGGCGACATTGGCAAATGCTAAAATTTTGCGAATAGATAAAAAAACAGGTAATTTGGAGCGAGGGAAACAGGCCAATTTTATTCTTATAAAATATCCTTCCAAATCTCGCCCGCAAAAAGCTGAGCAACTTTTGAAAAATATTTTATTGGTTAAAGAGAGTAGGCGGAAAAATTTTATGAATATTGTTTGCGAATCGTACTATCAAGGGTTGAACCTATTTTCTTCGAAACAATAAGCAAACTCATAAGTTTTCCACAATCGTCATGGAATATTATCAACTACTGTTTTTCAGCTGGAGTTTTTTTTGACGATATAGTATGCTTAAAAAAAGGGTGTTCAAGTTACAATTGCCATATGTTAAAGGAGAAGTTATCCCCATGAGATCGTTTCACAATATCGCTAAATTAATTAAAACCAAAAGAGTAGAGCATACGAAGAGATATTCACAGTCAGAATTATCTCTTATCTTAGGATATAAAAATGGCCAATTTATTAGCAACGTTGAAAGGGGTCTGTGTAGTATTCCGCTGAAGATGTTGAGTACTGTTGCTTCTGTTCTTGATATTACTCACGAAGAGATTAAGGCCGCTGTTTTGCGAGATTTTGAGGAGACGGTAACCAACTATATAAATACAGACTTTTCCAAAGAAGAGATTGCCGCCGGAGAGGATGAGTAAAAGTTTAAACAGATACTGCTTTCGACTATAGATTTTTGACCTTTTTATAATCTTCTAATGTTCCAACGCTTTCTTCCGTGTCATCTTTGAACGTTCCATTTTTTTGAGTGGGTAGACGATGTGGATCGGTGAAACGCTCAGCGAGAGAGTCTTCAGAAAAGTGAGAGATTACTTGGCCATGTTCCTTGGCATAGGTGTCAATAAAAGGGTGAGCACCATTTCGCTTATCCAGTAATTTTTTTGTGCTGTAATTAATCTCTTTATCAAAATTATAAAGTTGTTCCCTGGCAGATTGTAGGTGCTTTTCTAGTTTGATTTTTTGGGCCTTGTCGGCCCGAAAATACATTTCAAAAAATTTTTTGCGAGCGTTTATATGTTGCTCTAGTAAAAAATCATATTTGCGCGCTAATCCTTCAACGTTATTTGTCTCCGAGGCACCATTTCCTCCATTTCGCTGATTTGCTCCTTGAGGACGGCCATTTTTATTACTGTCATTTTGGCCGTTGTTGGTTACATGACTGCGATTAGGGGCATTAGAGTGAAAGCTTTTTCGTGAATCATTATGGCGGCCGTTTTTATTTCGGCGATGATGGGAGTTATTTTTTTTGTTAAACATGGCAATACCCGACCCCTGTAGTCTGTCTAGTTAACGCAGACGCTATCTCGATAATTCATCATTGTAAATTATCCCAATTCAAAAGTATAATAGTAAAAAATATTGATTAGTACTTCAAATGGAGTGACTGATATGATACGACGGCCTTTTCACCTTCTTTTTCCCATTTTGATTTTATTGTTTGATCCCATTTTTAAAATTTACATCTATTCTTTTGTGTATAAGCGTTCGGTGGCCACAGTGATTGATGCTCATACCGCTAGTCCGGAATTACTTTTTATTTTCTTTTTAGTTGGGCCGTTGGCCGCATTTGCGCTATACATGACTAGATGGTGGACGCCGCTGGCCTACTTTCCGTTGACCGCTGCACAGTTTTATTATTATTTGACAGTAATGAAAGAGGCCAAAATAGCAGGTGATTCTCAATCGCTGATATTTTGGGGAATACTTTTGACATTATTGGCCATTTGTATGATTTTGGCCATGTTGCCAAAAACCTTTCTTCTTTATTACAATCCCCATCTGCGCTGGTGGGAACATCACGAGCGTTTCCAGGTGGTAATGGATTGTACCGTGAACAACTCTTTTTCTGGAAAGATTGAAAATATCTCAGAAGGTGGAGTCTTTTTAACGGTCTCAGAGTCGGCGCCAGTAGATGAGATTTTAAAACTAAAGTTTAACGGCAAGGAAGAGGCAATCAAAGTCAGCGGAAAAATTGTTTATCGCTTTGTTGGAGATAAAAATCGAGTCGGTTATGGTGTTCAGTTTATTGATGTTGATCCAACTCTTAAACAATCATTGCGAGAGGTAATCAAAGAACTTAAAAAACAAAACTATGATTTGGCCAGGTAGAAAAATAAAACTTGTTCAAAAGTAGATTCCAAGGTCCAAGGCCATTGATAGCCAAGACATAACTATGCCATAATCTTTTTCACCAAACATAGAGGCCAGGTTATAGCTAAATTTGGCGCCAAAATGGTAAGTTCCAGAGAACCGTTTGTAGATAATGTAGTCGGTTTTAAGTCCAGGCCCCCAGTAGGGAGTATGAGTTTGAGCATCAGAAAAATAGTGGCCGGCCAGAAAGGCCGAAACATTTTCAAAAATATTGTTAGAGTTAAGAACTGTTTGAACAAGCTTAAAACGATGAGTTAATCCAATACCAGCAGAGAAAAGTAGATCGGATCGATTTGGATCAGTAAAAGAGGTAGAGAGGGTGGCCAGATTTACTAGCGAAACAGCGGCAAAAAGTTCACGCTGTCCAACTTCTTGCTTGGTGGAGTGGGAAATTTCAAAACTCAAAAAATTTGTTAGGGAGAGAGGGTTGTGATTTCCATGCAGTGATATTGAGTAGCGATATTGGTCGGCGCTAGTATCGTAGAGGGCCTCATATCCCCCATCATTGTTGGCGGATTCTGAGATAACAGCATCATCTCGTTCAATATGTTCTTGTGTTGTTTTTTTGATCGAGCGAGAAAGAATATTTTTAGGGTTATTAGAGCTATAATCTTGGGCCAAGATAGTGGTATTAAGTATGGCCATGATTAGGACAATTATAAAGGAAATTAACGGATATCGGGATAGTTGGGAAAGTATAGCGCTCATAGGTTATCCTTTTCCTTTTCTATTTCTAAAAGTGCTAACTCTTCAAAGTTTTTTCCCGGCATATCATCCATGCCCATTTCTTCGGCCAGCATAATTTTATTTTTTAGATGCAAAAATTTATTTTGCACAAAGTTTATTTGTGAGGAGGTGTGGTTGTCTAGAGCATGCTTGAAGTCTAAAAAAATGGCCTTGCCATTCATGTAGCTATCGAGGGCCTCATCAACCAGTTTGCTGTCATTTTCAATGGACGCCGCCAGAATTTTTATCTGATCCTGATAATTTAAAACTTTACGATAGTATTGACGAGTTAAAGAGGAGGTTTGAACCTTGGACTGTTGCAATCTTTTTTCCGCAATATCTTTTTGCACTTTGGCAGTTTGTTGTAAGCGCCTATTTAAGAAACCATTAACCCCCCATAGAGTCCAGGTGGCATTTACCGCGGCCACCAGGTCGAGACTATTGTTTCCCAACGTTCCACCGGTAGAGTACTTGGTAGAATTTATCCCCGTTCCTGCAACGTGAGAATATCCTCCCAGATTTAAGGAAAATTTGGGAAGAGGCATGTTATCTTTAAGGGCGATTTTATAGGCCCGAGACGAGATTTCCAGTTCGGTAGCAGCATCTAGGATGGAACTATTTTTCTCTAGGGCATATTGTAAAAGCTCAGAAAATTGATCATCTAAAGTTAGATAGGCCAATGTTTCTTTCAGTGTATAACGAGTTCCGATATCATTATTTAGCAGATTCGAGATCTCTTCATCGGCAATTTCTACATTTATTCGGGCCTGCTGATAAGATTGTTGAGCACGTAAATATTCGGAGCGCGCTTGATGATACTCCTCAATGCGCACTTTTTTTAATTCAACTTTTTGACGGTTAAGCTTGTATATAAAGGCCGCTTGGCGTAAATTTTCTTGCCATATTTTTTCTATTTCATGGATTTGCCATAGATTAAAAAAAGCGATGATCATTTGATGGCGAAAGGCCCTGCGATCTTCAATTATACTATCTTTGCCGCGTTTGTAGGTTGTTTTGCTATTCAGGTAGGTCAGATAGTCTTTACCCCAATTGAAAACGGTATAATTATCAAATCCAATTCCCAGGTAACCCCCTGGATCAGAAGGTTGAGTTTCCCAGCGAGATAGATCAATAATGGGATGAGGGCCAGAGCTAAGATCAATTTTAAGACGTGGATACCAGAAGGAGTCATGGGCATTATCCATACTGATTTCCAAAAGAGAGCTTTGATATTCTCTTATAGTTTGGTCGAAGTTCTGTCTTAGTCCGGTCTCAATCATCTCGCGTAGTAAAATTGGCCGATAAGTTACTTCAAAATCACTGTCGCGCATTTTTTGTAGAACATCGTCTGAACGATCATGGCGTAGTTGTGCACTTTGTTCGTAGATGCTCTCCAGTGATTGTTGAGCATCCGTCTTAAAAAATAGCAAAAATAGTAGAAATGATTTTATTAATTTGTTCCGCATAACTAAGAAAAGTATAGGTGGAGCTTTGAGGGTTGGCAATCCTTATAGTTTTAGGCCTGGACAACCACTTTTAAGTATCGTTTTTGTCAAAAGTTCGATGCGATTAGTAGTATAGCTATATTCCCGTTGGAGAGAGTCATGGCTTAGTGCCGTTCGATTTTTTAGCGATTTTCTATTAGGAGAGATAGTTTTTTCTATACTTTTATTACGGTTAATTAATGCCCAGATTTTCTGTTTATGTTCAATTTTAAGCTCTCTAACTTTTAATAAATTTTGACACCGAGTACTTATGGAGGAATCCGTAATATCTGAACCCATTAGTTGCTCAATTGCTAGTGCCGGCCAGGAAGTTAGCAGGAGCAGGATGGCAACGGTGGCCAACTGGCGCGATGAAGTGATCCGTCTGCTATTTTTTACTGTTTTAAGGGCACTTTTTTTCTCTAACATTTACTTAAATGGTACCATAAGTTGAAAAAAATGTGCTACATTGTCCAAAATTACCCAGCTATAAATCGAGGATTTTAATTTGATATGTCTCATAACGATGTTTTGATTTTAATTCCGGCCCGTTTTGCCTCTTCGCGCTTTCCCGGTAAGCCACTGCATGAGATTCGTGGCAAAAGCATGATCCAGCGAGTCTATGAAAACTGTCTTGATTCAAAAGCTCAAGTTTTCGTGGTTACCGATGATGACAAAATTGAAAATCATGTGAAAAATTTTGGGGGAGCGGTAGTACGGATAGATGATGACGTTAGTTCTGGAAGCGAGCGTATCTATTTGGCGTATCAACGTTATTTTGCCGACAAGAATTTTTCACTGGTTGTTAACGTTCAAGGTGATGAACCACTGCTAACAGGAGCAGAACTGGCCAAGCTCTTTGCCTTTCAGAAAAAATCTTCTTTTGCGATTTGTACTATGGTTAAGAGGCAGTATGGTTTTTCTGATGATTTTCATTCTCCGGATCGCGTTAAGGCCATCTATTTTGAACGATCTGGAAGTTGTGCTTATTTTTCTAGGGCCCCTATTCCTTATTCTCGTCTTGTTGATTTGGCCATTGCTGAAGAGCAGTGGTTTTTACACATCGGCGTTTATGCTTATCGGCCAGAGAGCTTGGCCAAATTTTATTCGGCCAATCCCTCGTATTACGAGCACCATGAAAAACTAGAGCAATTGCGGGCCTTGGATGTTGGCCTATCCATAGGTGCTATTGAAACAAAATTAAATTTGATAGGAGTCGATTCTCCGGCAGATATAAAAAAAGTGGAGGGAGTTCTTTGTGAGCAAGAAAAATAACAAGAAATTTATCTTTATCACTGGAGGAGTGGCCAGCTCACTAGGCAAAGGACTGGCCGCGGCCAGTATTGCGGCATTGCTAGAACGACGAGGCATAAAGATTAATTTACTAAAAATGGACCCATATATTAACGTTGATCCCGGAACGATGAGTCCCATTCAGCATGGAGAAGTTTTTGTGACCGATGACGGAGCAGAGACTGATTTAGATTTGGGCCACTATGAGCGTTTTACCTCATTAACGCTTTCTCGTGATAGTAATTTTACTACTGGCAAAGTTTATCTGCGGGTTATTGAAAATGAGCGGGAAGGAAAATATTTAGGCAAAACGGTACAAGTTGTACCCCATATTACCGATGAAATTAAGCGGCGTATTCACTTGGCCGCAGAGAATGCTGATTTGCTAATTGGAGAAATTGGAGGGACGGTTGGGGATATTGAATCCTTGCCGTTTTTAGAGGCCATTCGACAGCTCTCCACTGATGTAGGATCTGGGAATGTTCTTTTCATTCATTTGGTTTTATTGCCATACATTGCAGTGGCCGGAGAAGTTAAAACGAAGCCCGCTCAACACTCGGTTAAAGAGTTGCGCTCGTTGGGCCTTTTTCCGCAAATGATTATTTGTCGTTCAGATCGTGACCTAGATGCCTCCGTTTTAGAAAAGCTTTCACTTTTTTGCAATGTTCCTAAAGATCATGTTTTTCACTCCATTGATGTTGATTCGATTTATAAGGTTCCACTTTCTTTTCATAAGCAAGGTTTAGATGAAAAGATTGCGGAGCTTTTGGGGATTTGGACTGGGCGACCGAATATCTCTGATTTGGAACAGGTAATTTTTAATGTCGAAAATCCCGTTGCTACAGTTAGAATTGGGATCGTAGGAAAATATACCGATTTAATTGAATCATATAAATCGCTAGATGAGGCCCTTAAGCATGGGGCCATTGCCAATAGGGTGAAACTTGATTTGATCTATATCGATGCTGAAAAAATTGAAGAGTTGTCTGAGGATGCGATCAACAAAGTATTTGCCAACGTTAATGGAATTTTAATTCCAGGAGGTTTTGGCAAGAGGGGAGTGGAAGGAAAAATTCGTGCAATCGAACATGCTCGAACCCACAAAGTTCCCTTCTTTGGAATTTGTCTCGGATTGCAGTTGGCCATTGTTGAATTTGCTCGCAATGTTGTTGGCATTAAGGATGCGACTTCCGAGGAATTTGAAAGTCCCGGAACATTTGTTATCCACTATATGGCCGGTCAAAGTCGAGATGGTAGCAAGGGGGGGAGTATGCGCTTGGGGGCCTATGAATGTAGTTTGGCCAACAACTCCCTGGCATGCGAAATTTATCATGATCTAAAAATTTCGGAGCGTCATCGTCATCGTCTAGAAGTTAATAACGACTACATTGAAAAATTGCAGAGCGCAGGAATGGTTATCTCTGGGAAAAATGATAAATTGGGATTGGTCGAAGTGATAGAGTTAAAAGAACACCCCTATTTTATTGCCTGCCAATATCATCCAGAATTTAAGTCACGTCCTTATTCACCTCACCCGTTATTTAGAACTTTTATTAGTGCTGCCTATGCGATGGCCTCCAGGAAAAAAGCGTGAAAAGGAAATTGGATTTTTACATTGGCCCTTGTGTGTTGGAGTCTGAGCAACTGGCCTTGCTTATTGCTAATAGAATAAAGAAAGAGTTGGCCCATTTAGAAAAAAAAATAACGATTACCTTCAAAGGGAGTTTTGATAAGGCCAATCGCACTTCGATCAATTCTAAGCGTGGGCCAGGAATAGATGAAGGACTAAAAATTTTAGAAAGAGTAAAAAATGATTTTTCCCTTCCAGTGGTAACTGATTTTCATCATCCTGAGCAGGCAATGGCCGTGGCCTCGGTTGTTGATGTTCTGCAAATTCCAGCTTTTTTGTCTCGACAGACTGATATGATCGTGGCCGGAGGGGCGGCGGCCGCTAAATATGGCCGAGAACTTAAGATAAAGAAGGGGCAGTTTTTGGCACCCCATGATGCCAAAAATATTGTGGAGAAAGCGCAAAGTTTTTTACCCCTCTCTAAAATTATTTTAACCGAACGGGGAGTATCTTTTGGTTATAATAATCTTATAGTCGATATGTCCTCTTTTCAAATTATGAAAAGTTTTGGTGTGCGCGCAGTGTACGATGCCACTCACTCTATTCAGATGCCTGGTGGCAATGGTTGCTATACTGGTGGAAAGCGCGATCAATTGCAGGTTTTAGCGCAAGCAGCAGTGGCCGCCGGTGCCGATGGAGTTTTTATCGAGACACATCCAGATCCGGCCAATGCTTTTTCTGATTCAGCAACTTGCTTACACTTAGATAGTGTGCGGCCACTAGTGGAGAAATTACTTTCCATTTACGAAGTATTATAGTGGTTGGCGAGGAAATGGTGAGCACAATGACAAAAGAGAAAGAAAAAGTGAGAGATTTGAAGAAAGTCTCTTTGAAATTTTCAAAGGCCTTGAAGCATATCAAAGTGTTGCTGTTTGATGTTGATGGTGTGTTGACTAATGGACTTATCTATTATGATGGTGCGGAGGTTGGCTTTAATCGCTATTTCCATGCCCATGATGGATACGGTATTAAGATGATGCGAGAAGCGGGCCTACGGGTTGGAATTGTCTCGGGTGGCCATAGCGTTGGCCTTTTGAAGCGAGCAGAATATTTAAAGCTAGATTACTGTTTTACGGGAAACGAAGACAAACGAGTGGCCTTTTTGCAAGTGATGAAAGATGGCTTCGCTCCAGAGCAGATTTTGTATTTTGGCGATGAAATTTTCGATATTCCGCTAATGAAGAAGGCCGGCTTTTCTGCCACTACTCCGCAGGCACCACTAGAAGTAAAAGAAGTTGCTGACTATGTTACAGAAAAAAATGGAGGAGAGGGGGCCGCGCGAGAGGTCATTGATCTTTTGCGATATGCACAAAAAATTACTCCCCAGATTTTAGATTTTTCTTCGTGAGCTTATAGGGGTAGATATGAGCGAGCAGTTGGATAAGTTAAAAGAGCTATTAGATCAAGAGTATAATTGGCCGGCGGAATATAAATTTAAATTTATTTTACCTCACTGCAAACTTTCTGAACTAATTGCCATCATCGGCGAAGAGGGGATTAGCTGTCGCTTATCTGGAAATGGAAAATATGTTAGCGTGACATTAGTTCGTCAGCTGCTTTCTGGAGGAGAGGTGGTGATGATTTATAAGAGTGTTCAGAAAATCGAAGGTATTTTAACTTTTTAATTGTTCTAATCTCTCATGGGAATAGGATCATAGTCTATGAGTATTATTAATTCTCAATTGCCATATAAAAAGGCGTTGGTCATTGGAGGTGGCGCTTTTGGAACCTCTATTGCTGCTGTTTTGGCCAATAAGTTTGAAGAAGTTATTATTAAAGTGCGCGATGAGAATTTGTGTACCAGTATAAATCAGAATAGAGAAAATCAAAAATATCTACCGGGGAAAAAGTTGTCAGAAAATTTGCGTGCGGCAACGAAGTGGAGTGAACTTTTGCCTGAATTTCGAGAACAGGTGGAGATAATAATTTTTGCTCTACCAACAACGGCAATTACTGAATTTCTTTATGATAATTTTTTTGAACTAGGAAAGTTTCTTGAAAAAGGAATTCCAATTGTTTCTTTGGCCAAAGGCATTGATCCTGCGACGTTAGAATTTCCTGATGATCTTTATTTTAATTATTTTCCAGAATATAGTGATCAATTTCTTTTTTTATCTGGGCCTTCTTTTGCTAATGAAATTATGGATGAACATATAACCGTGGTCTCTTTGGCCGGCCGCTCAAAGCGAGATTTGGAAAAAGTTGCAGATATGTTGCATACCAACTATTTTAAAGTGTTGACCAGTTATGATGTAAAAGGTGTCTTGTTGGGAGGGGCCTTAAAAAATGTTTTGGCCATTGCCGCGGGTATTATTCAAGGCCTTGGTTATAACCACAATACTCGCGCTGCAATGCTAACTCGTGGGATTGCGGAGATGTTACGCTTTGGAAAAGTATTTAATGCGCGGCCAGAAACTTTTTATGGCCTTAGTGGAATGGGAGATTTGATTTTATCTACCACCGGTGATTTGAGTAGAAATAAAAAATTTGGAATAGAGATTGCCAAAGGAAGAACGGCGCAACAAATCTTAAACGAGGATGGATATTTGGTAGAAGGCCATAAAACTGCTAAGGCCGCCTATTATATATCAGAAAAGTATGATGTGCGCGCCCAGATTTTTACTGGAACCTATCGCACTTTATATGAGCACGAAGATCCGCGCGCGGTAATTGCTCAAATTATGCAGTCACCATCTAAATTTGAATTTTAATCGACACTGATGGCGACAGAAACATCTTCTTCTTCCATGTTATCCCAAACGGAGTAAAACTTGTGTGAGGTATACTCAAATTGATTCATGCCTCCGAGGATGTCGAAGATGGAATTTACCATTGCGTTTTGGAGGGCGCGAGAAGCGGAGACGCGACGTGTTTGGTTGAATATTCCAAAATATTCTAGCCCTGAATTGGTGTTGAGTGCCCCGGCCAAAGTAGAGGTGTGATGAAGAGTTCCCGTTTTGGCCACCATCGTATCGCTGATTTTTTTTCCAATAAAGCGGTTGCGAAAAGTGCCGCCATCACTACCGGGCACGGCCATAACGTCTTGTAGTTCGAGTTGATGTTTTTGTACCTCGTCATGAAGACTGGCAAGTACATTGAGAGTTGCTGCACAGGTGGAATAATTATCAAAGCGGGCACCATCATCTCGACTGTCTAGGCCAGAACCGGTGGACAGTAAGGCCACATCGCTATCAATGGCCAGTGTTTGTAATAACATTTCGGTCATGGCCTCTTGTCCTCCAACAAAGTCGAAAATTGTATCGGCAATAAAATTATCAGAAACGACGTTCATTTCTTTTAGGTAGATATATAGAGGAGGCGATTTTAAAGTATACATTTGAGTGGAAGGTGAGAGTTCAAAGGGGACAGTTTCTGAATAGAGAATCGAGCGCACGGTAAGGCGAACATTTTTTTCCCAGCGCGCCAAGCGGTCGGGCCCAGAAAAAGCATTCAAAGCACGTTGATAATTGCGTCGCCAAGTATTGCCCCAATTTTTAGTATTAAGCATTTTCTGTAAGTGCCACTTGGTTTGGGAATTAGCTTTTTTAGTTTCATAGATAAAAAATGATTTAGAAAAAGAAAGTTGATCTATATCATAAATTCCTAGTCTATTAAGTTCGGAAACAATAAATTGCAATTTTAATCCATCAACGTAGGGGTCGCTGCCTCCGGTAATATGTACTTTCCCTCCATCAATATATATTTGGCCTTCGAATTGGTAGTGGGGGCCAAGTTTTTGGACGGCAAGCAAAGTAGTATAAATTTTCGATACTGAGGCCAGGCGAATTTTTATATCAGAGTTAACGCCTGAGATGTCTTCATCCTCCCCCATATAACAGTAGGCCTGCTCCGAGGTCGGAGTAATCTGCCATTTTTTTAACATGCGCTCCCAGACGTTGTCAGCGGCCAGAAGTTGGCCGCTGGAAAACGTAAGCAGCGCGAGAAAGAAAAAGGCATAGCGCAAAAAGTTTTTTAATCGTTGGTTCATACACTTACTTGGCAAAAGTTGCTAACAAAGGCATACAAGAACAAGTGCTTAATTCCAATCGCTATCAGTATCGGAAATTGGCCTGCTAGGGCCCGATCCACCGCTACTTTGTGAGGTGTTGCGCTCACCATTTCTAATGTAATCATCGCAAGAACTGGCATGAATTACCATGTAACTTGGCACTAGTTCATCCGCTTTCCCGGCCACTTTGAGGGATTCTGGATGACGGTATTGACAGACAACACCAGCATCAGCAAAGAATACCCCGTGCAGATTTTTTTCATTAACTTTATAGATATTGGATGAGGAGCCAAAGAAAAATCCAGTTCCGGAATATGTAACAGGATTTGGATAGGTGTCTAAAATATAAGTTCCTTGTTCTAAAATTTCGGAAGAGGAAACTCCTAAAGCGCGTACGCTGTCCGCATCGGCCTTTTGTCCATCAATACGGACTCCATTTTTTGTTAAAATATATTCCCATGATCGTTGTTTGACTGGATACAATTCTTTAAGGGCCGCCTCGCTGTATAGGTTAGTTTCTTTGGCGTAGATTTTAATTACAGGGGTTCCGACCTCTAAGATTTGTCGTAAGAATGCAATCGTTTGATTGTCAGTACGCGAACAACCATGACTTCTAGGATCACTAAAGACGTTTACAAAAAAACCTTTGGTTTTGTTAATAAACCCCTTACTCTCTTCTCCCCAGCCGATAGTTCCATGCATCCATTGACTCATTGGGTTTGGCGCCATTAGAGCAGTATACCAACCAAAGGCCCCGCGCATTCCAGAAGATTGTCCGGCACGTAGATAGGATGAACTCAACCAGCTAGAGATTCCGCTCCCTTTGGCCGGAGGATACGCTTTAGGAAGAGAAGGATCGTACCAAGATGGATAGTTTCCAGCTTGATCTTGATAGAATTTTTTCCACTCACGAATGTAATAGCTTCCTAAAAAAGTTCGTCGTTCTGGGTCATCCTCTCCTGCTGCAATTGTCGCTTCTAGTACTAATTTATTCTCAAGACAACTACCATCTGGGCAGGTGCGTTCATAAACGCGTAATCGCTCAGTCGCAATATTCTGGATGATGATATAGCGACTGCTAGTATTAGCACCACCGGATGGTTTACTTTCTAAGTATTTGTAACTGACGTAGTAGTGATCAGATACTGCAATTTTTTCTGCACTGGCCACAATTTCCACTTCCACAAATTCTTTTGCTAGCGAAGAGCTATTGTTTACAACGGATACTTTGTCTCCTTTATGTAGACGGCCTAGAATATTGCTTTCAACAATTTCGTCGGAAGAGCGCACATATAATGTTTCGGTGACAATATAAAAAGTTTTTCCTACTACCGCACTGGCGCGATCGACAAGGTCTCCAGACATCACTTCTTCATCAGGATCTCCAGTATGAGGATAATTATTTTTTGCGCTGTTACCGCAAGCAGAAAGTAGCAGCAAAGTGGTAAGAAGCATGGCCAATTTTGCTAGTGAAATTTTGGAAAACATAAATACTCCTTTGTTTTTTAGCGAAGATCATCGTTTTAAGCTTCAGTTAAACATTTTACACAAAAGATAGCATGTTGATGGCGCTATGCAGCATTCTTTTTTGCGCTATGTGTAAAAGTTACAAGAGAGTTACAAATTTTCGTCACTAGCTGGCCGAGATATGCATATGTATTCAATGATTATGTGTTGTAAAATCAAATAGTTGTCTGTGTAATGATGTTTATAATGGTAAAACTTACAAGGCTGGCAATAAGATATTTTGCACTGCGCAATACAGTGCTATTATCGAAATGAGAATATTTGGATTTACTAAGGAGAGTTACAATGCATAGAGCATTTATAAAAACAGTAGCAATACCGATACTTTTTTTGGCGCTTAGTGGAGCGCTTTCTGCTCGCGAGACAACTCACGATAAATCTATGTATACTATAAATCCTAAGGCCAAAATTAGTGGGCCAATTTTACAAGAAAATGGAAGAGAAAAATTTAATTCAGAAATTTTCAAAATCATTATAAAGGAGGCACACCAGCGTGCCGCTAAATATCTAGAGAGTAAGAATCCTCACGCCTACTGGAGTTTTTTAACTTTGGCCTTAACCGTGCCTTTTCATGAAAGTGATATCAATCATTTTCGCGAGGTAGATAATAAAAAAGGTCTATGTATTGAAACGGCAAATAATGGCGTGAGAGTGCAAAAAAGGGCCGGGGCACGCGGTCTGCGGGTATTTAAAAAATATTTTAAAGCAGCACCAGTTAGTTTTGTCCCTAACTGTGGAGAGCTATCAAGAGACGATACTTTGACACAGCTGATTCATGGGCCTGATGCGGCGGACGTGGGCATTATGCAGGTCAATCTTGTTTGGAATGAGAAACCATTTGCTGCTCCAGGACATTACAAAGGAGTGCAAAGCACTATTGCGTTTGGCCAAGATATGTTGATGGAGGCCTATGATGAACTCTTCCGAAATAAGAAAAAATATTGGTGTTTGACGATGGGAAAAAGTAAGCAGTTTTCTTATGACTATTTAATTAGAGGAACTTGGGCGGGAAGATATAACGGTGGGCATGTTTCTGGTAGTTGTCGCTTTGCCAATAGCAAATCTCCCTATGCTGGAAATGACAAACATTTTAAACTCTATTTTGATAAGATTCTTAATTATCAAAATAGTGGTGTCTATAAAATGGGAGAGCGTGAGATGGCGGCATTTGCCGAGATTATTGAAAATCATAGAAATGGCACTAATAAGACAGAAAAAATTAAACCATACATTGAGTAATACATATTATGTATAAAATAGTGTTATCCTTAGTAGTCATTGCGGTTGTTGTAGTGTTTGTTTTTAGAGAATGGACTTCTGATCGTTTTGTAGATAATAATTCTTCGCAGATAGTTGAGCGGCCTCAAAGTCGGCCTACTACTGGGCCGGGGGCAGATAGAATTAATGAAAATATTAAGTCGTCTGCTGCAAATGCCCAAGAAAAACAAGACGAAGCTTTTGACTATGATTTGGCCGGCCATGTACGTAAGGAAATTTCTTCTAATAAAATTTGGCCTTTAGTAACTGATTACTCTGTTACTGACGAGGAAATTATCACAAAGCATCAGGATCGGATGGGTGAGTTGGTGGGATATAACCAGAAGTTGGCAGCAAACTTATCACAATGTTTAGAGTTGGATTATTGCGGAATGACTTCATTCCCAAACAGTGCTTACTTTGATCCTGATAATACTCCTGGCCACGTATTGATGGCCCGAGCTCTTGCGCTACTTAAGATGGCGGCATCCAAAGATGCTTCTTTGCTGCAGGCGATAGAGCAAGAACAATTTTTTAGCTACCTTTCAAGTACAAATGCGGAGGTTCGGTCAAACTCCCTGGAAATTTTAGTCAAGCTACAAGAGAGCAGCAGTAGTGGCAATGAAATTTACGAACGGTCGTTAAAGAGTGCTAAGAACTTTAGTGGAAAATCTCGGACAGATTTTTATGCAATTTTAAATGCACCATCACAGCATGATCGGATGCGACGAGAGGAGTATCTTCTGTCGATTAAAAAGAGTATGAGTGGTGATGATTTTTATGGATCTATTTCATTATTAGAGAACTTGGATCGAATTGGATTATCTGAAAAAGAACTTATAGAGGTGACCCTTCCCCTTTGTCGGATTAAAACAAATGATGGGGACAGTGAAGACGGAAATTGGTCTACAATCAACAACATCTTAACTAAACGGCTTGGTAAAAAATTTAATTATTGTGACTAGAATTGATAATTATAATTATTATTATTCATGTTTTTTCTTATAGTCTTCAATAGAGGCCAATAGGAATTTGGCGCTTTGGGATTGTGGGCCCATCTTTTTGGCGATTTTTTGATAATCGCGAATATTGTCCTCGTTTAAAAACAAAGATATTGATTTGGCAATAGTCAGTCCAGCAAAATGGCCACCGGTCAAAAGATTCTTTTTTAGATAATCATTGATGATCTGTCCATGTTCGCTATTTTTGTAACGAACCAACTCATTCATGGCCATGTCTGTTAAATTTGCATCATGATAGTCTAAGACATGATTTAAAATGGCATAGAGGTTGGCCTCGGAAGTTGGTTGCGTGGCCAAAATAAGTAGTGCTTCTTCTTTTATGTATCCATCGGGAGTGGAGAGGTAGTGTCTGGCCATAGTGGAGATGGATTCATCTGTCAGTTTACTTGTCTCAATTTTTTGATACAAAGAGTGCAATTCAGCTTTGATGGCCTGCCCAATGGCCATTCCATATTCACGAGGATCGGTGCTGGGAAAATTGCAGTTATCTACTTCATAGCACGCCTCTAGTTGTACGAGTGCTTGCTTGGAAGAGGCCACTATGGCCGGGATTGTTGAATCAATATCGTTATCGCCGGGCCTATCAGCTTTTGTTGTAGAGGTGGAAATAGAGGCAAGATCTCGTACGGTTTTATTTTTATTAGTACTTTTTTCCCCATCTTCTTGGTTGATAGCTGTTATTTTAATCATTAACACGGCCGTCGCAAGAGCAATGGTTGCAATAAAAAAACGAAATAGCGTCATATCGATCTCCGGTTATAGTTCTCTCACATCACTTTTTTTAAGCCATCCTGTTTCACCATTTTTATCCAGTTTAACTTGATACATATTTTCTGTTTCATCAATAATGGTGAAGTGGTTGGTGAATATTTTCCCCCAGACGGCCGTCGGCAGGCGGGCACAAGAACTGGCCGGACACGACAGCATATAACGATACCAGATAGATGTTTTCAAGGCCCCTCGTTTTGTCTCAGTATTTTCATCAGGGGAGATAGAAGAAGAGGCACTAAATGGAATCATACTTATCTGAGGAAAGATTGTTCCCGCATAAATGTATCCAGTGCTGCCCTCGTCTTCGACATAAAAGTAGATACTATTTTGTGGCCCTCGAGTAACGACTTTATTTACAGTGAAGTCATGGCCGCTAGGGAGGGTATCAATAAGTTCTCCCCCAATGGAAGCATAAAGTTTTGTTTCAAGCAAAGTTGTGGCCAGAAGCTCACCGCTTCTGGCCACAACTTTACTATTGGGGATACTATTGGTTTGTTGAGACCAGTTGGCAGCATCTTCGCTATTGCCTGCATAGATATATCCGAGATTTTTATTGTATTTTACATAGTAGTAGCGATCTTGCAATTGATAGTTTCGTACGATGCTATCTAGAACTTGAACGATGGTGCCTGCGGGAATGGTTGTTACCATTTCTCCGGCGGCCGTTGCTCGTAAATTAATACTTTTGTTGAGTTTGATGGCCGACCCTACAGTGGCAAGAGAGTTTATTTCTTTGGTGCAAAGATCGTGAAGATCATAATCAATAAAAGGGTAGCGAGAGGCAAAATCCTCGGGCATAGTGTGAGTACTGGTGTCGAACTTATGGCCTATAAATTCTTCCATGCACACAAGATTTTTTTGTTCAGAAAGGCAGTGAAATTTATCTGCAGCAAAGGCACAGTAGTGTCCTTCTGCTGTTTGGTAGAAACGATTACTTTGAGGTGTACTATCTTCTTCTTCAGGAGGAGTTACTTCTCCAGGCAGTTCGCAGTTTTCATTCATTTCCGCGATACAGACAACATCAATCGGGGCCCTGGCCTCCGTATCGGTGATGTAGTTCTCCCATGCTTTAGAGGTATACTTTTCTAGAAATTGTCTATCGTGTGAGGCATAAGTATCGTTGGGATTTGCCCAGCGACATATTTTTGCCGGGCCACCGTTATAAGCACTCCAGGCGGAACGAGTGCGTGCCTTGTAGTTGTCTGGCCGGCCAACACATGATTTAGAAGGTGCCACTTGCCAGGCAGAAAAATACTCCTCTAAAGAATAGATCATGTTAGAGACTAGTCCAGAGGCCGTTCCATTGTTAATTGCCAGAAAGTGCCAACGATCATCAACTTGCATTAACCCATGGCCATGACCGACATCCCCTCGCATGAACTTTAACTTACGATCAGAGGCCAATCTATAATGACTCCAAAGACTTTCTTGGTGGGCAACGGCAAAAATAGCATGTGTCCAAGCGGCCAGCTCTTCATTGCTAACATTTGGTTTGCGCTTAGTAAGGTAATATTGGGCAACATCGCGGATTACGGTGTACAAATTATTCATGTAGCGGGCCGTTTCTGTAGTGGTATTTACTAATTCTGAAAATTCCATTCCTGGGTAAGTCTTGGCAATATAGCTTAGATCCATAAAAGTGGAAGCATCACAAGCATATGGCGCTCGACCAAACACCCAACTTCCAGATACTCGTTCATTACAACGCCAAAAATCTGGCGTGTTCTCTTTGGCCTGGCCGGCCGGATTATAAGAAATAGCGATTAGAATGGCGATTAAAAGAGAACTGGTAGTTATGGATCTTAGTTTCATGCAATCCCCTCCTTGGGCAGGCATCGATTCTGGAATCACTCCAAAGTCATTCGGAAAGGTTAAAGTGAAAGATTAATTATTTTATGCCTGATTTTTCTGGCGCCCAAGAAGCAGCAATTTTTGCCCGTCAGCGAGAAGATGAGAGGAGGGAAAGTTATCAGGTAATTAGGTAAGATGGTGTGTGGATATTTGAATTGTTAGAAAACAAATCCAACGCCAATGGTAAAGGTTAAATTACTATACTCTAATTTGCTTGGGTTGGTTAGATAGAGGTTTTCTTTTCCTTGCATTCCTCGAACTGCCAAATTGGTTTGCAGTGGACTGTTGTAATCTAAGGAGGCAAAGGACATTACATGTTTAGGTCCATCAATTAGGCGAATACCGAGTGAGGATTGAATTACTTTGGCCTCCTCCGTATAGGTAACAAGGAAGGCCTCTTTCTCATTGGCCGGGCGAGCATAGGTAAGTTCATAGTCTGATTTATTGATCAAATATTGTGCACCTATGTAAGGCTGAATTTTTATATTAAAGCCTTCCATATTAAGATTTAAGCTCAGTCCTGCCGCATAATATTCGCCAGAGATTTTGCTGTCGTAGGATATTTTAGTAGAGCTTTTTTCCGTGACTTCATTTCTGCCATTGGCCATACCAACGCGTCCGGTGGCCGTTACCGAGACATATTGCTCAGCAAAGAGTTCTTTGCCGATACCGAGGTCGAAGGCATGTTGAGATAAACTATTTGATTTTCCCAAAGGAAAGTAATCTACATTTTCTGATTGTTCTTTATGGGTGATTGTTTGGGAGCTATTGTGATAGCCGATTAAAAGTAAAAGTGAAGGATCTTCTTGATTTTCGCCGCTAAAGATATTTTCAATTTGGAGACGATCATTTTGGGCAAAGGCCGAGGACGATAATGAGAGGCCAAGAGAAAGGCCTGCGCTTAATGTGGAAAGTAGAAGCGTCCCAGTTGTAAATGATCTTTGAAAATTAAGTTTAAGTGTCATAGTTTTCCTCACTAGTAAAAAAAGTAGACAGCATATTTCATAGGAAATCAGTATATTACTTGCCAATTTCCTATAATTGACTCTTATTATGCAGATGGCATGCCGAGAATTTGCCTAGTGCTGCGACAATATGTTTATTTCAAGGTTGTGTTATACTTTGCACATAGTTAGCGCAGTTATTGTTGCCGTACCAAGGAGTGGTTGTGCAAGATGAAGATCCGGCATGGTTAGATTTTTGTAGTAGGTTTTCTGAGCTATATCAACAGTCTCATTATTCAAATTCTTTGCAATCAAAAGTTATGCGTCAAGGCCATCGACTATTAGAGAGACAATTTGGCAGTAGTGATCATTTTTCGCGAGTGTTGGAAATAGGTGCAGGGACAGGAGAACATTTTTCTTTTGTGCGGCATAGCTTTGATCAATATATTATGACCGATATGGATGCCAAAACTCAGGCGGTAGCGCAGAAGAAGTTACAAGATACTACTAATGCAGAAAAAATTAGTTTTGAAATTCAACCAGGTAATAAACTTTCTTATCCAGATAATAGTTTTGATCGAGTTATTGCTTCACATGTATTGGAGCATCTCTATTATCCACATTTGGTGTTAAAAGAGTGGGCACGCATATTGAAAAATGGTGGAACATTATCGGTTTTAATTCCTGCAGAACCAGGCCTAGCTTGGAAGCTTGGACGACAACTGGGGCCCAGACAGCGAGCGATCGCTAAGGGAATTGCCTATGACTACGTAGTGGCCCGAGAGCATGTCAATTCTTGCAATAATTTAATCTCTTTTATGCGACACTATTTTTCAGAACGAGTAGAGAGTTGGTGGCCATTACCCATCCCACTTGTTGATCTAAATCTTTTTTTTGCTTGTCAGATGGTAATTAGAAAGTAGTTTAGTGTCGATGTAGATGTTTTTTAAAATCTTGGCCATATTTATTTATAATTTCTTTTAGATAGTTGATGTTATTGGCAATGGCCACATCATATAAATCATCATCAATATTCCAGCGATCTTTAAAGTGCAGCTTCATTAATTTGTTAACGCCGCTAAAATTTTTGCCAAAATTCTCTTTCAAGTTATCGTGGAATTGAGAGGTCTGCTTCATTAATTCTAGTTCATTAATAGGGGTGGGAGTCGAGGAATTATTATCTTCTTCATCATCTTCGATCAGTTGTTCTTGGAATTGTTCGTCAAAAAGATGTAATAATTTTTCGATATAAGTTCGATCGGCCATTTGTCCAAGAAGATCAGCGGTGCCGATAATTTTGGCCAAGAGTTCTACTTCCAGGGAGGGGAATTTAACTTTGGTAGCATCAAAGTTAAAAGCAGTAGCTTGCAGCATGAATTTTATGTTAAGCAAATCATCAGCGGTAAGTAGATTAAAATTATTATTCTTCTTTAGATATTGATTAATAAAATCAAAACTAAGGTTGGGAATTTTCAAGGATAGTTTTATTCCCGTTCCAAACTCTTCACTGGCCTTGGGGATGTATCCGACATCATGAAAAAAAGAGGTAATTATTGTGGAGAAGAGTTGGGCATTAGTAAAACGGCGGCCATCTAAATGGGCAGCATGGATAAGTCGAGTGGTGGCCAAGGAGACGTCAGTGGAATGTTTGAGGTCATGAAATTTGCGAGTACAGGCCTTGTAGGGAGGATATTCTCCTTTGTAAAGTGAGATTAGGTCTTCTAAAACTTTAGTAATTTTTTCAATTGGAAAAGTTGGAGATATTGAGGAAAGTAGAAACTCAATTTCTGCAAAAACTTTCTTTGGCTCATCCATGTTGACCAGACTAGAAAGTAAAACAATGTTTCCCATAGGGACACAATCCTTGGTTAAAAGTTATATCCAACTGAAAAAGTTAATGCTTGTACTCTGGATTTTATTTCTGATCCATCTTCTGCTTCAAAATAAGTTTTGGTCAAAGTAAAGTCGGCCTTAAGAATCACTGCATGTTGAAAGGCAGCGTAAGGATAGGGAAGCGGACGATTGAAGAGGAAGCGAAAGATAATTCCACTGGAAAACTCTTCGCGGTTGCTGATGCTGGCAAAAAGAGGATATTTAAAATAGACTGAGAGTACTCCATCTGGCCGAGTATAATCTAGTAGTGGATAATATTGCACTCCATCTTGAGCATCAGCGCCAAAGTTATCGCTGCTAGTGAAAGGCCGAGTATAATAATATTCAGCAGCTAAAGTCAGATTGAGAGGGCGAGTACCGGGAACAATAAGGCCGACGCTGCCATTTCCATTTAGCAAAAAAACACGACTCCCATCTACACTGGAGTGTGTTAGTACTCCAATGTATTGAGCATCGAGGCGAGTGTATAGAAGTCCGGAGATTAAAAAAAGCTGATAGGTGAGCTGAAAATTAAGTGACTCTTGATTAAAATTTGTGTCAAGTGAGCGATCGCCATAGTGGGTTTCATCAAATTTAAGATAGCTGTAACCGGCATCAACCTCGATACGGTGGCGAGAGGAGTCTTCACCGGGAACTTCTTTGGCGGCAAAGCTATTTGTCGCTTGTAGAAGTGAGAACACGATAATCGCAATAACTGTGAAATAGTTTGGAAATCTATTCTTCATATGACCCCATTTTGGCAATATATTGTGCCAATTTGGCCTTAGATTCTTTGTCCATCTCAATGAAGACAGCACCGAAATAGCTATCGTCTAACTCAGTATGTCGGATAATGGCCAGAACTCTAAAGGCCTTTTCACCAGGAAGCTGGATATTCATCTCGATCTCTTCATCAATATCGCAACCACGAAAATAGGAAGGAGTTGCGACACAAATTCCCCCCACGCTAATATCTTTAGCGTAGATCATTTGGCCGTTGAAGTCTTTGCCAACAAGCTCAACGATTACCGGTTCATCTGTTTTGGGATGAATACGAGTTTCTTTACGTTTATAAAACCACATACGTTATGAGATGATACAGGCCGACATTATATTTGTACATATAAAATAGTTTTTGCCTTCTTACATTTTGGCCAATCCCGAGGTACAATTTTACTATAAGAAAAGGAGATTTTTATGGCACAATTTAAAGTTGATTTCCGCGATCACTTTTTTAACCTTTTTGAACTTCTTAACTGTCAGCAATACTCCAAACAGTTTTCAGAAAGTGAACTTAAAGAGACTTTTTCAGAGTTTGTTAAATTTGTAACCAATGAAATTTATCCGACCAGAACAGTTTCTGACCTGGAAGGAGTGAAGCTAGAGGGGGGAAGAGTCAAAGTAGCTCCCTGTCTACATAAACCTATGCGACTTTTTTATGAAAATGGGTGGTTCGGCCTAGGAATTTCCGAGAAATTTGGTGGGATTCCAGTTCCGATCTCTTTTTTGATTTCGTGCGTTTCTACTGAAAACAGCGCGAATGTCGCCTTTACTATTTACCATTGGTTGGCCCGTTCTGCTAGCAATGTGATAATTCGCATTGGTAGTGAAAATCAAAAGCAGTTTGTTATCCCTAAAATGAATAGTGGAGAGTGGGGAGGAACCATGTGTTTGACAGAGCCCAATGCTGGCTCTGACGTGGGGGCATTAACGACTATGGCCACACCGATAAGTGGAGTGCCGCGAAAATATAAATTAAAGGGCAGCAAGATTTTTATTAGTGGGGGGGATAACGATCTTTATCAGAATATTGTGCATTTGGTTTTGGCGCGTACCCCTGGAGCTCCTGCTGGTTCCAAAGGCCTTTCGCTGTTTACTGTTTCGCAATATAAAATTTTAGACAATGGTAGTTTGGGCGATTGGAATAATGTCTCCTGCAATAAAATAGAAGAGAAGATGGGGATTCACTCTTCGGCCACCTGCGAGCTGCTTTTTGGACAAGATGGTGAGTGCGAGGGAGAATTACTCGGAGAGTTAAATGAAGGCATGGCCAATATGTTTTATATGATGAATGAGGCCAGGTTACTTTGTGCTTTGCAAGGAGAAGGACAAGGATATTTGGCGTATACTTTGTCAGAGCAGTATGCCAACGAACGCCAGCAGTTTGGTACAGAGATTGCCAATCACCCGGATATTAAGCGAACTTTAAAAAATATGCGTGCGCTTTCGAGAGGACTGCGTGCGCTTTGTTTGTATACCGGCCATCAATTTGATGTGGAATATCGTGAGAAAAAACATGATAGTGCAAAATCTAAGGCGGCAGAAATAGAAGTAGGATTACTTACACCTATTTGTAAGGCCTATGGCACAGATGAGGGTTTTAATATGGCCGTAGATGCAGTGCAAATCCATGGAGGATATGGTTTTTGTAGTGATTACGGTATTGAGTTGATCGTACGAGATACCAAGATTGGCAGTATATATGAAGGAACAAATGGCATTCAAGCACTAGATTTTCTCACACGTAAAATTTTAAAAGATAATGGTGTAGGATATATGGGCCTTTTAAGTAAGATAGAAAAAACAGTGAGCGGATGTAAGGAGTGGCGTAGCGAATGCGCCTTGATGGTTGAATCACTCGGCGATGTAAAAAAATTGATGAAAATTTTTCAAGAAAAATTAGTACAAAAAAAGAGCAATGAAGTTTTTTATCATGCGACGGACTTTTTAAAATTTAATTCCCACTTGGTAGTTGCCTGGAGATTGTTAGAAAGTGCCATATTGGCGGCCGAGAAATTAAATATGGGAATGGCCACTTTGCCTATAACAGAACAAGAATTTTATCATTCCAAGATCGAAGATTTTCAAACATATGTTAAGGTGTTTCTAGCAAAAAACCGAGCACTCTTTTATACCATGAGCTAGCGCAATTGCAGCGTTGAGAATGTATATGTCTGGGCAAAAATCATTTGTAGATGAATGCGCGGTTTCGTACTTCAGCGATATTAACTTTTGTATCCTCGGCACTAAGAGTTCTCTTTTTTGAGTGTTCTTGCGGGTTGCTTTTTTCATACATGCTAAGTAGTGCATTTCCGATAGCACGGGCCAAAAGTGGCGGAACGGCATTACCAATTTGGCGCCACTGACTAGCGAGAGATCCGGTAAAAACGAAATCATTGGGGAAGCTTTGTATGGCCGCGGCTTCGCGGGCAGTTAAATAACGATCCTCTTTGGGGTGATAGTAGCTACCTCTACTCGTCATGATAGTTGGCGAAATTGTTTTACTATCTAATCTTTGAAATTTAGTTTGGCGAAAGCGATTTTCCTTAAGCGTTTGCCAATCTACTCCCATGCTTAAACCTTTGGGGCGAAGATAGGCTTCTTCATCTTTTTGATAACGAATACCTCGTCCTTCAGGAATATGTTTCAAAATGCTACGATCACGTTCAGAGACAACTTTGGCCTTATCTACTTCATGATTGTAGATAATAGTATCGGTGGCCTTCAGGTTGCGTAGTGCCTCGCCTACTGTTTTATAATTATTCTCATGTGTCGGGATAGGAAGTATTATGTCGTTATTGACTCGACTACCGACGATAATAGTGCGCTTGCGCCTTTCGGGCACGCCATATTGCTGGGCCTCTACCACTTTAAAGTCAAGCTTGTAACCAAGTTCTGCAAAACAATCAAAAATGGAGTGTAGGGTATCTTCATTTTTGCGTGCAACTAGGCCGGTTACGTTTTCAATTACCACAAAAAGCGGTTTAGTGTGTTTTACGATGCGGACAAATTGTAAAAAAAGAGAGTTGCGTTTATCATCTGGATTTCCTCTACCGACGGTAGAGAAACCCTGACAGGGAGGGCCGCCCACCACGGCATGTACGGTTTCGCCGCCCAAAAATTTATCCACCATTTCGTTAGTAAGTTTGTTGATATCTCCGCAGTAACTTTGCGCTTTTTTGTGATTTTTCTTAAAAGTTTCAATGGCCTTTTTATCAAAATCGACCCCTAAAAGGCAGTTAAGGCCGGCCATTTCTAGGCCACAAGACATACCGCCAGCTCCCGAAAAAAGATCAATGAAATTTAAAGATTTGCTCATTAGAAAAACTCCTGCCGTTTGAAAAAAAGTAAAAAAGGCAACTATTGCCATTTCAAAAACAGGCAGAATGATAACCGGCCTCTAGATGTTAGGCAACATTTTTTTTATGATCAGCGATTTTAATGATGGATTTTTGATTAATAACTGGAGCTACCTCAAAACAGTGAGCGGAGGATTTAGTTACAATCTTGGTAATATGGTTAAACCACTTATCAGAAAGAGTGGTGGAAAGCAAAACTACTTGGCCACTATTTTTAGAGTTAAATTCAATGGCATTAATGATGTGGACAATATTTTCGGAGGATAAAAACTCTTCTGGACGCTCTAGAAAAAGAAAATCTGACTGTTGGATAAGTCCTTTGATAAAGACGGCAAGTTGTTGCATTTGCCGATCAACTTTACTGGGGTAGGCATCTGGTAAGGTGATTTGCGCAAAGAGTTTTTGCAAATGGGTATTTTCACTTTTTTGCATATAACTGTTAAATTGATGCTCCTTGGAGGTAGATAGATCGGAGGGAATATAGTCTAAGAGTATATTCTCTTTAAGCGTTAGGCCTTCAATTAGTTGATGATTGCTGGATATATATGCGAATTTTAAAGGCCGTTTGACGTGATTATAGTTTAAAAAATTAATAAAAGTTTTAAGATGACAATGGCCTTTGTCATTAAGGTGGTTTTTAAATAGTAAAATATCTTCTCTTACGAAGAGTTGCTTGGCCGAAGTCATGCCAAACTTGTCGGAATTTTTTGCCTACCTCTTAACCATTTTATTAATATTTTTATAAATAGTTGCTTGGAAAATACCATTTTGTGGTACTATAATTAGGTTGTAATTACAGGTAGTTATTTGATGAGTGATAAACAAACAAAGAGTGTCGTTATTGGAATGACTCCAAAAATCGAGTCAGTAGTGGCGGCCTATCTACTGAAGAAAAATGGATATAACTGTATAGGCGTGTCAATTATTTTTCTTGATGAAGTCAAGTATAGTAAGGAAGATTCTCCAGTTTTTACTGATTGCCACGTTAGAGATTTGGCAAAAGTTAAGGCCATTTGTGATCATCTGAAAATTCAATTTTACGCTGCTAACGCTGTCGACTTGTATCGCGATAGAGTAGTGGAACATGTAGTGGTTAATCGATTAAACGGGCAGGCCATCTCTCCTTGTATTTTGTGTAATCGCTTAAAAATTGAGCAACTAAACGCGAAGGCCGATCTTTTGCACGCCGATTATGTAGCAACTGGCCACTATGTGAAATCCATTGAGAACAAACAGCGACAGGAATTTCACCTGGGGGCCAGTGGAGATTTGGAGTATGATCAGAGCTATTTTTTTGCCAACCTAGAACAGTCTCTTTTAAAAAAATTAATTTTTCCGCTAGCAGATATGCGCAAAAGCGATGTCGATCGTATTGCTCGCTCTATTGGGTTAGATCATTTGATTGATATTGGCCAAGAAAAAAAAGGGCCGAAAAAGAAAAGTTGTTTTTACAATAACGATTTTATGCCGGCGTTTGTAGAAAAAAGATCCCCCGCTTCTTTACGTCAGAGGGGAGGACTTATTGCGTATGAAGGTGAATCTTTTATTGCGGAACATAGTGGAGTTCATAATTATTATGTGGGGCAAAGCAGAATTTTAGCGGCAAGTAAGGCCGTAGTTGATCCTTCGCTTGAAGTTATAAAGATGTTACCTACGGATAAAGTGGTATATTTGGGGAGTCGGGATATTTTTTCTTACGATTATTGTCTTCTGACCGAGTTTAGCTTTTTGTCTAAAACAGATTGTACAAGGCCCATGGCAGTTTTTGCTAAATTCAAACAAAGAGGAGAGCTTGTTGCGTGCACTTTAACTTTAAAAAATCATAGCTATGTGGTTTTAAAATTTACCCAGGAATATAAGGGGATGATTATTCCAGGAACTTATGCGGTCATATATGATCGCATGGGAAGTGGGGCCATATTACTCGGAGGGGGCGCGGTAGTGCAAAGTGGAATGATGCAAGTCGTGGATAGGGTGGGCAACGAAGATGTTGATGAGGATGAAATAGATGAGAGCAAAAAAGATTTTGTTTTTAAATTTTAAAAGGTGGAGTTTTTTGCTGCTAGCATCGTGGATGCTGTCGCATGAACTGTTGTATGGCGTGGAGTTAAAAAATAGTGAGCGGCGTCCAACCGATTTTATGACGATTCGTCAGTTGATGCAAAAGTTTCCGCGAGAAAATGTTGAAAAATATTTGCGCGATTTTATTAAAAGCGGCAACCCAAATAGAATGGCCGGCCAGCTAGGACATCTTGGCGCAAAAAATTATTTACTCGGCAAATTAAGTAGTATTAGCAAGGTCGCGCCGGCAGGTTTGGCCGGCACCTCCAACGTCGTGGTCGATGAGTTTATACCTGATATTGATTGGGCAATAAAAAAATATGAAAGCGACTTTAATCAGAAAGTGGCCGGGAAATATCCTATCGATGATCCTGTTTATAAAGTTTGGAATACTTTTACTCTCAATATCAAAGAGACGTTACGTTCACTAAAAGAGGTAAAGGGCAGTAATCTAATTTGGGAAAAGCAAGGGTATAAAAACCCTCAACAAGTTTTGGCCATTGGCGCCTATTATGATTCGGTGGCCATGAGTAAAGAGAGCTATATGGTGCAACTAGGCCAGGCCATTGAAGGGGCAGATAATAATGGATCGGGCGTTTCCATCTTGCTTTCTATGGCCGAACTTTTTTCTCAGATGGAGTTCCCTTTTACTATTCGTCTTATTTTTTTTGATTTTGGAGAGTTTCAGTCATTGGGGGCGCTCTCTTATGCTAAGAAGTATTTAGAGGATGCAAAAGAGCGGGCCAGTTTTTTAGGTTATATCGATCTTTTAATGTTAGGCCATGATTCGCTCTCTACAGATAAGCAGAAAAAAAATGGTAATATGAAACTTTATCTGCGCGGTAAACTAAATGCAGGATATAAGCAAGATAGTAATCTGGCCGATAAATTAGTAGCGGCCGGAAAAATGGTTCATCCAGGTATTAGATTTACTCCGATGCCTAATGATTTTGATGTAAGTGGCCATTTGCATTTTTGGGATAAAGGAGTGGCCGCTCTTTTATTTTCTCAAGATTGGGAGGATGATTCAAATGAAGTGCGAAATCATACCCCTGATGATTTTGTAGAATCTTTAAATCTAAAAACCCTAAGTGATGCCTTTTATTATATCGCCGGAAGTGTTATATCGTTTGCTAACAATGTTACAAAGTAAGCAGATGGTAAGCGAAATCTATGTCTCAAAATAATAAAACAGTGGTGGTTGGTATGTCGGGCGGCGTGGATTCGGCCGTCTCGGCCTATTTGTTAAAAGAGCAGGGATATAAAGTTATCGCACTGTTTATGAAAAATTGGGAAGAGAGTGATGAAAATGGTATCTGCCATGCGGCTGCCGATTATGAAGATGTTGTGGCAGTTTGTAACAAGTTGCAGATTCCATATTATGCGGTAGATTTTGTGAAAGAATATCGAGAGCAGGTTTTTGCACATTTTCTGGCCGAGTATGAGAAGGGCCTTACTCCCAATCCGGATGTGCTCTGCAATCGAGAAATTAAATTCAAAGTTTTTTGGGATAAGGCGCGCGAGCTAGGAGCAGATTATTTGGCCACCGGGCATTATTGTCAGTTAAGAGAAAAAGAAGGCCATATCTATTTGGCCAAGGGTGCTGATGTCAATAAAGATCAGTCCTATTTTTTATATATGGTTAAAGAAGATGTTTTAAAGAATGTACTTTTTCCGGTAGGAAATCTTACTAAGCCAGAAGTGCGCAAGATTGCCAAGAAACTAGATTTGGCCAACAAGGATAAAAAAGATAGCACTGGAATTTGCTTTATTGGTGAACGTAATTTTCGCGAGTTTTTATCTAAATATATTCAGGCATCTCCAGGGAAATTTGAAACCACCGATGGAGTGGCCGTGGGAAATCATTTGGGCTGTGCTTTTTATACTATTGGCCAGCGAAAAGGATTGGGCCTGGGAGGCCCGGGAGAACCATGGTTTGTTTTAGAAAAAGATATTGCTCGCAATGTGGTCATTGTAGGAAGAGGGGAAGAGCATCCACTACTGTATTCTTCAGAATTAGTGGCCTCAGAAATTACCTGGGTATCTGATAATTTTAGGATAAATTATCCATACAATTGTAAGGCCAAAATTCGTTATAGACAGGCCGATCAAGAGGCAATGATATTTTCTTCTTTTGGAGATGGCCAGTCGCTGCTCATTAAGTTTAAAAACCCACAAAGGGCCATAACCTTAGGGCAGTCTGTAGTTTTATATGATGGAGAAATTTGTCTTGGTGGTGGTATTATTACCCAAAAATTATAACTCACCAGTAAATGCCTACCAGAGTGAGTCATCATTTAAGTCGATATCATCATTTTTTTCTTCTGAGGATTCAAACTTAGCTTCAAAAGAAAGACAATCTTTTCCGCTCTCTTTGGCAACTAGAATTGAAGGTAGGAGTCGACTTTTAAAACCATAAATGCGACAACCCTTGGGATTATTCTGATCCCAAGTTACATAGAAATAGTTGCACTTCAGGCAATTAATGGGTTTGTTGGACATAAAAGATGCCCTCTTTTAGCGGCGGCAGCAGAGTCGATTTAGATCCGCATTATTAAGTTTAGCATACATAAATTGCAAATCATCAACCATTTTGGTGAGAGAGACTTTGTTATTGTCGGCGATTAGCGTTTCCCGATAGCGAAAAGTTCTTCCCCTGGCCTTTTTTAGCAATTGGCCCACCTCTTCAGCGCAAAGTTCATCAGCAAAATAATTTTCTTCTGCTTCCGTAGAGAAGGTAAATTCTCCTAAAGCATTTAAAAAATCTGTTAATTCAATTCGTTTTGCATATAAATTAATTGCTGATTCATAAGTTCGATTGAATTTAGCAGTAAAGGAGTAGAATTTGTCGGCAACTTCTGCTTTACAGGTTAGATAAGGAATTTCTCTGTGTTGAAAATATTGCAGCAAAAAAGTGGACAGTAGCGATAAAGCAATTACAAAAATGGCGGAAGTAATTAACCAATCTCTTTTCATAAGAAGACTCCGATTATTCAGTGGGGGGCGACAAGGCCGATCCTTCCGCTGTCGTAGTGGTGTTGGTTTCTGTTTCGGCGGTGGAAGTTGCATCTAGTGGCCCCGCCGGTTGGCAGTTTGCCAGGCACTCAGAGATTAGAATCTCATCTCGGTGAGTAGGCTGAAAAAACACACGGATGTCATTACAGCTAAGATTATCCACCATGGAGCGATAGATGGTGTAAGTGGCCCCTGGAATGTCGAAGTTGTTGATTGAACTTTCTACTAAAAATTCTAAAACTCTCTCGGGACTAGTTACTTTAGCACTATCGTTATCGGGACATTGTACCGCAAACGACTTAGTTCCCAGGTAGGTGATGATTTTACAACAATCTATGCATTTATCGTGAGGAACATCAGCACAAATTCCCAGCAGTTTTTGATTGCTTCTGGCGAAAGAATTACTGTTAATAAAAATTAAGAGGGCAGTTACAAATATAAATATTCGCATATCTAAAAATGATAAGGGATAATTGAGAAGATTGCCAACAAATATTTTATCAAAGTTGTTAGCGTGTGCAACATTGTTATTTGATAAAGCTCGTTGTATAGTCGCTACGCTAAAAAAAAATCGCAAACTATGTCTAAACCGATCATCAAAGGAACACGACTATGTCAAAAAATGCAAAAAATGAATCACTTCTTTTGGGAGACGAGGCCGTTGGATTTGCCGCCATCGATGCGGGACTCACTGGTATTTTTGGTTATCCGGGAACTCCTTCGACGGAAGTTTTTGAGGCCGTAGAAGCAGAATTTAAAAAAAATGGTGTGGCCAACAGAGTTGCTCGTTGGGCGGCCAACGAAAAGGTTGGTTATGAATTCGCTCTAGGATGCAGCTACATTGGGAAGCGTTCTATGGTAACAATGAAACATGTCGGGCTTAATGTGGCGATGGACCCTTTTGTAAATTCCGCCATCACCGGTGTTAATGGTGGATTAGTGGTAGTAGTTGCTGATGATCCGGGGATGCATAGCAGTCAGAACGAACAAGATAGTCGCTATTTGGCCGATTTTGCCAATCTTCCCTGCTTAGAGCCCTCTACTCCTCAAGAGGCCTACGATTTTACCACTTACGCCTTCGAGCTTTCAGAAAAACTTCGTTTGCCGGTTCTATTGCGTTTAGTGACGCGCCTTGCGCACACTAGAGGTGTCGTGGCCCGCCAAGAGATGAAAGAACCTACGGATTTGGGAATTCCCAATAGCGAATCGCGTTTTAATTGGGTATTGATTCCATCTAATGCTCGGCTGCAGTATCAACGCTTGCGCGATAATTTTGGCCAGTTATTAGAGGCGGCCGATGATTTTAATAAATTTAAAAAAGGTGATCGACGAGGAGTGGTAGTTAGTGGAATGGGGAAGGCCAATTTTGACCAACTTTGCAAAGAGGAGGCAACTATTTCCAAATTTTCCAAATTAGAAGTCATGGCCTATCCGCTTAATGATTCGTTAATCGATAAAATGTTAGAAAGCTGCGACGAGATATATATATTTGAGGAGAATTATCCATACATCGAAGATAAATTTATTGCAAAAACGCGCCAGACAAAAATTAGAGGGCGGCGCGATGGTACCTTGAATATTGCGGGAGAGCTTGATCCAGGAGTATTGCGACAAGCGTTAAAGCTTTCCATGCCCGAGAAGAAAAAGGGACCGACAATTGATTTGCCGGCCCGCCCGCCACGTATGTGTGATGGTTGTGGGCATATTGATGCCTACAACGCAATGAAAGAGGCCTTTAATATCATCGGTGTTTCTGATCCACGAGTTTTTGGAGATATTGGTTGTTATACGCTGGGTGCTCAACCTCCTTTTGAAGGAATTGATACTTGTGTGGAAATGGGTGCTTCTCTGGGAATGGCCTTGGGGGCGGCAATGTCTGGGCAGGTACCGTCAGTGGGCGTTATTGGTGATTCTACTTTTTTTCACTCCGGACTTCCTACCTTAATCTCTCTAGTAGAGTCGAAAGTTAATGCTAATTTTGTGATTATGGATAATCGTATTACGGCAATGACTGGCCAGCAGGAGGTAGTGGCCACCGATATTATTCCTCAATTGGCACAGGCCGCCGGCCTTTTGCCAGAGCAGGTGCATATTTTGACACCGTTACCAAAAAAACATGAGGAGAATGTAAAAAAGCTAGTAGAGATTTTTAAAAATAATCGGCCAGATCTAATTATTTTTAAGCGCGACTGCATACAGGCCATGCGCAAAGGCCTATATGCCAAGATCAATGAAGAAAAAAAAGCAGGAGGGCATGGCCATGAGTAGTGATAAATTGTATGGAATCATTGTCGCAGGAGTAGGAGGGCAAGGAGCAATTACCTTGGCCCAGCTTTTTTTAGGGGCGGCATGGCGCTCCAGACTGCATACTATGCAATCTGAAGTACATGGGATGAGTCAGCGAGGTGGATCAGTTAATGCCCAAATTTCTATCTCTAAAGCAGAAGTTACTGCCCCGCTGCTTCTTTCTGGTGCGGTGGATTTGTTGATAAGTATGGAGCCGCTGGAGGCCCTGCGTTATGTCCCTTTCCTTTCAAAAAATGCCACAATCATTACTTCTACTGAGCCGACGATAAATATGGACAACTATCCAGACATAAACCTGATATTGGGGGCATTACGAGAAATTCCTGGAACTATTTTAGTAGACACTGCTGAGCATGCTAAAAAGCTTGCGAATAAAAATGCTGGGAATATGGTACTTTTGGGAGTTGCTTCTAATTACACTCCTATTGATAAAACTATCTGGCATACCATTATTGAAGAGCGTTTTGCTAGCAAGGGAGAGAAAGTGGTAGTGAAAAATATTGAGGCCTTTGATATTGGAAAAAAAATTATCGCTCCAAGTAGTTAGATTGCGATAGTTTTTTCATGAGAAATTTTTTTAAATATATCATTCTTTTGATCCCTTATTTGCTTATTATTTTTAGTTTTCTTTATTTAAAGAATGATCTAAAATCTTTTCGCCTTATTGAATCACTGGCCGCGGATCATCCAATCCGAGTTGATTATGAAAAATTTCAAAGTATATATAAGGACGATAACCGCCTTTATGTTCTTTTAAAAAGTAAAGATGGTTCTACTTTTCTTCAAAATAGACTAACTCCGGTGTTTAAAAAATTGGTAAGGATGTTAGAGAGGGTAAAAAATCTAAGCACCATCAGCAATTTAGAGACTGCGCGCTACATTGTTCCGCACAATGGCCATTTTCAGCTGCGGCCATTTTTATCTCCGGAAGGCCACTTACTTTCGCAGGCAAAAGGCCATTTAGAATCAGAGCTTTTTTTAAATAATTTAATTAACAAAGAGGCCGATTCGGCCATTACTGTTTTGGTGGTAAGAGATAATTTAACGGCAAGAGAGAAGAAAAAAATTATTTTAAGCGTAGAAGATATTTTGGCCAAGGTGAAGAAGGAGTATGGCATTGATGGCCTTATTTTAGGTGATATTTTTACGCAGTATAATTTACAAAACGAAATTTTGAAAAATCAATTAATCGTTTTGCCGGTATTTTTGGTTGCCACCATTGTTATTTTTTATCTTTTTTTTGGATCATTTTTTGTGTCGTTTTTGAGTTTGTTCATTATTAGTATCGCCTATTCATCGACGTTTGTGCTTATGCTTTTTGTCGAGAAAACAATTTCACCACTTGCTTCACTTTCACTTGTTTTTGTTTTCGTTGTTACTACCTCCGACCTCATTCATTTTTTTTCTATCTATTCAAAAACAGACAAAACCAGCTATGAGAGGATCTGGATTCCATGTTTTTATACTTCGCTTACAACCTTTGTCGGTTTTTTAACGTTAGTTTTTAGTGAGATTGAACAGATAAGATTTTTTGGAATATATAGCTGTTTTGGTATTGCAATCGCTTTTGGTGTCACCTTTTATTTTCTGCCTTATATTATAAATAATTTCTCGGAAATAAAAATGAAGAAATTGGCACTCGATTTTAAATTTCTTCCTTTTGTTGCCAAAAACAAAAAATCTATTTTGCTTGGTTATTTGGCAGTAATGATTCTATCAGCAGTGTCCATTGTCGATTTACAGTTTCAAGATCGTTATCTGAATTTATTTCCATCGTCACATCCTTTTTCTAAAAGTGTGGAGTCCTTCACCAAGAGTTTTTCTTTTGTAGGAACAGTTGATTTGCGGGTTAGGGCCCCTAGAAGTTTTTTACTCTCCTCCGAAGGAATCGCTAAGCTCGGGGAGTTAAATAGTGAACTCGTGGCCATTGACGGAGTTACAAATGTTTTGAGTTTGGTAAGTTTTGATAACTATGTGAAAGAGTTTTTGAACATTAGGCCAGAGGAGCGGCCAGCGTTTTTGAAGTTACTAGATCTTTTTGATGCTATGGAGATTTTTCTTCCGGGAAATTTCGATGAGACAAGGATGATTTTGCGGATAAACTCAATAGACACCCATGTACTAGATAAGGTCATCCAAGGTATTGAGACTGTTTCCCAGAAGAGGACATTTAGTTCCTTATTTAAAGTAGAAATTAGTGGTTATTCGAGAGTACGTCACGATATTATGAGTTTGATTTTTAGCAGTTTTGTGCAATCACTTACAGGAACAGCGCTGCTTGTTTATATTGTGTTGATTGTCATGTTCCGTTCTATTTCCTTGGCCTCTATTGCGATGATACCGAATATATTTCCTGTCCTGATTATCTACGCAATTTGCGCATTTTTTCAGATACCTATTGATTATAATCTAATAATTCTAAATGCCGCCATATTGGGGATCTCGGTGGATGATACAATTCATTTGATGTACCACTATACTCAGCGCAAAAATTATTCGTCCTACGATAATCTAAAAATTACTTTAAGTGAGATATCAACGGCGCTAGTTAAAACAACTCTTTTTTTTATTCTAACCTTTCCCATTTTTTTTCTTACCTCCTTTAATTTTTTTCATGAGATGGCCCTTTTGATAATTGTTGCTTTTACAGTGGCCTTGCTTTGTGACTTGTTTGTTTTGCCAGCAACTTTACTGATTAAAGACGGGGAACTGAAATAGTCGGCCTTCTGGTGGGCATTTTTATCTATACAACTAAATTATGTCCCTGAAAAAACTTTAGCTTACTTTTCTGTTTGGGCCTACTTTAAAGTTAGAGTACAATTATGGAGAAATGTATTTGATAAAATATTTGGAGGATTCATGAAGATTTTTATTGTAACACTTTCTTTTTTAGCGATTAGCGCCTTAGGAGTTTATACGCTGACAAGTAATAAGTATAAATTTTCCGAAGAGGGGAAGCGAGCGATTGCTTATAGCGATAAATCATCAGAGTTGGAAGTAGATGGAGATCGATCGGTAATAGAGGAGATAAATGAAACAATTTTTGCAATTAGCACAGAAAAAGACATTGATAATCTAATTAAAAAAGTAGACGCAGAGTTAGCAGAGCGGCCGATGGATGCCACCTTGCTTGTGTATAGCGCAATAATTTCTCCGCTAAAAGTTTTTAAGAGTTTTGGTTGGAGGGTTCTAGAGCTAGATGCGCCTTTTGATTTTTGGGAAATAATGAGTGTTGCAGAACTTAGAGAGGTGGGCAAAAATTTGGATCGATGGGCCCCTCACTTTCGTCCACTATTTTACTATTTGCTTCAGGGGGCGGATCATAAAAATATTTCTCAGGATCGGGCCTTCAGTGATTTTCAGAGATATTATTTGGAGACAATATATCCTGAACTGAATAAGAGTATTCAAAAACTAAGCAAAGTGGCGGAAGGAATTGAAGATTATAACGTAGAAATTTTTGAAATGAACACTGCCCTATTTTTGGGAACTTCAAAAAATGAAATGATAAATGAGGATTATAAGCATCTTAAATTTACCATAGAGCATGTTAATTTTTTACTTTCCAACTTTCATCGAATACAGGCCGTTTTGACTTATATTGCTTCTTATGATTTTGATGCGCTTAAAGCTTTTAGGGCATCGGTTGATGTCTACAATATGGGAAAAACTTTATTGGAAGGGACCTTTACGAATAACGATTATAAGTTTTTACCACATGACTTTAGATATTATGAGGCCCTCCATGATGAGCGAATGAAGCATTATTTAAAAATTACCCACAAAAAAGATTTGAGCAAACTTTTTACTTTGAAAAATAATATGATTGTCAATTTGTCTCAAGAAAGAGTGCATACACTGGCCGCTTCGTTAGAGCATTTTCGACTTGCTAATAAATATAGAATCAAGGCGGTGGATGGACTTAATATACAAAAGGATTATCCATCACCGCAAATTAAAAATCTTATCAATGCTGAAAACTATTTATCGCAAATTTGGGTTAATAAGAAGACTTTGAAGAAAAGGGGAGAGGTGCTAAATTCAAATGGTGCCTATTCCTTTAAAGACGCTTTTTATACCTTTAGTTTTAATATAAATTTTTCTTCGTTGTTTGACCCAAAAAATCCTGCAATTTTTGATTTAAAAAAACTTATGCCAACTAAGGCCAATTTCGCTGGCCGAAATCGGACACCACTGGAGAGATTAAAAAATCAGATGGGAAAGACTGATAGTGAAAAATGGTTGATGAGTTTTGAAGATGATTCGCCAACTTCGTTGCCAGATTATAGATTCGGGCAATTATTTCCAAATGCGTCCTCGATGCAAGATTTGAAAGCGATTACTGGATCACTGGGACGAGATAATGCCCTGCCCTTTCTTAATGTTTGGTTGAGCTTATTCTTTTAGTAGTAGAAAGAGCAAGCACTGTTTTCCCCACAGGTGTTTAGTTTCTAGGAGAAATTCTATGGAGTTTGGGGCTTTTTTAATTGCACTGTTTGTTACCATGGGGGTGAAAATCTCCGTAATTTTTACCACTCTTTTCCTTTTGTGGAAGATGATTAAGTTGCGAGTGGTTCAGAAAGAGTTGCTGGCCGAATCGGTGGCCAATCAGGAAAGCTATAAAATTTTTAATCTGCTTTTTTGGTCCTTGATTTTGTTTTTTTTCTCTGAGGTGTTTTGTGGTATTGAAACTTATATTCTGATGCGCTCTGATTATTTAGGAAGAATTACTCATTCCCTCTCCTCCAGCACTGGCCTGGCCGTTTTTTTACTGGGCCTTTTTATGCTGTTGGATAAGCATTTAATCCGCTTTGCTAAACCTAAGTGTATGTTTATTCCTGTATGTAGGGAGTGCACACTTTTTTCAGAGAATAATTGCAAGTTTTCTAAAATGGTGATTATTTTTTTTCTTTTTGTATTATTGGCCTGCCTTCCCCCGTTTTTTGCTAGTACCGACTATATGGGAGCAGAGGTGGAAAAATTTACTCTTCCTTTTGCTGGCCTGAATAATTGGTATGATGGCACTTTGTTACCGCTGCTTCAACGTTTGAATCCTAATTATATTCCGGTGCGTAATGCTATCTATTTAGATCGAGCTCCTCAGATTTTAGATTATCGCCTTACTCCATTAGTTGCTTTAATTTTTATTTTCACTGGACTTATTTTGTATTTGGCAAAAGATCAAAGACGTCGTACTGCGGGTATCAATTTGGCCATATTAGGTATTGGACTGATTGGTTTTACTTATTATGAGTTGGTGTTAAATCGTGCAACCAATGATCTTTTTGTTGGTGCCGTCGGCCATGAAATCGGCGAATTGTTGTATCTTTTATTTTTTTATCAACTACTGAAAATATTTTATATGAGGCCACCCCATGTCAAAATTTAGGGAATCTTCTTTTTTTTCAATAAGTGAATCTATATGCCCAGTTTGTAGAAGAATTTTGAGTGGGAAGATTTTACTTAAAGAGGGAAAGGTTTTTCTTGCTAAGCGATGTCCTGAACATGGGCACTTTGAAGCTCTTTTGTCATCCGATGATAAATATTGGGTTAATTCTCTTTCTTATACCAAGCCCGGCCAGCTGCCGCTTAAATTTTCTAAGGCCTTTGATAAAGGATGTCCGGAAGATTGTGGACTTTGTGAAGAACATGAGCAGCACACCTGCTCCCCAATTATTGAGATCAATAACAAATGTGATCTGGAATGTCCGGTCTGTATTGTTTGGAATGAGAATAATTATGAGATGAGCTTTGAGGATTTTAAAAAAATTGTAGATGGATTAATTGAAAAAGAGGGAAGTTTAGAATTGGTATTATTAAGTGGAGGGGAGCCGACTCTTCACTCGCAGTTTGAAAAATTTGCTCAATATATTACCTCTAAAAAAGAGATTAAACGAGTTCTAATTTCTTCCCATGGATTACGTATTGCTAAAGACGAGGAGTTTGCCAAGAGATTTGCCCAGCTAGGCCTATATCTATCTTTGCAATTTGATACGCTTCGAGGGGATGTTTACGAAAAATTGCGCGGTAGAGATCTTTTGGCCGATAAGATGAAGTGCTTGGAGCGATGTGAAAAATATAAAATACCAACGGTAATAGTGCCTACTATTGCGCGGGGGTATAATGAAGATGAGGTGGGGGCGTTGGCCAATTTTGCTTTTAAGCATGATTTTATTACTTCAGTAACTTTTCAACCAATGGCCTATACGGGAAAAGGAGGAAGCTCTTTTTCTGTGGATGAATCGCTGCCTATAACTCAGGCCGACATGCATCAGCTTTTGGCCACACAAACGGATTGGCTAAAAAAAGAGGATTTTTTGCCAATTCCTTGCTCTCATCCTCAATGTTATTCTGCCACCTATTTGTTAAAGGTAGCGGAGGCTGAATTTATTCCACTTACTAGATTTGGTGAAATCAACTCCTATCTAGATGCAATGGCCAATCGGGCCTTACTAGATTCGGGTGGACGTACAGCAGAAATGTTGCAAGATGCCGTCTATAGCTTGTGGTCGGCACAATCCATTACTGTTGATTCAAAAAAAGTAAATGACTCTTTAAAAAATATTATTAAGCAAAATCAGGCCAGCTGTTGTGCTCTTGATTTGCAAAAATATAACGAGGGTAAATTTAAGGCCATTTTTATCCATTCGTTTATGGATGAAAATAACTTTGAGGTTTCTCGGATTAGAAAGTGTTGTACTCATTATGCATTACCAGATGGAAGGTTAATGCCTGGATGTTCCTATAACAACATTCATCGACATCGAGATGAGCGTTTAAAGAGAAAATGAAAATTACAAGAATTTTACTTATTCACTCTTCCCACTATAATGATCAAGGCCAGGTGGTGCGATCGAGTTCTTTGTTTGATAGATTGACAATAACCAATGTTGCCCCGTTAGCACTTCCCTTGTTGGCCGCTTATGTCCCGGCCGCTGTTGATGTTGAAATTGTTGAAGATTGTTTTGAAGAGATTGATGTGAATGATCCGGCGGAAGTTGTTGGTATTTCTGCGCAAGTGATGCAAATTGATCGGGCGCGAGATTTAGCAAAGATGTTTAAAAGTCGAGGGAAAATTGTTGTCATGGGGGGATATCTCCCCACAATGCATCCAGAATTAGTGCAAGATTTTGTGGATAGTTTATGTATCGGCGATGGAGAACAGGCCTGGCCGCAGATGTTAGAAGACATAGAAAAGGGAGTGTTGCAAAAAAGATATTATGGATCTTCTGAAGAATCTCTGCATGGAATAAAAGTCCCACGCTATGATCTGATAAAAAAAGATCGCTTTGTCTTATATCCTATTTTTGCAACTAGAGGGTGTCCTTTTACCTGTGATTATTGCTCGATCATTCAATTTCACAAAAAAAATTACCGCCTGCGCCCAGTAGAAGAGGTGATTCGCGATATTAAAGCTACAAAAACAAGATGGATCTACTTTTGTGATGATGGCCTGATGGAAAATGTAAAATATAGCAAGGAACTGTTTCGGGCCATGAAAGATTTGCATGTGGTGTGGGGAACGCAGACTACTATTAATTGTGCTAACGATCCAGAGTTGTTAGCACTTGCTTATCAGGCCGGTTGTCGCTTTGTGGCCCTAGGAATGGAGTCTTTATCTCAAAAAAATCTGCAGGCGATGAATAAGACAATTAATAGGATCGATCAATTTAGCAAGCAGATTGAGACTATTCATAAGTTTAAAATTGCCGCTCATGTTTTGATTATTTTTGGATTAGATGAGGATACTCCGCAAACTTATGAAGAGACCTTTAACTACTTAATGAAGCTCAATGTTCTAGTTGCCGAATTTTTTCTTTGCACCCCGTATCCGGCAACTCCTTTTGGCAAAAGAATGTTAGCGAATAATCGTATGCTAACAACTGATTTGGCAAAATATCGAGAAGGATATCTAACTTTTAAACATCCCACGATGAGTGAAGATGAAATTATAACTAACTACTGGCACACCTTACGCCGCTTTTATTCACTCTTTAACATTGCTATACGTTTTTTTAAAGGTAGCTACAAGAACAGATTTTATCATTTGGCAAATGCACTTTCTTATTGGGTTAAGATAAAGCGTAATATTATTCCGGTCTATTTTGGACAAGGAAATCGGCCGGTTGCTCCAAAATCCTTTGACCCGGTGGGTATTTGGACTTCAGTGTTAGGCAATTTTGGTGAGTTTACGGAAATATTTTTTGCCAAGGATAATCAGACTGTATGGATGTCGCATGAAAAATATGACGGAGTTGGTGCTTTTGCTAAATTACTTAGAGAGAGTGGACTACGAGTGGGGGTTCTTTTTGATATATCGGCCAAGCTTCAGCGGCCTTTAACTATTTTTCAAAAAAGTTGGGCCATTTTTTTGTATTTAAAAGATAGTTTTCCCAGGAAAACATTTTGGAAAAAAGAACAATTAGAGGTTGTTGGCAAAAAACTTTCGCCGGCCATGCTTGCATTTTCTTTAGAGGAAACTTTGCAGATTAAACAGCAGGCCAAGCAAAAGGGAGTCTCGTTAAATAGTTGGCTTCTTTTTCATTTAGATCAAATAGTCTCTCAGGAGTTATTGGCCAAGAATCAAGAAAAGTGGTGGCTAATTCCTTGCAATATGCGTCCCTATGTTGTCAAAGTACCAGATACTGGAAATCATGCTTCCTATGTAGTGGCCAAAATAGCGGCCAAGGATGGGCCAAAGGAAATTCATCAGAAAGTAAAAAAAATGCTTTCTAATAATTATCATTGGGGCGCCTGGTATGTTTTTCAGATTTCACGCTGGATAAAAATAATTGGAATGAAAATGATTTTTTCTAATTATTATAGAAACAATCATTCATGGGTTGGAACACTTAGTAATCTGGGAGCATGGCCACCAGATGGTAATCAAGCTACAAAAGAACTATGGTATTTTTGTCCTCCGGCCACGCGCGCCCATCCGGTGGCGGCCGGAAGTTTAATATGGAAGGAGCAATTAACTTTAACGTTACAAATTCATCCACGTATTGGATTGGAAGAAGAATTGGCCTCTAAAATTTTAAAACTTTGGCAAAATGCGCTTAAGGAAAATTGATGTATAAAAAGTTATTGCTAAAAGATAAGAAAGTGGTGGTTACGGGTGGTTCAAAAGGGCTAGGACGAGCAGTTGTTCTTGCTTGTGCCAAAGAAGGAGCACAAGTGGCCTTCACGTATGCCCATGATGATGCTGCTGCCACCAAAACAGAACAATTGGTTGGAAGTGTCGGTTTTAAATATAAAATAAGTGCAACCTCGCTTGTGGAAAATATCAAGATGGCCCAAGAGTTAAAAGAACGCTGGGGAGGAATTGATATTCTTATCAATAATGCGGGCAGAAGTGAATTTTTGCCAATGGCACTTATGGAGGAGTCGGATTGGCGGACAACTCTCGATTTAAATCTTACGGGTGCTTTCATTACAGTCAAGGCCTTTCTTCCTCTGATGGTTGCGCAAAAAAAAGGACATGTGATGAATGTTGGATCATTGGCCGGGGTTCGGATTTTGGCCGCCCCCATCGATTATTCGGCCAGCAAGGCCGGCCTAAAAGGTTTTAGTGAAGCGTTGGCCAAGGAGGTTGGCCGCTATAATATTCAAGTTAACTGCTTTGCCCCTGGGATTTTGGATGGAGGGGTCGCGATGGGAATTCCAGAAAATAAAATTAGAGACTATATCGATCAGTTATCAATCAAGCGTATTGCTACTTTTGATGAGGCGGCCAGGGCCTTGGCCTTTTTTGTTTCAGATAAAAACTCTTACATGTCGGGAGCTACACTAATTTTTGATGGTGGATTGTAAAAAATGCAAGAGATTAAGGTGCAACAAAAACATTTTTTGGTTTATGGTGGATCTGGCCATGTTGGCCATGCACTTGTTTGTGCCCTTTTGCAAGAAGGCCACAAAGTGACGGCCACCTATTGTAATAACAAAATAACAATGGCCCATCAAAATTTAGAGGTAATTTTTTTTGATATGAGTTCCTCTTTGCCAATTGTTATCCCCGGGCCGTTGGATGGAATTGCCTTTTGTATCGGCCTAGATAAAAAAGCGCAGGCCATAAAAAAAATAGAGGAGAGTATGGCCCAAAACGTGGGAGAGTCCGCTCATCTTTTTTCACGTCTGGCCGTTGGGGGAATTCAAGCAGGACTTCCTTCTTTGCGTCAGTCATCCAACCCGAATATAGTCTTTATTGGTTCGCTGGTAGGAAGCAAGGCCTTTATTTCACCTTTAGAATTTGCCGCCAGTCAAGGTGCTATGAATGGATTGATAGAAGTACTAAGCAAAGATTTGGGACGAGATAAGATTAAAATTAACTCAATTGCACCTGGTGTTTTAGAGGGGGGAGCTAGCGAGAATTTGTCCAAGCAGCTTAAATATGATTACCTAAAACATTGCTCTTTGCGAAGATATGGAAAGGCCATAGAAGTGGCAAATATGGCAGTCTGGTTTTTAGAAGAAAATAGTTACATAACTGGTAAAACAATTGTGCTTGATGGAGGTTTATAGTGCGATACTATCTTTTAGACAAAATAACGCAAATTAAAGTTGATGAAAGTGCCAGTGGGATTAAATGTATTTCTTTCACGGATGAAGTTTTGCATGATCATTTCCCAGACAATCCTATTATGCCTGGTGCTTTGATTGTAGAAGGAGTGGCCCAATTGGCCGGTTTTTTGCTGGAAGTAAGTTACAATAAAAGTGATGATAATATTGTTAGAGCGGTGCTTTGTCAGATAGATAAAATGAAATTTTATAAAATGAGTGTGCCGGGGGATCAGTTGATTTATAATGCCAAGATCCTTTCAAAAATGTCAGATGCTGCGCAAGTGGCAGTGGAGGTTTTTTGCAAAGAAGAATTACATGCGCAAGGTAAAATAACTTTTCAACTTTTGCCAATTGACTCGGAAAATGTCAATAATCAGCGTCGATCGCTTTATAAAATTTGGACCAAAGGAGTAGAAAATTGTCCAACGCTAAGATAAACATTGTCGGCTTTGCCAGTTTCACTCAAGGTGATCCCTTTGCTACGGCCCGCCAGCTTTTGAAAGATAAGAAGCTTTTTAAGTTTTTATCTAAACAAGATGCGCTCGGATTATCTGCTGCCGGCCAGGCCTGGAGTCAGGCGCAAATTGAGCGGATAGATGCTAATTACAGTGAACGCACGGGGATATATCTTTGTGTGGGGATTTTGCCCTTCGAAGATGGCCCGTTGCATACGCTCTATGAAAACTCTAAAGAAGGTGATCACTTTTCAATGAAAAATTTTTCAAATAAGGCCTTTCCTGCGATGAATCCACTTCTAACATTTAAGTGTTTGCCCAATATGCCTCTTTTTCATATCTCCAATAATTTTCAAATTACGGGCCGCTATTTTATGACTTATCCTGGAATTCCAGAGTGGTTTGAAGTTTTAAAACGGGCCATTGATGATTTGAATGAGGGCGTTGTTGAGTATGCGATTGTGGGGGCCATTGCTGATCAGCAAAATTTTTTAGTCTCGCATCATTTACAAAGAATAAATCATGCGCTGGCGGCCAGGGCAATTGATGCTTCTTCGGTGCTAATTTTGTCGGCCGGCCAAAAACTTACCTCCTTTGGAAAGATAGAAGAGGTTTCTGTTTCCTATCGGCCTTTTGATCCTTTGGGCCAAAAAGAGTTGTTAATACAAAGCGCGGACGATTATCAGACAGATAGTTTTACGGGAGTGGCACAGGCCTCACTGTTTTTCACGGAAGCACTGGCACGCACGGAATTAAAAATGCCACTTCGCTATTGCTGGCGTGGCGATGAGTGGAATTATTGCGCACTTACGGTGGGGCCGCCATGAATAAAAAAGTAGTTGTTACCGGAATGGGAGTAATCTCTCCGCTCGGAAATAATTTAGTTGATTTTGAAAAAGCGCTTTTTGCTGGTAAATCTGGCGTGGGGCCGATTACTCGCTTTGACCCGACGGGCCTTCCGACTACCATTGCATCAGAGGTTAAAAATATTGCTAGTGATTTTAGGGATGTGAAAATAACCTTTGCTCTTTTGGCCGCTCAACAAGCGATTTTTGCTGCTTTTGGCCATGAGATGCTTCCTGCGAAGACTTCATCTTTTTTATCTTTGGGCATTGGCCTGGAACTTTTTTCAATGGAAGATTTAGTAGCGCTTAAATCCAAAGGCCGCGAAAATATTTCAGAAGTAGAAGACTTAACTTTTTTAAATACACCCTCAAATATTTGTGGCCATCTTATTTCTAAAAAATATCAACTAACTCATGCTCCTGCTTTTCACATCTCCGCCTGTGCGGCCGGTACTGATGCCATTGGCCACGGCTTTTTAAAAATTGCCAGAGGAGAGGTTTTGATGGCCTTGGCCGGAGGAACGGATTCCATGATAAATCCGATGGGGGTTGGTGGGTTTTGTCGGATAGGAGCGATGACGACAAAAAATAGCACGCCTCATTTGGCATCTCGTCCCTTTGATAAATCAAGAGATGGTTTTGTTTTAGGTGAGGGAGCAGGTTTTTTAGTGTTAGAGGAAGAAGAGTTTGCACGAAAAAGAGGGGCAAAAATAGTAGGCCGAATTTTAGGATATGGAAACAGTTTGGATGCTTACAGTGTAAGTGATCCTCATCCACAGGGAGAAGGGGCGATTAAGTCGATGCATCGTGCTTTGCAGTCGGCCCATCTTTGCCCTGCAGATATTTCCGCCATTAGTGTTCATGGAACAGGAACCGCCAAAAATGATCCGGCAGAGGCGGCCGCGATTAGAACACTTTTTAAAGAAGACTATAAACGTATTCCGGCCTTTGCGACCAAGTCTATGACTGGGCATCTTATTTCTGCGGCCGGAGCTGTGGAGAGCATTGCCACGTTTTTATCTTTGCAAAGACAGCAGCTGCATCCCACCATAAATCTTCAAGAGGTTGCTGATGGCTGTGAACTCAACCATGTTATCGGGAAGAGTAAAAATTGTTCTCTAAAATACATCCTTAAAAACTCATTCGGTTTTGGTGGCCAGAATGCCTCACTGGTTTTGGCCCTCGACGAAGGGCCGCGTTTTTGTTAAACTGTTGCTTGTAAAAGGAGTTCTTATGCCCAAGATGGAGCGCGAGAAAATAGTTGAAGAGATTAAAAATATTATAGCAGATGGATTGAGTATTGATTCATCCACACTATCGCTTGGGAGTTTTTTGGTAACTGATTTGCGGGCCGATTCCTTAGATATTATGGATTTTATGTTTCAAATCCAAGAAAAATTTAATATTAACCTACAAAAAGAGGATTTTCATTTTCTGAAAAAATTAAATATGCCACAGGAACAGGCGGTGATTGATGGTTTTTTGTCAGAAGCTGCCATTTCTGCTTTAAGACATTGGCTTCCACAATTACCAGCTTCTGTTAAACTACGGCCTGTGGATCTTGGCCAGTATCTATCTTTGGAGTCTTTAGTCATTATTGTTGAAGAAAATTTAAGCTGAATTATATGCCTTTGAGGATCAAAGCTTACTATATGCCTTCTGTAAAATCATAAAAGCCTATTTACATTTTTACAGAAGGCATATAATCTGTATTTACTATGCCGCATATCAGAAAACGTTTTCTTGAAGGTTTATTAAGGAAAACGCTCCGCTACTCTCCAATTGTTGGAATTTTTGGCCATCGCCAAGTTGGTAAAACGACGTTGGCAAATTTATTAAGCAAGCGTTATATTTCTTTAGATTCGGCATCATCACTGGCGCTCGCTTCCCAAGATGCCGCTAGTTTTTTAGAGAAAAACAAGGCAAGTCCTCTGGTTATCGACGAATGCCAACTTGCTCCGGAACTTTTTCCTGCGTTAAAAGAACATGTGCGACAAAATCAAAGTCCAGGACAATTCTTGCTCACAGGATCGGTGCGATTTAGTTCTCGCCGAGCTATTAGAGAATCTTTGACTGGTAGAATTGTGGCCTGGGAACTGTTACCAATGGATATGAGCGAAACGTATCAAAGCACATTGCCGATAGCTCTTATTAAAATGCTAACGGCAAAAAGCGTCGATATTGATTTGCCTACCGCAAATTATTTTACTGAAAAAAACTACTTACGTTATCTCCAAAACGGTGGCCTTCCTGGTATTTTTAGTATTAGGGATTCTGCGATAAAGCGCCAGCGCTATGAGACTCAGATAAATACTATTTTAGAGCGGGACTTACAACTGATATTTCCAACAACATTAAGCTATCGAACACTCCGCCACCTTCTGGCAACTCTGGCCAGCAAAGTTGGAGAACCTCTAGAGTGGTCATCGTTGAGTCGCGCAGTGCGTATCTCTATTCCAACGCTTTATAAGCTTATTGCGGCATTTGAGGCGATGTTTCTCATTCGACTCATACCTACCGTGGGATCACAAAAAAAAGCAGTACTTTTTTTTGAAGATGTAGGAGAGGCCAATTACTTATCAAGTTTAGCAAAAAATGAACTGACAGCACTAACGCTTTTTTTATTTGCTAATCTAAGAACGCAATTCATGTATCGTCCGGAAGCATCAGTAGAAATATTTCAATATCGTAATCGCGGAGGAGGTTTTGTACCGCTTTGCTTTAATACTTCGAATCATTACCTTGGAATATTACCATCTTTGGAGGAAAATCCAAGTGATTCAATTTTGGGAAGTGCTAGGAGCTTTTTAAGAAAATATAAGCAGGCCAAAATTCTTATTGTTCATAGAGGAGATAAGGACAAAATTTTACAAGATAATATTCGTATAGTAAGTGCAGGGCAGTTGATTTAAAAAAAGAATCGCCGTGGATTAGTCAATTATTTATTTTTGGAGTCTTTAGTCATTATTGTTGAAAAAAAATTTAAGCTGAATTTATAAGTCTTACTTTTTAGTCAGGATGTTAAAATGCATAGTCTATTTGGCGAAATGATCGGTACTTTTCTTATTGTATTTTTCGGCTGTGGAAGTGTAGCGGTTTCCACGATATTTAATACAGGTATGAGTCTTTCAGATGTGGCCATGGTTTGGGGAGGTGCTGTTGCATTGGCCATTTATTCTACAAGATATCTTTCTTGTGCTCATCTAAATCCAGCAATATCTATTGCGATGGTAGTGGCCGGTAGAATGAAATTAAAAAATATCGCTCCGTATATTCTTTTTCAATGTTTTGGTGCTTTTTTTGGTGCACTACTTTGTTAACCCGGCCTGCAGGCGCAGGGCGGGTTCAGTTTTTTCTTGCAGATAAAATTTCTGTGAACAAGGCATCACCAACATTAGTTGGCCCATTATGGGAGGTACGCTACTGCCAAAACAGAGATGCGGAGTATTGCATGAATGGCTCCTTTTCATTTGCATTACTTGCACCAGCAATTGGTTTTGCGTAGCCAATTTCAGCAATCAATCCCCAGTCATCTCCCCATTTGAAACCAGCAGATCCTCCGGCCAGAAAAATTGTTGAAGATTCATCTCCTAAGTCCCCTCCCGTGGCATTCATCAGTTTACTACTTAAAGTTGGAGTAAAAAGAATTGCAAAATTCTCCCTCAAGTTATAATCCATGAAGATTGGAATTTTAAGCTCTATGAATGTGGATTTTCTCTCTCCACTTGAAACTGAAAAATATCCAACCCCAAGCCCAGTGGATAGGTTTAGATCACCGTTCATAAGCTGATATTTTGCATCAAAGGCCGGAGATAATCCGTTGGTAACTCGAACACCTGCATCTAAGTTTGGAAAAATACCTCTACGATACATAATTTCTAGAGTTGGAAAAGAAAACTTATCACTTTCTCCTTCTACGTGGTACTTTGAGCTAAATTGGCCTACGCCAATCGCAAATGAACTTTTGTCCACATCCAGGACTTTTGCTGTTTGCATCTGAGTTACAGTTGAACAAGAAACAAAAAACAGGACAATAAAAGACAATAAAATGCTTTGCATAGTTCCTCCAAAAAAATAAGTGTTAAAAAAAATATTTAATTACTGAGTACAGATCGCCAGTTCAAATTCTCCGCTCACCGAATTATCGCTGTCGTAGTTAGCAACCATTCTTCCTCGCAATGTAGAACCATCGATATCATCAATTATTAATCGTCCATCAGTAACAAATAAATTCAAGTAGGACCCATCTTGCTCTTCAAACGCAAAAGTTACATTCTGAGATAAACTAAATGGGTACTCACCGCGTTTTAAAGGGAAACTTCCAAGGATGGAGCGATTAGAACTGGAAATAAATACACTACAAGGATCTGCCTCATATGTTTCCCAAAAATCAAAGGAGAGTTTATTGTTGTCAAATGTGGATGTTGTTACGCGCCCTGATTTAAAGGTCCAGCCGAAACCATTGATAGTTCCATCTAAGGTTCCTGCTTGAATAGAACGTCGATCTCCTCTCGGCTTTTTATCATTATTATTATCGCTGATTTCTGTTTTACATGCAGAAATCGAGAGAGTTAAAAGCGTAATCATTAATAGTCTGTTTGTCACAGTTTTCATTGTGTTTCTCCATTGTTTTACTGTTGTTGTGTGCGCAGGTGCAGTCTAACTCAACAATTAACAAAAGTGAAGAAGAGGATTGGGATTGTGTTCTGTGAGATTCTGTAGACCCCAGTCAAGAGATCTCATCCATCGGGAATAGTTGAGTAGAAAAACAGTAGACGCGATTGCGTCTGCGACTGCCTGTTAATAGCTTATTTAGTTCTACAGTAAAATCACGAATCATTTTTTTTGCTGTCCCAATTTGTGCAGCATCAATAGGTACGACCAGTGAGTTATATTCACGCTCATGTAATTGTGTAGTAAAAAGTGCACCTAATGATTTTAGAATAATTTCTTTGTGATAGTTTTTTATGGAGGCACTAGGTATTTCAGTGGGCCACATAAAGAGACTATCGTCAATTCGCTGTAGACGTCCTTTTTCTCGTTTTAGTAGTCCAGTTGAAATAAGTTTATCGATGCACTCTTGTGCCCTCTCTTCACTAATTTTAAGTCTAGTTGCCACCCACTTGATAGAATCCTTTGCACCATTTAAGAGCATCAACTCAGCAACTGCCAGGTATTCCCAATGGGAAATAATTTCGAAAAGTTCAAGTGATAATCTACGCTGCTCTTGCATTCCAAATTTCTTCAAACGTAGCTTAGCAGATTTTTTTGCCATTTGAGATCTTCCATGTTCACTTTCTACTAACGTAGAAAAAAAATCAGTTTCCATCACGTTGAAATTTAATATTTTTGCTATCTCACAGGCCTTTTTTGCAGAAAGTCCCTGTTTGCCTTGTAGTATCTCTGAAAGCCTAGAAGGCGATGTTTTAAGATCACGGGAAAATGCACGTAATGAGTAATTTGGATTGTGTGCTTTTCTTTTCTCAAATTCCTCAGTCAAAATATCACGATAATTGTTGTGGTCATAGAACATTGCTGATCAACCTACATATTATTTTTACGTTGGGGAAACGTTTTTTTAAACTTGTTTCCATTTGCTGCAAGTAGATTTCGTTATTCGATTCAAGATGAAGTTCCTGCAAATTAGGCGGAAGAATAGACAAAGTCGCTGGAAGTGTCAGTTTCATTATACGAAGAGATTCAAGATTTAAAAAGGGCTCGTTAATAACGAGTCCTTGATTTTCTCTTAGATCAAGCGTTTCAAGATATTTTAGATCACGCAAAATTTCATTACTCAGAATGGTTAAAGAGTCATTTACTAATGTTAAGTTTTTTAATTGGTACATTGGTGAAAAAATGCGTGGAGGGAGCATTGACTGCAAAGAAGAAGTATTATTAATGATTAAGTCGGAAGTTTTACCAAAACCATAAAAGTCACCAAAGCGAAATAAGAATCCTTCTGGTATGTTGTCAAAGTGTATGGCGGAGACAGATGAGAGATCCCTTGCCGAAATTTTTTCACACTCTTTTGGAAAGTATGCTTGAATAATTTTTGATCGTTCACAATAATCAAGCTTTGGAGCAAAGAGATTCCATGCGGAGAATTTTTCAATTAATTCTCGTCGACTTAATTTTTGAAGTTCCTTTGAGTGCATAAGCCAATTAAGTTTTCGCAAAATTCGCACATCACTAGTAAAATCCCACATCCATTCATGCATCAAAAAAAAGGAGTATTGGAGAGGATTGTATATTCGTTGATGGACTAGAATATTTTTGTCAAAGTTGTAACGAATTGGCTCGTATATACTTTGGCGAATTACTGTCTGATAAATCTGTGGTTTTTTATTTCTTATACAATTTTCAGGTAATTGTTCGATTATGTTTTCATCATTTATATCTATCAGTTCACCGGTGGCCTCGTGCCAACTACGATTTACTCCATTACGCAGGTATAGCGAACCAAAAAAATCATCAAAATGGGGAAGCAGTTCTGGATATTTTTCTTCCAAAAGCTGGCGAATATTGTCTCGGTTCTCTTCAAATGTTGTGTCAATACTGTAGTCGGCCAAATCCAAATCTTTATATTCTAGTAGAAAGTCGAGAGTGTAATATCCTAGGAAAGGACTTTTAGGATTGTTTTCACAAAAAATTGTGTCTCCACCATTTCCGACTAATGATCCACCGGCCAGTAATGAATGTGCATAAAGTACTGTCATTAATGCGATCAGAACTTTCATAAATCCTCCCAAAGATATTCAAGGTTAGGCCATTTTTAGCAAAAACTGTCAGGGGAAGCAAGTAAACTTTACTGGGTCAGTTGTCTTTATGTATTCGATAGGCCACAAACATGCAACATCTTAATTATTGTCCTCGGAGAAAATATGCATTCTTTTAAACTTTTAATTTTAGTTTCTCTTGTTTTAACATCCTCGCTCTCAGCCGAAACAATCTCCCACGTATATTTTGCAAATGTAGATGCTAATGCGCAGATTGATGTTTTAAAAACAGTTCCATTATTAGTGTCATTAAGTGAGCGTAAAATATTGGCGGTACGAGTTTTTCTGGCACCTCGAGTCCAAGCACCGATGAGGGTTAATTTTGAGGTTAATAAGCAAGTAACTGCCCAAACATTACCTTTTTATACGCCTGAAGAAATGAAAGATTTTCAATCACTATCGGTGGCCATTCCAGGATTAAATTTACGCGAAATTAAATCACTCAATTTGAAATTTATTGATAGTGCCGCAGTAAGCTTGATTGCGCTGGATTATGAAGAGACTGCTCATGATCCTGCTGGTGATAATCATTTGGAGCAGATAAAGCGTCTTGAAAAGTTGAGTGAGTATAATCTTTATGAGGAAAATAATCGAGCTTCGAAAGATAAGGAGATCCGTAGGCAGGCCGCGGTTGACCTATTACAATATCCATCAACACGTGCGCTAAAAATACTCTTTGAACGTGTAGATTATGATGGAGTTAGAGACGACTATGATCTTAAGCGGCAGGCCCTACATTCTTTTAAACAGATGATTCCGGCATTTACATCACTTTTTGGTGAGCTATCAATAATGGAGACACTGACTTACTTATATAATCGCTATCATGATTGGAATGTGCGAGACACAATGTTGGAAGCGATGTACGACTTTCAAACTTCAGCAGCACTTTTTTTTTCAATCAATAATCATGTATATTCTGGCACTGCAGAACGAAGGGTGTCGAATATCTCTATTCTCGAAGAGATATACAAGAAATCGGATTTTTTACAATATGTTGAATATTTTAAAGATAGAATTTTAAACGAAACCTTCGGAGAATTTGCTGATAATCAAGAGTGGGCACAGGAAGTCGCTTGTGATGTGCTGGCAAAAGCACCACAAAATGGACTGTTGAAAAAAATATTTCCGCTCTTTAAAAACGAAAGCTGGAGTTTTCAAGTCCATTGCGAAAATGCGCTAATTGCCTCTCTAGTCAATTATGATTTAAAAGAGGAGATTCTTTCGGATGTAGATTTGGATTATGTCTTTTCCGTAATTGGCCAAACCTATAAGCGAGGTGATTCCGTTTTTGACTCAGGTTATACGCATGATCATAGTGAACGTATTATTTCCGCATATATTTTATTAGAAATCAAAACAGCTGAAGCAGTCATGTTATTGAAAAAAATATCTAAAGAACCGGAACTTGAAGATGATATTCGCAAAGCAATCTTGGAAAATTTACGATGAGAGTTATCTTAATAATAATTTTTAATCTAATGTTTGCCTATCAAGTAGCAGGAACGGAGCTCGTCCGATGTAAAGGGACACTCTATACGCTGGATTATTTATTAAACGCAAATCAACCGCCATACGGTGAGATTTTTGCTGATAAAGATATGCAGGTTGGAACATTTCCTTACATGATTATCTTTATTGCTCTTTATAATCGTTTTGCTCCTGAGTTAGAAGGCCCTTATAAAATGTACCTACAGAATTTCATGAGTGGCGATCAGTATATTTCATGGCAAGAACACTCGCTCCCGTTTCCGTCTAAAAAAGTTGATGGAAAAGCGCTAGGACTTGACTCAAGTTGTCTTAATGCCCGTGGGGAGGCAGAAATCCTGACGGCGGTTAAAAAAACGCAGCAAGGAGAATTAGTCGCTTATGAATATGATAGCAAATTAGTGAGAGAGTTAAAGGCCAGCAATACTCAATATTCATTTTTTTTGAATGGAACCTTTTTTCGAAATTATGTCGCAGAGTATATCGACTTATCTCAATTAAATTATCTATTTCATACATTGAAATTAATTGGTACAGAGCCTACTCAGGTACGCTCAGAGATTGTTCGCTTGGGCTTAGTTTACGAGCAGGTTAATGGAATCTGTCAGCGTTCTCTTTATGTAAAGACCGCTATTGAGAGGGAAGTGGGACTACCATGCGAGGAAGTTTCGGGAAAGGATCTTATTGCACTACAAAAACTTAGTATCGAAGGGCAGGGGTGGAATTCTCAACGTTTTGTTCCTGGTGATTTTCTCTTCCTGAAAAACTTAGCATCACTCTCTATTAACAACGTTCGAATGTACCCAGCAGAAATATCTGAGGATGATATTAAAGAACTTAGTTCGCTAAAAATGCTCACATTTACAAATAATGAAATAAATGAGACTCCAAAAAATTTCATGGATAATCTATCGGGTCTTACATATTTAGATCTATCTTTGAATAACATTTTTGAATTAAAGCACGATGCCTTTAGAAATGTTTTTGTGAAATTAAACAATGCTCCTGAAGTTGTTATGCTTAATCTTTCTGGGAATACCAAGATGGTTTCCCCACGAAGTAATACCTATATTCATGAAGGGGCATTTAACAATTGTGAGGCAGTTACAGATCTAAATCTTAGTGATATGAATATCGTTAAAATAAATAGCTCAGTATTTGATCCATTTGTAAGACTAAAGAGATTAGATCTTTCTAAAAACTATTTGCTCGATTTTATAGATATTTTGCAATCACCATCTTTATCATCACTTGAGGAGTTAAGTATAGCTAGCACAGTACTCGGAGATATGTTGTTTGAGAATGAATTTCAATATATGAAATCTTTACGTAAATTGATTCTGGGACCTACTAGACTTAAAGAGTTCCCTGAGTTTCTTTTAAAACTTCCGGCCTTGAAAGAGATAACTTTTTGTGGAATATTTTTTCCGGAAAATAGAATGGCACCTGTTCGTGCTTTAGTTAAGAGTAAGCGTGAGGATATCAAATTTAATGAATGTGTGATTAACCCCTGACACTAACCTAAACATTGAAACGCTGTAGATTAGTCAACTATTGCCAGTAATTTACGAAAGTTTCTTGTGAGGAGTAAAAAAACGGAAGATAATGTTTTTGAGATCAAAATAATTATCTTCAAAGAGAGTACTATGCCTGACAAGAAAATAAAAAGAAGTTATATTCGTTACGAGGCCGAAAAAAATACTATTGGAATGGTGGGCCTACAGGATTCTCCCAAAGAATTTCTTCCTCAGTATATAGGACTTGTTTTTAGTGAGGCCTATCGGGGATGTGGAATGGTATTACTTTATTCTCCAGAAATTAAAACCAATGCTCTTTGTATCGTGCAGTGTGGTGTTTTAAATCCGATTAAGGCCAGAGTGGCCTGGATAACGCGACTAGATGCGGGGACGATTAAAGTAGGATTTGAATATCTAACGTAAGTAAAGCAAAATTTCGTGTTGCTCTTTTTCAGGGAAAATAATACATGTCAAAATATATCTGGGGAGATAGCGAAACTCAATTTTTTTTCCATTTGAATCCCGAGGCAGTTTTAAATGCGGTTGATTTTCTAGGACTTCGCACTACGGGACGGGTACTTACGCTTAATAGTATGGAAAATCGTGTTTATGAGATTGAGATAGAGAACAAAGCGTCAGAAGTAAAATCGCCAAGTGATAATTTTGTAGTTGCCAAATTTTATCGTCCAGGACGTTGGACATTGGCACAAATTTTAGAAGAGCATACTTTTTTATTAGATTTGGTGGAGGCGGAGGTTCCGGTTATTGCTCCGATACAGTTTGATGGCAAAACATTATTTACTACTCCTGGACATGAAATTTATTTTACACTTTTTCCTAAAAAAAGTGGCCGCTCACCCGAGGAGCCAAGTTTTGATTATCTTGAAATAATGGGCCGACAATTGGCCAGAATGCACAACGTCGGAGCTGCGCGCCAGGCATCTCATCGTCTGGCCATTTCTCCTGATAGCTTTGGAAAAAATAATTTAGAGTTTTTGTTGGTAAATAATTTTATTCCGCTCCATTTGCGCCCTCGTTTTGTAAAAGTAGTTGAAGAGATTTGCCAAATTATTACTCCTTTTTTCTTGGATATTTCGCTTCATCGTATTCATGGAGATTGTCATGCTGGTAACATTATTGTGCGTGATCAAGAGGGGCCATATTTTATCGACTTTGATGATATGTTGGTAGGTCCGGCCATTCAGGATATATGGTTAGTTGTTCCCGGAAGCGATCAGGAGGCGGTGGTTAATCGTAATATTTTATTGGAAAGTTATGAAACTATGCGCTCTTTTGATTATCGCAGTTTGCGCTTGATTGAACCGTTACGGGCATTGCGCTACATCCATTTTGCCGCCTGGATTGCTAAACGATGGGAGGATCCAGCATTTAAAAATACCTTTTCCCATTTTGGGAATGACAGTTACTGGGAAATTCTGATAAGTGATCTGCAATATCAATTGGAAAAAATAAAAGAGCAGTTAATATGATTCAAATCGGAAAGATAAATCAACTTCTAGTCGCACATGAAAATAAATCAGGATATTATTTGCAATCAGAAGATAAAAAAGATGAAGTTTTTATGCCTGGAAGTATTGCTCCTGCCGGTATTAAACTCGGAGAGATGCGGGAGGTTTTTGTTTACACGGATATCAAAGGTACTCCGCTGGCCACTCCGGAAATTCCAATGGTGGAATTGGGAGGTTTTGCCTATCTCAAGGTTATTGAAGTAGTGGAGTTTGGGGCCTTTCTTGATTGGGGAATTGATAAAGATTTGTTATCGCCAGGTAATCAGCAGCAACAAAAAATGAAACTAGGAGAGTCCTATTTAATTCGTGTTTGCCAGGAAGAGGGCACGAGACGTCTTTATGCTACTAATAATCTGAGCAAGTTTATTGAGCGGAAAAATATTGAACTTACTATCAATGAGAAAGTAATAGCTCTACCTTTTGAAAAGACGCAGCTTGGTTACAAAGCGTTGGTTAATGAAAAGTATCAGGGCCTAATTTATCATTCGGACATATTTTCAGAGATAGTATTGGGGGAGCGCATTGAGGCAATGGTTAAGTTAGTACGGCCGGATGGATTAATAGATTTAACGCTACGTCCAACGGGTATGAAAAATTTAAAAGATAGCGGGAAACTTATTATGACAGAACTGGAGCGCGCAGGAGGATTTTTGCCCTTGCATGATAAGAGCTCTCCGGAGGAAATAAAACGGATTTTAAAGATCAGTAAACAATCGTTTAAAAGGGCCATCGGTATTTTATATAAACAACGTCAAATCGTGATTGGAAGTAGTGGTATTGAGTTGGCCGGTGACAACAAAAGGAAGGGAGTTTGATAAAAAGATCAGATTTTCTTATTCATATTGAGCGGGCCGACGAGTTCTCTCTTCTCTTGTTTTTTTAAGGATAAATTTAACTAGTCCCAGCTTATCTAATGCTTCGGCCACCACACGATTATTTTGCTCTAACTGATAGGCCGCAGTGGGAATTAATTTATTGGGATTTACCCCGTACTCTTCTACTAAAGCATTGCGTACGGCCATAGCGCGGCCAAAGGCCATTGCCCAATCATCCTTTGTATCACCCCATCCGCGGATGACCACGCTACCATCATGCTCTTTTAATGCGTTAGAGATAAAGCTTAAATAGCGAAGGGCATTTTCCGGAATTTCATTGGAGCGTTTGGAAAATTTTATTTCTCCAGGAACATTAAACATAACATTTAAATCATCGGTGGTATCACTGGAAAAGGCCGCCCCATCAAAATTGGTGCGTAAACTACTAAGAGTGGCCTGTTCTTCCAAATAAACTGGTGCCGTGGCCGTGGGCCGTTTTACCCACTCTTCAGAAAAACGCCCCTGCGCACCGTCTGCGCGAGCACTAGCATCTCCTCCACCAATAATTCCATTTTTATTCATGGAATCAACGCTCAACATATTTCCATCGGCATTAAAGTAACCCTGGATAATTTCTTTTGTTTCTTCATCGGCGCCCATTAACCACATAACCATAAAGAGTGCCATCATCGCAGTGATGAAGTCGGCATAGGCAACTTTCCAAGCACCACCATGAGCAGCGGCGTGTCCGCCATCTCCTCTTTTTTTGATAATGATAATTTTCTTCTGATTATCGTTGTTAGTTGCCATATATTATGCCGCCTTTTTGGCCGCACCGCCGCCGCTACCCCCGGCCTCACGAATGGCCACTTCTAATTCCTTAAACTCTGGACGAAATTCAGGAGGAATACTTCTTCGGGCAAATTCTACGCATATTTTCGGATTGGTACCACGGGCCAGGGCCAAAAGAGCCACTTTTATTACATGAAAAGTTTTTCCCTCTTCTTCTAATTTCGTCTCAATTTTGGCGGCCAAAGGCTGAAAAAAACCATAAGAGAGCAAAACTCCGAGGAAGGTTCCAATTAGTGCGGCCGCAACGCTATGTCCGATAGTTTCTTTACCTTGCGACAACTTACCCATGGTGATAACGATACCTAAAACTGCCGCAACGATTCCCAGTCCAGGAAGGGCATCTGCCACCCGGTTAATAGTTTTGGGAATCAGTGCTTCACCTTCATGCATGGCCTTGATATCGGTATCTAGTAGATCATCTAGATCGTGAGGTTCGATGGCCGACGATAGTTGCATGATCATAGTGTTACAGATAAAGGCAATTAGATGGTGGTTTGCTAAAATGGCCGGATATTTTTGAAATAGTTTACTCTCTTCCGGATTTTCCACATGCTTTTCAATCTCTTGCGGGCCTTGTGAGAAAAGCTTCATTAGATCATGCATTAAAATAAGCAAATCTAAATAGTACTGCTTGGAGATTTTGGAAGGTAAAAAAACTCCAATTACATTTTTAATTAGTGCCTTTATGAGATCCCCGGAGCATGCCACGATGATGGAACCAATTGCTGCTCCTAAAATAATCAAAAGCTCGATTGGTTGCCACAAAACATGCATGTGGCCACCTTCTAGCAGATAGCCGCCAATAACACTCACAATAACCACGATAAAACCTAGCATCGTAACCATGTTAACTTCTTCGGAATTTTGAGAAAAAAAAGTAGAGAAAGGTTGAAAGTTATTCTTCAGATTTAAAACCAGCGAAGTATTTACCTGATTTTAACATGTTAGTACGAGAGCTAATAAAGATAAAAAGTTGAGCTATGTAGTTTTTACACGCTGAACAACTAATCATGTTGCGGCGCGGCAACAGCGTATAAAATAGAGCTATATAGACATGGCCCAGAAGGCCAATTAGAAGGAGCAGTAAAAATGAAAGTGATAAAACATTTTGCCACAGTTGCCACAGTTGCTTTGCTAGCAGGCAGAGCAATCGCCATGGATTTTAATTTGGGTTATTCCTGTCGAACAAATGGTAACTGGACTCAGAGCGCTTTAGATGAGACTAGTCGTTTAATTAAGACAATTGAGTCAATTAAAGATGATCCCAACTGTAAGGGAAAGGGGTTGGAGACCTTTGCGGCACAATTGCAGGTGGCAGAAGCACAATTTAATAAATCGCTGGAAAATGGTGAAGACCAAAAACGAGAAAGCACTGCCGCCCAAAAAGGGTATTTAAATAGCTTGCTTAATTCTGGTGATCCCAAAATGGATAAAAAGGCGTTAACGGAATTGGCCGCGGGAGTTCATATTGGTTCGGCCATTGACAACACTGTGCAAGTAGCTCCCTATTTGAGCAACATTATTGACCTGGTTGGAATGAAGTCTAATTTAAAAAATGCGGCAAATGATGTAGTTAATCTAATTAATTCTACGATGGCCAACTATCCCAGTTTTTCACAATGCTTAGTGGCCGCGCCGAATCAGGGGTTGGCCATGATGTCAGCGATGTTGAAAGTTTCAACAAACATTTTAACTTCTGGTTATGCGGATGGTTCAGATAAAATGGGAAATATTTTGGCCAACTTGGTTTCCTTTTTACGAGAGGCCAAGTTGGCCGGAGTAATAAAAGATTTAAACCAAACGGAATTATGGGCCTCCATAACCTGCGCATTAGAGAGTGCTACTCAAAATTATTGCTCGGCCAAAGATAATGTCAAACTCCTAAATTGGAGTATTAATCAACTGCAAAAAGGAGTAGAGGGCGATGCTAAAAAATCAGATACCGTTAAAATTAGAGATAATAGTTTGATCGCTGGTTATTATGCTTTAATTCGCAACGTTCCCAGCATCACTAATTGGCTACTAAAAGTGCAATTTGGGGTGGAACCCAAACTTAGTACGGAGGGAACATATAAAAATCTAGTGTGGGAAACAGTTCTTAGTATGACCAAGGCAATTAATAATCTGATTGCCACTTACAACGAAATGAAGGCCAATATTGAAGGAATGGAGCAACCTATGACGCAAAAGATTGCTACCTATAAGCTGATCAAAACATTGCAAAGTATTATGAATGATGCGTTGAGTGGTGGCGGGGGAGGTAGTTATGGGGCAACTAAAATGAACTTTTTTCTAAACTCCATGCCTGGAGAGCTTTTGCCGCTTTACCTTATTGGCTATGATATTGACAATATGCCGCCGGAAACTAAGCCTAATGCGGATGGAAAAATTCCTATGAATATTGACTTTTGGTTAGAAAATGGTGGCCAGTACCGTCCGATGTTTAATGATATTCCTAAGCTTCTTTCTACCATTAAGACCCGTCTTGATCGACTGATTGATCAATCATTAAGTCAGACCAGTAAATTTTTTGTACGCAAGTTAATTGCCGACAAGCCCAATTTAGTGGCCGGGGCCTTTGTTTATAACTCTCTGAACACCTCTGTTTATGAAAGTTTCCATTTTGTTAGTGGTTACTTGAAAAATCTTTTAAAAAAGATAGAGAAATCGCCATATCGAGATGAACAGATTTTGCCCGTGATTGATGATACTATTAAGAAGGTGGATAATGTCATTGAGCTTTTTGATTCGGCCTTAAATCGCAAGGTGGTGGCCGAGGATAATAACAGCGTTCAGTCGCAGTCTGAAAAAATTATTAACGCCGTTTATGAAAATTTTAATGTCTTAATTCAGCGGGATTCTTTTTTCACTAATAGGATGTCGACCTTTGTTTATTACGACTATTTTTTAAATATTCTTGAAGAGGAAAACTATAACGATTATGAAAAACAGTTAATGATTATATCCAACAATGAGATGTTGCAGAGAATTATGCAGGTTAGTGAGACCGAGCCGGCCTTGAATCGAGAAGACTTTGATAATGCGTTGGCCATTACAATCAAAAATCTCAATGGACTAGAAAATATTTTTCGAGATAACTATTTTGATTATTTGCAATCTACCGAAGACGATGCAAAAGGTCTCTCTTATACACAGAGAAATCTTCGCACTGTCAAACGTGCCCTGCATACGGATATTCCGTCGGAATTTAGAGGCTCACCGTTTGTCCCAATAATTGCCGCTACTAATGTCTTGTTTACCTATGATTATAGATATGAGTTGTATTGGAACAATCCATTTAAGCCCAAATATCAACGCGGAGATAATGACCACAACTCTTTGGAGAGAAATAAAAACAGGGTCTGTGTGCAGCTACTTGCCACCCAGCGGCCAGAGATTTTTAGTGAGTTTTGTAAAGATGCGGTTATTACCTCTCCCTTTTATGAGGCGGCCGAACATAAAGAGAAATATGAGTATTTGAATACTAAGTTTTCAGACTACGTTACTAAAGCAGACGAGCGTAAGTGGTGGATGAAGGCCACTGGAGCATGGGCACCTAAAAAAGAAGAGATAAAAAATGATCAAAAAAGTTATGATGATAAAATTTGTGCCTATCGTGATTATTTACGAAAAAACCAAGTTTACTGGTTAACACTACAACACGAACAGATTAAAAATCGAAAAGAGATGCAACTGAAACAGGGGCGAGATCAGTAGTAGTGCAAAAAAAATGGTGGGCCAGTTGATTTAGTAGAGAAAACAGATGCAGATGAAGAAGTGGTATAAAAAACATATTTTTCTTGTGCTATTAGTTGAATTGTCGCTGGCGTCGATTTCTTCAGCAATGGATCTGGGATATGCCTGTCGAACTAACGGTAATTGGACACAGACAGCACTGGAAGAGACTAAAAAATTAATTAAAACCTTCGAGATATTAAAGGATGATCCCAATTGTCGCAGCATAGGATTTGAATCGCTTGCGGCCCAACTGGCAGTGGCCGAGGCGCAATTTGAACAGGAGGTTGCGGATTCTCAACAGATAAAACAAGAAAACGCCGAAGCGCAAAAACGCAATATTAATGCCCTCCTAAATTCTACCAACAGCAGCGGGATGGAGCGGTCGTCATTACTTGACGTCGCCGTAGGAGTGCATGTTAGTTCGGCCATAGAAAATAGTGTGGCAACAACGCGGCCAGAAATGCGCAGCTCAACGAGTATTTTTAATATGCTGGGTATGAATACCGGATTGAAGATGGCCGCCAACGATGTCGTTCGCTTGGTCAATTCCACCATGGCCAATTATTCTAGCTATTCACAATGTCTGGCCAGTGCCCCGAATCTCGGATTGGCCATGATCTCTTCTATGTTGCGAGTATCTTCAAATATTTTATCTTCAGGATATGCTGATGGTGGCATAAAGATGAGTAACATAATTGATAATTTGATAAATTTTTTGCGAGAAAGCAAGTTTAGTAAACAGATTAAAAAATTAAGTGAGGTTGAACTTTGGTCTTCTATTACCTGCGCTATGGAGAGTGCTTCCTATAATTATTGCACTATAAAAGGAAATTTGCGATTGCTAGAGCGTACGATCAAACGAGGACAAAAAAGTATAGAAGATCAAAAATTGATTTCGGATGAGGTTAGTTTGGTAACCGGGTATTACGTGTTGACTAGAAATTTACCAAGTATCACCAGTTGGCTTTTTAATTTGCAATTTGGGGTAGAACCTAAAGTTGCTACCGATGGTGACTACAAAAATGGGGTTTGGACAAATGTTGTTTCAACTATTCAGGCCATTGATACCTTAAATGGATTGTATAACGAGATAAAGGGCAGTATCGACAGTATGAGTAGCGAAATGGAAAAAAAAGGTATTATTTATAAGCTAGTTGCCATGCTGCAACATACAATGGAGGCGTCGGCTGCAGTAGATGATGTTAGCACGGAAGTAAATTTTTTCTTTACTACTATACCCGTAGAGTTTTTGCGTCTCTATTTAGTTGGTTATGACTTGGAGACCATTCCGGATGAGGTGCGGCCAAATGAGAATGGAACAATGCCTATGGATAGCGATTTTTGGCTAAAAAATGGTGGACAATATCGGCCAGTTTTTGATGATATTCCCAATTTATTAAAAATAGTCAGATCTAGGTTAGATATTTTAATTAACAGCGCCGTGATTGGAATGAATCGTTTTTTTGTGCGCAAACTGATTAGTGATAAACCAGGTCTGGTGGCCTCTGCTTTTATTCATAATGCGATGAGTACTTCAGCGTATGATAGTTTTTTGTATATTCGAGGATATATTAAAAAATTATTAGAGCGAATTGGCCGCTCTAGTTATAGTGATCGACAAATTATTCCGGTGATGGAAGAGACAATTGCTAAGCTCGACAGAATAGTTGAGGTATTTGATAGTTACTTGAAGGAAAAAAGCAACAACGAAATAGAGGCAGAATGGAGATATGAGAAAATTATCAATACCGTATTTGATACTTTGAATATTTTAATTCAAAAAGATACACTGTTGGCCAATCGAATTGCTACCTTTGTTTACTATGATTACTATCTAAGTACCATGGAAAGTGTTGGGCCGCATACTTTCGAGCAGCAATTGATGATTATCTCTAATCAAGAAATGTTAGAAAAACTTACACAGGCCAGTGAGGGAGATAGCGAAGCGGCCTTAACTCGAGAAGACTATGATAATGCGTTGGCCATTTCGATAAAAAATATGAGCGCTTTAGAGAATATTTTTCGAGATAATTTTTATGATTATCTGCAAACGACTACAGATGAGGCGCGGGGATTAACCTATCTTGAGCGCACCAGCAGGAATCTTAAACGAGCACTGTATACCGATATCCCCGAGGTATTTCGCTGGTCGCCATTAGTCCCTTTTATTGCGGCAGGCAAGGCCCTTTTTAGTTATGACTATCGCTATCAGCGCTATTGGAATAATCCTTATAGGCCAGAGTATCAGCGCGGGGACAATGATCGTCAATCGCTCAAAAGAAATATTGATAGAACGTGCATTCAACTATTGGCCACTTCTCGGCCAGAAATTTTTAGTGAGTTTTGCCAAAACGCCGTGTTGATTTCTCCTTTTTATGAGGCGGCCAGCAATGCGGTGGAGAAGGAAAAATTAGAATATTTAAATGTTCGCTTTGCTGATTTTATTCGGCCGGCCGTCGGTTCTCAGAAAAAAGATAAAGGGTCGATGGCAGTTAAAAAGAGTTTTGATGATAGGATCTGTGCCTACACGCACTATCAGAGGAAAAATCAAGTTTACTGGCTTACGTTGCAACATGAACAGATTAAGCAGCGTAAATTGAAAGATAATTTGTATTATCGTAAGGCACAGCAGGAATAGGTAAATTAAAATAGTAACATTAATAAAGTAGGAACAGATTAGCAGCGGCATGTAAGAGGTGCAATACTCTGAAGTTTATAGTTGTCATAACCAAAAAAAGGCATTAAAAAATCATAAATCGCTTTTTTCTGGACTTTTTTATTAACTTAACTTGGAGAATTTATGGCCCACAAAATTACTGAAGACTGTACCTCCTGTGGCGCTTGCGCCGCCGATTGCAAAGTAGAAGCAATTTCTGAAGGTGATACCACCTATAAAATTGATCCTGCTTTATGTACTGATTGTGGAGATTGTGCAGACACTTGCCCAACCGAAGCAATTATTAAAGGTTAATTATTTCTTAAGGCCACGGATGCCGATGTTAATGAACTTTCGTGGCCTTTTTTGTTTTTATTTTAATTTTGACATTTTAGAGTGCTGAGATTTTATCATGGATTTAGATACAGCTATTTTTAAACGTCGCTCCGTCCGTAAATTTACTGAGGAGTACGTCTCTGATTCAGATATAAAGCAACTAATAGATGCTGCACGCTGGGCCCCTTCTTGGGCCAATACACAGTCTTGGGATTTTATTGTTCTGCGCGATAGCCAACTAATGGCACAAATCACGGAGCTATATTCTGAGCGAAATCCGGCCCGTTCTTGTTCTTTGTCATGTAATGCAATGTTGGTGGTGTGCGCTAGGATGAAAAATGCAGGCCATAAAATGGGAGTAGGACTAACCAAATTTAAAGAATGGTTTATGTTTGACATCGGGTGTTGCGTGCAAAATATCTCTCTAAAGGCCTATGAGTTAGGACTTGGGTCCGTCATAGTTGGACATCTCGATCATGAGAAGGCCAATCGACTTCTAAATTTACCAGCAAATTATGAGGTAGTAGTCACCATACCACTAGGACATCCAGTAGAGAAAGATAAGGCCCCACCTCCGCGACGAGAGATCGGAGAGATGCTTTATCTGAACCAATTTGGCGAAAAATTTATTAAGGAGTAAGGATGAGTGTTATTCAACTTAGTTCATGGAAGAAATTGCAATCGCATTTTGCGGAGATGAGAGCTGTTTCTATCGGGGATCTTTTTGCTAAGGAGACTGCGCGAGGTGATGATTATAAAATTGAGGCCGAAGGCCTCTATGTCGATTACTCCAAACATCGTTTAAATCAAACCACGCTCTCTTTACTTTTAGATCTTGCTAGAGAGCGAAAATTGGCAGAGGCCATTGAGGCGATGTTTTCAGGATTATCCATTAACAGAACTGAAAATCGTCCGGTGTTACACGTGGCATTGCGTAATCGTTCTCAGAATCCTATTTTTGTTGAGGGAAAGGATGTAATGCCAAAAGTGCGGGCCGTCTTGGCCCAGATGGCCGCCTTTTCCGACAAAGTGCGATCGGGGGAGTGGTGTGGTTTTACTGGGAAGAAAATTAGAAACGTTATAAATATTGGGATTGGCGGGTCTGATCTTGGGCCGGTGATGGTGACAGAGGCGTTAAAATTTTACTCGGATCGATCAATTACCGTTAATTTTGTTTCTAATATCGATGGCACACATTTGGCGGAATGTTTACAGGGAAAAGATCCATCGGAAACACTATTTATTGTTGCCTCCAAAACTTTTACTACTCAAGAGACGATGACAAACGCCAACAGCGCTAAACGTTGGTTGTTAGAAAAATTGTTATCTCCCAAAGCTGTGGCCAACCATTTTGTGGCCTTATCTACCAATAAAGAGGCGGTGGAGAAGTTTGGAATTAATTCAGAAAATATGTTTGTTTTTTGGGATTGGGTAGGGGGAAGATATTCGCTGACTTCGGCCATCGGTTTGCCGATTATGATTGCCATTGGTGCAGATAATTTTGCGAAGCTATTAGATGGATATCACGCTATGGATAATCATTTTCGCTACGCTCCTTTTGAAAAAAATATTCCTATTCTTTTGGGTATGATTGGAGTTTGGTACAACAACTTTTGGCAGGCAGAAACGCAGGCCATTTTACCATACGATCAATATCTCCATCGCTTCGCTGCCTATTTTCAACAAGGTGATATGGAGAGCAATGGAAAGTCTACCGATCAAGAAGGAAAGCGTGTGGATTATCAAACCGGGCCGATTATTTGGGGAGAGCCAGGAACAAATGGACAACATGCTTTTTATCAACTGATTCATCAAGGAACCAAATTGATTCCCTGTGATTTTATAGGTTTTGTTAATTCACTTAATCCGTTGGGAGATCATCATAATAAATTGATGGCAAATTTCTTTGCGCAAACAGAGGCCTTGGCATTTGGAAAGAGTAAGGTTTCAGTAGAATTGGAAGAGAAAAACAAGGACCTGGTTCCTTTTAAGGTTTTTGAAGGGAATCGCCCAACGACATCCATTATGGCCGAACGCCTGACACCAGAAGTCTTAGGTAAGTTGATTGCCTTGTATGAACATAAGATTTTTGTTCAGGGAGTAATTTGGAATATTTTTTCTTTTGATCAATGGGGTGTTCAGCTTGGCAAAGTTTTAGCGGACAAGATTTTGGGAGAACTTACTTCCGAGGAGATGGTTGAGTTTAAACATGATTCTTCCACTAATGCGCTTTTAAAATATTATAAAAATTATCGGCAACAGCGTTCATGATCCACTATGTTATTAGCACTAATCCCGATGATCGAGTGTTACAACGCGCAACTTATGCGTTATCGGAAGGTGGACTTATTGCTTTTCCAACGGATTCTAGTTGGGTAATTGCGGCCTCGCCTATGTCAAAAGTGGCGGTAGAACGCTTGTATAAGTTGAAAAATGTTGATCACCATAAACACTTTTCTCTTTTGTGTAACACGATTGCCCAGGCCAGTCGTTATGCTTTCATTTCTGACGCAGTATACAAGCGTATCAGAAACAAATTACCGGGCCCCTATACTTTTGTTTTTACTCCAACTAATGATTTGCCACGCTCTATTCGTGACTATAAGAAGGAAAAAGAGATCGGCATTCGTATTCCGGCCTCTGTTTTAGCTGCGCGCTTGGTAGATTATCTAAAACAACCACTACTAGCGACATCTATTTCTAAACATATGATTCCAGAGTTAGCAGAAGAAGAGGCGGAAGAGTCATGGCCTGCGGGCAAATATGATATTTATAGTTATCAAATTGAAGAGGCCTTGGGCCATTTGTTGGCCATGATCATTGATCCTGGTGATTTTGAATTCAAAGGCCCCAGTTCTGTGGTGGATTTTTCTAAAGATCCATTCATTCCAGTAATTTTGCGTGAGGGAATAGGGGAGATTGAAAGCTTTCTTTGATTTTTGAAGTAAATCATCCTAGAATGGGGAAAAATATTTGTGGCGATTTATAAGAGGTATAAAATGGGTAACCAAAATGCGGACAATGGTATTGGGGGAGTAAATGCCGAGCAAGGAGAGCTTGCTGAAACTAATACCAATCAGTGGGATAAGAAAAAAATAATTCGCGAAGTTCGTTCAATTATTTTAATCGTGGTGATTGTTTTCTCATTACGTTCTATGTTTTATGAGCCATTTAGGATTCCCACTGGCTCTATGATTCCTACTTTTATGATTGGCGATTTTATTTTGGTTAATAAATTTGCCTACGGACTGAAGCTCCCATTTTCCGAAATGTTCACTAATCCTATTTACCTAACCACTCCCAAAGATCCACAACGTGGGGATATTATAGTTTTTAAATATCCAGAAAATCCCGATGTAAATTATATCAAACGCTTAATCGGAGTACCAGGTGATGAGATCGAAATCATTGATAAGGTGGTCTATATCAATGATCGTCCATTGCCTGCGATTAAATTTGATGGCCAAGAAATTATGCAGGATATGGATGATAAGTTTAAGGAGTATAATTTAGAATTTTTTAATTCGGAAACTGGAACGCACAAGCATGTTATTCAACAGGTCGCAGGTATTTATACCAATCAGGGTTCAAATATTCCGCGTTTTCGCGTTCCGCCCGGAAAATATTTTGCGATGGGTGATAATCGGGATTTTTCTGCTGACTCTCGTTTTTGGGGATTTGTCCCGGCCGAAAATATTAAAGGCCGTGCCTTGGCAGTTTGGTTTTCGCTTGCCTTTGCAGATTCAACAGTGCCTGACTCAACCATGAAGCTTCGTTGGCGGCGCATTGGAACAGTTGTAGATTAGGCCATGGTGACGATATATCAGCTAAAAGGACAATTTCAGGATATTTTGCGTCCGCTTGTGCATAAACTGCATGCTCGCCAGATTACTCCTAATCAAGTTACAATTTATACTTGCTTGGCATCAGTTTGGGTGGGGATGATGCTTTTACTGTTACCTTCTAGTCGGGCCATGTTACTTTTTATTCCGTTTTTTATGTTTATTCGAATGGCGTTAAATGCCATAGACGGGATGTTGGCCAAAGAGTTTAATCAACAATCTAATTTGGGTGCTGTTTTAAACGAAATAACTGACGTGGTGTCGGATATGGCCCTTTATTTGCCATTTGCCGCCCATCCTGAGGTCAATGGGGTGGCCGTCGTGGCAGTTGTGATGTTGGCCATCTTATCAGAAATGGCCGGGCTTATTCCGGTTTTAATTGGTGTTAAACGTAGGTTTGATGGCCCGATGGGGAAGAGTGATCGAGCTTTCGTTTTTGGCCTAGTGGCATTGCTTTTGGCCTTTTTTGGAAAGTCGATTCTGATAACCTTTATTGTAAATGGTATTTTTATAATTACCCTACTGCTACTGATTGGTACGGTGGTTAATAGACTCTATTTGGCACTAGTGGAGTCTTCCAGATGAATGCAAGGCGTATTATTAGTTGGTCGACCACTTTTTTTGCGGCCTTCGCTCTATCGATGTTTTTAGCAGCGATCGTTACTGCCTATAACTATTATTCGGCCTTTACCGCAGACATTGATCGATTACAAAATGGCCATCCTGTTTGGCGTGATGGAAAGTTAATAGCGATTCAGAAAAAAGTACCCAAAGGGTGGATTCGCGCGAGCAGGATAGATCATGAAGTAAAAATGGCCATTGTTATTAGTGAGGATTGGGGTTTTTTTGGCCATAACGGGATAGATGTTATTCAGATAAAAGAGGCAGTTTGGGAAACATTAATCTATTCCGAACGATTGCGTGGTGCGAGTACAATTACTCAACAGGTAGTTAAGAATTTATTTTTGACCAATGAACGTAGTTATGTTCGTAAGTTTGTGGAAATTATTGGTGCACTATATATGGATAAGGCCCTTTCCAAAAATCAGATATTGGAAATTTATCTTAATATTGCGCAATTTGGTGATCATCTTTATGGTATTTCGGATGCCGCCCATCACTACTTTCAAAAGAGTGCAGGGGAGCTGACAGTAAGAGAAGGGGCCTTCTTGGCCATGTTATTGCCCAATCCGGTAAAGTATTCTCAATCTTATAGAAGAAGGGAGCTTTCTCGTTATGCTCTTAATACAATTAATTCTATCTTGAAGAAAATGAGGAGTGCGCATATTTTAGATGAAGAGAATATGGAAGAAGCACTAGGAAGTCATTTTGAGTGGGAAGATAATATCAGTGAGGAATTGCATTTTCCTTGGAGTAAATTCAAAATTAATATCTAAAAAATAGTGGCGGTTTTAACAATCATAGAATCGACGCTTCAAATTCCTTTTTTCCACGTCGACAAGATGTGCTCAATGTCTCTTCAGGTTTATTCTATATGGGTGCCAATCTTTTTATTAGTGATATTTTCTTACAATTTGTTACCGGTTTGCTAAAGACGGTCAGGTATTGTTACGTCGAATCTGTAGGTATGAATTTACAGTAGATTTTATGCTTTCCTCTATACTGATTTTATAGGTAGCATTTAAATCTGTTTGAGATTTTTGAGGTGAACAAACCCACCCGCTTTGGGCCAGTTCAGTTACTTTATCGTTGGTAATTCTTATTTTTATCTTCATGCCTAATCTGTTTAGTAAAAATAATATTAGGGCAAAAAGGTGCAATATAATAATCGGAATATGGATGGCCTTTAGCCTCACCATGCTTAAATTTTTTTGAATCTCAGTCACAATTTTTTCAAAAGTTACCGGCGTAGGATTAGCTATAAAATAAATATCAAAGGGTAATCTATTTTTAGAGGTTATTGCCTTAATAGTGTTTTCTACCAGATCTTCAATGGCAACAAAACTATAGAGTTTACTATTCCCTTCTTTACCTGGGTAGATTGCTAAACCTTTTTCAATCATCTCAATTAACTCGAAAAAAGCATCATCTTCGGCCCCAACAATAATGGGAGGGCGAAGAATAATGTTCTGCCAGGTTTTTGGAGTATTGTCGCGAATAACTAGTTCGGCCAAGAATTTAGATTGGCCATAATCATTTATAGGGCCATATCCATCCTTTTCATTTAAGACTTCACGGTGTTTTCTGGCCGGGCCACTTACCGCAAGAGAGGAGATTAGCACGAATGTCAATTTTTTATAGCGGAATGAAAGCTCACGAACGAGGACATTTGTTCCATCAAAATTAGTTTCATAGTAATCTTTTGCCCTAAAACTATGCACTACCGCTGCAGTGTGAATAATAAGATCTAAATCATCAGGAAGTTTTTTTACCCACAGGGGAATGGACGATATTGAAAAGTCCCCTTCAATTAATGTTCCTGGGATTTTTAGTTTATTAAACTTTTCGAGATTTCGGGCCTGAGCAAATATTTGATGGCCCTCTTGGATTAAGTGTTTGCAGAGATTTTTTCCGACAAAACCTGTCGCCCCTGTGACTAATATTTTCACAATTAGTGGTAGATCGAAGGAATATCAAACTCTTTTTTTGCCTTGGCAAAGACTTCTAATACGCGAGTGAGATCCTCAACATTGTGGGTTGCCATATAACTTGTTCGAATTAACGCATCACCAGATGGAACTGCCGGTGGAATGACCGGCGTGGCAAAAATTCCATGCTCGTATAGGAAGTTAGTTATTTGCATGGCCTTCAGGTCATCACCAACAAAAATGGGAATAATTGGAGTTTGAGAGTTATAAGTATAGACACCAATGTCTCTAAAACCTTTACGCATAAAATCGACATTTTTCCATAGTGATGGAAGAATAGTTTTATCTACATTTAAAACGTCCAAACAGGCAGAAACGGTGGCGACTGCCGCCGGTGGCATAGATGCTGAGAACATAAAAGACCTGGCAGTATGCTTTAGATAATCGATGGCCATTTTAGGCCCTGAGACGAAGCCACCAATGGAAGCAAAAGATTTTGAAAAGGTCCCCATGTTGAAATGCACTTTATCTAGCATATCAAAATGAGCAACAGTCCCCCGTCCATCTGGGCCTAATACACCTAGGCCGTGAGCGTCATCGATATAAATCATTGCACCATATTTTTCGGCCAATTTAACTGCTTCGGGAAGATTAAAAATATCGCCAGTCATGGAAAAAACACCATCTGCAACAATCATCATGTTTTGGTATTTTTCAGCATTTGCCGCTAGTTGTTCTTCTAGAGATTGCATATTATTGTGTTTGAATTTATAGGTAGTGGCAAAGCTTAAACGAGAAGCATCAACGATAGAGGCATGATTTTCAGAGTCAAAGAGCATGCAATCCTTAGGTCCACAGAGAGAGGAAATGGCACCAAGATTTGATTGCATTCCAGTAGAAAATATTAAACAGGACTCATGGCCTACATACTTGGCCAATTTTTCTTCTAAAATTTCGTGAATTTCCAAGTTCCCATTTAAAAAGCGCGAACCAGTACAGCCAGTTCCGTATTTTTTGGTAGCAACAACGGTGGCCTCTACCACATGCGGGTGGTGGGTCAGCCCTAAATAGTTATTAGAGCCAATCATGATTAACTCTTTATTATTCACGGTAACTCTGTTGGCCGCCGAGGATTGAATGGATCTAAAGAAAGGGTAAAGATTTTTTTGTTTTAAGAAGTCACGTTTTTGAAGAACTTTGCTTTTGCCGTAAGAAATAATTGCTTCTACATTCATGTTTTTTCTCTAGGTTGTTTGTTAAGTTGATATTATGTTCAATCCATTTACTATTTTAGGGTGGCCACTAATACCGCTTATTGATTTTTTCGTCAATAAAACTATCCGGCCGTGAAAATAATATCTACGTCCTTTAAGTTGTTATTAAATCGGAACTGATTTTACACTATGTGCCACGAACAATAAAGCAAAATTCATGAAAAATAGTCATGGTCAAATTTTTTATTTGCCAGATCGAAAAAGTTGGTTCTCCCGAGTATAGATGACGGAACAGAATATGCCTTGTCTCTTTGACAAACATCTCTTACTCTCAATTGGACTTTTTTTATATTGTTGAGAGGAGAGTGTACGATGGGTAAGAAACCAAGCGCGGTGTTATTAAAAAATTATAAAAAACCAGCATACACAATAAGCGATATATTTTTAACCGTAGAATTGGAAGATACGCGAACTATCGTCACCTCCAAAATGAGTGTAAAGGTTAACGATACTACCGTGACTAAGTTGCCTCCACTAGTGCTTGATGGAGATAATTTGCTCTGTCGATCAGTTAGTCGCGATGGGCGCTCGCTAAAAGATGATCAGTTCTCGCTCACCGAAAATTCGCTAGTGATTCACGATGTGGCCGCTAGTTTCGAGTTGGAAATTGTAAACGAAATTAATCCTCAGGCCAATAAGGCCCTAGAGGGACTCTATAAGTCCGGTGGAATTTTTTGCACTCAAAATGAACCGGAAGGATTTCGCCGGATCACTTATTTTATTGATCGGCCAGATGTAATGGCAAAATTTTCTACAAAGATCGTTGCTAATAGAGAAAAATATCCGGTGTTGTTATCCAATGGGAACCCTTTGGATCATGGACAGATGAGTGATGGACGACATTGGATTTTATGGGAAGATCCTTTTCCAAAACCTTGCTATCTTTACGCTTTAGTGGCCGGAGATTTGGGGTTAGTACAAGATACTTTTACTACCAAATCCAATCGCCAGATTGATCTACGCATTTATTGCGATAAAGGGAATGAGTATAAGTGTGGCCATGCTATGGCCTCACTGAAAAAATCGATGAAATGGGATGAGGATATTTTTGGGCTAGAGTATGATTTGGATATCTACATGATTGTGGCAGTGGATTCTTTCAATATGGGAGCAATGGAAAACAAGGGATTGAACATTTTTAATTCTGCCTGTGTTTTGGCCGACCCGCAAACTGCCACGGATAGCGATTTTTTAGGTGTAGAATCAGTTATTGCACATGAGTATTTTCACAATTGGACTGGCAATCGAGTTACTTGCCGTGATTGGTTTCAGTTAACCCTCAAAGAAGGATTGACTGTTTTTCGAGACCAGCAATTTTCTGCGGATATGAATTCTGCAAATGTTAAGCGAATAGAAGATGTTGGTAGGTTGCGTACCAGACAGTTTCCGGAGGATGCCGGCCCCATGTCACATCCGATTAAGCCGGATTCATATATTGAAATTAATAACTTCTACACTGCCACGATTTATGAGAAGGGAGCAGAAGTTATTAGAATGATCTATACCCTAATTGGCCATAATAAATTTGTAATGGGAATCAAAAAATACTTTGAGTTATACGATGGCCAGGCAGTTACTACCGAGGATTTTATTTATGCTATGCAGTTGGCCAGTGGTTTTGATTTTACGCAGTTTGTAAAATGGTATCATCGGGCGGGAACTCCCGAGATTGAACTTAAAAGCAAGTTTGATAAAAATAGCAAACAATTTGAAATAGAGATCATTCAAAAAACTAACAGCGAGGCATTGTATTTCCCTTTAAAAACTGCACTTATCACTGAACAGGGGAGAGAAATTCTAGAGGAAACATTACACATAAAAGAGTTAAGCAATAAGTTTGTTTTTAAAAACATCGAGGCCCCTCCGCACTTATCAATCAATCGCGGATTTTCTGCCCCAATTAAAATTCATGGTAAGCAGAATGTTGAAGAATTAATTTTTTTGATGGCCAACGATCGAGATGGATTTAATCGCTATGAGGCATCTTTCCAGCTAAGTAAAAGCTTGATTAACGATCTGGTGGTGGAGAAGAGTGCTGCCAAATGGAAAAGTGATGAACGTTATTTGTCCGCTTTTGGACAATTACTTGCAGATCGCTCTATTGATGATTTATTTAAGGCCAAATGTCTTAATACGCCAACAATGGATAATATCTTTCAAGATCAGGCGGTAATAGATTTCGATGCAACTTATTTGGCCCGTGAGTTTATGATAGGAAGTATTGCTAAAAAATTTAAAAATGAATTTTTGGAATTATATAAGAACAATAATGAGGCGGGTGATTACGCCTTAACACCGAAAGCAATAGGGCGAAGAGAGTTAAAAAATATTGCGCTGGCCTATCTTTGTGCTAGCAGGGAAGAGTCGTGTTACGAGTTGGCCTACGAGCAATTTAAAAATGCTGGAAATATGACTGATTCACTAATGTCATTTAAGTTGTTGGTGGATTATCCGACCAAGTATAGTGAGAGCGCTATTGCCGATTTTTATGAAAAGTGGAAAAAAGAGACTTTGGTTATACAAAAGTGGTTGGCAGCACAGGCCACTTCGCCGCAGGATAATGTCTACGATAAAGTGGTGGCCCTGGGGAATAGTGAAGTATATTCAGATGCCGTTCCCAACTTAGTGCGCTCACTTTATGGAAGCTTTAGTACTAATCATTTGCACTTTAATCATAAATCAGGCCGAGGTTATACTCTTTTGGCAGAGAAGATAATTGAGCTTGATCGCATCAATCCTCAAATTGCCTCTAGCTTGGCCACCAAGTTCAATTACTTCAAGCGATTGCGGCCAGAAAATCAGAAGGCAATGCTCAACCAATTGCAGAAGATCGTTGGGGTCAGCAATATTTCCAAAAATGTTTATGAAATAGTTTCTAAAATTTTGCGTTAGATAGAACGATATGGCCGTTGCATGGTAAGTGACGAGTTATCCTGGCCATCACTTTGCAAGAATCTAGTTATGCCTTCGGCGATGTCACTTGGAAGTTCTGGCGTTGCCTGGATTATTTGCAGCGCTAGTGGAATAATTTTTTCTCGACTATGTGAGGAAGGTGCAACCAGCGATGAGCGATTGATCAAATCAGGAGTTTCTGCGTTATCGTTGCTAATTATTTCCCCAATTGTTAAATTGTCCTTTATTCCTCCTAAAATGATATTGGTACCGTAAGAAATTTCGAAATGGATAATCTTATGTCCCATTACTTCAACGTAGAGATCGGCAGAAGAAGAATTAAACCAAAGAGGTGTACCAACACTGTTTTTTATATTAAGAGATTTTGGATTTACTTTTTTTAATTGTTCCATTTTTCGCCCCTGGCCAGCTGTATATATGTGTTAGTTCCAATGCATAATAATGAAAGCAAAAATAATATGTGTGGTGTGATGGATCGCTTGATCAACTCCTAAAATATTCCAAAATATTGAAGTGGATGGATCATTGAATTTTCCTAAATATCTGGGCCCAACCTTTATGCGATCAATAATAAAGTGAGTAATAAAATCTAAGATGGCCAACCACCAAAGAGAGCGATTATATAAGAGCGTTAGAAAGAAAGTACCGGCCGCGTGGGTGAGAGAGTGAACTCCAAGAGAGGTCAAGAAGTCCCAATTGGCCGAGGCCTTTTGAATGGCAATTTTTTTTGGCTGCAGCAGATAATCGCAGAGGAGATGTTTAATTTGAAAAAGGAAAAAGAGAAAATATATAGCAAAATCTGGTTGTTCTGACATAATCCACTCTCCTCTTGCTATTTAGATGTTAGATTATAAACTCCATCCCAATTAGCTGGGGGAGGCGTTTTTTTAAATTCTTCACAGCGCTCTATGTAGATGGAAGAAGGATTTGCCTTGTCAATTAGCTCCGGTTCGCGTTTGTGCTCGATCTCTAACGTTTTTTGGAAAATCTCGATGGCCCTATCCCAATCCATTTTTTTGTATAGATCAATTCCTTGCTTAAACAGATGTTTCAACTCCATTAGCATCGCTGGGGTTTGGCCAGCTTCTCCTAATAATTCATATGTCGTGATCGGTTCTGTTTTTCCTACAACTCGAATAGTATCGAGTTCGCGCATATCAAAGGCCGCACTGGTTATCTGTTGAGTGTAATGAGCGACCTGAATAAAGATACCGTATTGTTTAGCAGAAGACTCTAGACGAGCGGCCAGATTTACGGAGTCTCCCATCATAGTATAATTCATTCGACTGGCCGATCCCATATTCCCAGTTACAATCTCACCAGAATTAATACCTATGCGCATGCGCATATTATGAACAATTGTTGGCCATTTATCACCTTCGGAGCGCCACTTTTGTCGCAACTCTTTAAGGGCAATTTGCATTTTCAATGCAACTCTCAGTGCGCGATGAGCATGGTCTTCGAGTGGAAGGGGAGCACCAAAGAAAGCGATGATTGCGTCTCCTTCGTATTTATCCAAAGTTCCACCTTCCGCAAGAAGTATATCCGTCATGCGAGTTAGATACTCGTTTAAGAGTTCAACCAGTTTAGTGGCGGATAATTTTTCTGAAAAAGAAGAGAAACCTTGAATGTCTGTAAAGTAGGCAGTACGAATGCCAACATCTCCTCCCAACTTGGGAGGCTCACCTGTTTTGTACATTCGATCAATAAGTTCCGGAGAAATATAGTTTCCGAAAGCGCTTTTTAAGAATCGTTTATCTTTGTTGGCAGAGTAGAAATTCAAAAAAGTAGTCCAGGAGTAGCAAGCAACGATAGAGAAAAGACAGAACGCCAGTTTGATTTCATAACCGCCGGGAGTTAGTTGATTAATATCATACAGGTATAATCCTATGGAGATGCCGGCCACGCAAAGGAGATCAACAATTGCATGTCCCCAGAGTTGAATGAGGATCATTAGGCCGGTACCGACTAATAAGATTAGCCAGGATAATTTTGTTGATTCATCTTTGCTTTTAAAAAAATGGCCATCTAATAACATATTAGTGATGTTCATATGGAAATAGACTCCTGGTAGCATGGGCGCAACAGGTGAGTGGCGCAAATCGCTAAGGCCGAAGGCGGTAGCACCCACAAACACGATATTGCCGGCCAGTAGTGTTCGCATTTTATGATCATTGTCGGGAGCGGCCAAAATATCTGCAACCGCTACATCTGGAAAATTTGTCTCGGCACCAAGCCAGCGCACTTTCGTTTCGCCATGAGTGTTCACATTCATATTTCCAGAGGCCAATTGTAAAGTGGCATCACCTCGCATTAAGAGGTTTAACTTTGGCTTGTCTCCAGAGTAGTACTGATATGCTAGCAGCGCAAAAGCAGGAAAGTAGAGTTCGTCTATATTGGCAACTAGCTTATAGTGGCGAAAGATACCGTCTAAATCGGTATTGGCCTGAATATGCCCGAGGCCTACATCGGCATCAATTAATGCGCTGACTGGATAAACTGTTTTGGCAACATAGTCTCTATTTAAATTTATATCGGCGTCTTGTTTGGTATCCATTACAAAGTTATACATGGCCTCGGGAGTTTCCGAGAAGGTTTCGTTATCGTCGCTATAGGTCTGGGTGGAATAGGAAAGAAGTATTTTGTTTCCTTCGATAGCTTGAAATTCTGAGATGGCCGCCGCCAGATCAAGATCTGGTGATACGGCATTACACACTTTTTCTTCTTCGGAAAAGAAAACGTCAAAGGCAATAATTTTGGCCCCAAAACTATTCATTTTGCGAATGAATTTACTCCAAACTGTTCTGGTCCATGGCCAGCGGCCGATTGATTTAATAGAGGCATCATCCATCTTGGCCAGAATAATACGCTTGTCGACTTTTTTTGGATCGAGTTTTTGTCTCATGCGATAATCGTAAAATCTATCCTCAAAAGTAGAAGGGAGTGAAACAATGGCCTTTAGGATTGGACGATCATTTAAATTTTCAATGGGAAGATCTCGCTGTTGAATGGCAATTAAAATACATAGTGCACTAAAAGAGATGATAAGAAAAATTCCCAAAATGTGAATTATGCGACCAATCATAGTCCTACTACTCCGCCCAGGGTTTATAATTATTTATAAGCTTCATCTAGATTGTAATCGTTGATTTAATTTTGGTAAAGCGGAAGGGAATTCCCTAGTTTTGTAGTTTGGTATTAGGGTCAGAAACCTGTAGGCGTTTCGTTATTACTATCCCAAAATGGAGAAATTTTACGTAGTGATTTGACAATGTTTGGGAGCACCTGCATAACTTTTTGTAAATCATTTTCGCTATTATATCTACCGAAGGAAAAACGAATTGAGCCATGGGCAAAAGAAAAAGGCACTTTCATTGCCTGCAATACATGAGAGGGTGCCAAGGAGCCTGAGGAGCAGGCAGAGCCTGTGGAGGCACAGATATTGTGTTCATTTAAAGCGTAAATAATACTTTCGCCTTCAATACCTTGGAAGCTAACATTGGTAGTGGAGCTAAGTCGTTTATTTCCGCTCCCATTTATTTTGATGGCCTTGATCTGCTCTTTTAAGAAAATTTCCAGGCGATCACGCATGTCCTGAATTTGATTTTCTGTTTGAAGATGTTCTTGCGCCAATTTGCAGGCCTGTGCCAGGCCAATGATGTAGGGGACATTTTCAGTTCCTGCTCGTTTTCCATGCTCTTGATGGCCACCAATCATCGATGGGCGCCAACGAGTACCGGCCTTGCAATAGAGAACTCCAATTCCCTTAGGAGCATGAAGTTTATGGCCGGAAAAAGAGAGCAGGTCAATATATGGGAAATTGGCCTTTAGGTTTATGGTCAGTTTTCCGGCAGTTTGTGTGGCATCAGTGTGAAAGATAATTTGATTATCGGTTAATTTTACTATGCGAGAGATCTGTTCAATAGGAAAAATTACACCTGTTTCATTGTTGGCATGCATGATGGAAACTATGGCAGTGTCTGGGCGAATGGCATTGATCAGTTCTTTAATATCTAATTCGCCATTTTCATTCACCGCCAGATAGGTGACACTATATCCAAAGCGTTCAAGATCTTTGCATAGTTCGAAGATGGCCGGATGTTCAACGGAGGTGGTGATAATATGTTTGCGTGAAGGGTTGGCCTGTAGTACTCCGCGGATGGCCGAGTTATTACTTTCGGTGGCAGAGCCGGTAAAAATAATTTCATTGTCTTTATTGGCGCCCAGAAATGAGGCAATTTGTGCCCGTGCTGTTTCAATAGCGTAGCGAGAAGTTTGTGCTTGAGGATAGAGAGAGCTTGGGTTGAAAAAATAGTCGGTAAAAAAAGGTTGCATGGCCGTCACTACGGTTGGATCAATTTTGGTAGTGGCATTATTATCTAGATAAATAGTTTCGTTTAAATTCATATTTTCCTCAAAAAGAGAGTTGCAACTGATGCAACGATTAAATATCTATAACCTTGATGGTATTATCCACTAAATCTTGTAACTGTTTTTCTACGCTGTTTTTGAGGGTAAATTGTGCCCCCAGACAGGAACTACAAGCGCCAGTAAGAGTGCAGTATACCGTCTTATCTTTAATTTTTATAATTTCAATATCACCACCGTGACTTTGTAAGGCCGGGCGAACGGTATTGGCAATTACTCTTTCAATCTGTTCATTTAAATTACAGTGAGTCGTGTTGCTATCAGCGCAGTGATAGGGTGCCTCGCTATCGGCATCTTTGCCATTAATTTCTCGTAACAGATCGCGAATTCCTCCCGGGGCGTCGATACAGCTACCACACCCGCCTCCGGCCTTAGTAGCATTAACGACATCTTCTACTGTGCGCAACTTCATCTCCTTAATTTTTTTCTTTAAAAAAAGGTCAGAGTGATGAAAGCAGCGACAGACTAAACGGCCTTCTTCTTCCTCTTTTTGTAAATCTCCGTGTCCAGTGGCCTTGGGAAGATTAACGTTGCGTTTTTTTGCCCAATCAGAGACGGCCGCCCCCAGCGCTTCAGCACCCATTACTGAGCAGTGGATTTTTTGTTCAGGTAATCCACCAAGGTAATCTACAATATCTTGATTGGTAATTTTTAGCGCTTCGATAGGAGTTAAATTTTTTGCTTCAATCATCGCACATAATGCCTCAGAAGATGCAATGGCCGAAGTGCAGCCAAAGGTTTGATATTTTACTGCACTGATTCGATCTTGTAGGGGGTCGCTACTGTGTTTATTGATTTTTAAAAATATTTTCATGGCATCACCGCAGACGATGGAGCCATCTTCGCCAATTGCGTCTGGATTTTCCATAACGCCAAGATGCGTCCCGGCCTTATTAGAAAGGGCATCAATGAAAAGTTGTTTTGTTTTATCAGTATATTCCCAGGCCATATCATTTTCTCCTTAAGTAATTTATAATTATGTTATTGCAAATCTCCGGAGAGAAGTTCCTGTAATGATATTTTATCTAGATATTTGGTCAGCTTGTTATTGAGGGCCTGAATCGGGCCTACGATATTGCAGCATTTTTTGCGCTGGCAGTGTGATTTGCCATCACACGCAATAGTGGAAGATTTTCCTTCTATAATCTTTGTTAGTTTAATGTAGCTAATCTGAGATAGATCTAGAGATATTGCATAACCACCTTTTACTCCTTGGATGGAGTTTAAAATCCCATGGTTATTCATGGATTGCATAACTTTGGCGGTGGTATCAAAAGGTGTATTGAATTTTTGGCAAATTTCACGGGCAGTAGTCAAATCGCCACTTTTTTTGCCAGACATAAATTGTAGCGCAATTAGAGCATATTCAACTTTCTTATTAATTTTAAGCATAATGGGAATTGTATAGTCCAATTTAGGTTAAAAATAAACCTATTTTTGTGCGACAAGGTAAATTATAGCTAATGGGGGGGGGCAATAGAGATTGTTGCTGGTGCAAACAAGCAGAGGTTATTTTAACTGTCTTTCAAATTTTGTTACTTTTAGTCCTGGTAAAATGAAGTGTTTTGCGAGAAGATTTTCTGGTGACATGGTCATCCTCCTTTCTCCTTCCTCCTTCTTTTGTTTTTCGATTCCCTTGCAAGCTATACTCTAAGTCTCGCAATAAAGTTGCCACGGTTTGTGGACAAACATCTAGACCTTCTTCTTGTAACAGCTGTGCAATATTTCTAACGCTCTTACATGTCCATCGCAATGTTGTCTTGGGATCACCTCTTGTTTCTGGCTCAATTAGTTGCGGTAATATTTTTATTAAATGCGGATTGTGATCCGTTGCCTTTTTGCGGCTTCCCCCTGCTTTCCTTATTCGATTTGATTGTTTACGCTTTTTATTTTTTAATTCTTGTATATCCCGTCTTATTGTTGGAGGAGTCAATCCAGTGATCTCGAAAAGTATCGTGATTCCACCATATCCAATGGCACGAGCTTCTGCTCCAACAACTAATCTTTTTTGTCGTTAATTTAGTTCGGGAAGTAATCCTGATAATTTGATTTTTATCTTTTCCTTCGAAAGATCAATGTTTATTTTTACCAATTTTTCTACCAAACTTTTAAACTTTTTGTACTCCAAAACC
>MEQL01000036.1 GCA_001770205.1 Bdellovibrionales bacterium RIFOXYD12_FULL_39_22
TGAGCTGGCCCTTTTCATAGCAACTGAAGAGCTGGATCAGGCAAAGAAAAATATCGGGAATTAAGCGAAGAACTCGGTACTCTCAAGTGGCTTAAATTAATGTTTTAACACCAGTAATTTGAGTAGGTTGGCCTATGGTTTTTCAAAATCCTATCTTTTTTACAAAATTTAAACAAAAAAGAAAACGGCGCTCAGCGTTGTGGTAAATAGACTGTAATTTATTAACCGTCCTTTGAACTCAAGTGAAGAATAAACACAACAGTTTTGGGACAATATCAAATCAACAGTGTTCCACTCAAAACAGGAGAAGTTATGAAAAAATTATTAGTAGTTATCAGCGCTCTAGTGCTTTCGGCAAATTCATTTTCATCACAATCAGAAACATATGTCGGTGAAAATTTTATTTCATCAGATAACATACAAAAATGTAGTATAAAAATTTTAAACTCTTCAAATAAGTCGATTCTTGTGGAAGTGAATGGCTTAACTGATACCGCTCGATCAATAAACCTTCTCAAAGAACAAGATAATCTTTTTTTTGGTCGTGAAACATTCGAAGATGATACTTATTACATTGGTGGCTCAATAAATAAATTTAAAAAAGCTGTTCATCAAGTTAGCTTAGAGCTTGATAACAATGGGACCCCCATTGAATTCACTTATGAGCGTAATATTTTTGGTGGTGGATCCTTTATAGATTGCAAGTCGTTGGAGCTAGCGAAATAATCACACGGGGCTTCTTGCACCCCAAACACTAGATAACTGAGCTTAGTCTCAACATAAAAATTCAGAATTAATGAGAGCGGAGCAAATGCCCCGCTCTTTTTTTTTGAATTAAAATACACTCAATTGTGAACACCCGGAGTAATTTTTTTTAGAAACGAACTATTTCTAAGGGTTCCATCTGAGCTGGAATTGCTTGGCGCGTAGATGGCATATCTGCTTCTTTCGGTATGGCGTACGCGCCGTAGTCCCAAAGGCCACCGGAGAGGGCACCCCGAAAACCAGCATTGCTCCAGTTAAAATAATAGTCTCCATGAAATTTTACTGAACTTGCACCCCAAGTCATTGTAGTCTCTGGCGGTGAAATGGAGGCTGCTGGTACTGGCAACGCTAAAGGTAATAAAATTTTTCCTTGAGTTAAAAAATCACTACTCAGTGAAAATTCTAAATCATCAAATAGTAGTCCATTAAAATCGCTGTTAGTTGGAACAACTGCCGAAGTAATCCCGGTACATATTGAACCATCACAAGATGTTTGATCCGAATTCCAATTTAAAACATCCCCTACCATACCTTGAATCCCGTAGCGAGAAACACAGGTCGATGTTGTCACTCCGCCTGTTATTAAACTTCGAATATTAGATCCACCACTAAGTGTTCCTGGTAGCGTCTCTTTGACAGTGGGCATAGCATTGTTATCATATGCAAGCCCATGCTACCGCTATCTGTATTACAGTCGGTGGCAGCAATGCCATCTTCAATTGAGCTAATCTCTGCATCGGATAATTGCTCATCCCATGCGGCTGCAACTACCCACTCTTTACGAGAAAGAAGTCTTTTGTTTCCTGCAAACCCAGATTCGCTCATTGATGCGCAGGTGGAGTTACTGTCTTCCTGATCGATAACTACAAGCGGAGGAAGTCCGGGTTTATTAGATGCCATCAATGCTCTTTGCGCTGAAGTTATTGTGCTGGTGGCATCGGTTATCCAGCTATTACCAGTTCCCGATGAATTGTTAATAAAGCATCTTCCGTTTGCCCTGCTGTAGTAAACGGAATTTTCTGCAGCGGCCACAACTCCACTTGGGGTCGCAATTGTTCCCAAACAATAGCTACCAGCACATGCAGTTTCAGAATAGTTGCATCCAAGCTTAAATGCATCAACCAGAAGTGGGCCACCCATGTCAAAGTATGTTCCATCACCGCCAGGTCCTGCGTGAGGGCATCGATAGTAATTGTCGCGGTCTATTTGCGCCATTTTTCCCATCAGCATGCACATCTCTCGATTTGCTATCCAGCGATGCACTAATGCCATATTGGGAGGCGCTACAATCACTTTTATCTCTTGATCAGAGTAGATATCATCAGGAACGGCAACAATTCCATTAACCACTGGTGCTACTCGGTAGTAGTAGGTTGTTCCTGAGGTAACGGTAGAGTCGGTGTAGGTTGTAGTCGCGGGGTCAACTCCTTCCGCGTATGGCGTTGTTGATTTGGTAACAACAATGTTGGGTGATGTATCGCGATAGACATTATAAGTTCCAACTAATCCAGACACCACATCCATAGCACTAAATTTAAGCTCAACATAAGCGGGGACTGCTGCTGCACCTGTGAGTGCAATAGCGGATTTTGTTCCTAGTGCTTTTACATTCGTCCAGCCATAGAAGGTGGAGATGTTATCAATAGTCAGAGTGGCAGAGGAGGAATTGGAGATTAACCCGTTTGCTGTAACAGTATAGTTAAAACTGGCAGATCCTGCGTAGTCAAGAGTGCCAGTAATACCAACCGTACAAACGCCACTTCCATTGCAAAAACAAGCGGTGCTCTCTGTTATGTTGGTAAGATTTGAAACAGCGCAAGCGGTCGCTAAATGTGATTCAGTGTCAGTATATGAGAGTGTAATTGTTTGTGGTGAATTGGCATCAAAGCTTCCTGGTGTTATCGTTGAGGTAACTGGTGCGCTGTCGTTTGGAGCTGGTGTCGCAGCTGCTATTTTTTTAGCAACAATTCTGTGATAAACAACGCCACCTTTTCCGCATCCAGCAAATGAAAATAGTATCAGATTTACTAGTAAAAATAAAAAAATTGGTGCCGTTGTTTTTATCATAACGCTATTACTTGTTTGCACAACCACTATCCTAATATTGAAGTAGTATAAATAAAACTTGAGTAAACTATTCTTCTCTTGCTGACTATTTAATTCTACGTCTGGCTTAGTGGACTTGTTTTTTCTGGCGTACCGGTGAATGGGAACGCTGGGCAATTAATAGATCTTGCGCGGAAACAACATTCATTGCCGGCCACAGCTCAGGATACTCTTAGTTCCTTAGATGGTTTAATAATATTTAATAAGCTTAAAAGTTTATCGATGGTGAAGACCTCAATGCGATATTTTATAATTTTATTTACCCTTGCTTTATCAATACCCAATTCGTCAGCAAGCTCGACCTGAGAAATTTTATTGGAAAGAATGTAATCCACAAATTCACGGCATAGGTCATATTTTATCTTGTCTACAGAGGATGCATTCTTCCGATCAAGCACAAAAGTTGGTTCGACATTTTCTAGTTTTTTTAAAACTTTTTGAATCTCCTTATTGCTTGGGAATGTCATAATAACCTCCTATCTCTAAACGCAGTAATAATACCTACGTAAAACCTATGATCTTCCAATAACCAGACCATTTTATAAAGCTTATCGCCGTGAGCAATTTCAGAAACAAAATATTGAAAACCTCCGTCATTTTTCTCTGCTATGTGCTCTGTATGAACCAACTCAGCGACAAGCTCAATAATTAAATCGTCAGAAATATGGTCTGAGTGTTTATCGACGTGCGGATCAATTACAATTTCTTCAATCTCTCTTTTGTTGATAATGATCGCATTAATTTTATAAACTCTTCTTTCCATCAAGGTAGATTATAGACGAAGTAGACAAATTTGTCAACTTCGTTTTCGGCGGTTACAACTAATGAATCTTACGCTAAAACGCGAATTTTTTTGAGCAAGATTCTTTCTATCCATTCTCCGTTAGCTTGGTTGTGTTCGAATCTCATTTTTCTCCGCCACAGGTGGTAAGATTCCAAGATGTTATACCTGCACAATTTTTTTACAGAGCATGTAATTGTGAACATGAAAATTTTTTTTCAGCCATTTGGCCTTTATTTGCATGCTACACTCATTAACGTAGACGGTTTATGAGTGTGCTTCGAATATCAATTAATTGATATTGTCCCAGAACTGATGTGCGAGTCCTAACTAATCCCACAGAAACTTGCTATATAAGCGAACGTTTTCAAGGGCACAGACCTTCCCTGAACTTTTAATCAAGCTCTCTTACAATTTTAAAGTGTTAAACCAACTTATGCAGAGATCTTTGTCACCGCTTCAATCTTTTCTTTGGTGTAGTTCTCAACTACCATCTCGTTGGTAAAAGCGATTAAAACCTTCAAAAAGCCGGGAATACCCTCCCTTTCAAATAGATCGGCAGTCTCATTGATTAGCTCGTCAAAAGAAAATGAAAGTCCTGATAGACAGGCGGTGATATTTAAAGCAATATTTTTACTGATCATGGGCCCTCCTTGGCGCAATTTATATTTTTAGTCGAATCTAAATTTAACCATACGGTCCATGGTTTATCAAAAAAGTGTCGATTTATTTGACAGCAAAAATTACTTTCCTATAAGAATTTCAAAAGGCTATTTTCGATTTAAAATTTCGATTACCATCTAGATAGCGAATAACCGAGCCCAGCACTCAGGTGATGAATAAGCACATCAGTTCTGGGACAATATCCAATATCAATTAATTTCGATAGGAGAATTTATGAGAATTTTACCAGTTTTATCCTTGTTAATAATGTGTACATCGTTGCCGATCTTTGCGGCGACAAATTACTCTGTCGGTGGTAGCGGATCGAAGGGAACTTTTATTAATATTGATGGGAGAAATTTTTGCTCACACAGCAAAACTAACTTAGGATATAGTTATGTTTTAACCGATCGCTATATCGCTGGGCTTATAATCAGAAATTTGGAAACGGGGGAGGCGACAACTTACAAAGATCAAGGATTTGTTCTTAGCGGAAAGTATGAAGATTCTAGGCTTTTTGAAAAACTTGAAACACTTACAGAAAACGATATGCCACGGTATGTATTATTGGGAAAATATCGAAAATATGCAAAGAATAATGGAACCTATTTTTCACATGACTACGAGGATGAGTCTGCAGAAGAGACAACAATGACCGACAAGGGATTTTACCTCGAAATTTCATGGCAAGCCGACAACACCAATATTACATGTATCAAGCACTAGCGCAAGTTTACTAAACTCATCTCGAAAAACACAGACAACTATGCAAAATATTACGCAAAACCAGCCACCTAAATATTAACCAAAACCTGCCAATAAAACATCAAATGTAAGATCCTCAATATTAATCTAATGTTTCT
>MEQL01000037.1 GCA_001770205.1 Bdellovibrionales bacterium RIFOXYD12_FULL_39_22
GATTCTTTCTAAATCTATTGAACTTTCTAACGTTGACTTGGCCACTGAGTTTATTGCGCTTATGGAACAGCAAAGAAATTTTCAGGCCAATGCTAAAACGATTAATACTGCTGATCAAATGTTGCAAGAAGTTCTAAATATCAAACGTAATTAATAAGCAATAAAAGCTAGGTGAAAAACTTCTAAATATTAGGAGTTTTTCACCTAGCTTGTTTTTTTGCTGATTAAATTTTTCCAATCGCATTGACGGGGCAGACATCGATTGTCGCATGACACTTCGCTATTTCTTGTGTGGTGGCCGGCTGTTTGTAAACAAAGGCATAGATATTGTCATTATCCATTTTAAAAAACTCAGGGGCCTCTACGATACAGGCGTTGCAAGCGATACATTGGTCATCGGTGAAGAAGTCACCGATGACGTTTTCTGGAATTTTATATTTTAGATCGGCCATATTTTATTCTTTCAAAATTATCTCTTATAGTGTGCCGTAACGTTTAATAGTTGTTGTGTTTTTAAGTTGAGTTAAAACACTTTGAAAAAGTTTATTTGAAATGGCCTGCGATAAAACTTTCTTGTCTTGTTCATTATCGTTATCGTTTTTTTCTTCTCCCACAAAAGGTGCGGCCTGAACTATTATAGAGCCAGCAATTTCGTCAAAGATCTGTACCTCTTTGCTGGCATTGGTTTTACTTTTTTCAAAAAGCGTTCGTAGTTGCTCATCGCTAAGGGACAACTGTCCACTAGTACCATCTAAACGATTGATCTCTTTTTCTTTTTCAAATAAAAAACCATATTTTTTTTCAAGAGCTTCTAACTTAGTAATTTCTTTTTTATCCATGGCCGCTTTAACTTCCACTTTAACTTTTTCCAGAAGGGCCTTGGCATCATCGTTTTTACTGTTTTGGATCATCTCCTTCGTAAACTGCATTTTGTAGTCTTCAAAAATTGCCTCTTTTGCCGCTTTTTTATCTTCGACCATAATTATGTGGTAGCCAAAATCACTCTTGACGGGAGATGAAATGGTTTTGGCGTCCATATTAAAGGCAACTTCTTCAAATGCCGGAACCATCCGTCCCTTGGCAAACCAATCTAAGTCCCCCCCATTTGTTTTTCCACTTGGATCTTCGGTGAATTTATTGGCCATTTCCTTGAAGTTTTTTAGCGTAACTTTTTTGGCCAAATCTTCTATTTCCGCTTTAACTTTCTCTTCATCTTTCCCTTCGGTTGTAAGGAGAATATGCCGGGCCTTTATTTGCTCGGGTTGGTCCAGTTGCTTTTTTTGCTCATTAAATTTAGATGTTACTCGTGCTAGGTTCGCATCATTTTTTAGAAAGCTATCCATTTCATCTTTACTAACTTCTACAAATTTAAACATCTCTTGCAACGTTATTTTGGCCATGGTCGCCTTTATTTTTTGGCCTTTAAAGGTATTAATTTGTTCCATGTATTTTGAAGATATAGGGAAGGTTTTAATTATTGATTGTAGCTTCTTAGTTTTAAGATCCGTTAGGATATTTTCTTCAAACTCGTTTGGAGTCAGGCGGTTTCTGGAAAGTATGAATTTGTATTTTTCGATGTCGAAGTTCTCATCAGTTTTAAAATAGGAAATCTCTTTTATCTCCTGCTTGACTTCATCTGCGCCGGCCGAAATTCCCACCTCACTTGCTAAATTGGTGAGGAGTTTATTGTTTATAACACTTTCAAGTGCATTGTTTTTAAGGTTTAACCCGTCAATGTCTTGCTGCGAGAGCTCTTTTCCAAACATCTGCTGATAGAGTTGAATTTGGCGATTATATTCATTGCGAAATTCCTCGACTTTAACCGAGGAGCTGCCAACTTTAGCGATTGTGCCACTACTACCGACTTTATTTGTGAAGGACTGATAATCGCTGAACATGAAAGAGACAACGATTAGGCCAATTAGGACAGATACTAATATTCCGGAACCAGTTTTTTGAAATCTATCAACGCTCATTTTTCTTATCCTTTGAAAGTTTTAAGTGTTGTTGAAAGAGATAATATAACCCTTTCTTCTCTTAATTTTCAAGAAAGATAATTGGCAGGAGCTACGATTTTAGTTAAGCTACTGCTTAGAAGCAAAAATAATAAAAAGGAGATAAATTTTTGGGCCTAGTAGAACATGAGGGCAATCGACTAAAGCATTTTATAAACATAGTTTTCCTAGCGGTTTCTCTGTATAGCGCTTCAACTACGGAGTACAGGCTAGCAGAGATCTCTTTTTTCGATCGTTTTTTGATTAATGCACTAGCGCCCATCCAGAAGGGACTATCTTCAACAAAAGACTATATTTCATCTGGGATAGAACACTATCTTTTAAATGTTACTGCCAGCCGCGAAAATATTAAATTAAAGAGAGACTACAGCGAGCTTGAAAGTGAGTTATTCAAAATTCGGGAGATAGAAAAAGAAAATAGAAGACTAAAGGCCTTATTGGAGTTCAATAGCGAGATACCTTTAAAGAAAGTTCTCGCCGAAGTCGTGGCCTGGGATGCTTCGAGCGAATTTAAAGTTATACGTATAAATAAGGGATCAAAAAGTGGCCTCCGCCTTCAATCTACTGTAATAACCACTCAAGGACTCGTCGGATATGTCTATCGACTAACGGATAATTTTGCGGATGTTCTAACCATACTCGATCGTAATAATAAAGTGGACGCTGTTTTAGAGAGAATTCGCGCCCATGGAATTGTTGAGGGATATTCTCAGGATAAGTGCATAATGAAGTATGTGGGAAGAAAAGATCCTGTTGTTTTGGAAGATATCTTAATAACCTCGGGATTGGGAAATGTTTATCCTAAGGGAATAAAAATTGGAACTGTATCTAGAATTGAGCGTGAAAGTTTTGGAATAACTCAGTACATTGAGGTTAAACCCAGTGTGGATTTTTCCCGTTTAGAAGAGGTTGTTGTATTGTTATCGCTAGACGATAAAACGCTTGATCAAGAATGGAATGTACTCAATAAAACAAAATAGTGAGGAGTTTTTTTCATGAAGGTTAGAAGTGAACAGTTGCCGCAGTCATTATTTTTTACCATACTCCTACTGCTGGCATTAGAGATTGTGGCATCAACTTTTTTTCCAATAATTGGACTTGTGAGATTTCGGCCGGCGTTTAATATTTTAATCGTGCTTTATGTTGGATTTAAGTTGGAAACGCCATTTGTGGCGTTGGTTATCTTTGCCATTCAATATTTCCACTCTTTCTTTTCTGTTGAAGGCTGGGCGGCCGGAACGTTTGCTGGAATTATTATATGTATGATAATTTCTTATTTGCGAGAAATGATCCATTTTTCAACGGCACTCGTCACGATAGTAGTGGTGGAGATATTTCAAATTATTTGGTTTATAATTGCCTCCTTGTTGCTCTACTTGAAGACAGACAATATCACATATGTCTATGAAAAATTTTTTCGCTTTATCCCCGAGAGCATAATTATTGCATTAGTTGCGCCGTATTGCTTTACGATACTGGACCGTATTTGGCATAGCCGAAATGAGAGGAAACTGCTTGGAGATGTCTCTTAATGTTTAACCAAGAAGATCTGGTCAAGTCACACAAGCCCCGCGCAGACCTATTAGGCAATATGGTCGTTTTTGCGTTTGCCGTTGTGTTAGCAAGGTTGTGGTATCTGCAAATTTATCGTGGTGACCTATTATACAGGTTTTCCCTTGAAAATAGATTGCGAAAAGAAAATGTTGAAGCGCCACGCGGACTAATTTTTAGTCGAAATAATGATCTTTTGGTATTTAATACTCCACGCTTTGATGCTGTATTGGTTCCTCAATATATTTCTAATGAAGAGCAGACCATCGCTAAGTTATCACAGATTTTATCTATGAATCCGGCCGAAATTAAAAAGATCTTACAGAAAAGTTCGCGGCAGGCGCAATATCTTCCGATAACTATAAAAAAGAATATCTCTCATACAGAAGTTGCAATTATCGAAACAGAGCACAGTAAAATTCCCGGGATCAGCGTGCAGACTTTTATAGGCCGTGACTATGCTGATAAAGAAATCGGCGGCCATCTTTTTGGCTATATTTCCGAGATATCGCAACAGCAACTTCCCAAATATATCAATCGCGATAAGATTAAATATAAGCAAGGAGATTTCATTGGCCAGTCTGGCATAGAAGAGCAGTTTGATAAATATTTACGAGGAGTGGATGGATATCTATTCATGGAAGTTGATGCTATGGGGGCGCTCAAGCGGTTAATTCGTGACGACGCTTTATTTCAAGGAATTGATAACAAACCGGCCATTTCTGGAAATAATATGCGTTTGACAATTGATAGAGAGATGCAAACTACGGCCTATAATGCTCTAGAGGGCAAGGCCGGAAGTGTGGTGGCCATAGATGTAAATAGCGGAGAGATCTTAGCAATGGTTGCGCGTCCATCCTTTGATCCATCGAAATTTAGTATGAGTCTGTCTTCAGATTATTGGAGTTCTCTTGTTTCTGATGACAAAAACCCTCTACGCGATCGGAGTATTCAAGAACACTATCCTCCTGGCTCAACATTTAAAACCATTACGGCCATTGCTGCCTTGGAAGAGGGATTAATAAATGAATCAACCACGGTTGCTTGCAACGGAACTTTTAAATTAGGAAAGAGAGTTTTTCACTGCTGGAAAAAACATGGCCACGGGGTGGTAGATATTCATCGCGCTATCAAAGAATCTTGTGATGTCTTTTTTTACAAAATAGGAACTATGCTAGATATTAATATTTTGGCCAAATATGCAAATATGATGGGGTTTGGCCGCCGTTCCGGGATTACACTTTCCAACGAAAGAAATGGCCTGATTCCAACAAGAGAGTGGAAAGTGCAAAAAAATGGCCAAGAATGGCAACTAGGCGAGACGCTAATGAGTGTCATTGGCCAGTCATACGTCTTGGTAACAACACTTCAAATGGCACAAGCGTATGCGATAATTGCTAATGGTAACTCGCTATATCGTCCACATTTGGTGAAAGAGATATTTTCTAATGATGGAAGGATATTGGCAAAGTTCGGGGCGGAAAAAGTAGCGGAAGTTAAATTATCAGAAAAAACGTTGAGATTGGTTCGTGATGGGTTGTACGGAGTTGTTAATGAACGAAGTGGTACTGCCTGGTGGTTTAAAGGAAGTGGAATTAGAATGTCTGGGAAGACGGGAACTGCTCAGGTGATAAGAATGTCGGCAGAAAAACTTTTTGCTAAATGTGAAGAGTCTGATTACAAATCGAGAAATCATGGATTATTCGTGGCCTATGCTCCTAAGGATGATCCACAAATTGCAGTGGCTTCGATCATTGAACATGGTTGTCACGGATCTTCGGCCGCTGCTCCAATTGTTCGAGATGTAATTACAACGTATATGAAAAAATATCGTCCAGAGCAAATGGAAAAATATATAGCCGAAGAGCGGGCCGAACAAGCGCGTTTACGAAAAGCGATGGCGGCAGAGAATAAAACAGAAACGGCACCAGTCGATGGCCCGGATGATGAATAGGCAGTAGGATTGGAGATAGAAAATGGATTATTCAACAAAATTTGCTAACGCGCTAAAAAAATATGATTTTAGTTTTTTTGGGACGCTATCCATAATATTTTTAGTCGGTATTGTTAACTTATATTCAGCTACTCACGCATCCAATGAATCATCGATTGCTAATTTATATAAGGTGCAGATCGTTTGGTTTTTTCTATCAATGGCGATAGGAGTAGGGATAAGCTTTGTAAATCCAAGAAATTTTTTTCGCTTTTCTTATATAATATATTTGGGGTGCATTGCAATGTTGCTTGCAGTACTTGCATTAGGCCATGTTGGTATGGGAGCACAGCGCTGGTTGGGATTTGGTTCAATTAAATTTCAACCTTCCGAGTTGAGCAAAATAGCGGTAGTTCTTGTATTGGGACGATGGTTTGTGAGAAATAATTATGAGCATGAATTAAGTCTATCAGACATGGTAATTCCGCTAATTTTAACCGCCATCCCCATGTTACTGGTAGTAGTGCAACCAGATCTTGGGACCGGACTTCTCATTTTACTTATATTTTCAGTTATTGCTTTTTATAAAAAACTTAAGTGGCGCTCTATTGTGGTAGTGGTTTTACTTGCGATGCTGACGGGGGGAGTTGTTTATAAATTTGGCCTTAAAGAATATCAGCGACAACGTATTTTGACCTTTATTGATCCAACCGCCGACGCTCGAGGTTTTGGATACAATGCTATTCAATCTAAAATAGCAATAGGTTCTGGCCAGTTTTGGGGAAAGGGTTTTAAAAAATCATCACAGGCCTCGCTTAGTTATTTACCTGAAAATCATACTGACTTTATTTTTTCTATTTATAACGAAGAACACGGCCTAACTGGATCGTTGTTGTTAATTTTCTTGTATATTGTTTTGCTTTTTCGCTTTTTGTGGTTAGCTGGCACGGTAAGTAACCTCTATGATTCGATTATTGTTATCGGCTTTATGTCTATTTTCTTTTGGCACACCTTTATCAACATGAGCATGGTTATGGGGTTGCTCCCCATTGTGGGAATCCCCCTTCCCTTGATGTCTTATGGAGGCTCCAGCTTACTCACTTTTTTCACCTGTGCGGGCATGGCCACCTCAATTAGCAATTCGAGAAATCTATTCTAGATGCCATTGGCATCTTCTTTGCTCTTTATATGAATAGAGGTTAACCAGATAGAACTTGGAGATAAAGATGTCAAAAAAAGATGCATTCGTAAAAAAAATGGCCATTTTTGTAGTAGCTTTGCTTACTTATTCCACCTTAATGGCCGCAGACGAGATATTAAAAGAGCAGCAGTTAATGACTGGCCTAAATAAATACAATGTTAACAGCACTATGATCGAGTCTATCAGATACTCTCTGTGGGTTAACGGTATTGGCCATGATGCTATAGACAAAAGTGAAGTGGCCGCGGCGGCCATCCCAGAAGAGTTAGCAGTGGCGATTTCCAAATAAGTTTTTTCTTGAGTTATTGCTAAATCATGCTATTAGTATCAAATCAATACTAAACACAGGTGTTATTACTATCATGAAAAAAATTTCCATTATTGGTAGCTATCTCAAAAAAATATATCGCGGCTATAGCTCGGAACTACTTTTAAAACTGCAGGCCAAAGGCTTTTTGGATTTGCGGCCAAGTTTTTTAGAGGTCTTGTTATACATTTGTGAAAATGATGCTACCTCCATCAAAATGATTGGACGAAGCTGCGGCCTTAAAAAGCAAACCATGACTAGCCATCTAAATGAGTTAGAAAGTAGAGGCTATATTTTAAGAAAAATTGGCCAAAAAGATAAGCGAGAGCAAAATATAGTTTTAACCGAGTATGGTGAAAAGTTTAAAGTTGCTTTAATGGAGAGTATCGAGGAGCTGGAAAACAGTTACGTTGATATTATAGGAAGCGTAGAACTCGACCGTATTGAATTAATGCTAAAAAACTTTCATGAAAAACTGCCATCGCATAATGCCACCGTTTAATTAAAAAGCTGGATAGAATGTGCCAAAATCAATTTGGCCAGCGATGATAGTGGTCAAAAAACTAGCGGTTAGATTTAGAGCTCCTTCATAAATACCATATCCAATGGATGGCCCGGAAAGATCACGATTAATTTCAGCTTGATTCGCATCCCCTAATTCATCTTGCATTAGATAGATTTTTTGCAACCCCAGTTTGAATAAGGGATAGATTAAAATAGATAAGAGAATTTTTAACACAACCTGAACGGAGTACCAGTACAAGTTATTGACGCTATTGTTAAGGGAAGAGGTTATGATTAATGTCCAGCCCCACAAAAAGCCGGAGTAAGAGCATGCTAAGGCAAGATTTCCCTGGATGAGCAAGCGATTAAATGGAAGTTTCGATACCAGGGAATATGACTTAGATGCCAAACCTATAATTACGATAGCAAATGGCCAAATGAAAAAAAGCAGGATGAGAGAATCCCTTGATACCGATGCAATTGTTTTAATAATAATTGCCAAAGTTATAGACATAGAAAAGCTAATAAGGGCATAAGCATAATTTTTTCGTTTAAGTATTTCGTCGGAGAAATCAAAATTATATAAAACGATACTTTCCATAATATAGATGGAGGCCAGATAGATAAAAAAAGTTGCAATAGATTTAACAAAAAAATCCAAGATCGAGACAATAATTCCGTTGGCCATGTAAATATGGAAATTAGAAAAAATTATTCCAACTCCAATAATTCGTGCAAGCAAATGTAGTGTTTGTGCCGGATTTTGCGTTGGATAAAATCTTTTAAAAAGTTGTAATCGAGATGAAGGATAGAGGAAGGAGTGAGCATATTTATAGGCAAAAATAAGTGCACAAATTAACGCCACAAAAATGGCGCGTATTATTAATTTATCAAATAACTCATTCATATATTTCCTGTGGTAAACTCAAAAATTTTTGCAGACGTTTTTTTAAAAGGGCCTTCAAAACAACAACCTCTGAGACATTTTTTTTGGGAAGATTTAGCAGTGTTACCGCGCCTTCTGTTCCAAATTCTTTATTTGTCCCATAAAATGGTGTTTCATTTTTTTGGGCCATTATCATCTCATTATAAAATTTTTGATCTGGGCGAAAATCTCCCCAGCTTAACATTGATGGAAAGTGTTGATAGACACTATAAAAGGCCCACAGGCGTAATCCAGAATCCTGTAATTTCCAATGGCCGTAGGCGCGATTACCAACAAATTGACTGCCAGGAGGAGAGGGAATTATATTGACTGGCACATCCTTGGCCTGACGTAAAAAAATCGTCATCCCAATATTTTTTTTGTTTTTTTCCCAAAAATATTTGCTGACGCGGAAAATCTGTTCATCTGCAGAGTTAAAACTATGAATAATGCGGTAGCGGTGAAAGTAGCTCTTTATGATAAAGCCAGTTTTAAAGTAGTCGGTTAAAATTAAAGAGGTATTTTCTTTGGGAAAATAGTTGGCAAAGACGGTCTCGTCGGGAACATATTTAATGCCAGATTCAGATGGATAGAAGCTGGCAGAAATGCCAAGAAAATTTAGTAGTAAAAAAACATAGATGGAAATTTTTTTCATTTTATAAGATTTATAATATCACGCTTAATTTCATTTGATAATGCATTATAATCGCAGTGTAGCCGATTAACAGCGTGGGCCTTGCTGAATTTATTAAATAGATCAGTTGCTTGATTGATTTCAATAAACAAAGATTTATCATTCCCATATAGATCACGAGCGACATGAATGGAATATTTGTGAGAGTTCTCAGTCTCGCCCTGATACTTAGATAGTCGTCCAGAGGTGGAACAGCGAATATATTCGACGCCTTGCTGTTCTAGATATTTTTGAATTATCTCTAGCTGCGCTAGTTGTTTCTCACTAAATGATTCATAAATTTTTTGAGGTATATTGTTAGCAACGATGGCCTGTGCATATTTATTATTACTTTTGCGTAAAACTTTCATCAAAAAGTGATCATCATGCTCGATGTACTGTTCAATATCAGCGGGAATTTTGTATTCGGTGGGAGCGGAGGCAAAGTACTTTAATAAAAGCTGCTCTAAGCAGACGGAGCGGTAGTGAAAATAGACTTGCAAAAACATATGGAAGCGGCTGAGTAGAAAGTCATCGAAGGTGACAACGGCCCGTTCAGAAATTCCCAAAAAAGCATCATTTTTTATAACACAAACGCGCAAGTTATCTATCATCCAGTCGAGATCAAAATTGCCATAACTAACCCCGCAAAAATAACTATCGCGGAGCAAATAATCCATGCGGTCACAGTCCATTTCGCTAGAAATTAATTGATGCAAAATGGGGAAATAATTTATGCCATCAATAGTGAAATATTCCAAATTGTCCGTATTGCCAGTGATCAAATCAGCAATCGCGTGTGGCCCAACACCAGTAGCATCAGAGGACATAGCAAATTTTTCAGTTAGCGAACTATCGACAATTGCTTTAACAGTATAATCTTCATGATTTGCCTGTCTGTTTAGATCGCTAGGTAGTGATTTATATTTATTGGCCAATTTTAATTCAGAAATTGTTGGCATGGCAGATTCGGTGGCGTGACTTAGTGGAGCATGTCCAATGTCATGCAGCAGGCATGCTAATTTAAATGTTTTCTTTAGTCTTTGGCCGGAATTTTTTTCTAAAATGGGAGTAAAAAGTCTATCAAAAACACGAGTTCCTATACTCATAACGCCGATGGAATGAAGATAGCGATTGTGAGTTGCTCCTGGATAAACATATTCAGAAAATCCGAGTTGCTTTATTGTCCGCAAGCGTTGAAAAAAATTGCTTGTAATGATGGGAATTTCCTCATCTTTAATATGAATCGAACCATGCACGGGATCTCTTATTTCCATTAAATTTTAATCCAGAAAAAAAGGCCCGAATCAATCGGGCCTTAAACTATCTTAAATTAGAAGCAGAAAATTATGCTGCCAACCTAATCATCCTCGCCATCACCATCGGTCTCCTTGGCGTATTCTTCATCATCATCTGCCTCATCATCCTCAGCATCTTCCGGGCGATCAAAGGCATCATTGTATGACCATCCGTATCCATAGCCATCTTTTTCTTCATCATCCTGTTCATCATCGGGGTTATAGTCACTATCTAAGCGACGATCCTCATCTTCTTCTAGGCCATCTTCGCCTTCGATAACTTCATCGATGGAAACATTTCCTTCTTCATCATAAATATCATCGACGGTATTATCTAGGTCATCATTGAGAGGTGCTTGAATAGTAGGAAGTGTTTCAATTTTAACGGCCTTTTTCCCTTTTGGAGTGTCGGACTTTTTCTTTGATGCCGAAGGGGCCTTTTTCTTGGCCGGAGTTGCTTTTGCTACCTTGGGTGCAGCAATTTTTTTGGCCGGAACCTTTTTTTTGGCAACCACTTTAGTTGTTGCTTTTTTGGGAGCTGCTTTTTTAGCGGTGACTTTTTTTGGTGCTTTTTTGGGCGCCACTTTTTTAGCGGCCTTTTTTGTTGCTGTTTTTTTAGCTGGTGCTGCTTTGGCCTTAGCTTTAACTTTAACTTTGCTTTTTGCCGGTTTCTTTTTTGCGGTTTTTTTACTCACGTTGTTATCCTCGTTTTTTTAAGTTACTAAGATGAAAGATATTTGACTGATTATAACTAAAAACATTGAAAATTATCAAGCAGTTATTTTTGGGCCGATTACTAAAAATATAATTCTCCGAATTCTACTAAATCGTCGGGATTAAGCTTGTTGACGTCAGTGGAGATATTTTGGTCGCTCGGCGTATCGCCAAAAACCCTAGAGTTAGAAAAGATTGACTGGGCCCAATAAGAGTCGGAGGGGACATTGGTTTCAACAAACTTTTTAATTGAGACTAGTTTAGTCGAGTAATAATTGCGTCGAGAGATCCTTCCGGAAGGGGTTAAAAAAGGACTTAAATTTTCTCCGTTTTCGCCTGCACCTTGACGTGGGCCAGGCATAAATGCCGTTAGTAGTTTTTTATTCTCGTCGGGAGTTTCTGGGGCGTAGTAACTAGTAACGTAATAGTTAGCAAAGTCAGCTTCACTCGATGCCCTATTTACATACTGAGTCACCATTTCAGGAATAGGCTCAATATTGCAGGAGGCGGGGTTAGAGGCACGATTTCTTCCTACAAAGAGTTGCCAGAATTTTCCGGCCATGCTTTGACACTCTTTTACTATATCTGCCTGGCCTACCAATCCTTGCTCGTTATCAAGATCATAGATCATATTAGCGGCGGCAGTAGCATCGCCTCCTTGTGTTGTTTCTCCATAAGCTTTGATTTTTTGAGCAACACGTTTTAGTGCTCCCATATAGGTTTGGATGGCCGAAAGATTATTGGCAATGTGCTTGTTAATGATATCTACAATTTTGCTGTCGTTGCGATATAACGTTTCATCTCCAATAATTGGGCCATATAGCTTATATTTTATTTTTGCCGGATCTTCCGAAACATTTATTACGGCAGAAGATGAATCCAGTCTCGCATTTTCATTGTCAAAAGTTGGAATCATATAGTTTAGGGCCTCATACTTAGTCGGGCGACGGGCCTTGCTTAAATAATCATAGACGTTGGCCACTTGAAGTTGGTCCACATTTAATCCGTCTTGAAACATGCTAAATTGCTTCTGATTATAGAGTCCCACTGACTCTTTTACCTCCACCATATTGGTATCGCGCGTGATAGGGTCAAGTCCTTGTAGTCTTCTACCTCCACCCCCTTGTGGCCCTAGTTGAGAAGAGATATCCATCGTGTTATCAGGAAAATCATACAGTAGGTTAGGAATGGCAAAGTAGATATCGCCAGTTCTGGCGGGAACTCCACCAATTGGTGTTGTGTCATCCTGAGACCAAAAGTCGCGATCCATTGGGATGGGATCACCGGGAGTATATTCGGTAACAGTAGGAGGAACTTTTAGAGTACTAACGTAAGGAGCTGACCAAGATTGACGATTTTCTGTTCTTGGAATAACGGAGAGGCCATTTACATCGGTACCAAAAATTCTTGGCCCAATTCTTCCTCCAAAAGGCTTGGCGGAAGCGTAGGTCTTGATGGTAATCCCTTTCGGATCGGCAAAGGGATAAAATAGTCCACGATATTTAGCTTCTCCTTTTACTGCGTAGTAAGTTGCCGTTGCAGGGTTTTTGACAAAGCCAAAGATGTATCCGGGGACAGGGATAGCAGTTTTAGATCCGGCACAGGCCGCTTCAGCATCTCGTTGACTTCCGCTTTGAGTGGTAAATTTTTTAGTGGTAGAAACAAAGGAGGTAAAAAAAGTTGCCAGATTTAAGGGGATAATTTGCAAATCAAGATATTGTTTTACGCGCGCTAAAGTCGGAGTGTTGCCAATGTGAGCATCCTCCGGAATCAAAAAGGTGCTAAGGGTTTCCGCATTTTGAGGAACGGCATTAGGTGGTAGTTCAAATAATTTGAAGGTTTGCTTAAGATCGTTATTTTCATCTCCGCCCAAGTTGCGATAGGCGCTTAAAAAGGCCTTGACCGGCCTCTCATCCAGCGGAAGTTTATGATGCATATTGTTGAGTTCGGTGATAGTAAGGCATCCCCCCTCTCCACTGGTGCAGATTCCTTCCGAGATAGCAGGTCGATTGACAATCATTTCTAGATTTCGTATGCGTAGTGCTAACTCTAGCGCTTGAATCCAAGAGCCCACATTTCCTGTAGCAACATCGGGTTGCCCCGGAATCGTTTGTGTGGTTCCAGTTCCATAAACCCATGCTATCGCCGTTGAGAAATTCAAAATAGTTCGCATGGAGCAGTCATCTTGCTTGGCCTTAACAATTTGATTTAAAAACGCCTCATTATGCTCACTAAGTCCGGCCATGCCGACAATTTCAAAACGTGGAATCCCTGGTACCCCGTAGGTTTCGCAAATATTGTTGGCCGCTTTAAAGCTAATGCATGTCGAAGGAGCATTATATTTATCAACCTCTTCGGGCCGATAGTTATTACCGCCAGATCCCTCTTTCCAAAAAGGATTTAGTCGAAAACTCATATTTGTTGGATGGGGTTGCATGTAGCGCGAGGTGCGATTGTTGAGATTAGTTGGCCAGATTTTTGGCATGGAGATTTGGCCTAAAACATAATATTTGTACATCCATTCTTTGTAGGTATTACGCAACTCCCAATTAAGATATGCAATATCGGTTAACTGTCTGGCCTGTACTGCCGCGCCAGACCAGGCGGCCGCATCAACGGCATTTTGTAAATTGATTTTTGCCTTTACGAAGAGACCGACATTGATCACAAAGGCCAAAAAAGCAATTAACACAAGAGTGGAGGTGGCCATGAAAATACTGAGTTGTCCTCGCTGGGAGCGAAGAAATTTTTTTCGCATAGTTAGGTGGAAAAAACGCAGCACGATAACCTCATAAATACCTACCGCCGTGGGAGCGTGGCCAAGAGTAACCACGGGAAAAATTTGCCGGTGACTCAATGCTACTGGAGACTTAAAGGGCAGTCAAATTATTCAGGTAATTAGTTGAAATGGCCGGAAGTGGTCAGTTATTTTTATGGTACAAAGATTGAAAGTATAAAAGTAGCTCCTTGGCCAGCTGAACCATGGAGGTGGATCGTCTGATGCCTCGGCAAATCCTTTCCAACTGTCACGTCAAAAATTTATCCACAAGTGACATATCTACCCTGGATCTCGAGGGGGGTCCAGGGCCTTTTTTATTAGCGGAAAAGTTATCCATATACATTGCCTTTGATAAATTTGCTAGAATGTAGTGTAGTAAGGTAGTAGGGGCGGAATAAGGAGTTTTTTTTAGATGAGTGTGGCGCAAAATCGATCAGAAAAATTAAGGCCGCTTGAGCGGCGGGTTTATAAGTATAAAAATCCCAAAATGAATTTTTTTTGCCCATTGTGTCGTAGTGAACGTGCGCTGGTTTATTCATATCGCTTAAGTTGGATAAATTACGTTCAAATTGCGGTTGCTACCACATTTTTAATGTGGGTACTATATCCAATTATGGAAGAAAAATCTTTCTTTATATTTTTTGTTTCCTGGGGAATTTTAGAATTTGGGATGCGCTTAGCATATCGTCGTCAAATTCCTTGCCCATATTGTGGCTTCGATGCAGCCTGGTATAAGCAAGATGTAAGGGTTGCTAGGCGTTTAGTTAATGAGTTTTGGGGAAGGGACATAGATGATACGCCTCTTCTTCGTCCAGAATCTACATCGACGGAGAAAGAAAAAGCTTCTCCAGCGCCAAAAAAAATCTAAGATAATAGAATCAATAAATGATTTTCATTAGTTAGTTATTCTTTTTTCTCAATTAGTTTTCATAGCAAACCAACAAAGAAATAACCCATAAAAAAACTTCAAAAAGGGTGAAATAAATTATACGTTGTACTTTTCAAAAGGAGAGAATCTATGAGCGTTAACAAAGTAATTGTACTTGGAAGACTTGGACAGGCACCGGAACTTAAATACACACAATCTGGCCAGGCAGTATGCCATTTTTCATTGGCCACCTCCGAAACCTGGACCGATAAGAGCGGCCAGAAACAAGAAAAAACAGAGTGGCATAGAATTGTGGTTTGGGGAAAAATGGGTGAGGTTTGTAATCAATATTTGGCCAAAGGCCGTCAAGCGTTTATTGAGGGGAAATTGCAAACAAGATCTTGGGACGGGCCGGACGGAACGAAACGATATACTACAGAAATTAACGCAACTAATGTTCAATTTATTGGAGCACAGACTTCGGCCAACACATCCACAAATGCAGCGGCACCAAATAATTATAAAAATGGGGCCCCTGAACAGTCTCCAGCTCCGACAACCCAGGAAGAAGAATACAATATATCTGCCAACGCCAACTATACCGCAGATGATGTACCTTTTTAGTTTTTAATAATACCAACAAAAATTTTAGGGCCAATCTTTGTTCTAAAGATTGGCCAAAAATTCACTCAAGCTTGTACTGTTTTTTGACGATAGCATCCGCATGGGCAAGCGAATATTAATGGTGTTATCAGTGCTTTTTATCTGGGGAGAAATTTTAGCGGAGATACCAAAGGATATATCTCTGAGTGATTTGGCGGTAGTACCTTTGGCCGATTCTGAAAATTATGAGATGTTGCGGAAAAAAACCGAGAAGCGAATATGGATGCTAAAAATGCATAAATATACCGCCTATGCGGCATTGGCGGCAATGACCGGAGCTATGATGACGGCCGAAGATGAAGGCGAGATTTCGGATGAACATTTAATTTGGGGAGTGGCCAGTGGGGCACTTTATTATACTGCCGCTTCTTTTGCACTTTTTGCCCCTACTTTTGATGAAAAAACAGAGGAAGAACGAAGCTTGAATTGGCATGAACGCCTGGCGTGGGTTCATGGGCCGGCCATGTTATTGGCACCGATATTAGGATATATTGCACATCAAAAATATAAAAATCACGAAACATTAACGGGAATAGAAAAACAACATAGAGGCATTGCTTCGCTGGGATATTTATCTTTTTTAGCGGCGGCCATAACTATTTCTTTTGACTTTTGACCGGCCCAAATTGCATTGAGTTTTTTGGTTTGGAAAAGATTAATTTTTAATCATTACCAATGCATTACGTAGCTAACCATCGTGGAGTAACCACTTCCACTCAAATCATCGTAGCCAAAATCGTGGCCTTCAAGTGGCCGATAATCTTCCTTCCATTTGTCATGGAAATTTACTAGATGGATAAGAAATTCTACTCCGATATATGATTCTTTTAGCTTTATCGGAAATTCCAACCCTCCGCCCAGGCCCACACCAATGCCTCCCCCGTTATCGTCTGGTTCCTTAGATTGATCGACAAATTCGTTAGAAAGATACCAATATTCAAAGCGTGCGGTAAGGTATGGATTAGAATAGGTGATGGCCGTGCCCAAGTTGGCGGTATTAAAATAATAGCGGTTAGAAAAATAAGCACGCAACATATCGACTTCTACCAGGCCGACTCCTTGATTGGTTTTGGGATTTCCGTGTCGCAACACCGCCTCTTCTAAAAAAAAATGGTGTCTCGAAAACTCTATGCCCAAAGCAAAAGAGGATTGAAAATCTAAAAAGTAGTTAATGTTCATTCCGTAAGAGGGGTGTTCATTTTCATAGGCCAGTCCACGATTACCATCAAAGTCGGTAATCCCGAGAGAAACAGCAAAGGAGTAAAAGCGGCCGTTGTGATAGAACTGTTCATCTTCTAAAATTTGTGTCTCTTCTAAGTTATCATTGAAGTCATCAAAAATATCGCTGCCAACTCCCATATCGTCTTCTTGCATATCAAAATCATATCCTCCCGGGACAATTTGACCGAGAAGCTTCCCGGCAAAGAGTAGCAGTAAAATAGCAAGCAGTAATATTGGCCGCGTAGTGGATGGCCTCATAGTTATAAGTAAAAGTGGATCCCGGCCACGACGAAATGGTAACCAACTGTTTCGACCACAAATTTATTTAACTGGTTGGCGGATAGGCCAAATTCGAAGCTTAGGCCCAAACTGTTTAGGCCGGTAAAGCTAAATTCAGTTCCGAGGGTAACATCAAATTGAAAGCCGAGGTCTCCGTCAGCGCTACTACCTGTTTTATAGTTCAAGATAGAGGCCAGTCCGGACGAGTAAAAGGTAAGGTTAGGTTCGTCGAAGATGATTTTATACAACTTTAGTCCGGCCCCATAGCCACCGCCGAATTCTTGGGTACTAAATCCCAAAAGGCCTCCGATGGCCAGCATCTCCGATTTTTGAATTTTAAACGAAACAGCACTTAGTCCGTTGCTAAGTTGGTTGCTCATGCCAATTCCGAGTCGAGCGATTCGATTGGTGGCCCAGAGATTTGAGGAAATTAGTATTGCTAACGCGGTAGTTAGGAGGAATCGTAACATTTGGACGTCCTTGTTTGATGTTCGAGTTCGATATCAATAGATTATATCTTACCTAACTACTATATTTTTGACAACGTGAGTTTTGATATTTAGAATTCATGGGATTTCCCAAGTTTTACAGTATAGAATTTGCTTTTTTCATTTATTCACATCGGAGAGTCTTTTTTATGGATAATAGTACCGCCAAAAAAACAGTTACTGAGTTAGATGTTGTTGCTCGTGAAACCGGATTAGGTGAATTCATCGTCAAATATCGAGTTGCCTTTATTACTTTCGTTGGGCTCTTAATGCTATCTGTTGTTGGATATGGCCTTTACTCTAAATATAAGGCAAGCGTCGCTTCTGAGATGGATAAGATTATTTTCGATTATACGAAATCGTCCTTACAGGATTTTAAAGATGGAAAAAGTGATGCAGATAAGTTGGTTGGAAGCTTTAATGCGCTCCAGGAAAAGATCAAAAATTATGATGGGGGAATTGCCATTACTGCGGAAACGGCCGATCTTTTGGTGGAAAAAAATAATTTAGATCAGGCACTGCTGATAGCAAAGAGAGGCCATGAGAAATACGCTAAAAATAACGCCTACACTAATTATTTTCTTTCAGTGAGATTGGCCGCTATTTATGAAGATTTAGGCAAGACAGCGGAAGCGATTTCGCTTCTAGAGGGGTTGCAAACTTCTGCGGTTAAATTATTGGAGAGTAAAACGTATTTGGATCTAGGAAGACTTTATTACAATATTGGAAATATGGAAAAGGCCAAAGTTAATTTGGAATATTTGGTAGGCCATTTCAATCAAGACGAATTTGCCAAAGTTGGTAAGCTCATTTTGGATGAAATTAACAAAAAAGCAGTGAAGTAATCAGATGAATAATTTTGAAAAAATAATTTCCACCTTGGCCTGTTTGGGATTTTTTCTCACCTCGCTAATATCTTGTTCGGCCTTTAAACAGGTGCAAAAGTCTTCTGATCTTGCTTTGACGGCCGAGCGGAAAACCAAGAGTAATTTTGATCTGCTTTGGATAAAAAACAATGATCCTGATTATGAAGCGGGCAATCTCCCTATTGCGACAAACTCGCCACTTTCGTACAAAGATATTCTGTATGTTGGGCATAATGGTGGCCAGATGATGGCCTACGATTTAGAAAATGGTCGAGTCGTCTGGGCCCGTGAAGAGGGTGGCGATTTTCCGTCAAGGCCAATCATTTATAAAGATAGTGTAATTTATGGAAACAGTAACGGGAGTCTTTTTGCTCGGCACTATTTAACTGGAGAATTAAAGTATCGGGTAGATTTGGAATCGGCCTTTGAGTCAGAGGGATCTGTTTACAAGGGAATGCTTTTTTTTCAACTGCGCAATCATAAGATCGTGGCAATGGATGCTACTACAGGAAAAATTTTATGGGCCTATAAGCGCTCGGTTCCATATTTGACGACAATTCAAATGGCCTCGCGCCCTACAGTAATAGACAATAAACTTTTTGCTGGTTTTGCAGATGGATCAGTATGTGCTTTTTCTATTGAGGATGGTGTTTTGCTATGGGAGAAAAAAATTGTTTCAGGGTCTAAGTTTATTGATGTTGACATGACTCCGACTTTTTTTGCTGGCAAATTAATTATTGGTTCCATCTCTGGCCAGGTCACGGTTCTTTCCCCGGAAACTGGAAATACTGAGCGCAAGTTGGAAATTGTGGCAAATCGAAGTCCTCTTGTCCAAAATGATAACTTAATTTTTGGTACGATGGATGGTTCCATTGTGGTGGTTGATGGATTATTTAACACGGTTAAAGAGAAAAAAATAACAGACCTTCCCATTGGAAAAATTAAGAAATGGAAAAATGGTTTGCTGGTTCCTTCCGTTGGGAGCAGGATTTGGTTGGTGGATATTAATACATTGGGCCCTCTTGAGGCATTTGATCTGGGGCATGCCTCTTCTTCAATTTTGGGAGAAGTGGACGTTGCCGATGATAAATTGTCACTACTTTCTTCTCGTAATAGGCTTTACGTTTTTAAGTAAAGAAGTTAGCGCGTTGCCTTCCGATACAATTTAGTTTTGTCTTCTGATTTTCACCAAATCATCAAGGTAATTATATGTCCAATGGATGTTGAATCTGTTAACCAGTTCGTTTACATAGCGAGTGTCATATGGAGCTTCATTGTTGTTTGAAGCAATCCCTCGTCCACTTTTCAATTCTTCCTTGGTGGTATGTGTTATGGAATCAATCAGTACTAAATTGGCAAAAACGGTTGTTTTAAAAAGTACTTTCAAGCTAGAAGGAGATTTTTCAAATTCTGGATGTTGTTTTACATAGCTATACAAATTTTCGAAGGTAAAGTAATTTGAGCTAGTACCAGTTTCGCACAATTCATCTAATTCTCTATGTAGCTTAAGGATATGCAGATCTATGGCCTGTTGAATGATGGCCGTCTGGCCATTTGTGGCCAAATGATCATGGGCGATATCGATTACTCGTGGGCGAATACTGTCGCCGTTTATGGGCAGGGCCAATTCGGGGTAAAGGGCCACTAGCTGCTCGCTATTTGTGCGAGGGACAGATGAGAGTATCTTTGTGTATTTTCCCCACCAGATGGCATTAGGTCCTGCGGCCCTCGCCACATTTTTGCCACTATCCTTATAATCTAGTAAGGAGTTATGAAAATTTGGACAGAGATCAACTTTTGGTGGGCGTTGTTTAGAATATATAGATAAGGCATCATATTGGGAAAGCAGTGCAAGAAAATAGAGGCGCTTGTTAGAGTAATTTAAATCTTCACTATCATCAGGTGATGGACGGCCGGTTGGTTCTTTGATTGATGCGGGGCCTCGCCCGGTGGTGCTTGTTGCGTTGTTGTCGTTTTGCTTAAAAATATCGCTTTCGGTGAACACTGCCATTTCAGGGACTCGATTACTTATGGCCTCGTGAGGAGTATATCTGGCCATTTTCTCACTTATTGATTCTGGCCGCTTAAGGCCCGAGCAAGCGGTTGATAATACTAAAATCATCAGTGCCAAGAGGTTTATTGATTTTCCCATAGATCATCCTTTGGAATAGGCCGTTTATGACAGCGATCTTAAACCAAACCGTCAACTACAAATCTTTCGGCATTTTTTTTAATTTTCTTGAGTAAAATTGGCCGCCATTTTTAAATTTATAGCGGCAAGTTGCAAAGAGACGTTATTTTAAGTAGATGTAAAACTGAGTGGAGTCTAAATAGTCGTTAGTTGATGAAGATATAATTTCCATTATTTTCTTGTAGTTCATTTTTTACGACTACATTTACAGAGCGATTAGTTTCTTTCGATGTTGTTTTTATCTCAAATAGATATTCCCCTTCATCAAGAACTTTATAAAATTCACCATGCGAAAAACCAAAGGAACTAATAAGTTCATTTTTGTTGGCGTCTATTTTCTTATATATTGTGATTGCGCCGGAGAGTTGATTATCTGCGAAGTAAACCCCGGCCCCTTGATGAATTCGCCTCATGTACTGGATCATAGATTCTTTGTTAAGATTGTATTGGCGAGAAATTTCAGTTATTCTCGGCCACTTTATTAGGGAAAATTCCAGAGTGATCTGCATGTCACCGTGCCAATAGTAGCTCCAGTCTTGCATTCCGCCATTAACCTCATACCAGTCATAACCGTTGGTGATACCGTCGTTAAACTCTCCCGAGCCTCTCATGTCCGAATTATTTCGAGCATACTCGGCAGAGAGATCCACAATTAGATTTTGGAATTGGAAATCCCCACCTTTCGTATCCCAAGGATAGTTTACAACGACGGCGCCATCGTGAAAGTTAGCAGATAGGGCAAAATTGCGTTCCTTTTGAAAATTCATTACGGCCACGGTTTCGGCCGGCCTGGAACCAGAAATGTTTTGATTGTCGGAGGTAGTGAAGTCCGGAAAGCTGCGATTTAGATCTCTATAATTAGCGTTACCTCGCTGGCGCTTAGCATTGCCGTCTGGATTGATAGAAGGAAGGAGATAAATCTCAGTATTGTTAATCAGAGAGATTATTCGCTCATTGTTATCGTAGTAGGCCATGGCCAAGTCGGCAATTAATTTTACAAGAAGTTCGCGCCCGACAATTTCATCACCATGCATATTGGCGATATATTTAAATTCTGGCTCAATCTCATCTTGGCCGGCGTTATCGGATATTTTTACTGCCCAGATTGGGCGGCCCAAAACAGATTTTCCAATGGAAGTTAGAGAAATTATTTCAGGATATTTTTCTTGCAACATTTTAAGTTGTTCGCCAATTTGCTCAGGGGTTTGATAATCGGCCAGAGCACCACGCTCGGAATTATTTTTTCTGTTTGCCTCCGCTAGAGAGTTGTAGCGAAGCCCCTTGAAGGACTTAAGCCAAACACCTAGTCCATCTGGCCCATATAATTCATATCCCTGAGAGCTAACGAGATCAATAATCATCTCAGGTCGAGAATTGAAGATTTTTAAGTAGCGGTGTTCTTTGTCATAAATGTAATACCCCTCTTTTGCCGTTTGGGCAAAAAGAGAAGAAGTAAAAAACAGACTCAAAAGAGCGAGAATAATAAATCTAATCATAAATGAAGCATCCTGCTTAGAGTTAATGAATTCTACCATTGAATTCATACAGCTAAATTTTCTAAGGTGGCCTGGTTTTAGTCAAACTAATAATTTTGCCGGATTTAATTTTTTGTTCAGAAATTTCGCAGGGTGAGTACTATAGGGAAATGATCAGAAGGTAGTTTGCGCTTAATTTCTTCGCTGGAGACGGAGATATTTTCCACCCGCAGTCCATTCACATCTATCTGCGCGGCCACTCCAGACTCAGATCTAACAATTTCTTGCAGAAGGGACAGAGGGACAAAAAAGTAATCAAACTGATTTAGGAATTTAGTGGCATCAACAAAATAGGTCAGAGAAATGCGTTGCTCTATTGGGATTTGTATTAGTTCTAGTAGATCAGCGAGGGAATTTTCTTTATAGATTGTCGCAAATTCAGAGTCACAAGTTTTTCTTTGAGCGTTGCCATTGAAGTCTCCGGCCATACAGATAGGTACCTCTGGTAAATTGCTGGAGCGAGAAGGATTGTTGAATTCATCAACCAATTCTTTATATATTTCCATTAAAGTTTGTGCTTCAGCGGTTCGGCGCAATTTCCCTCCACGATCTATTTGGTTTATTGCCGGGCCAGTGGAATCTAATTGTGATTTAAGATGAACCAGTAGCAGGATCATAATTGGCCGACTGTTGGGAAGATCGGGAGAGGTAGGGTATAGGCGCAATTCGGCAACATCTCGTGAAAAAGTGTACTTGATGCTGGGATCAAAATTAATATTGCGATCCTTGTGCGTTTTGTGCTGCCAAAAGAACTTAAATTTTTTTTTTATGAGGTAGGCAAGTTCAATTCCACGTTCAGAGTTGCCGGGGATGAGGGAGGGCACATACTCATTGTTTAAATACTTAGTGTTAAAAAGTTCGAGGGAATAAATACCACCAATTTCGGAAAGCATGAAAATGTCGGCATTAATCATTTGCATTGTTTTGGCCAATGCTTCCAATTTTTCAGCAGACTTTTCATATTGAGAAGCACTTGGGATTTTTGCCAGCGCATTGTGCAAAAATAGATTTTCAACATTGAAGCTGCAAATTTTCATAAACAGCTCCAACCAAAAACGGTAGTGATGTAGGTTTTACTATCGATGTTCCAAATGTTTTTACAAAAATATTCAGAGTATAGATTTTTAAGATTGTCTCTTTTTTTGATAAAATGCTCTTTCAAATCTTCTGGGCATTGGGCCTCTATTGGTGCGGGGGCCTGTGAGAGAAAAGTAGTTAGCTCTATTTCGCCAGATAGTTTGCTTTTCAAGGCGTAATAGTTTCCACCTTCTTCCATAAGAAAGACCATTCCGCGATTGTCCATATAGGCCGGTACTTCCCCGCGAGGAATTATAAATAGTGCTTCTTCATGAGTAAATTTGGCCAGGGCAATTTCTGCAATAGCTCCAGGAAGGGAGACTAGTGAGTTGCTGTTTTTAACGATAACGCTTGCTTGATATGTTTGTGGATTGGTTTCGCTTGGGCGATGTCTAAGACAAGGGGAATCCCAGCTGGCAGAAAGCGGAGCATTTTTTATTTCATTAGTCGCCCATATATTCCAAGGAAGGCCCTTGGTTTTTATCTGTTCATTGGCGATACTGTTTGCGGCGTGTTTGGAAGACTTCTGCGATATGATTTTTCTCCAGGCGTTGTTGGCCACACCATACTCCTTTGTGCAATGAGAGTTGGTGGGGCAACCGTCGTATTGGTGGTCTAACATGTAGGGCCGAAATTTTTCTTCTGCCTGTATATTTAGAGCAAAAAGAAAAGGCCATACAAAGAAGGGAGAGATCAATTTCATCGCAACATTATAATGTTTTTTCTTTGGTAATTACCACTTCATATTTTTTCTCTGACCGTGAAGCTATGGTATTGCTTCGTCAACCTTTTTTACTGGCCGTAAGATTTTTTTGAAAAAAACGCCAAGGATTAAGCACAATATCTAGTGTGCTGTCAGAGTTTTGGCAGGCGACACCCCAATATATTGTATGCCCGGCGCCTTTTTGGTTGACTAAGAAAAGGCCTTGCGTTTTTATAAATTGTATAAGCATTAATCAAAAACTTGAATTTTTTACTTAAAATATTTCGTGGTAGCTTGGACGCCACCCAAAAATTAAAGGAAAGGAGATCTAGTAATGAAAGTTCGGCGCATTTTGACGACAAAAGGAAAATCATCTTACGAAGGAATCAAATTTGAAAAAAGAACTAGTGAAGTAAAACAACTTGATGGTTCTGGAAAGAACTCACAAGAGGTGGTGGTTCCCCACTTTTGGTCGCAGGTAGCTGCCGACATTATAGCTCAAAAATATTTCAGAAGAACTGGAGTTCCTAAAGTTGATGAAAATGGGCGGGCCATTTTAGATGAACATGGCCAACCACTTTTGGGCGGTGAAACGGATAGTCGGCAAGTTTTTTCTCGCTTGGCCGGCTGTTGGAGAATTTGGGGGGAACAGTATAACTATTTTGATAGTAAAGATGATGCTGATAGTTTTCAAGCGGAGATTGAATTCATGTTGGCCAATCAGATGGCCGCTCCAAATTCTCCACAGTGGTTTAATACAGGACTACATTCGGCGTATGGAATTTCTGGAAAACCACAGGGCCATTTTTTTGTAGACCCAAAAACTAAAAAGTTAAAAAAATCTTCTTCTGCTTATGAGCGACCTCAACCACATGCTTGCTTTATTCAATCTATTAAGGATGACTTGGTAAATCCGGGTGGAATTATGGATTTGTGGATGCGCGAGGCGCGTCTTTTTAAATATGGCTCGGGAACAGGAACCAATTTTTCCTCTATAAGGGGAGAGGGAGAAAAATTATCGGGAGGCGGCGCCTCTTCCGGATTGATGTCCTTTTTGAAAATTGGAGATCGAGCGGCCGGTTCCATCAAATCCGGTGGAACGACTAGACGAGCTGCCAAAATGGTAACTTTAGATCTAGACCATCCTGACATTGAGGAGTTTGTTGATTGGAAAACAAAAGAAGAGCGCAAGGTGGCCGCCCTAGTAACTGGGTCAAAGGTTTGCAAAAAGCATCTAGTAAATATTGCAGAAGCACTAAGTGTAGAGGGATCGGGAGATGCTCGCTTTTCTACAAAGACTAACTCGCAGCTAAAGAAGGCCATCGCTGCCGCCAATCGCGATCATGTACCAATGAAGTATATTTCTCGGGTGATTGAGTTAGCACAACAAGGAATTACTCAAATTGATTTTGAAGAGTTTAACACGGATTGGAATTCCGAGGCCTATAGTACTGTGACAGGCCAGAATTCTAATAATTCGGTGCGTATTCCCAACAGCTTTTTTCAGAAACTTGAACGCGACGAAGACTTTGAACTGATCAATCGTATTGATAAGAAGGTTTATAAAAAAGTTAAGGCCCGCGATTTATGGAATAAAATTAACCTGGCCGCCTGGAATTGTGCTGATCCTGGTTTGCAATTTGACGACACGATTAACGAGTGGCACACCTGTCCAAAAGATGGGCGTATTAATGCTTCCAATCCTTGTTCTGAATATATGTTTTTGGACGATACAGCTTGTAATTTGGCCTCGCTGAATTTGATGCGGTTTTTAGATCCCGTTACTTCTATGTTTGATGTTGAAAAGTTTATTCACGCCTGTGAGTTGTGGACGGTGGTATTGGAAATTTCAGTTTTAATGGCACAGTTTCCTTCGGAGGAAATAGCCAAGCGTTCTTTTGATTATCGAACTCTCGGTTTGGGGTTTGCCAATATTGGTGCACTTTTGATGGTAATGGGAATTCCTTATGATTCAGACGAAGGAAGAAACATTGCGGCCGCCATCTCTTCAATTATGGGAGGAACTGCGTATAAAACATCGGCCATCTTGGCCGCCGAACATGGCCCCTTTGAGGCCTTTAAGCGCAATAAAGAGGATATGCTGCGAGTAATTAGAAATCATCGCCGTGCCACCTACGGAGAGCGTCGTGTTTATGAACAACTAACCATTGCCCCTGTAGTACTAAATGATAAGTTTGTAGATAAATATCTAGTGGCCGCGGCCAAAAAGGCCTGGGATGATGCCCTCTCTCTAGGGACAGAGCATGGATTTAGAAATGCACAGACCACGGTAGTGGCACCCACTGGAACGATTGGCCTAGTTATGGATTGCGATACTACGGGAATTGAACCAGATTTTTCGTTGGTAAAATTTAAGAAGTTGGCCGGTGGAGGATATTTTAAAATAATTAACCAATCGGTTCCGGCCGCCCTCATCAAGTTGGGATATAAAAAAGATGAAATTGACGCCATTGTAAAACACGCGATAGGCAGAGGAACATTTGTTGGATGTCCAACTATTAATAAAGATATCCTCTTTAAAAAAGGCCTAGATGAGAAAACAATTAGTAGTATCGAGGCCGGACTGTTTAGTGCCTTCGATATTACCTTTTCTTTTTCTCGCTTCGTATTAGGTGATAAATTTTTAAGAGAGACACTAAAGCTTTCCGAAGAAAAGATAAATGATCCAAATTTAAATGTATTAAACGAGATGGGATTTAACGCAGAAGATATTCGCTTGGCCAATGACTACGTTTGCGGAACAATGACGTTGGAAGGAGCTCCGGGATTAAAAGATGAGCATCTGGCCGTGTTTGATTGTGCCAGTAAATGTGGACGTTATGGTACGCGCGTTATTTCTGCTGAAGGCCACATAAAAATGATGGCCGCTGTTCAGCCATATATTTCAGGTGCTATTTCGAAGACAATAAATATGCCTGCTGAAAGTACAGTTGAAGATGTTGCTCACGCCTATAAATTATCTTGGCAACTAATGACCAAGGCCAATGCAATTTATCGTGACGGTTCAAAGTTGTCTCAGCCACTTAATGCACAGGCCTTTGAAGATTTTGGGTTGGCCGATTTGTTGGAGAATGCGGAGGAGATGAGTACTCCGGATAAAGTAGCAACAGTCGCTCAGAAAGTGGTGGAAAAAATTGTCTACAAAGAAATTTCCAAGAGGCGGCCGCTACCAAGTAAACGCTTGGGCTACACTCAAAAGGCCACCATTGCTGGCCATAAAATTTACTTGCGTACCGGGGAGTATGAAGGCGGTGATCTTGGTGAAATTTTTATTGATATGCACAAAGAGGGGGCGGCCTATCGCTCACTAATGAATTGTTTTTCTATCGCTATTTCCCTGGGACTACAATATGGAGTTCCGCTGGAAGAATTTGTGGATGCTTTTACTTTTACTCGCTTTGAACCAAATGGAATGGTGATGGGGCATGACAATATTAAAATGACTACCTCCGTAATTGATTATATTTTCCGCGATATTGGAATGAATTATCTGGGCCGCTATGATCTAGTACATGTCAAGCCAGATGATTTGAAGGCAGATACAGTGCAAGGAGAAGTGGCGGAAGAACCATTGCTCGCGTTGATTGAACAGGGAGAAGCGGCCTTGCATGCGGATGGTTCGACTTCTGCGGTACCGGCAGTGAGTGTCCACAAAGTTTTTAGTTTTGAGAGTGATTCCAAGATGGCCGTAGAACAGAAAAAACGGCAGACAGCAAAACTAAAAGGCTATGAGGGAGACTCATGCCCTGAGTGTGGTGCATTAACGCTTGTGCGCAATGGATCTTGTCTTAAGTGCGATAGTTGTGGTTCCACTACGGGATGTTCTTGATTGTGGAAAAAAAGTTGTCATAGAGTTGTCGAGCACGCCATCGTGCTCGACAACTGAAAGGATGTTTATAATCTAGGGCAGTGAATTAATTGTATTCGCAGTGTTGGTTTGTATATTGCCAGTTATGTTCTCGAACCAACCAAACATTGTCATTATTATCAAAAAGATGATCAATTCCGTTAGTGATGTATGTCTTTATGTTTGCCGAATTACCATGATATTCAATACCCTCGGTATATTTATCGAAAAAAAAGAGCAAAAAATTTCCCACATCAACTATATCGTCTGGTGTAGAAGTTTCGTTTCCGACAATCTTTACTTGATAGTTTTTATAATGTTTTGCAATCAGATCTTTTGAAACTGCTATCGTGGCGCTAAGAAAATTTCCACTACTACCAGTGATAATATTGCCGGCGCTTACGACAAAAATATTACAATTGCGGTCATCATATTCCGCGGCGTCAACCGCATAATTCATCATAATAAGTATTAAAAATGATAGAAGTGATTTCATAGATAATCTCCTGGTTATTGTTTAAAGTATTTCAAAGTTTGGCCATTCTAATGATCTGTTGAAAAAGGTGGTTTGTTGGATTGATCAGAGCACTCGGCATGATACATACCATTTAAACACTCATTTAAAGATGAATAGCGGAGTGTACTACGTTCTTGATGGTATCCACCAGGGCATCCGTACCTTGGATCTCCGTTACAAACTGATTGGATTATTGAAAAAGAGTATCCGTCGATTTCTTCGCCATTAAGATAGATTTTTTCTAAAATGCATGGTGTGCAATAATCAGCAGCATAAGAGATAGACCCAATCAGAATAATTCCAATTAATAATTTAATCATTTTTTCCTCTCCTTTTTGTTTGGTTTGTTGAATCTTGTAATTTATAGCACAGCTTGGAGGATTATAAATATTTTTATTTAAAATTGAAATAATTACATATATAATGCTAGTTGTATGGTTAAAACAAATAAGTCACTTGAAGCAAAGCAAAAAATCTTGGCCGGTCTAATACGGCTTGCTTATAAAGAAGGTATTGATAGTGTTACATACCAAAAAGTGGCCGATGAAGTTGGTCTTAGTTATTACCTAGTACACTACTACTTTGCCAAAGGCACTAACACGCTTTTAGATGAAGGGATTGCTTATGTAGGGAAGCGGGCCCAGGAATATATCAGCAACTATATTTCCAATGTTGCAAAAGAATCTAATGTGGTTATGATTCACCAATATATACTGGGGACTCTTAATTGGGGCCGTGATTTTCCTGATGAAAGTAGTTTTTGGGCATATTATTATCATCTTTGCTCGCGAAGAAGTGATATGGCAAAATTCAATCAAGAGGTTACTCGCGTTGCCCAAAAAAGAGTGGAGCGATTGATTCGTGAAGATATCGGAAGTGAGCATTTTCCTTTTCAAAACAACATCCCGGAATTGGCAGAAGATCTACATACCTATATTGTTGGAGCAACGATAAAATATCTTACCAATCGAAATGATCAACAATTTGATCATGTAGTTAAGCAATCTTGGCGTTTTGCCGAGAAGTTATTTACGCTACATGCGCGTAAGTTTGTTTAATAAAAAGCTAGATTAATTATATGAAGGTTTTGCTTATTGTTTTCGTTGCTTGTGTCTTTTGTGGTTGTGCGACTCTCGGTAAGCGTATTCCTGCGCAAATGTCGGATGCTTTTGTTGGTAATCACGCTTGTAGAGATGCGGCCATCAATCTTCTTGAAAAATCTTTTCTGAATCCACGAGAATACCCGATTAACACTAATCTAAAAACGTTTTTTTTTGAAGCATTAGAAAAAGATTCGGTAGAATCATATAAAACAACAAGACGTACTTTTTGGGAACACTATGCCAATGAGTATTTATCTTTTTCTTTGCGCCCTTTTGGAACTTACGAAAAGGTTGTGATAAAAAATGAATTTCCTCAAATACCTATTATTACAATCAATAAAGGTCTTTCTTCTCAGACGATTATGAAACGCCTGGCCCAATTGATAACAATGAGCAAATTTCGCAGCGGACAAATAACAAAGGATAAGGTACCGGCCATATTTAAAGATCGGTGTCTAAAGTTTGGTAATATGGATGGAGAAACTATGGCATTTCTTCATCCGGGAATATGGAAAGAATTAAGTCAGGAGCTTGCATTTAGTGATATTGTTCAATTTGGGCCACAGGAAAATGCGTATAATAATATTTCTGCGATATTTGCAATTTTACTAAATGAATACCGATTTAGAAGAAATTTTTCAGAAAATCGCCTGAAGTGGATCATGGACTCTGAAAAAACATTAGAGATTGATCGAATGATTTTTTTTCAGGTAGAAAACGATGATGGGTGGTTGGAGGAGTTTATTCGGATTTATCGAGGGGATGGTATTGATTTTTTACTTCCTCTTGAACGACATGCGCAAATCTCTGTGCCAGAAAAAAATAAAATTGAAATTGGGCGCGCGTTATCGCTAAAATTTAATGAAACACAAGACAAAACTTTCGCGGATATTATGATAGAGATTGGAACATTTATAGATAAGGCCTATCTTTCAAAGGGTGAAGAAGTTGGTGTTTACATTCATACCGATGCCATCGGGAAGCGCGCATTTAGTAAATATGGTTTTGAGGATTTTGCTGGCCCGATGGGAGAAGACGAATATGTTATGCGAATGAGTGGAGATAAACTTAAAGAGAAATATGGCAGTCGCTATCCATATTGGCAAAAAATCCTCAACGAAAAACCACAAATAAAATCTGAAATGCCTAATCGAAAAGACCTATTTGACTAAAGACTAAAATGCCTGATTTATTTTATAGTAGTCCTGGGCATTAAGTAGTAGTTATCAAAATTTTAAAAGGGTCTGTTCGTTGATTGGAAATTGATGTGTGCCTTCACTGGTGCAGGCATATGCTCCAGAAATATTCCCAAACAACATGCATCTTTCTATTGGTTGTTTGTGACAGTGGCCATACAGGAAGCTTGCGACAAAGGCATCTCCTGCCCCGTTGGTATCGATAATATCTTTTCCAATATCAATGGCCGGAAAGTGTTGCAATAAAATGCCATCTCGCACGGAAAGATAGGCACCATCTTTACCGGCCATAATAATAATATATTTTGCTATCCCATTATTAAAAATATCTAAAATAATCGCCTTTCGTTTGTTCGAGATTCTGACGTCACTCAAAAAAACAATATCAGCGAAGTAGGCAAAGTCTCGATGATAATTGTTTTTTCCATCCCAATCATGAAGATCGGTAGAAGTAGAACCGCTAAAAGCTTTGATTGTTTTGAAGGTTTGTTTGACATAATCCATGATAGAAAGATGAACATGCGCAGTATCTGGCAATAATAGATTTAAATATTGTTCGAGGGCCGCTGACTCAACTTCACTATGACGTGGATCATAAAACGACATTCTTTGACCTTTCTTATCGACAAAATTAACACTTCTTTTTGTGCCGGCCGAGGTGAGGCAATAGGAAAATGGAATTTGGGCCTTTTCAAAATCTTTTTTGATCAAATCTCCCCCCCAATCATCTCCAATAAGATCTAAAAGATGGGTGCGCATTCCCAGAAAATGACAACCGCGTACTACTCCATTACCTGTATGCGCCACATATTCTTTTATCGGGCCAACCAATAGAGCATCTTGATATTGAATCGGGAAGGTGTTGATCTTTATGATCTGGTCGATCCCCACTCCTCCGACTACTAAGACATCAATTTTCTTCACTACGGTCTCCTTAAAAAATTTGTCGAAAAAGCTCATCACTCATTTTTAGTTCAGAAAAATAGGAATGAATTTTATTTTGGGCCTTTATCATTGGGTTAATTACACCGGCCTCCATTATGATATCTTTATCCTTTGCCAGAATCCCTTGCAGTAATAATAATTCCGCCTTTTTTAATTGTCTTAGGTGTGGATAGGTTCTTTCGTCTATGCCAATTTTTGCACTATAATCTTTTATTTCGAATGTTCCCCCAGCAAAAGACACGTTCGTTTCGACAATAGTGTCTTTTGTACCCAGTGCGAAGGGATCACTCTTTAAGGATACATTTAAAATGTGATTCCCTGAGCTATCCAGGATATTTTTTATCAGAGGAACCACCGCTAGTAAGTACCAATCACTGGATCTTTTTCGTAGGATGGGAGGAACTTGAAATATGCTTGGCCGTTTATTATCCATGTTTTTATAAAATTCATGTTCGATATCAACAAGTAGTTGGGCGCGATTTATGCTTTGCTTGTTTTGCTTTCCAATTATAATTTCTGGATTGAAGATAATATCCCAATTAGGGATCATCAGCGCAGGAAAAAGACTTTGATCTTTTGCTTTTGGCCGGAAGGGCGTTTCTTGGTTATGTTTTACAAAATCCGCATAGATTGATTTGCCATCAAGATAAATATCCCAAACTGAGGCGATATGATTTAATCCAAAGTAGTCAATTGTCAGCTTTGTCTGATCAATACCCATATAGTTGGCAATCGCATTTTTGAGGCCAAGAGGATAGTCACAAACGCCAATCATGTTCAGGCCAAAGCTAGCAACTGCGTATTGCGTGATAATGCTACAGGGGTTGGTAAAGTTAATCAGGTGATATCTATTTTTTTTCCCTGACAGCATCTCAAAATAGGGGGTGATACCCGTAATGGCGCGGATGGCATTTGACATTCCGACTATTCCTAGCGTCTCATCTGCGATCAGTTGATTTTTTATTGCAATTTTTTCATCGAGATTGCGCTTTTCTATCCCACCAAAACGAATCTGGTTAAAAATGATATCGTAATCTGATGATAGTGAATGTTCAAAAGTAGTAGAAAAATTAATTCTCACTGCATAGCGGTGTTCCAGCGGTGACAATAAGGACACCAGATACTTTAATTTTTTTTCATCTCTTCCAAATAGCGTAATGAGATGGAACGAATCAAGACATTCGCTCTGTACTAGCGCTTCAAATAGAAGGGGGATATAGATGCTACTACCTCCCCAGATGGCAAGCCCTTTTTTCATATTTAGAGGCCAAGGTTAATTTACAATTGGAGATAATGTTCATATCTGCGATGGCCTGTCGTAAAATGGCAGGGTCAAAATCGGATATACTAAAAATGAAAGAGGCATGGCCAATATCCAATGGGATCACCAGGTTGAAATCTCCATTTTTTCTAATGATAGTTTTTTCCACCCCCATCCATAAATTATCAAAGGTGCAAATCTCAGCGTCAAAAATTGGCAGGCCGATGTTGGTTAATAGGCCAATAATTCTTTCGAATGCTTCCAGACCTAGTTTCCCAAGCAAATAAGCAATCCGAGAAGAGATGGCCATGTCAATTGCAACGGCCTCCCCGTGCTTATAACGATAGACGCTTGTCATTTCTATTTGTGGACTAAGAGTGTGGCCAAAATCAACTAGTCGCTTTGTGTCAGTTTCATAAAGATTTGGCCGCAACTGAGCGGCCATGCCAGTGATTGAATCTGAAATTATATCGCAATCTATCTGTTTCATTTTGGAAAGATCAAATTTGTGTTGCATGATATTTTGAAATCTCTGTTCTAGCATTTCAAAAAGTTGACGATTTAAAATGATTCCCATTTTTATCATTTCAGATAGCCCACATCGAATTTCTCGATCATTTAATGTTTTTAGGAAAGATGGATCGTTGATTGATAGTAATGGGAATTTATATGTACCGATTTCATTTTTGCTTTCATGGAAATTGACTGCGGCCTTTATGCCAACCCCTACATCAACCTGCGCAACTAATGTCGTATTTATTTTAATATAATCTACAGACTTTTTATAAATGGATGCTGCTAGCCCAACCGTATCTAAAACAATCCCACCACCAATAGCAATAAAAATTCCTTGTCGATCAATTTTGTAATCTTGTGCCGCCTTACAAATTTCTTGAACCGTGTGGAGATTTTTATTTTCCTCTCCTGTTTTGATTTGCAAAAAATTAACATGTCCTTGAAGTGGAAAAAAGTAATTAAAATATGCTTGTATTTTTTGGCCATAAAGCTTGCTGACAGTTGGCCCAGAAATGATAAGTATTTTTCGGCCTTTGCATCTTTCATACAAAAAAGAATTTTCGGGAGAAAAAAGATTTTGACATGAAATGACCTGATAGGTTTTTAAAATACGCTCTTCAATTTGAGCGAGTTGAGTTATGCTATCATGTTTATCATCTGCCATAGGCAAATCTCCGTTCGATTGCGAAATAGGTACAGTCTAAAAAAAAATAAATCGTACGACAAGCTCAATAAAATAGTGTCAAAATATTACAGTAGTTGCCTATATATTTCGAAAGTATCTTGTATTAACTTATCAAATTGTGGAAGTTGAAACGTGTAAGGTGTTGTTAATGGACGATTATTGATATGATTCTGAACATCTATCATTGCCTGGCAAAATCCTGTTATATCCAGTGGATTTATAATTCGGAGAGCTTCTTTTTGGCCACTATTTGGAATTAATTCCGCAATGCCACAGAATTGAGAAAGAAGCAGAGGGCGATTTAGGGTGATCGCATCGTAGGCAACCATATTAAAAGGGTCATATAAACTTGGAATTATAACAATATCACAATTTGCTAAAAATTGAAGATATGTCTTTCTATCTGATTGCCAATCAAATAGCTGGAGCTTTTTACTTCGTATTAGTTGGTGGTAACGAATTTCATTTTCTCGGTCCAGGCATTCAGCGAGTGTTGCAAAGCGACACTCCGAAAAATTATTCATTACGAAAAGCTCGCCCTCATAGTTTTGTTGATAAAGATAGAAGGCCTCAATCAATTCTTGAAGCCCTTTGCGATAATCCCAGCGCCCAGCGTAACCAAATCTTGTGGTCTTGTGTCGGCCGTTTAAATCCTTCTGATTATTATTGTTGGCAGCACGAGAAGGCGGATAAATACAGCTCACTGGACAGCTAAAATTTCGGTGATAAAGCTCTGCAATTTTCTGGTCAAACCGACTATTAAAAATTAGATGATCTGCGCAATCAAACATATCCTTTTGTGCTGTTACTGATTGATTAAAATTTGTTTTTTTTGTATTTTTGTTAATGATGTATTCATGCTGGATGATGGAAGAAATCCAGTAGATGATCTTTGGCCGAATGCCAGGAGTTGCCTTCAAGCGCTTTATTAGCGATCCCCAAAAATAGCTAACAGAGATAACTAGATCAAAAGATTTGAGCTTCGCAAAAATTTCATCACCACAATCAAAACAATTAACACTCTCAAATTGTACTTCATTGTAATAGTCATTTATTTCAAAATTTTCCATCGTCTTTTTATATGAAATATCATCACGGCCACTCTCAATATGTGAAAATATTTTGATGGCGGATAGATTAAAATTATGGTTAATTTGTTCCAAGAGGAGCGAAACGTAGTAATTTATCGCTAGGTTGTGGCCCTTAAGATAATTCAGGGACAAAAAAGCAATCGATATTTTTTTTTCCTCTTTAACTTGCTTCATATTTAGGTCAAATTATTTCTTATGCTGTCAACAACGTCAATAGCGTGTATATATTAGTTTGATCTGTTAAAAATTAGAGGTGGTTCATGCATATAGTTGAGTGTTTTATCGAGGCCGGTGGTTTTGACTATAATCTTATTCGAGGTGGGATCTCCGTCTATATTTGGAATCTAGCACGAAAATTCAAACAACATGGCCACAAAGTATCTGTTGTTACGGCCGCTAACGGACAAATTCCCTATTTAAAAAGTAAGTATCATTTAAAGGAACTTAACTATAAACATCAGTATGTGCTGCCTTTAGTGCTGGATCAGGCCATTTGGAAAAATCACCCTGCCCAAGTAGACATTTCTCTTTCTACCAAGGCCTTTCAGGTGGAGATTGATGGAGTTGAATTTTATTTTTTGTCCAACGAATATTTAGATATGTATCCAGCAAGCTGCTTTCCCCCTTATGAGAGCAAGGGGAAAGAGCTTGGTTTTTTTAAGCCAATAGTTTATCAGGTTGATGCCATAGAATTTATCAAGCAGTATTTTAAAAATGAAAAGTGCTATTTGCATGCGCATGAGCCCTACTATCAATATCTTTTTCCCCTTGCATTTAGAGACGATAATTTAAAAGCTATGATTAGTACCGTTCAAAGTAATATGCCAATTAATAAAAAAATATATCGTCCGAAGCTTGAAAAAATTCTATCCTTGCTGGGAATTTCCGTAGATCTAGATCAATACATGGATAAATTAGATGAGCAAGATCCGGAAGTCATCAAAATGAGAAAAACACTACCGATCACTCATTTGTTTTATAACTATGATGATAAAAAATACATCAACTTTTACTCTCTCATGTTGGACCATTCCGATAAGATTGATTTTCTTTCCGAAGGGCATCTGGAATTTTACACGAGCTTTGCAAACACTCCTTTTGAGTTCTTTTTTAAGAAACTCAAAGTTTCTCACTTCGTTGAAAAAAAGCGAGAGAAGTTATTTGTAGGTTGGTGTGGAACTTCCGATGAGTGGCTGAGCAAGGCCCCAGACAAAAGCGGTCGAAAAAAGACCTTGGATGCATTAGGGTTGAAAGATAATCTTCCAACATTCTATCATAACGCTCGCTTTGCTATAAACCATAAGGGGCAATATGAGCTAATGCAGGCAATTGATCGTTTCCTTTCCGCAGGAGGAGAGGCCAACTTTATAGTACGTTGTCTTTGTTCTAAAGGAATTGAATTTCCATATTTTCATGAAGTCAAAAATAAATTCCCCCATAATGTATATCTTGAGTGGGAAACCAAGGCCGTGGAAACACTTATGCGCCACGTTTCGGCCAGCGATTTTTGTATCTTCCCTTCAAAGTTTGAAATGGATACGTTTTTAATTGCGCAGGGAGAAGCAATGTTTTTTGGACTAGTTCCAATTGCTACCAACCAAAAAGGGATGCAGCATTGGAATCATCATCTACCGATTGAGCATCTGGAGGCCACTGGTTTTGCACTTAAGAGATCTTTTGAAGAAAATGACCAGCAATTGGTGGCAGAGATTGTCGATAGAATCAGGGATGCTATTGCTCTAAAGCAAGATGCCGCTGAAACTTATGTCAAGCTTTCCAACAATTCAAAGGAGCTGGCAAAAAAATATAGCTGGGAGCATGCCGCACAGGCACACTTAGACGCCTTCCGCTCTATCTAAAAATATTCCCATGCCGATTAAGCAGGGCTCTTTTTCGCTTGCTAATGTAAACATGGTTTCGACTTGATTTTCGTTTAATCCAAACAACGCAAATCGTTTAATTTGTTTTATGAGTGAGCTTAGGTAACGCGTGCCAATTGCCTGCGCAAAACCACCGAAGATTATATAGCGCCGAATACCGATGGCCGCATAGATAAGTCCGATTGCCTCAGAAAGTGGAGCAGTCGTTTGATCTAAAATATCTGTGGTAAAAGGATCATCTTCTAAAATGGCCTGAACAATGTGATGTGTAGTTAAGTCCTGGGCCTTAGGGCACAAAGCTGAGAGTTTTGAATTAATAAATTTTTCTGGCGATTTTGCTGATTCCAATTTAACCTTGGCCAAAACGCCTCGACCAGAGGCAATTGCTCCCAAATGACCTTTGCCTCCACAATCACAAAGCGGAGCATTTTCAGAATGGTCGCACGTATAGTGGCCAATTTCTCCGCCATATCCAGTATCATTAATCAAAATAGAATTATTATAAAAAACTTTGTTGCCAATTCCAGAGCTTACCGTAATGGCACAAAAGGGTTCATTTTCCGAAGAAGCAAAATACCACGTAGCGGCGCTAACGTCGTTGATGGCCACGACATCTCTTTGCATTTTTTTCTTTAAAATTTTTTTTAAATTCAAATCAATGTTTAGGTTGCCAGTTATTGTGGGGGCCCGATGAATAACCCCTTGAGGAGAGACCGGGCCGGCAAAAGCGATTCCAATTTTAGAAAAAGTAAATGAGCTGTTTTCCTCTATGTATGTTTCCATATTAAGCAATAGATGATTAATGAACTTATCTTCCAAATTATTCTGACTGTCTTGCCTAGTGGCCAAGTAATTAAGCGTTTCAATTTTTTTAATGGCAGTTATTTTTTGTACAGAGGGGATATAAGTGGCCAAGCGAAAATATGTTCCCCCAAGGTCAATAACTAGATATGCGTTTTCTTTCATAGGCACACTACCATTCAGTTAAAAAATTGCGGTCCATAAACCTATTTTGCACAATTTCATTTTCTAATATGATTGAGTTTTTTATTGATGTTTTTCCAAGTATTTTTGCCCCTGATAAAACGATACTATTTTCAATTAAAACATCACTGTCGATAGTAACATGTGGATAGATCAGCGAGTTCACAATTTGGGCCGATCCGCTTGATAAGTCTGGCACAATAATAGAATTTTTTATTCTTCCGCTGTCTCTCACATATTTTCTTGATATTTCGGGGTAAATGGTGCGAGGCATATTATCTATAGTTAGTTCGGAATCTTTTGCTAGTAAATTAAGATTCGATTGCAAATATCTTTCTACTGTCCCTAGATCTTCCCAGTAATTTTTAAAATAAAAGCATTTGATTGTTTCCTTTCCTGCTAGCATTGCGGGAATGATATCTTTACTGACGTCGTGACGCCAGGAGGTTTTTGCCAATTTTTCCAAATATTCCCAGAGTTTTATTTTGTTAAAAAAACAGACCGCCGAAAAAACATATGACGATGTTGGATTGGGACATTTTTCGACAAAGTTAATAAGATTTTCTTTCTCATCAACTTCTACCATTCCAAAGAGCTTTACATATTCTAAGTCAATTTTTTGGTAACCAATTGTTAGTGCTGCATTGCTCTCACGATGCAATTTATACATTTCGTGATAGTCAAAATTGTAGACATGATCGCTATGCAAAAGGAGTAGATCATCGACATCATCAGTAAAAATAAATTGGGAATTTTGAATAAGTGCATCCGCGGTTCCTTCTTCTTTAGGTCGTATAAAGCGGGAAAAGACTGTTTCCAAATCTTCATGATGAACTCTATCATAGTATCCAAAATTTAATGTTAATCCTCTATTATTTGGTTTGGCCCAAGTGTCCAATAAATACTTTGTTAATTTTTTTTCTTCAAAATAAGACAAAAGCACTAGTTCCGAAATATTTGACCTCAATACATTGTTCAAAGAAAAATCAATTAAGTGACAACAGTTTCCGTAGGGGATCAGCGGTTTCAGGCGATTTTGTCCCAAGCGTCTCATGCGGACACCTAATCCTCCGGCCAATAATAATGCCTTTACCCTTTTCATAAAATCCTATTCTCCCTTTGAGTCGAGTTGAGTACTTGTTGGTATGTTTTTTAGAAGATAGGAGATATCGACATATTTAAATTGCCCCCGGCCGTTATAGGAATAATTATATTCTAACTCTTTTAAAAGCCGAGAGTAATAGCAAATCATTTCAAAGATTCGAAGATTTTCTTTCCCATAACTATTGCTGATGAGTGACTCTACTTTTTCCATCCACAAACTAGTAGCTAAAATCAAATTTTGCAGTTTTTTACTGCTACTTGAAAAATCCATGTCATTTAGTAGCAACATGATGATCTCATCTTTATCTGCCCATGGCGGAATCATCTTGGCCACAACATCTTGTAGTTCACTATATGAAAAATACTCAATTGATCTTTTGATTGAAACCAAATCCACCAGCGTTGATTGGGGTCTAATTCCATCACTATCAAAAATTTGCGGGTCGATAAAAGCGACTCGTTGATCCTCTCCAATAATAATATGAGACATGTGTAAATCGTTGTGGGCGTCAGTGGCACTGGGAATTAGTTTCTCTTTATTTTTGTCAACATATTTATAAAAACTTATAAGCTCTGATAGCGCGTTAGCAATTATTTTATGGTATTTGTCAAACTGCTTGTCTTTATTGATCAACGCTGAAAGCCACTTTATTTTTTCTAAATCGCTGCTTATAAAATCGAAGTTGGCAAAATTATTGTTTTTTGAATTTAATAAAGTGTGATAGCGCCGCAAATCATCACCAATCTTTACAAGCAGTGCTCCCAGCGATTCATCGATAGCATTGCTTACGATGTTTGCAATGTTAACTTTTTTTTCATCTCCTGTTACGATGGATGAAAAAATTTGTCTTATGCTTTTTCGAAGTACCACGTCTAGACTATCTCCAGTAAAAAACTCTCTAATCTCTATCAGTCGAAACTTTTCTCCGCGTGTCCTATTGTTGTAGGCAAGAGTGGCCAGGGTAGTATCGTGCAACGCCCTATCCCAATAATTGAAACAATCTCCACCTTGCACATGATTTAATCTCTTTAAAATTTTGCAGGTGAGATGTCTTCCTTCGGCATTAAAATAGAAGTTGTGATTAGTTGATTCTGGCAAGACTTTCAAATTTTTCAAATCCAATAGATCCTTTTGAATGAATGCTCCGTGAAACTCAATCGTGGCCCCTCCCGCCGTGGCCAAGCTTTTTATGGCGGCCAGATGGGCAATTACAAAAAGCCCTGATAGGGGAGAAGATTCCATCTCGCGAATAACCAAACCATCTCGGACAATAATGGGGATGAAATAGTATAAATCTTTTGTTGATGCTTTTGCGTTTACTATTATCAAGTATACGCTTTCGTTGTTTTCGATTTGAAATGATGCATAGTCATAAAGAGAAAATTGTAAATCATAAGATGCGAGATCTCCAAACCACCGTTTGGTTCTAATAAATTCTGGAAGTTTCTCTGTAACAAATTTTTTTAGTGTTCTATCAATCATTTTACTTTTCCGGCCCAATTGTCCTCAGAACTTTTTTCATCCTTTCTAAAACTTCCATCAACACATTTTCTTCTGTTATAAAAGGAGGGGCCAGGCGAACAATATTGCCACCAAGACTCACCTTTATCCCATCTTTTATGCACTTTAAAAAAAATTGCCTTGCATAATTAGCTGATGGCCTTTTTGAGTTTTTATCTTCGACAAACTCGATTGCGTGTAAAAGACCTATTCCACGAACATCTCCTACAAAGGAAAATTCATCCATCATCTGCTGCAATTTTATTGAAATAATTTCACCTAGCTTTACAATATGCTGGCCCAAATTGAGGCGGGATAGTTCTTTTAATGTAGCAGCGGCGGCGGCCAGGCCCAGTGGATTAGAAGCAAACGTTGAAGAGGATGAACCTGGAGCACTGAACTCATGGGAGTTTAAAATTTCTTTCTTTCCTGCCAAAACTGCGAAAGGAAATCCCGAGGCCAATCCTTTGGCCATTATCACCAGGTCTGGATTGATATTATAGTAGGAAGAGGCCAAAAATGATCCAACTCTTCCACCGCCAGTGACTACTTCATCCGCAACAAGCAATACTCCATTTTTTTGGCAGGCCCGGGAAATAATATCCCAGTATTCTTTTGGTGGGACGATCACGCCACCGGCCCCCTGTATTGGTTCAAAAAAAAGTGCGGCAACACTTTGGTTTTGACAGACTTCCGCCTCTACTTTCTGAGCACAAAGTATTTCGCATGATGGATATGAAAGAGAGAATGGACAGCGATAGCAGTAAGCACGATATGCCAAAACAGAATCGGCCGGCAGTGAATTATTTCCAATTTTCCAATGAACCAGCATTCTGGCGCCTAACGTTTTTCCATGAAAACCATAACGAAGGGCGGCAAGTTTGGATCGTGCAGGTGATGCAAAACAAAATATTGCGCGAATGGCCGCCTCTACAGCTTCTGCCCCCGTAGTTAAAAAACAGAAAGTGTCTATTTCCGCTGGTAAATTTTCCGCCAGTATTTTACAACACTCCAACCTCGGGGGAGTAGTAAAGTCATGCACATTCCATAATTTTTCAATTTGCTTATGCAACGCTTCTCTAACAAATGGATTATTATGGCCAAGTGATTGGGTAAATATTCCGGAAGCAAAATCAAAATATTTTCTCCCCTCGATATCATAAACATAAACCCCTTCGCCTCTTTCTAAAACTACGCGAGACAGCAAGGCCTCTTCTGAAATGCCAGCGACAAGATGTTTTTGTTCTTCGAAAATATATTGATCTTGTATTGAATCACTCATCCGCGTTTACTTGTCTGATAGACGATAATTAACATATCTTTTGTTCCGGTGTTTTCTAGGCCATGTTCTGCAAAGTGGGGGTTTTCGATGATGTCCCCAGGATATACCGCTATATTATTTCCATCTATCTGCATTTGTCCATTGCCTTCAACAATAATGTAGCGTTCGGTATTCTCTCCATGCATATGCAGGCCGATGGAAGAACCGGGAGGAACTATTGTGAAATCAATGAAATCAACCACCAGCTGGCCATCATCATTTGCATAAAGACGATGAGTTAAGACGTGGCCTAATCCACCGTGGCAATTTGGTTGTTTAACTAGAAGTTTCTCAAATAAGTTGAGTGCTCTTTTCATGGTGAAAAATATCGTAGCAGAAAAGATTGGATATTTCATGGATATTCTGACACATTTTATAACATGATAAAATTTAAAGAGAAGCATTTTTGTCTCCTCTTTTTCGTTCTACTAATCGCCACAACTTCGCAGGCGATGGAGCTAAAAAAGACGGTGATGGTTCATCTTTTTGAATGGAGATGGACGGATGTAGCACAAGAGTGCGAAAAATTTCTAGGGCCCAATGGATTTAGTGCTGTGCAAATATCTCCACCCAACGAGCACGCTGTAATTAAAAATTATCCATGGTGGCAGCGATATCAATTTGTCAGTTATAAATTGGAAAGCAGAAGTGGCAACAGGCAGGAGTTTGTTGATATGGTGCAAAGATGCAATAAAGCGGGAGTTGCTATTTATGCCGATGTTACTTTAAATCACATGGCCGGATCATTTGGCCCGGATGATAGTGAACGAGTTGGATATGCGGGAAGCAAATTTGCCCACTATAACTATCCCGGTATTTATGAAAGGAGCGATTTTCATTATTGCCAAAAACAAAACGATTCTTCACGCGAAATTAAAAGCTATAAGGATGCGTGGGAGGTGCAAAATTGTGAGCTGGTCTCTTTGGCCGATTTAGATACTGCCTCAGAAAAAGTTAGAAGTACCCTTGCGGCATTTTTAAATGATTTGATTAGCATTGGAGTTCGCGGTTTTAGAATAGATGCTGCCAAGCATGTCTCGCCGGCGGACACAACGGCGATATTAGCAAAAGTAAGCAGTAAACCTCATATCTTCCAAGAATTTTATAATATCCCAGGGGAGCCATTTGATGTAAATCAATTCTTGCAAAATGGAGATGTGATTGAGGGGAGTTTTGGATATAGATTAACCGCTGCCTTTTTAAGAGATAAAATGATCACCCATGTAAAAGACATTGAACAGGGACTGATTGATTCAAAAAGAGCGATCACCTTCGTTGACAATCATGATAAGCAACGAGAGATTAACTATTTAACGTATAAGCAAGGCAATCTTTACGATATGGCCAATATTTTTATGCTCGCTTATCCCTACGGTTATCCGGTGATAATGTCAGGGTATCGCTTTGATCTAAAAGATCAGGGCCCTCCCTCGGACCAAAATGGAAATACAAAGCATATATATATCAAGGGAAAATTTCTATGCACTGAAATTGGTTTTTCCTGTGAACACCGAAAAAGACCGATTAAGAATATGATTAGTTTTAGAGAATATACTGCGGGAGAAAAAGTAATCGACTGGTGGACAAACGATTTTAATCAATTTGCATTTGCTCGAGGCCGCAAAGGCTTTGTGGCCTTCAATAATGAAAACACAACACTGCAAAGGAAGTTAAGCACCCATCTTCTTCCTGGACGGTATTGCGATATTATTAGTGGGGACTTTGATTCTAAAAGTAAAACATGTACCGGTAATATTGTTGACGTAAATAACGAGGGTGTGGCCTTAATAATTCTCCCTCCTCATACATCATTGGCGATCTATGAAAAGGCCCGGATGGAGACTCAAATAACACTCGTAGGAAATCTGCAAAAAACTTTAGGTGATTTTTCGGACTGGAATCCTTCTTCTTCTAAAACCAGGATGGAATATCTTGGCAGTGGGCTATATCATTTTAAAACCTTTCTTCCCAAAGGATCATATGAATACAAATTTGCCATAGGTGGCAGTTGGTTAGAAAATTACGGGCAAAATGGAACTCTTTCCGGAAAGAATATTCCCCTCGTTGTTCCCGAGGGCCAAGAGATCATTTTTTATTTTAGCGATAAAACGCATAAAGGTACTTCTAGTCTAGATTATAAATTACAAAGTAATCCGCCAGTGCTTTTTTTATCAGACGAGCGGATGATAAAACTAGTAGATCACAGCTTTAACAATCTTTTTTACACCACGGTAACTTTGCAAGATGGAAATTATAATTTTGTGGTGCAATATCAAAATAATAAATATCCACTTCCGCCCTTGAAATTAAATAGAATTCAAGATGTTTCGCTCTATTTCGATTTAAGCAAACTAGAGACATCTTTTGACTTACATACACTGGAAGAAGCTCAAATCCTTCATGATAGCTTCAATGATCTCTATCGAAAACCATTTCATGCCATTGAAGAAAACGAAGCGATTACTATCAAGCTCTCAGTAATTCCAAACAAGTTAAAGAAAGTAGAACTTTTTTTGGTACAAGAAAATATTCAAAAGCGAGATAAGGTTGAATATACGGAATATAAGACTATTTCCATGAAAAAAACGGCAGAAAGTGATTTGAGGGAGTTTTGGTCTGCAACACTTACCTTTCCTGAAAAAGGAGTATATGGATATAAATTTCTCATTAACGGTAATGAAGAATATGGTGACGATCAATTTCCAGGAGGTGTTGGCCAACTATATAAAAAAGATGGCCGATATTTTCAGATTACGGCATATGATAAAAACTTCCACCCACCAGAGTGGTTGCAGCAGGGAATTATCTATCAAATTATTCCGGATCGTTTTTATAATGGTGATTCCAAGAATGATTATGTAAAAAAATATGCGCGAGGCCTTGATCCTATTTTTCATAGTCAATGGAATGCGATTCCCTCCAATGGCGGGCCACTTGATCACGATTCTTTTTACTGCAATGATTACTACGGAGGAGATTTACAAGGTATAATTTCCAAACTGGATTATCTGCAAGCAATGGGAGTTTCCATTATATATCTTAATCCTATTTTTAACAGCGGATACAACAGTAAATATGATACTGGAGATTATCTTTCAATTGATCCAATGTTTGGAACAAATGATGAGTTTGCAAGGCTTGCTTCCGAATTACAAAAGCGTAACATGCGTCTCATCCTTGATGGAATTTTTAATCATGTCGGTGATGACTCTATCTATTTTGACCGTTACGAAAAATACCCTTGGGTAGGTGCTTACGAATATTGGAGCAAAGTCTATAAGAAAATTAATGATCAAAAACTATCAATTGAAGATGCAAAGAAAGCTACAACCCAAGAACTTTTAAGTAACGGACAGAGGTTTCATCCATCAAATTGGCAAAACTGGTTTACCATCGAAAACAATTTTATTTCCACTCCAAAGAGAGGAGTGCCTCGTTTCCAATATGAGGAGTGGTGGGGATACGACAATCTGGCGGTGTTTAATGATCAAAGCGAATTAAATAATCCAGAATGGAGAAAATATTTTTTAGATGGCCCGGACTCTGTGGCGCAAAGATGGATTAGAGCTGGAAGCGCTGGATGGAGGCTAGATGTCGTTGCTGAGATGGATACAACCTTTATTAATAAATTTAGAATGGCCGTCAAATCTCAAAAAACTTTAAGTGGAGATGAGCCTATTATTTTAGGAGAAGTTATTCCCGATGCTTCTCATTATTTGCTTGGTGATAAATTTGATTCTGTCATGAATTATCGTTTTCTAAGGGCCGTAATAAAAGACTTTCTTGTTCGAGGTAAGGCGGAAGATGCTTATCAAATATTAACTAATGTTTTTCAAAGCTATCCACCAGAGGCACTAAGGGCAACAATGAATCTGCTTGATTCTCATGACTCCATGCGAGCAATTTATCAATTAGGTGGCGGGATTGCCAAAAAACATTTGGTGGCAATCCCCGGGAAAAATTTTGACTACGAACTTGGAAAAAAAAGATTCAAAATAGCACTGGCCTTCATGATTGGCCTGCCGGGTGTCCCGACAATCTATTATGGTGATGAAGTTGGTCTTTATGGTGGAGAAGATCCTGATAATCGCAGAACTTATCCTTGGGGACGAGAAGATGTTGGGTTGCTTGCATATACAAAAAAAGTACTGAACTTTAGAAAAAAACATTCTGAGATTTTTTCTCGGGGAGATATCAAGACGTTGTACGCAAAAGGTGATGTCTATATTTTTAAACGATCTTACAAAGATAGCGTTTTTATTTTTGGCCTTAACCGTGGAGATTCGATATTTGAAATGACTAAAGTTATTTCGGGGATCAATTTAAAAAAGTGGTGTGATATTATGCCGGAAAATAATAAGCAATATTTAGAGTTTTCGGTAGATCAAATTCCTCCGGCCTCTGTGCGCATTATTGAAAATTGCCAACATCGGCCAGATACCCGAGTTTTACATTCGGGATTGTTTGGGAATGACTAATTTTTTTTATCTTGTTTGTGTCGGGAATCGTGTGATAATATTTACAAGGAATAACTGGGTCAGTGTTAACCAATAAACCACAGGGAGCATAATATGAAATTTTTAGTAATTATGATGGTATTGTTAAGTGTTTTTTTTAGTTGTTCTAGTCCGCAATCAACAGGGGCATCGAAAATAGATAATCGAGACCTTGCCTCCTCTAATTGGGATTGGGTAATTAGATGTGATAATTCAGAAGATGGGAAGATAAGAATAGAAAAGAGAAACTGCTACTATGGTGGAACCTTCCACGAATCTCAGTATTGCGAGTGGCAAGCAGTCGTTAACGGAAAGAAAATCATCGACGAAATGAGGGCCGCCAAAGTATTTTATGATGGCCGGTCGACTGAAGAATATGTTATCCGCGAACTTAGGGATAATGGAGGTACTAATTTTACTGCGTACTCATATTATGGAGGATATGACCTTCGATATATTATTGAACCGGTATCACCTGGAAGTCCAAATATGAAACTTTTTGCACGATCCCCTAGTGTAACCAAAGAATGGACTTTCTACGACTGCTCTTTCCAAAAGTAGTTAGAAAAAATTATTTTTCTAGTTGGCGATTGTTACTTCGTGCTAATCCATATACTCCAGCTGGGAGAATCCGTTCGTCGTTGGAATGAATAAGACCGATGTCTCCAGATGTGATGTTAAATTTCCAGAAATTACTTTTTAAAACATTGCGCAATGCCTGATGCTGAACTCCAGGTGTATGAGTGGTAAGCAAGAAAAAAGATTTTTCCGGGCGTAAAATAGTGGACGATAATTTTAATAATTCAAAAATATGTTCTTCAAAAATCCATTTTTCTTTTTTGATTCCGTGTCCCCAACTTGGGGGGTCTGCCAATATGCCATCAAATTGTATTTTTTTTCTGGCCGCTGAACGAATAAAGTTCATCACATCATCATGCTGCCAATTGATTTTATGCTCTGGAATAGAATTTAATTTTTGATTTTCCTCACCCCAAGATAAAACCCCTTTGGCACTATCAACATGAGTTACCTCTGCTCCCAAATTGGCCATTACGATGCTTGCACAACCTGTATATCCAAAAAGGTTTAAAATTTTTGGATTCTTTGTACCACTTGCTTGTAGTGTAGAGACTAATGTTTGCAGCAAGGACCAGATGGCCTCTTGTTCAAAGAATACTCCGCAATGGCCAAAGGTAGTGAGTTGAATAGAAAAACGCAGTTCTTTTTTTTCTCCAGCGCTTGGCCATCCAACGGAGAGATTGGCCGGGACTTCCCTTAAATGTTTCCAAATTCCGCCGCCATCTTTTTTCCGAATAGATATACTGGTGGCCAAAGACCATTCAGACTTTGCTTTGCGAATTGGCCAGATAGATTGTGGTGATGGACGTTCAACAATAATCTGGGAAATGCGCTCTAATTTTCTCTCGTTGCCACTATCAATCAATTGATAGTCTAGGCAGTTTCGGGCAAGAAGTTCTGATGGTGTTGTCCAATCTATTTCATTCATTGATGTTCCTTCGAAGCATCGATAATTTGACAAATTATGGCCTTAAGATAATTACCTTGAGGGAAGTTGGCCAGCGTTGGATGGTCTAGTGAATGCCCACCATGGGCCAGCGTTTTTAAGTGGCAGCTATTTTTTTGGGCCGCATTGGCCACTATTTGTGTTAAATCACTCTCGGAAAGATGTTGAGAGCAAGAACAAGAGATAAAATATCCGCCAACTTTTACTTTAGAGAGAAGCGAGTTGTTTAATTGTTGATAAGCACTTTTTCCGTTGTAGTAATCGTTACGATTTTTAATTAATGCTGGAGGATCACAGATGACAATATCAAATTTTTCCTCTGCCAATGTTTCAAGAAGTTGTGAATTTTTTTTGATAATATCACTTTTAATTATTCGGCATTGGCCACCAGCGCGCAATACATTGGCGTAGGCCAAATCCAGGGCAGAGGCAGAAGAGTCGACCACCGTTGCGATTACTTGATGGCGCAAATAAGTTAGATGATGGGTTAGTTGAGTGGACCACTGTCCAACATAGGAAAACAGGTCTAGTATTCTTATTGGGGAGGTGTCATCAATTCTTGAAGAAAAATTTAAATTTTCCAAGAGGAGTGAAATATTGTGATATTGATCAAGAAAAAAACCAGTCTTTTGTCCTCCCTGTAGATCAACTGAAAAAAGTAGATAGTTGTTATTATTTTTCGATGCCGATTTAATTTTAATCGAAAAGGTAGATAAGCTTGTTGGACAGTTTTTTAAAATGATAGCTTCTTTTTCTTCTTCATTTTCACTTATTTCTTTAGCTGGTAATCCCTCTAGTTTTCTGGCCAGAGCATCGTTTTTTAAAATAACAAAACTCTTATCCCAGGAGCGAGAGGTATATTTATTCAGTCGACTGAGGAATGTCTCGAGTATACCAGACATTGATGGGAGTAATTGATCCATTGCGGCCGTTGAGGCCTGAATAGAAAAACATTGATAATCATCTTCTAAAACAAAACAATCGATTACTAATCCGGGCAGAGAGTCTGCCTCGGCAAAACAGAGTCTATGACTATATTCCAAAAAATTATCTTTAAAACGTCTATTGGCCGCCGCAACTAACTTATCGATCACAAAACTGGCCAGAGTTTCGCTGCTGTTTTTAAAGTCACGGGGCGAGCGTGATAGCTGGCGAAAAGCAATTTGTGAAAAGGCGTTGGTAATTCCATGGCCCAAAAACTTTTCCTTTTCATCAACCAATTCGACGATAGCACCAGGCGGAGTGCCGTTTACGCCTTTAATTATGTCGCCGATGAAGACCCAAGGATGTCCGGATAAAAAATGTTTGGCACCTTTTTTTGATGCGACCCAACGTTTTACTACAGTGCTCAAAAAGATCCCCTTTAACTATTATTATTTCATTGCTTGAAAAGTGAATCAGAAAATTATATTACAATCAGAACAAGCATGGAACAAAACTTTTTTTTAATCTCAATCTTACTTTTTTTTGCCGGCCTATTTGCTGGTTGGATTGATGCGATAGCGGGAGGTGGTGGACTAATCACATTACCTGTTCTTTTGCATGCGGGGATACCTCCGGCCATGGCCTTAGGAACGAATAAATTTCAATCTAGCTTTGGTAGTCTAACTTCATCGTATCAATTTGTACGAGCAAAAAAAATTAATTTGAAAGAGATTATTCCCGGGATTGTTTGTACGGCACTAGGCGCCCTTGCTGGTACGACAGTGGCCCGTACCATTAGTTCACAATTTTTATCCAAAATCATTCCACTTTTGATGCTCTTAATTGTTGGATATATGCTGCTTGCCCCGAGACTGTGGCCTACTGGAATGCAGAATCTTTCAATGCCCAAGATAAAATCACGAAGGCCTTTTTGGTTGTTCACTATCGGGGGCGTCGTTTTAGGATTTTACGATGGCTTCTTTGGGCCAGGCACTGGTAATTTCTGGGCATTCTCGCTGATGGCCTTTGCTGGCCTTAATTTAGTTGACGCTACTGCCCATACTAAGATTTTTAATTTTACTAGTAATATCGTGGCATTCTTCCTTTTTGCTATGGCCGGGAAGGTTCTTTATTCCATGGGGTTGGTAATGGCGATAGGGCAGATAATTGGCTCCCGAATAGGTGCTAAAATGGTAATTAATCGCGGGCCAAAGTTTATTCGGCCAATTTTTATTACGGTAGTAGTGGTGTTAGCGCTGACTCTTGCATATCGCAATGTTTGATATCCAATATGTAGAGATTACTTTGTTCATTTACAGTTATACGAGTTTCTGTTAATAAGGTCAAAATATTGTCAAATTCTTGAATATTTAAGGAGGGTCTATGAGATATCTTGCAATTCCTATTATATGTTGTTTGTTTTTTGCTACGGTTTCTTGTTCGGGAGGAGGCCCAAAGGTGCCAGGATCACAGTCCGGGCAAGATGCTCTTAACCAATTATCTGTTACGCACCGTTCAAATTTTGAAAATTGGAAAGCTAGTATCAGTAAGTCGTGCAACGCCATAGAAGCGTTTAGTTCATCAAGTGTCGATTCGGGAAGTTCTAATGGTTTGGATGTTATTGCTTTGTTGAATAAAAATAATAACTCCTTTGTTTTTTCAGATGAAGATCAGTTTGCAATACTTTCTAATTACAATACGTATTTAGGTATGGAAACTTCAACTTTTGAAGAGAGCACAGAAATAAATGGGCACACCTACAAGATACGTGCAGAAGCGAGACGCGATGGTTCTACTTGTACGCTGTCTCTTTTTGGAAAAAAGATTTATGAGACCTATGTCGTTGCAAATTTCGGTATTGGGTATGAATCTTCTGTGGACAAGAAGATATTTTCGAAAGTTTCCGCTCCCGTCGTGCGTAATTTAGGAAAAAATGGACAAGCTGAAATAGATGGGGATGGGATCTTTAATTTAATTAGAGAGACACTAAGGCCAAGAGAATTGGCGGTTAAATTCATTGGTGAAAAATTGGGATTAGATTTAAGTTCGGCAAAGCAATTATTTTTTGTCGCTGATTATCCAAAGAATGAATTTATAGCAAAAATTTCGGAGGACGAGAATGCTGTGTGGTCAAGTCTTTGGTCTGGTAATATTATTTCTCAGCGGTCTGTGTTAGAAAAATATTTTGAAAGTTATAATTCATCGATTCCGCTAGAGGTTCTAGTTCCGATTCCTGCTTTTGAGTTTATGCAAGTATCTAATAAATCGGATGTTGGAAATTTTAAATTACATTTAATTGCTAGAATGTCTGCGAAAGAACAAGTTCATACTTATGAACTAGAACGGTTTGAAAATAAAGGGATAGAATTGTTTAATAAACATGAAGCCGAAAAATGTGCAGTAGATAGATTATTTGCGTATCTTTCAGATGATAGCAACTATCGTGGAGAAATTCGGCCATCAGTGGAATTGATGATGCAACCTTGCCAAGTTATTTTTTCAAATATTCGCGAAGAGGCATATGCCAGTGGTTTCTACAAAGACAACATAGCACATGTTTTTGCTGGTATTATTCCTTCGGCCAGATTTAGTTATGGAGAGTGGGATGATGTTTTAGCTACATTGGCAAAACAATCCATGGCCGCCGAAGTTGATCCCAAAGAAGATCTTGATCCTTCAGGAGTAACCCAAATTATTCCGAGTATATCTGCACAGCTATATTCTATCGAAGATGAAGTGAAGAAAACAAAGAATATGAAACAATTTAAAGAGCAGCTTTATAATATGGGGATGGGATGGGTTTTTACCGGTACACTTGTTGATGAAACAAGATTAGAAAATATTATTCAATCTTTAGATCCCGCCGGGGATATTTTCACTAACTCGGTAAGAGGAGTTATTTCTTCATTTGACCAATACAGCGGCCGAAGTGAAGCACTGCTTGCGTTTGCATCTGGCATTGATGAAGAATACAAAGAAGAAGCTCAAAAAGCGCTCAGGTTGTCTCAACAGTTAGAATATGTGGGTTTTGAAACAGAGGTATTTAATCAGATTATTCAAAAACAAATTTCGATAGAAGAGTTGAAAAAATGGAATGTTAATTTTTCTACAATAAACAATGAGATCAGCAAATATAAAAACTTAAACAAAGTAAAAGGGCAATTGGTTGCAGCAACAGTCAATGGGCTAAGAAGTGGCGAAGTTCGTCCGTCGGATTTGAAAGGATATTATGCTTCTTTAAATAATGTTGTGGCCACCTTCTCAGAGAGTTCTTTGCGCCTAATTGGTGATCTTGAAAGATCATTTTTAGAAAGCAAACCAGCGCTAGATTTTGCAAACACTGTTACAGAAAAATATAAACAGTTGGCCCAGGCGATCTTAAAAAACTCAAAGGCGGCCGAATTTGAAGATTGGGGAAAAGACTTTTTTGATACTATTTTGCAGAAACGTCCCACATTAGATCAATTGAAAAAATGGAATGGTTTATGGATTTCAACACTGGCCTTTGTAAAAAGAGATAGTGCCAGGGTTGATATGGTCACCGAAATGAGAAGTAAGTGGGCCCGCGAAGAAATAGTTCAAATTGCGATTAATGAAGAGTGGGGAGAGCAGGATTATCGTTCATTGGAAGCTATTTCTGCATTAGCAGTTAATAAATTCATGTGCGATAATCTAAAGGATGCTAGCGGACGCGCCAGTTGCGCGGGCCTTGATTCTTTTAGTAATAAACCGAAAAAGTTTTTTGATCCTGAATTTAAAAATCGCTACACAGCTTTAGCAAAAAAATTTAATGGATATATGAAAATCTTGACTGGGTTCGAATTATCTTCGCTGCGCTCAGAGTTAATTGATAGTTTTTTTGGTTATCCTATTTGGTCGGAGTGTGACAATGCAGCATTTGCAAAAAAAGAAGTTTTGCTGGATAAACAAGTTAAGGCAATTGCTAAAATAGAAGATGTATTTAGACGTTGGGATTTGGAGCGGCAAATAGGAGAAACGCTCAGCAATTGTAGTAACTAATCTTTTTTTCCAAACCGGCGTACAAAGTCACAGCGTTGACATAAATCCTCTACCAGTACGTTGTGTTCGAATCCTCTTTTAATTGCCTGTGCACGTGAGGAGTTTATGATGGAAAATAAACTCCTCTGCAGGCAATTTCCCAAGTTAATAATTCCACCAACATCTAAGCAGCAAGGGACCACGCTACCATCGGCCAAAATTCCTATTTGATCACGCATCCCATGACACCTGCCGTATGCGCCTAAAGGGCGATCTTCGAGATTGGGCCATTTGAATCTGGAATCAAAATGAAGATAGATTTGCGGAGCTATTTTTTTTGATTTAACCATTTTCACATCCACATTGCGAGAAATTTTTTGGCCATAAGCGCGTTCCAATAAGGCCAATAGAACTTCATTGTGTTGGCCATTTGATTGTTGAGGATGCAAATTCCAGAGGCGATAATTAACATAAAGATGAGGATTAATAGTTAACTGTTTTGACGTCAGTGTTATTATATTATTTAGGTAGTTTTTAAGCAGATCAATGTTTTTGTCCTCAGGGCCATCTAAAACAGCTTGTAGCGAATAATTAATTTGGCGAATGATTGGTGATAGCAAGGCACTTTCTTTAAATTTAGAAATAAGTAATCCATTTGTAGTTATTTGTACTGCCGTCTGATAGTGCTCACATACTTTTATGACCTCTTCAAAATGAGGATGTAGTAGCGGCTCCCCCAGCATGTGCAAAAAAACTTCTTGGCAGAGATCTTTTGCTTGTTTAATTATGGCCGTAAAATTATCAATAGACATGATTTTGGCCGGTGAATTTATTTGATCAGCGGCCGGACAGAAAGAGCAGCTTAGATTGCAACGATTAGAAATTTCAATGTAAATTTTCCGTAAAAGTTTTTTCTCCATAAAGTTACTGTAAATGCTGATACACTAAACTAGACAATATCAATTATTGTTTTAACTAAAATAAAAACAAGTAGACCTAAAAAAAGATACTCGGCACTTTTTTTAGAAATGCGATTGCTTAGGGATGCCCCGAATTGAGAGGCAATGGCCGCTCCAATAGATAAGGCCAACACAATGAGGAGGTTTACTTGTCCCATTTGAAAATTATCTAGGATTTTTAATGGAAAATTGTTTTCTACTGGAGGAGAAAAAAAAGAATAGGTGATTACGGCCGCGAAGCAACTAACCGCCATTGCCACATTGGAGTAAACGGGAATCCAGCGATAGGGCATTTTCAAAAAAGAGATAAAAAAGGGAATGATGATTATCCCACCTCCAAGTCCGGTAATGCCGGAGATCAGTCCAGCGATAAACGCAGGCGGGATCATTTTTATAAGCGCGATGGCATTTAAGTCATCTGCAAAAGATTCGTTGAGATTGTCTGCGTGGCGTTTGCCGCGAATAATTTTTTTAAAAAGAGAGAAGGCGACTAATAATGCAAAAATAATTTTTATACTCGTGCCAGAGAGTAGATTAATCAAATGCCCTCCGGCAACTGATCCCACGAGCATGGCCAAGGCAATAATGGATATTAATTTAAAATTTGGAATCCGTCCGCCGCGAACAAAGGTGATGGTGTTAATAACAGAGTTAAAAAAAATCATGGTTAATGAGGAACCAATAATGGTTTGAGGGGCTGTGCTAGGAAAAATATTATATAGGGCCGGAATGGTTATTATTCCCCCCCCGATTCCAAAAAAAGAAGAGACAAAACCGACAAGAAGGCCTGTTAAAATTAAAATTGTAAAAATCATTTCACTTTACCTTTTATCTACCTATGATAGTGTAGTTACCTTAGTAATGACGTTGTATGAAAAACAAGGATAGCATATGGAATTCTTATACGCATTTATAAAATATCTAGTAATCACAGCTCCATTTTTGTTGTTTGGATTTGGTATTGCTGGAATCATTAACGCAGTTGTTTCCATGGAATATATCAAAAAAAACCTAGGAGGTAGTGGGGTGTGGCCAATTATCAAAGCGGCCATTTGGGGTGTTCCCCTTCCACTTTGCTCTTGTTCGGTAATCCCCACTGCGGTTACGTTAAAAAAAAGTGGTGCTTCTAACGCAACAACTTCTGCCTTTTTAATTTCTACTCCGGAATCAGGAGTAGACTCTATTGCAATTACCTACTCGTTAATGGATTTACCGATGGCCATCATTCGGCCAGTCTCTGCTTTTGTCACAGCATTTATCGCCGGAATATTACAGAATATTTTCAATAGAACTAATGATAATGCTGAAACAGAAAAACCTGAGAAAGAATCTTGTGGTTCTTCCTGTTGCTGCAGTGAAAAAAAGACTCCACCACCATCCACTTCGATTTTTGAAAAAATAAAAAGTGTATTTACATTTGCCTATGGGACACTGATTGATGATATGGCCGGTTGGTTACTTTTTGGGTTAGTGGTTGGTGCGGCCATTGACTATTTAATTCCGGTTCATATTATTGAAAATTTTAACGGTATCGGGGGGAAATTTGCTATGTTGCTCGTGGGGATTCCTCTGTATATTTGCGCTTCTTCCAGCACCCCCATTGCTGCCGCCCTTATGCTTAAGGGGATGAGTCCAGGGACGGCGCTTATTTTTCTTTTAGCGGGCCCGGCCACTAATATATCCAGTTTGATTGTTATGCAAAAATATATCGGACGCAAAGGTGTTATAATAAATGTTGCAACAATTGCCATCGTGTCATTAATAATCTCGATCATTGTTGATTTTCTATATGAGTTTTTTACATGGCCAACGACCTATAATATTGCGGCCCATGAACATATGGGCCATGGAGAGTTTTCGTATGGAGAAATTGCCATGGCAACGATTTTATTCCTGCTGCTTTTAAAAGGGATCTATATGGCAAATTTTAAGGGTGGAGAAGGAAAGAAGTGAAGGTTTTCATCACAGGCGGAACTTCTGGAATTGGATTGGCGCTAGCGATAAAATATTTGGATCAGGGGTACAAAGTCGGAGTTTGTGGTCGAGATCTTTCAAAGGTACCGACGGCCGTAATTGAAAAGTATAATAACAATTTATCTCTTTTTCAAGTCGACGTTACAAGCAGAGAGGAGTTGAAATCATCAATTGCCAAATTTGCTGAGGGGCGATTAGATATTTTAATTGCTAGTGCTGGCATATCTATCCCGCACAAAAAGACATTACCTGATTTTGACCGTGCTCATGCAATAATTAACACGAATGTACTGGGATTATTAAATAGCTTTGAGGCCGCCTTAGAGGTTATGTTGCCAAATAAAGGCGGCAAGTTAGTGGCCATTGCATCGGTTGCCGGAATGATTGGCGTTCCCAGGGCCGCGGCGTATTGTGCTTCCAAGGCAGCTGTTATAAAATTTTGTGAATCTCTGACAGTTGATTTATTGCCAAAGGGAATTAACGTTATAACAATTGCTCCTGGATTTATTGATACTCCGCTTACTCAACAAAATAATCACCCACTTCCTTTTGTTATTGATTCTTCCACGGCCGCCGAAAAAATTTATGTTGCCATTGAGAATAATATTCCGCTTTACATTTTTCCAATTCCAATGAAAATATTGATATATTTTTTATATTTTTTACCACGATGGTTATATCGAAGGTTTATGATGTTTATCCAATGGGGAGGAGAGTCATGAAAATTACGCTAGTAACTATTTTATTATCAATCATTATCTTGAGTGGTTGTGATTGCCCTGTTTTTTCATCAAATGATGAGAGTGGCCTGAAAGCGACCACAACAGTTTCTCAAGCGTCTTTTGATTTAGATAAATTAGAGAAGGGCCAAAAGGCCGAGAATGCAGCTGATGATTGTGAAATCAAAGACAAAAATAAAATAGATCTTGAGGCCAACAAACCATTTAAGCTACAAGGAAACGATGGTGGCTGTGAAACCAAATGAGTAATCTTAAATCAGGTTCCTATGATCATATAATCTTAGGGCATTATAAGAAGGTGGCAAAAAATAATGGCCTTGATGGACGCTCTTCAATCGAAGATCAATATATTCGTAAAAGTGAATTGGAATGCCTATCTGCCGAGATTGAAATATTACAAAAAATTCATAAAAAAGAATTAACTGTTCTTGATGTTGGTTGTGGTAATGGCCATACCTTGGCCACTGTTTCACAGAGATTTCCTGGGTGTATGTTTTATGGATTAGAATTTTCGCCAGACCTTTTTCAACTGGCCACATCTCGAAAAATTCCCAATGTGGAAATTATTCATCACGATTGTCGGCAAGAAATTCCTTTTAATGTTAATTTTGATTTAATTTATACCGAGCGAGTTATTATCAACATACTGAATCGAAAGGATCAATATATTGCGGTTGATAATATTAGCAAAAGACTATCGCCCCAGGGAAGATATTTGGCCATGGAGAGTTTTCGTGAATCTTTGGTGGAGTTAAATTTGGCGCGAAGAGAGATGTGCTTGGAAGATGTTTCTCCCTCTAAGCATAATCTTTTTTTGAGTGAGCATTTTGCTAATAAGCTGGAGAGATTTGGCCTTCACCGTATTCCAACAGCGATGCCCTTTAACCATATGTCGACTCATTTTTATGTAACGCGAGTATTTCACAAGGCAATTCGTCCAGAGGGTGGAAAAGTAAAGTTTTCCCGAATGGCACAATTTTTTACGGAAGCGCTTCCTCCGGCAATTGGAAATTACTCGCCTATTCAATTTCATCTTTTTGAGAAACGATAGAAAGGAGATTTTGCAATGATTTTAAAAAAAGTGCTATTCGTCTGCATGGGAAATATTTGTCGATCTCCCGCAGCAGAAGGGGTTATGCAGCATTTGCTAAAGGAGCACAAGCTAGATCAAAGCGTGAGGTGTGATTCTGCCGGAACAATAGGGTTTCATTCAGGCTGTCCGGCAGATGGCCGGATGCAGTCACATGCTAGACGACGAGGCATTGAATTACTAAGTCGTTCTCGGAAATTTGATGAGCAAAATGATTTTGATAAATTTGATTATATTGTAGTAATGGATAAGCAAAATTGGCGAGATGTAAAAAAATTGGATCATGGTAATAAATATGCGGATAAAATTTTTATGATGACGGATTTTTGCCAGAAGAGATCTGAAAAGGAAGTGCCCGATCCATATTATGATGGTGGAGATGGATTTGAACTAGTACTAGACATCATCGAAGATGCGGCATCGGGCCTGCTTGCGAGAATAAAAGCGGATCTAGAAAGGCAGTCTACTTAGGAGCGAGTGAGGCATGAATATTTTATGTCAAATTTCATTGGGCGAGTTAGTTGATAAGATATCTATTTTGCGCATAAAAAAGCGCAAAATAATAGAGCAAAGCAAGCTGGATTTTGTTATTCAGGAAGACAATGTTCTCACGGCCACTCTGGCAAAACTTAACATTACAGATATTCGTCACTACCTAGATGAGTTAATTGCGATTAATTCAGAATTATGGGAGATTGAAGATAAAATTCGTCTTAAAGAACGTGCGCAAAAGTTTGATGATGAGTTTATTTCTTTGGCGCGTAGTGTTTATATTATCAATGATCGACGATTTGTCGCAAAAAATAAAATCAATCGCGATTTTGGCTCCTCATTGCGAGAAGTAAAATCATATGAGGATTATTAGGTTCGGGCAAAAACTAACGAGTAACAATATAGCGATAGTTTTCTAGATGCTCTAGAAATGTTTTTCGCAGCATTGGGCCGGCAATTACTCGTGCGACTGGAATCCGTAGAATGGTTCTCATTTTATGAGCAGAGTGAAATGTCACTAAAGTGTTTTCTGGCCCAAAAGATCTAAATTGAACGGAGCCAAGATCTGCGTCAGTCGATCCATTATCTGAATAATAAACGCGCCAACAAATTTCACTGAAGTTTGTTCCGTAGTTAATGATCTCCGCTTTGGTCATATCTTGGTTAAAGGGAAGAACCATTCGTTCAATTTGTCTAATAGGTCGCCCCTCGCTATCTCGTTCAACCACTCTAACTTCTCCGCCGCGATACTCCGACAGTTGCATTCCCCAGCTCTCAGGAGGAAGCTTGCGGATGAATTTATTATAAGGAATGTTAATGAGCATTTGACTATACTCCACCGTAACATCTTTTTCAGTTTGAATAGTATCAACCTCAATAGTAGAAAAATAATAAGTTGAACGGCCACGCTCTAAATCTTCATTTTTCCATGATTTAATCAGATCCATTTTTTCTTCCGGAACTTTTGATTGAAATTTTTCCAGTAGATCTAAAAATTGCCAATCTTCTTCCTGCGGGGCCTGGGTTACAGGGAAATTTGGATTAATACTTGCCATAGTACTACTAGTAGTACACGAACAAAAAAGTGTGATAATAGCTATTAAACCTAATTGTTTCACTTTCACCTCTTGTTGGTCTGACATAATTTTTAATTCAGTATGATTGGCATTTGAAATTTTTACAAGAGTAAAATTTTTCATATAACCAAACAGCTTGGTTATATATTTTGCCAGCACTTGACCCATGACAACATCCTAGTATACTTATCCAAATTTATCAAAGTATCTACATAGGACGTAATCATGCAAGAAGAAATAGAATGTACACTCCCACCAGAAATTAAATATCAGTTATACGAAACATCAGTACAGTGTCACTCGGCAGATATTCTGTTTATCAATAGAGAATTTAAACAGGCCTATGATAAAGCCCCCCTGTCTCTTAGAGAAGATTTTTGTGGAACAGCTATTATGGCATGTGATTGGGTTTGTCAAAGTCAAGAACATTTGGCCTTCGCAATTGATATTGATAAATGTCCGCTTGAATATGGCCTCTCCCATCATTACCCCAAGCTATCAAGTGCTCAGCAGTCACGCATGAACTATGTATTAGGTAACGTCTTGGACAATTATTCTTTTAAAACGGACGTAGTTGTTGCCTTTAATTTTTCTTATTTTGTGTTTAAAAAAAGAAAAGAACTATTGGATTATTTCAAAAAAGTGCGTAAATCACTAAATGAGCAAGGTGCCTTTTTTATAGATCTCTTTGGAGGAACTGAGGCATTCGCACCACTAGAAGAGGAAACAGAACATGATGGCCACTCTTATTATTGGGACTGTGAGGGATATAATCCTCTTACCGCAGAATGTCAGTACTATATTCATTTTAAGACTCATCATGATGGAATAAAACATAAAAACGCTTTTAGTTATTCCTGGAGAATGTGGACGGTAGCAGAGCTATGTGAAATTTTAGAGGATGCTGGATTCTCGAAAACTATTACCTTCTGGGAAGGAGAGGATGGAAAAGGCAGTGGTGATGGCGTTTTTTATAACACCAAACAGGCCGAAAACTGCGAATCTTGGGTGACCTACATACTGGCCTTAAACTAATTAAACCATTGGGGCGCGAACTGACAACTCATCAAATAAATCCAACGATAACTCTCGCTGCATCTCAATAGCAAATCCCATATCATCTCTTGCCACATCTTGCGCCAGCCTAACAACGCGAGCATTACCTGAAGATTTTGAGCGGCCATATTTGTCGGTAATTACATACGTAATAATCTCGCCCAACTTCGGTAGGTGCGTAGACTTGATAAATGCTCCTCTGCGGCTAATGTCTTTTAAACTAACGGTGTAAGAGCAGATAGAAACACTAGTGTACAGCTTCATAAAACCATTAGATGGCCTTCTTTCTTGTCTGTTTCGTTCTAATCCCATGTAAAAAACCTCCGATACTTTTCTGTTTGCTTATTTATTGGTGTTGCCTTTAAGCATTTTTAATTCATCAATACTTAAAACCTTACCAATATCCAAAAGTAAAACAAGATTTTGTTTTTCTTGCTTAGCAACTCCGGTAACGAATTTACTACTAACATTGCCTTGAATTTCTAAAGAACGCTCTATTTGATTTTGTTCGAGGCCAACAACTTCATCAACATCATCAACTACGGTCCCAATTTTTATCCCTTCAATTTCCACAATGATGATGGATGTCTTTTTTAAGGCAAGTTTGCTTGATGGCGCAATAGATAACTTGGTTCTTAGATCAATAACAGAAATAATGTCACCACGTAAGTTTATTAAACCCTTAAAAAAATTTGGCACTTGTGGTATCGGAGTTATTTCTACGGAACCAATTATTTCTTTGACTGTGTGAAGTGGGATGCCAAATCGATCATCTCCCAAAGAGAAAATTAAAAATTTCTCTCGCTTTATTTCATTTTTTTGTCCTAGGCACTGACTTCCCATGAGTCTCTTTGCTTTTGCCTCGGTAGTACTATCTGTGTTCATCTGATTAGTGCCTCAAATAAAATAAGACAACCTAATTTTATGAGGTAATAATTGCTTTTGGAATAGTTATTTTTTGCCTATTTTTTTGGCACACAGGGCCATTTAAAATATCTTCAGATTAACTAACTAGAATTGTTAAAAATTACGTCAAAAAGTTAATCTCTTTAAACTATCTAATGGAGGAAGAAATTTTTTTCCAGACCGTTTCAACTTGAAGTTTTCGTAAGCAATCCATCGTTTCGCAATGAAATTTACCACAATAATGCGCATTCTCTGTTCGGCAGATAACATCTTCAATATAAAAATAGGGATGAGTACTAACATCATAGGGATGCCACTCATTAGGTGGCTCTGGCCCAAAAAAGGTATAAGTTTTTAATCCTACAGCGATGGCCAAATGTTTAATACCGGTATCATTTCCAATGTACAAAAAACTTTCTGCGAAAAAATGGGGAAGTTCTGCGAGTGACAAATGTACAAAGATTATGCGTGAATCAATCTCGTGTTTGGAAAATTTTTCTTTTATTGCTAAATCGTCGGAGGATTTGGAAAGAGGAATTGCAATTTCAATATCAGGATGATGTTTGAAAATTATTTTACTCAGCAGAAGATAATTTTCTATAGGCCACATCTTGGTTGCTCTGGTGGCAACAACACCAAAGATTATGCGGCGTTGTTTTTGGGCCTTTCTAGTAATCAATAATCTGGGTGGGTAATGCAGGTAATGGGGAGGGGAGGTATCATGATTATTTGTGCGTCCCAAAAAAGAGTATACACCATCAAGATCTCTTTGAATTAGTGGCCTGATCATTCCTTGGCCAACAACAGAGGTTCCATCTTTGAGGTGATGATTATGGAAGAAATATGGGATGCGATGTATTAGTGAAAATAATGAGAAAAATTTTTTTGATCTACCGCTTTGATGCATTTCATACACAAGATCTATCTTTAGTTGCCGCATAAGGCGCCAGCATTTAATCCAATCATGCGGCCGCTTAAGGTCCATAGCAATAATTGCATCGGCCGAGATTTTAACGTTATCATAAAGTGGGACAATCCAACTGGGGACTGCATAGTATATTTTGCTCTGCGGATACAGCGATCTCAAGTAATCCACAGTGGATAGTCCCATTATTGAATCACCCAATGCGCGTAGCTTTACGATAAGAATGCTTTGTTTGTTTTGCATAAGATAAAAAAGATTCTAGCACTGTGCAAATAAAGGATCTAGTATTTCGCTCAATTTTTCCTATACAGAAAGCACTATTCAGCATTAAAATTTAGTTCTATGTATAAAATTATTCTTTTCGCGATTTTGTTTTTTAATTTTTTTATGGCATCTGCCAAGGACTTTGTTGGAAAACTGTCTGCTAGCGCGGCCAGCAGTAAGCTTGCCACACTAGAGATAAACGCCAAAAGAGTTACCACTAGCTTTGGAGAATTTTTAGTCATTGAGGATACTGTTTTATCTGGCCTAATAAAAAACAAATTGAGTGATGACCTATTTGAATACATTGAACCAAATTACTCCTATCATGTTGATGTAAACGACACTCTGCCTGTTTTAGATCCAATGTTTTCTCGCCAGTGGGGCCTTCGAAATACCGGGAAAAATGTAGAACAGTCACTTTTGCGTGGAAAGAAAGGAATGGATATAGATGCACTACGAGCTTGGACTATTACTACTGGGAAAAAAAGCGTAAAAATTGCCATTATCGATACTGGTGTTGATTACACTCATCCTGATTTATTATCCAATATGTGGGTGAACGAGGAAGAAAAAAATGGATTAATGGGAGTTGATGACGACGAGAATGGTTATATCGACGATATCCATGGATACAATTTTGTAAACAATAGTGGAGATCCTCAAGATGACTATGGCCACGGAACACATTGCGCAGGTGTGATTGGCGCATCACATGATACGATTGGTATTTCTGGAGTAATGGCACAAGTTTCATTAGTAGCTATTAAATTTTTGAATCAAGAGGGAGTTGGTTCGCTGGAAAATGCACTTAAATCTATTCAATATGCTATCGATATTGGTGCAGATATCATGTCAAACTCGTGGGGAGGTTTTGATGAATCTGCAGCACTGGCAGAGGCAATTCGTGCCGCGGAAACGGCCGGGATTGTATTTGTGGTGGCGGCCGGAAATTCGATGAGCAACAATGACAAAAAACCTGTCTGGCCCTCCAATTATGCGATGAGCAACGTAATTAGTGTTGGCGCTATGAATGGCCAGGGTGGGCGATCTTATTTTTCTAATTTTGGAGAAAAGAGTGTTCATATTTTCGCTCCAGGAAGTAATATTTTATCAACCTATAAAACTGGTGGTTACTACCTATCTTCTGGTACGTCTATGGCCACTCCTTTTGTTGCTGGTATGGTGGGCCTGTTATTATCACATCAAGCGAAACTAAATCCTCAAGAAGTGCGAGATAGACTTATTGATACTGCCGAAAAATCGTTTAAACTGGATAAGTCAGTGGCCGGTGGCCGGGCAAATGCATATAGACTTTTGTCAGATACTAGGTAATATTTATATTCCATGATCAAATTATCAGTTGCAATTATCACGTACAATGAAGAAAACAATATTGGCCGCTGCTTGCATTCAGTGCAAAATATTGCTGACGAAATAGTCGTCGTTGACTCTTTTTCCACTGATAAAACGGCCCAAATTTGCCAGAAAATGGGAGCAAAAGTTATTACCCATACATTCGTTGGGCACATAGAGCAAAAAAATTATGCGTTAACACAAACAAACTATGACTACGTCTTGTCTTTAGATGGAGATGAAGAATTAGGCCCAGAGTTAATTGCAGAGATAAAAGAAATAAAACAAAATAGTGACATTGCCCATTTGGCCGATGGATATTTTTTCAATCGCCTGACAAACTATGCTGGCCACTGGGTGCGATATTGTGGTTGGTATCCAGATCGGAAATTGCGTCTATTTAATAAGCACAAAGGACAATGGAGTGGAGTTAATCCTCATGATATTATTCGTATGGATGTTAACGCTAGTATTAACTATATCTCCAAAGACATTTTGCATTACAGCTACGCATCGATCTCGGCACATGTAGCACAAACCAATAAATTTACTTCCATTGCTGCCAAGGCGGCCTTTGCCAACGGGGTTCGTTCGAATATCTTTAAAATAATTACCAGGCCTTTTTTTAAATTCATTCGTGATTATTTTCTTAAACTAGGTATATTAGATGGACGTTATGGCCTTATTATTTGTTCGATCAACTCATTATCTGCACTTTTAAAATATGCAAAGATTTTTGAATTACAGTTGAATAAAAAAATTGACTAAAATGCATCCTCGGGAGCGCAACTATTCATGAGAGTATTGTTTCAACATCCTCACCCTCTTCCCGTTTTTCAGTACGGTGGCACTGAGCGAATAATGTTTTGGCATATGAAAGAGTTAGTTCGTTTGGGCCATAATGTAACCTTAATTGGCCATAGTAAATGCCAGGTGGAAAAATATGGCATAAATTTTATTCCCTTGCCATCCGCAGTGGATAATTGGCATCATCTTATTCCGGCCAATACAGATATTGTTCATTTACAATACAATGCTACTCCTCAGATCAAATTTCCAATCATTAACACTATTCATGGTAATGGCAAGATTGGAGAACTTTTTTCCAAAAATGCTGTTTTTGTCTCTTCAAATCATGCCCAAAACCATAACTCTCAAAGTTACATTTATAACGCACTCGATTTATCGGAGTACCCCCCAATGTCTAGGACGGCAGGATCTCAATGGGACACCTTTCTTTTTTTGGCAAAAGCAAAATGGAGAGTAAAAAATGTAGCAGATGCCATAGCGGTATGTAAAAAAGCAGGAAAAAAATTGCATATTGCTGGCGGCCGCTACTTTTTACCCTCTCGCTATATCAAAGGCCATGGCAATATTAACAACCATAAAAAATTAGAACTAATGGCCCAAGCGCATGCACTTATTTTCCCTGTGCGCTGGCCAGAACCTTTTGGTTTGGCCGTTATCGAGGCCATGTCCCAGGGCCTACCTGTCATTAGTTCTCCATATGGGAGCCTCAAAGAACTTATTGCGCCAGGAACTGGAATAATTTGTCAAAATTTCCAAGAACTATTGCAGGTAGTAATTTCTCCACCGCAAACCTACGATGGTAAAGTTATTCGTAAATATGTTGAAGATAATTTTAATATTAATAAATACACCAAAGAATATCTTGATCGTTACAATAAAATTATTTCGGGTAAGGAACTAAATTCGCAGTCGCCGCAAAGTGTATTTAAAGTTCGGCTGGAAGAACTTCTACCGTTTTAAGGTTGGGGAGTTTTCTTGAAATACTTTTTGCGATTTCATTTGTGTTATCTTTAGAGATAATTAGAATTTTGTCGCGAATTCCAGGAACTGCAAAATTATTACCCAAATCTACAATTTGACTTACGTTGGCATCTATACTGCTAATGTTTTTTTCAACATGCAAAAGGAAAATATTGTGTCCAAAATTATGTGCACAAAATAAATTACTAATAGGCCGTTCGTTAGTAGCACAGTTAGCACAAAAATTAGTTAGCGTGCCATCAAAAAAATAATCCAGGGCCTGAAAAGGAAAGGGGCGTTCGACTAATTTTTCCTCGGTTGCCCAAATGACGCCAATAACTTGTTCGTTAATTAAACGTTGAAGTTTTTCAAAATTGCTTTTCATATAAAATAACTATGCGTTATTTACAGATATGCTGTCAAGAACAGCATTAACAAAGGAGTATGATTGAGAGTCGCTAAATCGTTTAGCAAGTTTAATGGCCTCATCAATTACAATTTTTTTGGAGACCTTTCTAATTGTTAGTTCAAAGGTGGCGACAATTAAAATGGTAAGATCGATTTTTTTTAGTTTACTAATATTCCAGGACTGAATATTGGCCTTAATAGTTTCTAAAATATTAGGATAATTTTCAAGAATACTAATTATATCTGGTGTTATTTTTTTTAATTTGATGGATTTAAAGTTAGAGGGGATATCGCTATCTTTTTCTTCTAAAGAGGTTATATATGTTTTGATTTCTTCTTCCAACAAATTATGATCGTTGGCCATCGCTTTAATTTTTTCACTGCTGTCGGCCATTTGGAGATGGTATAAAAATTTAAAAATGAATTCACGGGCCAAACTTCTTGTATCAACATTTCCCATATAGTGTTCCTAATCAAACTCCACTAGGCCATCTTCGCTGCAAGATGAAGGGAGATGGCCTCGAGACTTATTTTTTAAATCATTTTTAAGGCCGAGAATAAAATCATCAATGTTGTCAAAATTCCAATAAAATGAGGCAAAGCGGACATAGGCCACAGGATCAATTAAATGCAATTTTCTCATTACTAGTTGGCCAATTTCTGGAGTGGTGACCTCGTTTTTATGATTTTCAATAATTTCTTTTTCTATTGATTCTATTAATTTATCTATTTCTATCACGGAAATTGGCCGCTTTTGACAGGCCTTCTTCACACCCTTTAAAATTTTTTCACGATTAAAACTTTCTCTGCGGCCATCATTTTTAACCACATCGGGTAGGATGATCTCAATTTTTTCATAGGTAGTGAAACGATGAGAGCAGTTATCGCATTTGCGGCGACGTCGAATTGCCGCGCCATCGAGAAGCAGTCTGGAGTCGATAACCTTAGTGTCTTGAGTATTACAAACCGCACATTTCATATTTTTTTTCCTACGATTCTTTACTGGGATTACTGGCGTATGGCAAGAAGTTATAGTTATAAATATATTGAGTTGTATTTTTTTTACAAGCAAGTTGTTGATTGACGAGGCAAATTCTCCCTGATAATTTGTTACCAATTATAGATTTTTTCCATAGGATCATTGCATGCAGATTATTGCGAACCTGGTTGTTGTGCTTTTTCTTGTTGTGATTATTGGCCAAGACTATTTTTTCTAAGAGTTCAGTAGTTTTAAATTAACTATTTATAGACTGGAAAATCTTTGCACAGGGCAAGTACGTCCTTTCTTATTGATGTCAAAATGCTCTCATTTTCACTGTTGCGCAAGGCCTTTACAATCCACTTAGCAACAGTTTCCATATGTTCTTCTTTAAGGCCTCTTGTTGTCATGGCCGGAGTTCCAAGGCGAATTCCTGAGGTAATAAATGGAGAGCGCTGATCATTGGGAATCATATTTTTATTACAGGTTATACCAGCTCGCTCCAAAGTTGTTTCGGCCTTTTTCCCCGATAGGCCAACCGAATCCGTTTTACAAAGCATTAAATGATTGTCCGTTCCTCCGGAAACGATACCAACACCTTCTCTCATTAGTGTTTCTGCTAATTTCTTTGCATTTTTTAAAACCTGCGTTTGGTAAATTTTAAAATCTGGCGAGAGCGCCTCTTTAAAGGCAACGGCCTTGGCGGCAATAACATGTTCTAACGGACCGCCCTGAATTCCCGGGAAAATAGTAAAGTTGATATTTTTAGCATATTCTTCATTATTGGTTAAAACCAATCCTCCACGCGGGCCGCGCAAGGTTTTATGCGTAGTCGAGGTCACAAAGTCAGCAACTCCTACGGGAGTTGGATGGAGGCCACAGGCAACTAATCCAGCGATGTGGGCCATATCAACTACAAAGTATGCATCAATACTTTTGGCAATTTCTCTAAATTTTTGAAAATCGATTATTCGCGGATAGGCACTTGCACCGGCCACAATTACTCGAGGTTTTTCTCGTTTGGCAATGGCCTCAACCTGGTTGTAGTCGATGGTTTCTGTTTCTAAATTCAGCCCATAAGAGATAACTTGAAAAAGTTTTCCGCTAAAATTAACAGGAGAACCGTGAGTAAGGTGCCCGCCTTCTGCTAAATTCATTCCTAAAAATTTATCCCCAGGTTTTAAAATCGATAAGTAGCATCCCATATTGGCCTGAGAACCGGAGTGGGCCTGAACATTGGCAAAATGGGCCCCAAAAAGAGTTTTGGCCCGGTCAATGGCCAGTTGCTCAACAGCATCAACTACTTCACAACCTCCATAGTAGCGCTTGCCTGGATATCCCTCCGCATATTTATTAGTCAAAATGGTGCCTTGTGCCTGGATAACTGCTCGAGAAGCGTAGTTTTCTGAGGCAATCAGCTCGAGGCCATCTTCTTGGCGACGTAGCTCTTTTTCTATTAGCGCACTAATTTCTGGATCTACTGAGGATAGTTCGTAAGATGTTTGATGGCCCATAAAGCTCTCCTAATATTTAAAAGCTAATTGTATTTTTTAAAAATGGTCGAAGAATTTGTTCCACCAAATCCAAACGAGTTATTAAGCGAATATTGAATATTGGCCGATACTGCCTGGTTTGCTGTGTAGTCTAGATCGCATTTTGGATCTTGATTTAGCAAATTGATAGTGGGCGGAATAATTCCTGTTTCTAAAACCATTATCGAGAAAATTGACTCTATTCCTCCGGCGGCGCCCAAAAGATGGCCTGTGCTTGATTTGGTAGAGCTGATATGTAGCTTGTTGGCGTGGTCTGTGAAAACCTGGCGTACGGCAAAGGTTTCCGCAATATCACCTAGAGGAGTAGATGTTCCATGAGCATTGATGTACCCAATATCTTTGTAGTTGATATTTGCGCTTTCTAAGGCCAGCTTCATACAACGAATTGCGCCATCGCCTTCAGGGTGAGGGGCGGTAATATGGTGAGCATCAGAGGTTGCTCCATGGCCAACAATTTCTGCATATATTTTGGCCCCTCGGGCCTGGGCCTTTTCTAAATCTTCTAAAATTAAAATTCCTGCTCCCTCGCCCATTACAAAACCATCTCGATCAACATCAAAAGGGCGAGATGCCGTGAGTGGATTTTCGTTTTTAGAGAGTGCCTTCATTGAGGCAAAACCAGAGAAAGGAAGATTGCACATAACAGATTCTGCCCCTCCCGTAACCATCATATCATGTCGTCCTAATTTGATTTCATCGGCAGCAGCTCCAATTGCATGCGCTCCTGAAGCACAGGCGCTAGCAATACTAAAATTAATACCGCGAAATCCAAATTGGATTGTAATTAATCCTGTAGTCATATTGGGGATAACTGATGGAATAAAAAATGGGGAAACACGCTTGGCCCCTTTGCTTAAAAAATCTTCATAGGATCGCTCGATCATGGGGAATCCGCCCATCCCAACACCTAAAATTGCGCCGCAGCGGTTGAGTGCATATGGATTTTTCTCTAGAAGGCCAGCATGTCCAAGGGCCTCATTAGCAGAATGTAGTGCAAAATGATTGAAGCGATCTATGCGAGTTGCCTCTTTGGGGTCCATCAAATTTTCTGCGATGTTGAATTTTTTTACTTCGCCACCAATTTTAATAGGAAGTTTTTCGGTATTAATATTTTCAAGTATTGATACTCCGGATTGGCCACTTATTAGTTTTTGCCAAATCTCTGGCAGAGTGTGGCCCAGGCCACAAATTGCACCCATTCCAGTTACAGCGACTCTTCTAAAGGAAGTTGACATTTTTACCTCTCCTTGAGTTTATTATTACGATTTTATTAGTATGGAAAAGCGGATTATTTTTACACTCAAATAGACAAAAAGGGAAGGATTCCTAAGAAAGCTTCCCTTTTATTTGGATCAAATTATTGTTTGTTTTCTACTATTGTTTGTTTGTAAGGTAGGTAACAACATCGCGAACTTTTTTTAGGCCTTCGGCCTCTTCTTCCGGAATTTCTATGTTGAACTCATCCTCCATTTTCATCATCAGTTCAACGATATCCAAAGAATCAAGATTCAAATCGTCATTAAAGCTGGTATCTAGTGTGATTTTTGATTGATCAACTTTTGTAGCTTCGCTGATTAACTTAATAACTTTTTGCTCCATTTCTTGCATTTTCCAGACTCCTGTTTAAAGTAAATAAATAGTTAACTCATTAATATAAAAACGTAAGAGCATTGTTTTTATATATAAAGACCTCCATCAATCTTTATAATTTCACCAGTAATATATGATGATGCACAACTTAGCAAGTAGCAAATTAACCCCGCCACCTCCTCCGAATCCCCAAAACGTTTTAGTGGAATATTGGAAAGATAGCTCTCTTTGGTTTCTGCACTCAGCGACTCAGTCATGTCCGTCTTTATAAAACCGGGACAAATAACATTGCAGCGAATATTTCGAGAGGCCAATTCCTTTGCGTATGATTTTGTGAATCCAATTAGTCCAGCCTTGGAGGCGGCATAAGCAATTTGGGAAGGATTTCCCATTAGGCCAACAACCGAACTAACATTCACTATGGAGACATTCTCTGCTTTTAAAAAATATCGGGATAATGCAGAGGTTAATAGAATTGCTGATTTCAAATTTACATCGATTATTTTATCAACATCTTCTTCCTTGATTCGCAAAACTATTTGATCTTTTGAGATGCCGGCATTGTTAACTAATCCCGTAATTGGGCCGATTTCTTTTATGAAAGTTGCCAATTTATCGGTGAAGTTAGCAGTTTCGGTAATATCAAATTTTAAGGCAGTGGCCTTCCCACCTAGGTTGGTAATTTCCTTTTTTAATTCCTCGGCAATACTTTCATCTCCGCGGTAATTAAATACTACGTGTGCTTGCTGGCGGGCCAAAACGGTAGCAATGGAGCGGCCAATACCTCTAGTTGCTCCGGTTACGAGAATAATTTTATCTTTTAAGTCAGGGTATTGTACAAACATTTTAAATCATCCCCTTTAATTCCGTATAGGAATCTTCAAATTCCATTGATAAAACCTTTATATCGCGATTAATTTTTCTAACTAATCCGGCCAATACTCGGCCAGTGCCAATTTCTAGACAGAGTGTATTTGAATCCAATTTGGCGATACTTTTGGACCACTGTACACTCCCACAAACCTGATCTATTAAATTTTGTCTGATCACATCCCCGGATGTTTCAATAGGATATTCGGTTGCATTTATATTAGCGATGTAGGGAGTCTTGAGAGGCAGAAATTTAAATTTAGAAAATGCCGCTGCCAAATTATTCGCAGCAGGCTCCATTAACGGGGAGTGAAAAGGAGCTGAAACTTTTAGTTCCAGAGCTTTTGTTCGGCCATCAACATTGGCCTCAATCCATTTCGCCGCACGATCACATGCTGCTGCATGGCCAGAAATAACTGTTTGTCCAGGCTCATTGAAGTTGGCCGCGGTAACGATTTCTCCCTTAGACTTATCGCTGGCCAATTCACATGCTTCAACGACTTTTTCTTCGCTTGCACGCATAATGGCATACATTTTTCCTTTGCCTTGAGGTACTGCCTCCTGCATGAATTTTCCTCGAAGATGAACGGCCATAACGGCATCTTCAAAACTTAGCGCTCCAGCTGCTACAAGGGCGGAGTATTCACCAATGGAGTGGCCAAGTACGCGGTTAACTGCAACGCCCTTACTATCTAGAAGCTCTTTTACATTTTGCCAGATAGCAACTGAGTGAGTTAGAAGTGCTGGTTGAGTGTTGGCGGTTAGTGTGAGTTGTTCCTCTGGGCCATTGAAACAAATGGAAGACAAGTTGTATCCTAAGATGTCATCCGCTTTTTTAAATAGATTAAAGCTTGGCCGCCCTTCAAGTTCCTTTCCCATTCCAACGTGTTGTGATCCCTGGCCTGGAAAGAGCAATGTGACTGATTTAAACATATTCTAATCCTTGATTAAGTTATTAATGAAAAAATAACAAATCTAAATCCCAAAATTAGAAAAGTAGGCATTATCTTTTATTGGTGTGCGGGCAAACTACGCTTGAGCGTCGTCTTGGGAATTATTAGCAACAGTGGCCTTAACATCAATAATTTCATGGCCGCGATAAGTTCCACAGGCCGCGCAAATTTTATGAGGTAGTGTTATTTCTGAGCACTTGGGACATGTCATGGTATGTTTTTTAAATAATTTATGGTGTTGGCCAGATCTTCTTTTACCTTTTCGTGATACGCTGGTCTTCTTTTTTGGAACTGCCATAATTAACTCCGGAAATAATAATTCAGTATTGTTATAAAGCCCAAATAGATACGATACAACCGGTAAATATGCAAGCCATTTTTTACGATCAGGAGCTGGTCATTAGAATGGCCTTTAGTCCTCAGGCCGTTGGCAGGAACAACTATCGTGGTTAAGGTTTGTTCCGCATATTGGACAGAGTCCTCTACAATTTTCGTCGTGTAGTGGAAATTGAGGGATATTTAAAAACAGCTGTTCATGAATCAAATCATTGAAGTTTACGTTGTTATTTGAGTAAAAATAAAGATCCATAGTCTCTTCTGCGCAAAAAACCTCTGTTTCTTCTTCATAAGTTTGGGCCTTTTCAAAAAGTTCACTCATAAAAAGGGCCCGAAATTGATGATTAATATTTTGAGTAGTTGAGTCTAGGCAGCGAACACAAGGAGCTTTGTAATTACCGCTGAGAGTTCCCCTTATAATCAAATGATCTCCAAACTCATCGTTTTTTTTGCGAATTACGCTTAAATCAATGATTAGATTGCTGGAAGAATTATCATTTTCTTCAGCGTTTATTTCAAAATATTCTCTCTCCAGTTCAGACAAGATTTCTTTTATCCACGGGATGTCGATGTTGCCCAAGAAGGTCTTTTCTCCATTTAGTGTGAGCTTTGTAATTTTTAATGTCTCTGGAAGAGGGGTGTGGTGTTGTTCATCTGCAATGGCCATACAACGTATCCGCAAGTAAAAGTTTATTAAAGTCGGCAACATATAACGGGCCATAAGTTCTGTAAATATGGTGTGTGATTTTTACATGCAACTTTTGCCTAGATTTACATGGGGTAACTATTAAACTAGACTTTATTGCTACGATACTGGTTAACACCAAAGAGGCCAGCATGATTGTTTTATTAAGTGGTTTTATGGGCGCAGGAAAGAGTTCTCTCTTATCTAAACTAAGAAGAAATAGTTCTGCTGCCGATCAATTCTCTCTTTTGGACCTAGATGAGGAAGTTGAGAGAAATTGTCGGAAGAGTATATCTCAACTGGTTGAAAAAAATGGTTGGGAATATTTTCGTAAAATAGAGAAAAATTTATTTTATAAGTTGTGCAATTCTCGTAGCAATTTGGTTGTGGCGCTAGGTGGAGGGACGTTGGATGCGGTTCAAATTCAAAATTTACGCGCAAATAACAACATTGTTATCATTTGGCTGAATACTCCCTTTAATGTTTGCCTAGCAAGAATTTTGAGCGAGAAAAATAACAGACCATTGGCCCAAGAGGATGCAGGAATGTTGGAGCGTTTGTACGAGAACAGACTTAAGACATACAAACAGTGCGATATAGGGTTGAATGTGGAAGATCAGGAAAAAATAAATGGGGTTGATGATATTTTAAACCTTATAAGCAATAGACTTAAAACATCGAACTTCGTAAAATGTAATTATGATTTGAATCTCTAAATTAACAGGAGCTTTTTGTGGAACAACTTGATCCTAACAAATCAATTGAGAAATTGGATGTGGCCATTTTAATGGACGATATGGTGGAGATTAGAAAGATTTCTGAAATCTTTCGAAAAATTGGAGTTGTTCCTTCGTTTTATAAAGATCTGAAGGCCTTCTGGTATGAAACTGTTAATAAAATCCCCGCTATTTGTATTATTGATGTATTAAAAATGAGTGAAGGTGAGTTGGCATTAAAAAACCATCCCAGCGTAAAAAAAGAGGAGTTGCCGATAGTTTTTTATTATACAGAAGAGACTCAACCGCTTTTGGTCTCGGCCTACGAAATATTTAATTTTGGTCTTTTAAAAAAAGTTGATAACTATGCTGGGCCAGTCAAAAATATTTTAAGAAGAGTTAATAAATTTGTTGACGCGGAAGAGAAGAGTCGCGAGCTTTCCAAGAGTAGAATCGATTTAGATAAGCAGTTGAATAAGGTAGTGGAAGCGACTTCGCGTTATCGCGAGAATGAATTCTATCAAAATAAACTAAACGATTTGATGAAAGAATTTGATGGCCAACGAGTTAAGGCCGTGGATGTTTTTAATGCTTGCGATAATGTTTTTTTAAAGTGGACAGAGGTTACAAGGTTTTCTTTTTTAGAATTAAGCCACAATTGTCAAAAGTTGATATCACCAGACTCTTTAAATGCTAAATATAAAAAAATCCCCACATTATGGCTTGGGCAGACGAGTAATAGGGGGGTTGAGCCATTTGCACAAAATATGGCCAACCAGGTGGCCATAGATTTATTGGGTGGAAATATTATATCCATCATGATTCGAGGTACTAACGAGTTGCCAGAGAAAATTTTATTTGTGCAATCAAGCGATGAAGATTTTTTAGATAAGTTTGATTGGGAAAATTTAGAGCGCTATCTGTCTGGGCTTAATAATTTCTATGACGCAAAAAACCGGCCATTGGCCAATAACAGAGAACTAATTGTTGGCCCGTGGGAGTTAATGTCACTTTTGGATAGATATTTTTTTGGCGCAGTTGCGAATGATCTTGGCTCCCCTCAAGTAATGGACGATGTTTACTTGTTTGACGTGGATTTTTCTAATTTAATTTATGTTATACGGAGCAGTGCCAAGTTGCGATTTTATTGGAGCAATTTTTTTGGTGAATTTATAAATAAACTCAAAACACAATATAGCTCAATAGAGTTTACTGCCACGAGTATGGGCGTTGGCCATTTGGCCATTTTGGCCAACAAAGAGATGGGGGGAGATTTTTTTGTTGCGCTGAAGGCATTTGTTGGCCGCTATCCCTACTGGCGTCACTTTGAGGATGTCGATTTAGTAATAGCTAAAAATATAAAACCGATGGTTAAAATGATTCCACTTTCTCCGGAAGCGTATATGCGTTATCTCGAGGATAACCAAGAAGAGGGTTTTTCTAAAATGGCCAAAGTGACTTCTATGAAAAGTGCTAGCAATGCGACAGTAACAGTTTCTTCGTCGGATAGACGTTCAGAAAAAAACCAACTACTTCATGTGAGGAACGATGCCAATTAAGACAGGTGCTGGCCTTATTGAGAAGTTTGGTGACTCAATACTGCGTGCGATAGAGGAGACTGGAAAAGTTACTCTTTTTGTTGGGCAGTTTTTTTATTGGGTTTTTAGGCCACCTTTTCGCTTTAGATTGCTTTTTGCGCAGCTTTACTTCATTGGGAACAAAAGTCTTTTTATTATATGTCTTTCGGGTGCGTTTACGGGGATGGTGCTTGCCTATCAGACCTATTTTGGCTTTAAGATAATTTCTGTTGATTCACTAGTAGGTCCCGTGGTGGCCATTAGTTTGGCCCGCGAGTTGGCCCCTGTTCTCTCTGGACTTATTGTCGCCGGACGGGCTGGGGCCGCAATGGCCGCACAAATTGGAACCATGAAGGTCACCGAACAAGTCGATGCATTGGAAGTTATGGGCATCGATAGCTATCAATATTTGGCACTACCTAGAATTATTGCTGGGACATTATCACTCCCTATGCTGACAATTATTTTTTTACTAGTAGGTAATTTGGGAGGTTGGCTGGTGGGAACTAAGGCCTTGATGATTGACGAAACTATGTATTTTTCCAAACTTGGGGAGTTCATGTTTTTAGCAGATATTTACCAAGGAGTGATAAAGTCAATTTTTTTTGGTTTTAGTATTGCGGTAATAGGAACATATTTTGGTTTTGAAGTTAAGAGAGGTGCGGAGGGGGTTGGGAAAGGAACGAATATGGCCGTAGTTTGGGGGATGATTTTTGTTTTGATCTCCGATTATTTTTTAACAAGTTTTTTAATTAAAATTTTATAGGTTAGTTTGACGATGAATCTTGATTCTAAAGATGTGGTTATCTCTATTCGAAACTTAAAAAAAAGTTTTGGACAGTATAGCATAATTAATGATCTGAATTTTGATATTAAGCGTGGAAGCATAACCACGATTTTGGGTTTTTCGGGTGCGGGTAAGTCTACACTTTTAAAACATATTTTGGGATTACTACGGCCAACCTCAGGCCATGTTTTTGTAAATGGCCAAGATATCTCCAATCTAGGAGGAGTTGCGCTGCGAGAGTTTAGACGAAATTTTGGGATGCTTTTTCAGTATGCGGCACTTTTTGACTCCCTTAGCGCCTTTGAAAATGTGGCCTTCCCACTTAGAGAATTTACTAAAGATTCTGAAGCTGAAATTTCGCGAAAAGTAAAAAGCTTATTAGAATCGGTTAATATATTAGAAAACTCTTTTTATAAACTACCATCAGAGCTCTCAGGCGGGATGCGAAAAAGAGTTGGATTAGCGCGAGGTTTGGCGTTAAACCCTGATATTATGCTCTATGATGAACCAACTACAGGCCTTGATCCAATCACGACAAAAATGGTCAACGAGTTAATTGTGCAAACTGCCAAAAATAATAAACAGCGGCAGATGACCACTATAATAATCTCTCACGATGTAAAAGCTTCCCTGGCAATTTCAGACTTTATCGCATTCCTAGAACATGGTAGAATTGTGGAATATTCTACGGCCTCTGAATTTGCGCAATCTAAGAATCGGATTGTGCAGGAATTCATAAACTTATAGCCGCAGACAAAACAAAGTAGGGACGCATGGATGCATTTAAAGTCGGTTTGATGGCAATTGCCACGCTTATTTCAATTGGTTTGATGTCTTTGAAAATAACTTCTAATCAATCAGGTTTTGGAGATTATATTCCCTACCGAACAATCGTAAAAGATGCTTCAGGTATTTTTCCTAAAACGCCAATCAAAGTGGCAGGTATTTCTGCTGGGAGGATTCAAAAAATTGAATTGCAGGGAAATACTGCCCTAATAACGTTTGAGGTTTTAGATAAAGTTAAAGTGACGGTGGGCTCTAAGCTAAAAGTAAAAACAGTTGGTTTTTTAGGGGATAAATATTTGGAGATCGCGATAAATGAGGCGAGTGATCAGGATATAGAGTCGATGGGATTAATTGAATCAGATCTGGGGGCCGGCTTTGATGCGTTGGCCAAAGATGCATCGGAGGCCCTTCGCGAGATTAAGGCCGTTGCTGAAGAATTACGCAACGACTTGGCCCCAGCAGATGGAAGTCGTCCAGTGAAACAGATTTTAGATGATACGGGGGCCATGGTGGCCAATGCTCGCGAAATTAGTGAGACCTTACGTCACATCTTTGTTGATAACCAAGAAAAGTTCAATCAAGCAGCTGATGATATCGCCTTTTTTACTGAGCAACTTAGAAAACAAGTTGATCAGACAAAAGATGATAGTTTAATGGCAGAAGCGCGTCAGGTGATGAAGAATCTATCAAAGCTTACAGATGATCTTCGGGTTGTTGCCAATAATATCAAAAATGGTAAGGGAACGGTTGGAAAGTTGTTGTCAGAGGATCAAATTGCGGATGAGGTTCGTGAGACGTTATCCAGTGTAAAGAAAATTGTAAAAAAGGCGGATACTATCCGCACCGAACTCTCTCTTAACACTGGCCTTAATACGGAGTATGGAGGAGAAACGGGACTTGGCCTTAGAATTTTTCCAGCTCCAGAACGATTTTATCACTTGGGCCTTCTAACTTCTGAGTTCGGGCAAGAAAAAGAAAGAGAAATAACCACAACGGTTAATGGTGGCGTTTCTCGAACTGAAAATAGAAAGGTACGGGAGAAAAATTCGTATCGTTTAAATATTCAATTAGGAAGAAAAATTCAAAACTTTGCGTTTAGAGGAGGCCTGATTGATTCCACCGGAGGATTGGGAGTTGACTATGAAAGGCCAGAGTGGGGAACTAAGTTTCTTGTGGAAACATTTGATTATGGGCAGGCCAATAATTTTAATCTGCGCCTAGGAACGGAAATACACTTATGGAATGTTTTTTATGGAAAAGTTTCTGGGGAAGATTTGATCAACAAACAGCGTAGCTATACGTTCAGTATGGGTATTCGTTTTTTGGATGAAGACTTAAAAGGTTTGATTGGTTTTATGTTTTAGCTCAAGGTTGCTATGGAGAGAAATTGGCTGATACGAACGAAGGGTAAACAGATTCTGGGGCCAGTGTCTCGAGATAAAATCGTTTCACTTGTAGAGAAGAATGCCTTGGGAGAAGAGGACGAGCTTTGTTCTGGAAATGGCTTTTGGTTTCAGGTCAGAGACAACGAAATGATTGATAAGCACTTAATTGGTGCGGCCCTGCAGGATTTTAATCGCATTTCAGAATCAGTCTCCGTTTTAACTTCTCCTCCTTCGGATGCACAGATCAAATCATCATCAGAAAAAGTATCTAAGGTTTTAGAGAATACGGTAGTGACCAATCTTAAAGGGATGAAATTTGATGTTGTGGCAGAGGGCCCAGAAAATACTTCGCAAGATGCGCCGGTAGAATCAAAGAAGGTGGAGTCAGATGCAGATGGAATGGTTAGATTGCCATCAGAAAAAGATTTGGAATATCCAGACTTGCCAGGTAGTGAAGTACCTGCAAAATCGGAAATGGTTTTGCCAAAGAGTGAGGATTTAGAATTTCCAGATTTATTGGGAGGGGCCAGCGGTAAAATACCAACAGAGATACCACAATCGTCATTGTCACAATCGGAGTTACCAGCGTCGATTTCGGCCATTTCATCAGAAGAAAGTGAGGTTCCCTCTCGACATTCCGGGGCAATAGAAATTGATTTTCAAAATATGGAATCTTCTGCTGGGCCATCGGGCCAGTCTCCAGATTCGGGAATAATAGGGCCAGAGGATGATCACGCCAAAAGAGCAGAGCGAATAAGGGAGAAAATTTCTAAGTCCCAGAAGGCATTTAATACTCAGGAAATTCGCATTAGAAATATTGGCCGGGAAGTAACGGCCAGAAAAAAGCGTCCGGCCAGTGGCACGGGCAGCAAAGGGATTAGAAAGAAAGAAAGAAGCGATGGATATTTGAATGTTCTTTTTTTTCTTTTCATTTCGGCCTTGCTGGCCATCGCATATTATTATATCTCTGTAATCAAACGGCCATTTCCTGAAGTTAGTATGATAAAAGAGGTAGTAAAATCCAGCAAGCGAAGTGCTTATGCGGATCGAGTACTAGATGGGTAAGAAAAAAACTATTTATGTGTATCCTACCGATACTGTTTGGGGAATTGGCGCAAGTATTTATGATGAAGAGGCGACAGAGTTAATTAATGGTATTAAGAAATCTCCAGAACAAAAACCCCTTTCTATTTTGTATTCAGACGTTGAGCGAATGCAAAAAGATTTTTTATTAGATAGCTTATTTAATTTAGAGTTTATAAAAACGATAATGGCGATGGAGGTGACGCTAGTCATTGATTTATCACTAGCGCAGATATCGATTCCTTCTTGGATATCCAAGGGATCATCAAGTGTGTTTGTTCGTTGTCTGGGATATGATTTTTTAAAAAAAATTATAGAAGATACGGGGGCACCAATTAGCACCACGAGTTTAAATTTTTCTGGAGATCCTCCAATAAAGGATTTTGATGGTGCTAAGAAGTTTTATTCGAAGATAAGAGCTTCGGCCAAAGAGGTTGAAATTATTTTTATAGATAATGCTGATTTGAAATGTTCTGGCCAATCCTCTTCTATAATACGATTAGGAACTGATGGATTGCACTTTGTGCGCGAAGGGAAGCGGGTTAATGAAATCAAAATGGCATGTAGATTATTTTCAGCCAAGTTTTTATAGGTTTTCGGAAGATTCTATTTTATTGTCAAAGATAGCAGTAAGCTCAATGAATTTAAAATCGACTTGTCGGGTGATAGATATTTGCTGCGGCTGTGGAGTTATTGGGATTGAAATATTGGCAAGTACCATTGGATATGAATTTGTTATGGATTTTTGCGAGATGCAATCGCAATTTATTCCGTTCATAGATAAGAATTTAAGAATATATGAAAAAATATTGTCCAGAGGAGGGGAGGTTTTTAATATAGATTATCGAAATCTTATGCAAAATAGGCCTTCGGGACATTACGATTATGTTGTGGCAAATCCACCATACTTTCTTCCGGGAGAAGGGTTGCCTGCGGCCCTGGATGAGCGCAATATCTGTCGTTTCTTTTTATATGGTGGCCTTCAAGATTTATTAGAAACTGCCGCATTTTTAGTGCGAGATGGTGGAAAAATATTTTTTTCATGTCGCTTATCAAAAGAGAAAATTCAGACTATTTTGCCATTCGGATCAAAAATTGAGTCGTGCATTGAATTTAAAGATGTATTATTTTTTACTGTCTCTGTTTTGAAGAAAGATAGAGGTTAGCGTCTCTTTTAAATCGCAGTCTTCTATTTGTGCTAGAAGAGCATCGGCTTCTTTTTTTAAGCGCTTATACTCTGGTGATTGTGAGTGCATTTTAAAGGAGGATTGTCGCTTCTGGTTGTTAGCACAAATGTTTATAAATTTGGCCTGCTGCTCGGAGAAATGAGCACTATTTACTTGAAATTTTATATTGTCAATTTTCCCACGTAACATTGGAAACATTTCAGTTATATTAGTGCGGATTTTTTCATCTAAAAAACTAACCATTGATGAGTAGGCAGAGTGGTCGGTTAAAATAGTTAGAGTTCCTTTTGTAAGTTTAAGAGGAATTGAGTTTTGGGCAATTCGCTGGCCAACAATTTCTTCCCAGTGTTTTATAAGAGACAAAAAATCAAAAAGTTCTTCAGAGGTATTTTTTTTCAAGCGGCCACGGCCGCTTTTTTCATAAGATGGGGCGGTAATTCCTAGCGAGGAAAAAATAGAGTTCAGATGTTTGAAGTTATGTTGTGCCATTACATTAATATGCTAATACGAGTTGGTATCATAGGCAATCTATGATATATTTATTGAAATTTGAATGAGAATTTTTGCTATGTTATTTTTCAAAATTTTGATATTGACTTTGCCATTAGTTTCTTGTGCTGGTTATTACGCTAAAACCAGGTCTAACCCCCTGTCGCAGTATGGGGTTTATTGTGTTTCTATTCCCATGTTTATAAACAAGTCGATTATTCCAAATGCCAATGTTCACATGACAAGGTCTATTATTCATACCTTGTCTCAATATGACGGTTTGGATGTTTTAATTGGTGAAACGGAGAGTTGCCCAGCAATTTTAATTGGGGTAGTTTCGTCTGCAGAGCATGTAAACAGTGCGATTAAGGCGAAATCTCCCCAGGCCTTTATTAAGGGTGGTTTTTCAACATCATCAATTGGAGAGAGAAATAGCTTTTATGTTCCAGATACGACAAATGTAAGGCTTTCAGTGCAATTGGCACTGGTAAAAAATCCAAGTTATACCGAGAGGCAGTTAATAACCTCAGATTGGGGGCCGCAAATTAGGGATAATCCTAAAATTATTTTCAATAATACCTTTAATTTGTCAGGAGATTTTTCGCGATTTATTTCTTCTAATTTGTCTCCGGATGAAGGCGGCGTAGTTAATTATACTAAAAACAAAGAATTGCTGGATGAGGAAATTGTAGCTCTTTCACAGACCTTGGCCAATATGTTTAAGGAAATGGTCTTGTATGTATTCTAAATATTCTCCGTGGGATTTTAAAAGAGAACACGATTCAGTTTTGTCGACAAATGGTGATAAGTTTTATGCTATAAAAAGTGCTGATTGCTATGTAGAAAAATTCGTTATAGACCGCGTGAAAAAACACCACTCGGATATTTCTTGGGTGATGACAACTGGTTCGCAGTTAACTGTTAGTTGGCTGGAAGAGCAGTTGTTGGAGTTTAATTTTTTTAAGGGTAATGATGGCCACATTGTTTTGGGTAGTGAATTAATTTCATCCGCGGTTAAAGATTTTTTTTTGGCCAATGCTAAAAAACTTGATAACTATGTCGTTTTATTTTTTCAGAAAAGCACTAAGGGATTTGAGGAATTAGTCAAAGGAAGTGGTACTTTTTTTTCTATCGAAGCTCCAAATTTTTGGGAATGGAGTCGTTACTTAAGTTATCTTTTGGCCGAAATGGAGGTCTCGCTTTCTGCTGAAATTCGTAACTACATTGTTTCAAATGTTCCAAACACCCCAGATGATACTATTCGGGCAATTAATGCTACAAAAGAGTTGGACAAAGAGAAAATATCGCCAGAGGAGTTGAAGGAGCTCTTGGGAGGGAATCGGCTAGACGTATTTGCCATGGCATCGCTATGGACACAAAAGAAGCGAGGAGCATTTTATCAAAAAATAATTGATGGCGGACTTGATGAGGAACAGGTAAAAACTCTTTTTGCATTCATGCAGGGCCATCTTATTCGCCTAAGTGATCCATCATATCTTGAAAAAAAATCAAGCTTGAGTAAATATGATAGAGAAATTTCTCAGATGTCTCAGCAATGGACCGCACAAGAGGTGGCCAAAGATTTGCGCATATTTGCAGATGGGTATTTAAAAATTAGAAACGGCCAAAGTGAACATTGGCGAATAATTAAAAATCTATACGTTGAAAATATGCTTTTTTAGAGTTTTGCTATTTGAGAGGCAAGTCGCGAATTGATTCTGGCAGCATTACCTTTCTTCGTCACACCATTCTGGGCCAATTTATCGTTTAGCTTTTGCACGACAGGATATAATTTTAGGGCCTCATTTTTGTTTTTTTCGGCAATTGCAGTTCGGATTTTTTTTACAAAGGTTTTAACCTCTGACTCGCGTCGCTTGTTAATATTAGTTTTTTTAATGGTTTGCTTGGCCCGTTTCTCTGAAGATTTGTGATTTGCCACATCAACTCCTAATTAAAATTCAAAAAATCTATTGATAATAATCTTGCTTTTTTAATTCAAAAAATAAGTCTTGGCAAGTTGTTTTTAGCTCACCTCCTTTAAGGTTTGATAGGTTGTGATTGGCCGGGTGGCGTCGTGGTGTAAATTAGTCACACGAAAGCTTACTGGGCAGGGCACTGAAAGAAGGAAAGATTGATTCTAAGAGGAGAAAACCTTGGGATTTGCTTCCGAGAAGGGGGAGAATTAAAAAAACGGACATCATAAGAAGTGGTCGGAGCGAGAGGATTTGAACCTCCGACCCCTTGGTCCCAAACCAAGTGCGCTACCAAACTGCGCTACGCTCCGGTCGACTATGGTAAGGGAAATAAGATAAGTTAAAAAATCAAGAATGACAATTTCTTTTCTTAAAAAAACTTGTCGCCTTTTGACAAGCAACTGCGCGATGGGAGTGTTTCATTTTCCAATCTTCAATCATGGCCAGAGAAAGCTTGGGATCATCAAAATTAGTTGGATGAAAAAGAGGATCATAGCCAAAACCGCCAGTGCCGCTTTCTGCGAAGGCAATAGTTCCATCAACCTTCCCTTCAAAAAAAAAGATCTCGGAGGGTGATAGATAAAAGCATAGTACGCAGGAAAAATGGGCATTGCGATTGCTAATTCCTTTAAGCTTTTCTAGTAGGAGTTTGTTTTTTTCTGATTGTGGTAGGCTGGCGCCTCCAAATCGGGCCGAATATATACCCAATTCGTCGGGAAGAGCATCGACGTTTAATCCGGAGTCATCTGCTAAAACTGGCGTTTTAAACTTGTTGTAATATGCCTGGGCCTTGATAAATGCATTCTCGCTGTATGTAAAACCAGTTTCTTCTACGTCGATATTTTCGCTTGCAACTTGAACAGAGAAAATAGTTGGGTCAAGTAGCGATGAAAATTCGTGGGCCTTGTGTTTGTTAGCAGTTGCTAAAATCAGCTCGATCATTGTAGGGCCAAATCCTGTGCGTCAAAAACAGATTTTAAGGCATTGTTTGCACAATCTAAAATAGCATTTAGTTGCTCACGATTAAATGGTTCTTTTTCTGCAGTTCCCTGAATCTCAATAAAACGGCCATTTTTTGTCATAACTATATTCATGTCGGTATCGCATGTGGAGTCTTCATTGTAATTGAGGTCTGCAATGATTTTGCCGTTGTTGTTGATTCCAATGCTGATGGCCGCCACTGGTTCGCGAAGCGGGTTCTCTGTAATAATACCATCGCCCATTAGCTTTTTAACTGCCAGTGCCAGCGCTACATATGCTCCGGAGATGGAAGTAGTGCGTGTCCCGCCATCGGCAACCAAAACATCACAATCTATCGTAAGTGATCGTTCACCAATTTTCTTTAAATCAATAATAGAACGTAGACTTCGTCCAATTAGTCTTTGAATTTCCATCGTGCGCCCACCCACAGAGTTTCTCTCACGCTTGCCTCTGGTATGAGTTGCGGAGGGAAGCATAGAGTATTCTGCAGTTACCCACCCCTGTTGCTTACCTTTCAAAAAAGGAGGAACAGATTCTTCAATTACGGCAGTAATGTGAACTTTTGTGTTTCCAAATTCGGCCATGACGCTGCCAGCAGCATATGGGTTTATCGATGGTGTGAAGGAAATTTTTCTTGGGGTGTCGCGCTCAATTAAAGACATTTTTTGCTCCTAAAAAAACTAAATTTGTGGTAAGCAGAAGTTAATACTATAACAACAGACCATTGACTAGTAAAAAACTAGGATGACGAGAGGGATGTTTATGGAACATATACACCTTGAAAGTTGTGCTTCAACACAGCTCTATTTGAGTGATAACATCGATGAAATGATGGGAATGGCAAAATCTTCTGATTTTTTAGTTACCACCAATCATCAAACTGATGGAGTGGGGAGAACAGGAAATAAGTGGGATGATTTAGAGCAAGCACTAGCATTTTCTTTTTCTCTTCGACCGAATGCAACTTTTTCTATTACACCGTTAGAGGTTGGTTGCATTTTAGTTAATTATTTTAGGCATACATTTAAAAAAGAGATATCCCTAAAATGGCCGAATGATCTTTTGACCGGAGAAGGAAAAAAGTGTGGGGGGATTATTTGTAACTATCAGGCCCAGAATATGGTAATCGTTGGTGTTGGAATTAATCTTTCTAAACCAAGTGAGAGTAAGGATACGTCTTATTATAAAACTCCTGTAGGTTTTATTGATCTGGGAAAAGAGGTTATGGGGCGTAGCAATTTGCGCAAGGATTTGCCGGCAGAAATTTTCAACTTTATTTTAAAAAATCGATTGAGTGCAGAGGCCGTGGTGGATAGCTGGTCAAAATATTGTTTGCATATTAAAAAAAATGTGCAAATTAACGATGATAATTATGAATATGCTGGCCGATTTGTTGGTATTAGCGAAGGCGGAGAGGCAATAATTGAGGATTTGGCCGACAAATCTATTCATTCCTTTGTGGCCGGCCATTTATCTATGCTATAATCTCTAATCTCTAATCTCTAATCCACGGAATCGGCCAAGGAAGACAGCTCTTTTTTGATAAGATTTTCTGCTAGGTCTGGAATTACTTCCCAGGCAACTTTCTCTACAATTTCTTGGCAATATTGTTTTACGTATGCCTCGATTATTGGCGTTAAGTCGGCTTTGAGTTTTTCGCTTATTTCCTCAATGTTTTGAGTTGGACTTTTTTTAGTTTCTACTGTTGTGGTCGAGTTAGTTTTTTCATCTGTGTTATTCAATTTGTTGGCCGTCTTGGGGCCATTTTCCCAGAATTCTTGAGAGGATATTTCATCAGATAGATCTATTTGGGCGGTATGTTTATGACTAGGCGCCATATCTTCTAGTTCCGGACTGGGGCCATCAGTGTCGTCGAGGAGTAAATCATCCAGAGGAGTTAGTTTGCTTAGTATATCACTTTGCCTGTCTTCTGTTTTAATCTCTTGTATACTTGGGCGCATTATAATTGGATTAGTTGGGCGATCATCATCTTCTTCATTCTCATTTTCGGCTTCAGTTTTGTTTTTGCTTTTTTCCTCATCTTCTTCTTTAATGATCTCTATATTTTTGTCGGTCGTTGTCTCATAAGCAGATGCGCTGGCAATTATCTCCGGGATTGGAGTTGTGATTTCATTATTATGTCCAATTATTGAGGGAACGGGAATAGTCCATTCAGATGCTTCTGCCAATAGATTGTTTTGCATATCATTTCCTTCGTGTTGTAAATCAGCTTCTTGATTTTGCGATTGATTTATACCGTTGGCCAATTTTGTAGAGGAAAGTAATGTGTTGCATTTTTTTATAAAATCCTTACTTTCAAAAGGGCGAATAATATGTCCGTCAATCGCAGAATTATTGACTAAAAGATGAGTTATTGATTCAGAGCTGGCGGTAAGAAGGAGAATTTTAGTTGTAGGTATTTCCTTTTTAATTTTGGCAGCAATTTCAGGAAGTCGTTCGATGGAAGCAACAATTTTGCTGTCCATGATAACAAGATCGAAATTTTCTGATTTTATTTTTTCAAAAATTTCTGCATAATCTTTAGCAAAAAAAAGAGATGCCGACTCTCTTTTGAATGTAATTTCTACTACTTTTTGAATTGTTGGGTTATTGTTTGCTAATAAAATTTTGCTGTTTTGCATATATAAGCTTCTTCCTCGCACGATACGCTGTTGCACTCCATTTTTGGTAAATGCACAAAAAGTATATCAATAGTTTACCCTATCTCTCTCTCTTCGCAACACTCTATTTGTGCTTAAAACCTGAGTAAAATAATCGATTGATTGTCTAGGTTGTCCCGTGAGTTTGCCAGTGAGATTAATTCTTGTGCTAAGTTCTCTAGTTGATCAGTTTTTTTCTGGGCAGCATATCTCAACTCTTTTTTTGTTATTCGAGAATATATCCCATCAGTTAGCATTATGATGAGATCATCTGGAAATAGCTTAACTTCTCGAACATTAATACTAAGATCTTCAAAGAGGCCGAAACCACTCATTGGAGAAGTAAAAGAATGTTTATTAAACTCATCAACGGACATCATATCCAAAGAGTCTGGATAATTAATTGTTTCTAAAATACCATTGCGAAGTAGAAGCGAGATGCAGTTTCCTGTGGAAACAAAAGTTAGGATTGGCCCTTTAATATATGCGCATATTGCGGATGCGCCAGCTCGCTTATCCATTGGAAGGTCGCGATTGTTTTTAAAAATTTTACTATGGGCATATTTCATTGCATTAATGATAGCATTTCCTTCTAGTAAATATTTGGGGCCATAAAAAAAAGGGAAGGTAGCATTTGGATCAGTTCCGTTTTTGGTAAAATAATTTTTTATGATTTGTTTTATCTCTGCGACACATCGATCTCCCAGCCCAGCACCTCCAAGGCCATCAAATATTATGGCCAAGTTATGAATCAAGTCGACATCTATGTCATCTTCATTAACATTGAGAAATGGCCCCTGATGTGTATGCGCAAAAAATTTTTTCAAAGGATACATGTTTTCTTCCTTATTTACTCTGGATAGCTTTGTAGTTTATTTGTTGCTTTTTTATAATAAGGACTATCCGTCGGAGAAATTTGTTGAACTTCTTTAAATTTATCCTTGGCATCATCAAATAAGCTGAGCGACTCAGAAACTAGTGCCTCCTGATAAATCTTTTTTGCTCGCTTGCTTAATATTTCGTATATTTCATTCATGGCATCAAGTGCTTCTATATTTGATTTGTCATAGGCCAGTGTTTTAGCATAGTGCTCGTAAGCACCTTTTAGGTCTTGGCCTTCTTTTAAAGATCTTGCTTTGCCAATTAAGGGTGCAACAATAGAGTTTAAATTTTCTTCTGATTCGCTTAACATTTTGGCCGCTTCGGCAGTTAGATCTGGATCCATGTCGGACAGACGTAAAAATTGTTGCAGCTTTATAATGGCACTGTACCATTCTTTTTTTAAAAAGAAATCTCGGCCAGGGGCCAAAAGTTTTTCTTTACGGTTGCGCTCTGCTTTTTTTGCGGCTTCCTCCATAGCAATTCGTTCCTGCTCTCTTTTCCAGTATTCAAGCTCATTTTTTAATCTAGGAATATCACTATTTTCAGGATCAAGACTCATTACTTCAGTGAAAATACTTTCCGCCAAATTGACCTCTTTTTTCTCAACCGCCTCTTGTGCCTTTTCGATTAAAGAGTCAATTTTTTTCTGTCGAGCTTGTCGGGCCTCGTCTTCACGTCTTTTTTTCTCCAGTTCTTCTAGTTGTGCAAGTCCTTGTGTGGCGGTATCAAAGAGCATGCGAGATTCTTTGTATGATTCATTGTTGGTTATGATTTTTATGCGCTCTAAATACATTAGGGCTTCTTGATATTTGCCGCTATTAATCAAGTCCTTGGCCAAAAGATAATTGGACTCTAATTCTTCTAATTCTGGGCGAGAATATTCTTTTTGCTGTTTGGACTTTTTTTCATTGGTATTAGCGTTACTGTCAGATTCGGCAGTTGTGTTAGAAATATTTTTACCATCTTTGGTCGTGGCCGAAAGTGTTTTTTTCTCTTCAGTTGGAATAAAAAGTAATAAAACTAAAAACAGCAAGCTTCCGTACATTACAAGACGTTTTACGCCAATCTTTTTTAGAAAAGATAGGGCATTGTTTTCGTTACTGGCAGTTGCGGTGTCAGCGAGTTCGTCAGCAAAATCAGTACCAACCTCAACAATCTCTTCAACTTCCACAAATTGATTGTCTTCTACTGGCATGAATCTGTTTTTTTCTTCAGAAATTATTTTAGAAGAAACTTTAAAAGTAAAAGTGGTACTGCCAATTATAAACTCGTCAGCATTGGCCAGCTCAGCCTTGTTAATTCTCTCTCCGTTAAGCAATGTTCCGTTGGCAGATTGTAGATCTACTAAAAAACAGGTCGATCCGCTTTTTACTATTTTAGAGTGTATTCCAGAAACTTCGACATCGTTTAAGACAATTTTGCACTTGTTAGGATTTCGCCCGATGAATGTTTCTCCATCCTCAATAGCGTATTTGTCGTAAGGTGCAAATTCGCCAAAAATCTCCAATTCAAAAGTAGCAAATGTTTTAAAGAGTTGAGTCTTATCACCATCAGTAATTATTTCATTTTCTATTGCTCCAACTTCCGGGATGCCGTTTTCGGTTGAAGTTGTCTTAAACTCGCTCTCTAAGTTATCCTCGTTGGCCTCTGTTGGGAAATTGGTAGTAGGGGAGGACTGCTCAGCGGCATCTTTGCTGAGAGATATTTCGCTGTTATCTGTATCGCCAAGTGGGCCATTTTTTTCAGTTTTGTTTGTGGTATTTGGGTTAAGGCCTAGATCAGCATCAATAGCATTATCTTCTAATGATTCCGCAAAAGTTGAGACAGAAGAAGCTTCTTTTGATGGCACTTTGGAGGAGGTGGGAGGGGATTCTTCTTCGCTGGCCATTGGTGAAAAAACTGGCTGTAAAATGAATGGCCCGATAGTAATTATATCTCCATCGACTAGTATTTTTTCTATATATGGAGCTCCATTAATCAGTAAAGATCCATACGGTGATTCATTAAATATCTTCCAGGTATTTTTTTTATGCTCGATACGTCCAAAGTCGCGAGAAATTTGAACATCATCTAAGACAATATGATTGTTTGAGGAGCGGCCAAGATAAAAGACAGTTATGCCTTCGCTATCAAAAATATCTTTTTTTAAATCGATGTTGGCAATCAGTTCATTACCACGAAAAACATTTAATCTCATCTTTTTCTAATCCCATTTTTTGTTCTATGTGATTTAATTTTGCAATAGCATTTTTATATTCTTCCATGTCTGGATATCTTTCTAGAGTGCGAATAATAAAACAAAAATTAACGATCGCTTGCTTATATCTAATAGCATCAATATTTTTTTGGCCAGTTTCGCTCTCTTTGGCCAACATTGTTTTAAGATCATTTTTGGCAGTGGTTATATAGGCAGAGGCATCTCGATTATTGTTGTCCAGTGCTTGGGCCAATTCAAATTCGCTTATTGCTCGAAAGTAATTTCCTTCTCGTAATTCTCGCTGGCCACGGGCCATAATAACAGCAATCCGTTCATTGGTTTCTTTGTCTGCCTCAGAAAGTTCGTTTTTTGCATTTTGGCCAAACTGATCGTTTCCACTTGTTGCTCCAGCGTATCTATTAGCTTTTGTCGGGGTTGTTGTTGGCCTGTTACTCTTTTCTGGTTCTGCCATAAATAGAACAACTACTCCAACAACTCCAACTGCCAGGATTATCTTTCGCTTCATTGGCATTTGGTTAGATGATTGGTCTTGAATTTCATTTTTTAATTCGCTGGATGGTAAATTGTCATTTTCGTCGTTAGTTGCTGCGACAATGGCATTTTGCTTTTCTTCAAAAGTTGTTGCTATGGTGATAATGTTATATTTAAATACAGTATGGCCAATTATGATTTTATCTCCATCATTTAAGGCGTGTTGAGTTATTTTTAAATCGTTAACCACAATCCCGTTGTGTGATGCCAGATCAGTTATTATGTATCTATCGCCGGTTTTAATAATTTCGGCATGCTCTCTTGAGCTTTGACTGTCCATAACCTGAATGTCTGCATCCTCTGATCTGCCCATAACAATTCTGCCAGTACGCAAATAGTATGACGTACCTTTGTATTTACCCGTCATGCATAAAATTCTATAATGCACACCCTTGGTGGTTGGCGGAGTAAATGTTTTTTTTATCAAAACTTTATTTTCCATTAGTTCATTTCTCTAACAAAAGAGATATAAAAGGCCTTAGCAAAATGATCTTTTCCGATCAAGGCCGTCGCAAATATTGTATATTCGTTACCGGTAAGTTCATAGGTACCTTTTTGGCAAGTGCCGTTATTGTTGGCCGACTGGTCACATAATTCAATTAGCATTGCGGCAAAGCCTTTTTCCTTAGCAACATCTAGGAGGCTTTCTCCAATCGAAGTAGTCTCGCGCATGCCGGTTAAGTCTTCGGCCATGGTGTTTATGCTAGATAGATTTTTTTCACTATTTAAAATAAGTGCTGGGCCAGCAGATCCGAGCATTAATTCTTTAAGGGTATTAAGGTAAGGAGCATCGTCTTCAACTTCTCCGAATTGATCTTCGGCATTATGTCCTTGAAGCTCGCGCATTTTTTGTAAAATATTATTGATTGAACTTTTCAGAGGGGAGAGTTCAGTCATAAAATATTTACCCTCGACTTCTCGTCTTTTTCCGCGTAGGGCCTCTTCAATCTGCATTCGCAATTCTTCTAGTGGGCGGCAAGTTAGATAATAGATAATTCCAAAAAATACAATGGCCAGTAGTGTCGACATTGATATTGATTCTAGGTATAACTTGGAGTTTTTAGTGGCCAGCGAAGTTAAAATTGGTGGTGCAAATTTAATTACAATAATCCCCACCGGCTCAGCAGATTGAGTTTTCAGATTAAAGGCCTTTATCGTTTTTCCAATGACAACTCCGCCATCACTCATTTCTCTTTCAAAAAGATCAACATCTTCAGTGTCATTATCCATGGCCGCACGGCCTTCGGTTAGTTCTTCTAGTGCCCCAACGGAGTAAATATCAGCTATATTTTCGTTGAGTTTACCAATAGGACGAATAATTTTACCTTTCGGTGTAAAAAGTTCGTATGAGACGACACCACTTTCGCTATCTAAAAAGTTGGTGTTAATTTGATCGTAACTTCTTTTTTCCAATGCCAAGGCATTAGTTGCGGCAATTTGATTGGCATATGAGCGAACTCTTGCCTTGGTTTCAGTTAGTAGAACACGCTTGCTATCGCTTAGTACCGGAAAAATAGTAGCAGTAACAGTTAAAATAACAAATGCTGTTAAGATTAGGGAAAATAACAATCGCCATTCGTATTCTTCGTTAACACCGTAAAGTAGCTGCATAGCTTTGTGTTTAAAAAGATATAATATTTTTCCAATGGGACTTGAGGGCATAGAAACAGAGTCAAGATCTGTAGCATCTTCTGCACTGGAACTGTTGGATATTTTCTTTTTTATAATAACCTTTCTTTCTTCGACGTGTACTAGTTGCATAACCATGTCTGGAATGGCAATGCGATCACCATTTTTTACGGTTATTTTTTTCACCATCTTTTCATTTACAAAAGTTCCATTCGCGCTATTTAGGTCTTCTAGATAAGCAACGTCTTTGGTAACAGTGATAGAGAGATGTTTTTTAGAAATTCCTTCAATCGCGATAGAGATGTCGCATTCAGGAGAGCGCCCAATGGTGTTTGTGCCATCATGGAGTATAAATTCTTGTCCACGCTTGGGCCCACTTATTGTAACTAGTTTGTACATAGCACCTCAATTTTATCGTTAATTTTTAAATTATCCGGAATGGTATTGGCCGGGAGTTCTAACACCTGTACTGCTCTTAAATAGATCCATGTGATTCGCCATGGTGACAAATTTCTAATTATCTTTACTACGATAAAATTTTTATCTAAAAAGATAACATCAATAGGATACCGCATAAAAAAGGTGTGAATGGAATTACAGGGAGTGATCATTAGTCCATCAAACGTTTCCATTGTCTTAGAAAACATCAATCCAATAATTCTATCTTGGAGGGTAGTTGCTTCTTTCATGGACTTACAGAGAGGTGACTTTAGGTGAGGGGCCGTAACTATTTTTTTCATATGTTATTTTTGTCCTAGAAATGCCTGTAATGCCAATGGAACACCCGCAATAATAAACACCGTAGGTACGATTAAAAAGATTGTCGGCAGTAATATTTTTGTTGCGGCCGTTGCGCCAGCTTTTTCAATGGCCGAGGAACGTTTTTGTCTTATTTCTGCAGAAAGTGATTTTAAAATAGGGCCGATATTAGCACCAACGGAATCGGCGGCAATAAGGGTTGCACAAAAAGAAGACATCTGAATGAGATCAACTCGCCAGGCCATATTGCGCAAGGCCTCTGCCCGGCTGGCGCCAATTTTAATTTCACGAGTTACAATTCCAAATTCTTCAGTAAGCGGATTTTTTGTTGCTTTCTCAATAACTTTTCCCATGGCGGCAATAAAATCAAGTCCGGCCTCTACGGAAAGTGCCAACATATCAACAGCAAATGGCATGTTGTATATAATATCTTTTTGTCGTTGCTTTATTTTTCCATTTATCCAGATATTGGGATAATAGTAACCAATAACGGCCATGGGAATCATCATTTTTAATTCCCAATCTGCCTCTAGAAAATATTTAATGGCCATGAAAAGAATGGGAAAACCAATAATTAAAAAAAGCTTGAATGAGTAGAAATCCTCAGGTGTTAAATAGTTTGATATTCCCGCACTAGCAATAACTCGTCGGTAGCGCTCTTTTATCTTTTTTTTATTTTTCATCATGCTGACAATTGGTGTTATGTAGCGTTTGAAAAATGGGCGAGAATATTTAAGAATTATTCCATATTGGCCAATATCCGCCTTGGCACTATCCTCAAGTTTCTCTTGGGCCTTAAATTGATCTTCTTCTTGGAAGATATTATTTGCTACGACAAATACCGCGATACCAACAAGTATGACGGCCGACCAAAACAGCATAGTATGCCTCCTAATAGTAATATCTTACCAGATATATTGAGGTTGGTTGAGCGGCGGAAATAAAATCCTTATTGGGGCCGATTTAAGTTATTGGCCGAGTTTTTTGCTCTTCGATTTTGCTAGTTATTTCTTTTAAGAAAATTTGCGCTGGTTTTGAATTGATCTTGCTTTCAATTTCTGGAATGTAAATAGGGCGATACTCTTTTAAATATTCTTCTTTTCGTTTCGATATTCTATCAAGTTTATCTGTTATAGTTGAATTTTTTATTTTTTTGATTTTGATGGCCTCATTTATTGCATTCAAAGCAATTTCTGCCTGGGCCATATCGCGATAAATAAGCATGTCGGTACCAGCATTAATGGCCATTACCGCTGCATCACCGACACTAAATTTATCAGTGATGGCCGCCATTTGCATATCATCGGTGACAATAATATTTTTGAAGCGCATTTCGTTTCTAATAATTTTATACATTGTCTCAGAAAGTGTGGCAGGATTTTTTTCATCGATAGCATCTACTGTCAAATGAGATACCATAACAAATTCTACTCGAGATTTTATTGCCTTAACAAAGGGAACAAATTCTACTTTCTTTAATTCTTCTAGTGAAGTTTTCACAATGACTGAATTGGTGTGAGTGTCTTTGGTGGCAGACCCGTGTCCTGGGAAATGTTTGGCACAGGCCAGAATATTATTGGTTTGTAGGCCGCGAATGGCAGAGGAAACAAATTTTTCTACGACATCTGGCCGATCAGAAAAGGCACGATCGCCGATGGCCTTATTGGCCGGATTAGTCAAAACATCGCAACAAGGAGTCAAGTTTACGTTTATTCCACAGGCGGCCAATTCTTGCGCCATAATTTGATGAACCTCAAAGCAAATTTTGGGAGAATCTAGCATCGCGATATCTTGCATAGGTGGAAATTGAGTAAAATGTTTTTTGAAACGAATTACTCGTCCACCTTCGTGGTCTGTTGCAATAAAGAGAGGGAAATTTTGTCTTAGCTGCTGGATGGAATTAACTAATTCGGCCAGCTGGGCAGGGGATTCATAATTTTTTGTAAACAGAATAACTCCACCAATGTTTTGTTCTTCAATGAATTTTTTTTCCACACTGGTTAGAACTTTATCTGAAATACCAGTAAAAATAAGTTGTCCACTACTTAACATATGCAATCCTTCGGTTGGAGTATGACGTTTTTAAATTATACATAGTTCAGTTTACTTTTCAAGTCAGGGCAGAGGAGACCACAACAACTATTCTTCAAAGGGATCGGCCAGGGGATCATCTAGTGGTTGCTCTGTAAATTTAGATGGCGTTGGAGTTTTTTTATCAACGGAATCATCAGCAATATCTTTTGTAGAAGAATCCCTTTTTATCATAGAAAATCCTTGAGAAACCCAAAACATTTTTGCCAATGCTCCATTATGTTCAAAAACATAGAAGATAACCTGATTCGCAAATGTTAGAGAAAATCGAATCTCATCATTTTCAGTATAACCGTCAAAACTAAGCTCGGCAGCAGTAAAGACTTCTGCCGGCATTTCCAAGTACTGCTCTTGAAGATATGGATATCCGTCCCAAATGATATGAAGATTCATCATTCCAGAATCTGCGGCGGCGGCCTTGGTAAAAAAGGAGGTTGCTTGGATACATTCGACTAGTTGATTAAAAAAGCAATATATTCCCATTCCTGGAGGAAAAGGAACACTTTTTTTTCCATTCCACTGTAATTCAGGCCCTCGCATTGTTATGTCCAGTGATTTCGTCTTAGTGTTAGTTTTCATTTCGGTGAAATATTTTTGGCCATCAAACCAAACAGTGTATTGAGAAATTTTAGGCCGCAATGCCGGAATAGTTTTCTTTAAAACTCCAGAGGTTGAGATAGTAATACTTTTCTCCACAATTTTTTTGCTAGCACTGTTTTGTTTTTTTTCAGGATTGGAATCAAGAGAGATGCTTTTTTTAAGAATAAATTCGTTGGTGGATTTTTTGAAAGCGAACTCTCGAGATACCAGGAAGTTTCCAGAACGATCAGATAGAGAAAAGGTATCGCTACCTTTTTTATCGCTAATCACAGAAAAAGTAGTTTCTATTTTTTTATTAAAATTAAATAAAGAGCAAGCTGATAAAAGAGTCAGCACTAGAAGTTTTGTTAGTATGGGAAATAATGATGTCCTCATAAATTAAGAGATAAAGGTACTAAATTCATTTTCCAATTGTGTTCGTTCAAAAGCATCCTCTTCGGTTATTTTCTTAAAAAATTCTATTGGACGACTATCCTGCCATTTAGTCTCTAGTCCAATTTTGAACATCTTTATAGAGGCTGCTCGGGGATCGACATAGTCAACTATATATATAACGTTGGCACTATCAATGACAAAGGTCTCGTTTTCAAAACGTAGAGATAAGTTGCGGATTGTACTGTTGCGCTCTAAAAAATCACGTTCGATGCGATTGGCCATAATGGAAATTCCAACTGAAGAGATATCCAGGCAGCGAAACTGTTTTGTGGTAGAAAAAGTATCATCTAGCTTGTTAGTGATTTGAGAAATTACGTTCCCTTGATGTTTAATATTTTCGGAAAATTTTTTTTTGGCAATAGAAACGACATTGTCATCGGATTCTTTGACAATTTGCAGAATAATGTAGGCGCTGCGATGAGGAAATGTAATTATTCTGTCGCTCACCCTTTTTTCGTATTTATATGAAGCATCTAATATTTCAAAAAAAATATTTTTTTGCTCATTTATTACTGCCCTTCCTTTGGAAAAAAATTTCATGTTACTAACTTGAAAAAAAGAATTTAGGGTTTGACCTAAAAGAGTTGACGGAAGCGGTGTGTTCTTTCGGAAAAGGACTAATATTTTGTTATCAGTGAAGATAACGTTGTCAATTTCTAATGAAATTGCTGGCTGATTTTTTTGCCAAATGTAGAACGGTGAACGGTTGCGTAGAAGCTGCTGAAATTTACTGGCCTGCTCCTTACTATTTAGCTTGATAAATTTATGCGAGATGTCGTTGGCCATGGACGATCCCTGTTATGGGAGATTTATTAAACTAGTATAGTGTTGCCACTTGGCGGAGTAACGCGATGGATTCAAGACATTTGCCACATCCACGAACTACACAGGTTAGTGGATCTTCCGCCAAAGATACTGGTAGGCCAGTTTTTTCCTTTATTAAAACATCAAGATTGGCCAACAGAGATCCTCCGCCAGAGAGAATGATTCCATTGTCTACAATATCTGCTGCAAGCTCAGGTGGCGTTTTTTCTAGCGATACCTTGATTGCCTCGACAACCTCATTAACAGCATCGGAGAGAGCATCTCTTATTTCATCAGAGGTAACCTCAATAATTTTGGGGGCACCAGCGATCAAATCCCTTCCTTTTACTTCGTAAGTCTTAACTTCATCATCAAACGGGTATGCATTACCAATATGAATTTTTATAAGTTCAGCGGTACGATCACCAATTAGTAGAGAATATTTTTTCTTAATGTACGAGGAAATAGCATTATCAAACTTATCTCCGGCCACACGAACAGATTTAGAATAAACGATACCACCCAATGAGATCACTGCAACTTCGGTGGTTCCTCCTCCAATATCTACAATCATATTTCCTGAAGGATCCGTAATGGGTAGTCCGGCCCCAATGGCGGCGGCCATCGGTTCTTCTACTAAGAAAACTTCGCGCGCACCGGCCTGTTCTGCAGATTCCTTAACCGCACGCTTTTCTACCTGTGTAATCCCAAACGGGATACAGATGATTATGCGTGGTTTGATCAATTTAGATCCGGATAGAGATTTTTGAATAAAATGGTGAAGCATCTCTTGAGTAACTTCAAAATCTGCAATAACACCGTCTTTCATTGGCCTAATTGCTTTTATGGATCCAGGTGTTTTTCCTAGCATTTTTTTTGCTTCTAGGCCCACCGCTAATACTTTTGTTATCCCCGAAGGACCTTGGTGAACAGCAACTACCGAGGGTTCGTTTACAATTATTCCTCGATCTTTAGCGTAAACCAGTGTGTTAGCAGTGCCAAGATCAATCGCTAGATCATGCGAGAACCAATCCATAAACTTCGTAAACATAAATAAACCTCTTATTCAAAATCACCATTGGTAGTGCCGGATAGTTTCACCGCGTTCGGCGATGTCGGCCATGGCCTCAATACCCAACTCTATGTGTATATCAGTATACTTCTTAAATACAAGTTTGGCAGATTTTTTTGTTTTGATCCCATCCTTTTTAAGTGGACAGTCAGAAACCAAAAGAAGTGCCCCCACATTTACTTTACTCACAAAGCAAGTGGTGAAAAGTGCTGCTGATTCCATTTCTACGCCAAGAACTCGTTCTTCAACCAAGTTGCTTTTGAATTTGTCATCGAACTCCCAAAAGCGAAAATCAGTTGAGTGAATTGTTCCAGTTCTGTAGTCATAGCCGTGTTCAACTAAGATTTGGCTAACAAATTTTTGGATTTTGAAGGTAGGAAGGGCCGGAACTTGTGGCGGTAAAAAGTGCCCAGATACGCCCTCTCCTCGAATAGAGGCGATGGGAAGAATAAAGTCGCCAACGTTTAGAGAAGGATGTACGGCACCACACATTCCCAGAAACAGCACGGCCTTTGGTTCAGTTACCGCCAAAAGCTCCCCGATTAGGGCGGCCATCGCTGAGCCAATGCCAAACTCCACAATAGTTACTTGGGCCTTTTTAGAGGTAGAGGCCTGGAATGCTGACCCAGTGGTGTGATAAGAATCCTTGAGAAGGCCATTAAAGCGCTTGGTGTAGTAGTTGAAATTAGTGACAATGATCTGTTTTTGAAACATGTGGATGGGGTGGCCAGTGTATCTTTCCAACATATCCAATGCAATTTTTCGTTTAGAGTCATTTCCGTGAATGCGCCTTGATTTTAGTAGAAATTTTTTAATTTCGGGGGAGAATTCGGCTAAATTAGTGAAGGCCGCAAATTTGTTTAATTCGGCCAGCGTTGTAATTGCTGTAGAGGGAATTTTTTTTGATGGAGAGTCAGATTTAGGTTTTTTTGTCATTGTATTTCACACGCACGTTCGCCAATTTTTTTTCAAGAAAACTACTTAGCATAAATTTATCACTGCGCCTGTTTTATTGACAACAACAAATTTCAAAAGGCCTTCGCAAAATAATCTTGTCATAGTAGCACGATTTACATACTATCTCATTTTGTAAAATCTAACCTTATAAAAACGGAGATGATGATAATGGGAATGGGAAGAAAAAAATCCGCATTAAAAATGAAACGTAAAAAGGCCCAGGCGAAACACAAGGCAAGAATCAAAAAAAAGATAGTCGCTAAAAAATAGTCAAAAACAGTTTTTCAGTAACAGCTCAAATCAAATTGATGAGTTTGTTGTTGTCTCAGCAGAAGAGGCGGGAGGGTTGCTGTTGTCAAAAGGGCGAACCTCCCCGCGATATAACTTAAAAATATCCATTATTTTGATCCAGGCCTTTTCTTTCAGCGTCCATTTTCCGGTTATTCCTTCGAGTGAACTTATTTCGCGGATATGGATATCTAATTCATCCCTAGTCGATATTTTCAGTCCATTACCTATTATTTTTTCTACAATATTCATCGCATCATAAGATTGCATTTCTACAACCTTTGGAACTTTTTTATAGGCCTTGAAAAAACCATTGGTGAATACTTGATCATCGCTTGTTTCTTCACCATCTCCTATAAAGTAGAGCTTCCCTAGTTTAATACTCTCTTTTGCCAACATTGGACTATTCCAGCTTGGATTGCCAATAAAGTTAATCTTAAAGGCATCGTAATAATTAAAAGAGGGTAGAATTTGTAGTGCTTCGTTAGGAAGAGAAGGTACAAAAATCCAATCAAAATCAATTTGAGGAGGGAGAGTTTGAATACGCTTTGTCGAAGAGTGTTTTTCTTGAGAATAGACTTCCTTATATATATCGAGTTCTTCTTGACGCTCGCGATTAAATTTGAGGCCCAAAATATTTGCTACATAATCACGATAGTCTGTTACGTTCTCATCGTATGCTATTGCGCCAGCAATCTCAACACCAACTGCCTGGGATTTATTCCAAAATTCATTTACGTAGGCAGTCCCTCGATCGTTTTTGGGATAGATTATTGCTCCTTTTTTGCCCAATTCATCAATGATTTGAGAAGAGAATAACAATTCCATCTGAGATTCAACACTTCCAGGTATTTCAATTAATAGATGATCTTTCATTTCCCTGGGAAGATAGATTTGGGATAAGGAGATAAAAAGCACGCCATGTTTTTTTGCTTCTAAATATTCTTTAATGGCCTCATTAGAAAACAGGCCGCCGATAATTACACTAACATGATATCTATCAATTAGATTTTTAACGCTAAAGCTCCCGATCGCCCCACTTTCTCTCGAGTCTTCTATGTATAGCTTATATTTTTCTTGCGACTGGTTGTTTTTTTTATTTAAATTGGCCAAGGCGTAATCGATACCTGTCATGGCCCGCTTACCATACTTCCCTCGCTCACCAGACAAAGGAAGGATTACTCCAATTGCTAGTGGATCAATTTGGGCATGGCCGGCCACCTTTAGAAAAAAACTATTGGCCATCTCTTTAACTTCCGGAAAGCTTGTAGATTTTTTGTCCACCCATTGTAAAAGATCTCTCGCAGAATCTTTATCCCCGGCATAGTAGAGTTTTTCTACTTCTAAAAAACCAAGATATGCTACGCATAGATAGTTATTGTCTTCAAAATCATCCAGGATTCTCATTTTCTCGCTGTAAGATAATTTAGAAAAATCAGCAAGCAGAAAGTCGAAATTTTTATCAGAACGCAAGGCCGCAATGGATTGCTTTTCGCCCAGGTAGCGCATTAGCGAAATCATAGCATCTCTTCCCTGGCCAGATCTTTTGGCCAATTCGTAGTAGAGCAGATGATATTTGGTCAACTCTTCATTGGCCAATTGTGCGGAGTCTATCGCTTTGGCGATTTCAAAGGACTTTTGTATTTGGGAAAGCTTGAAATAACTGCTGGCATTGTTGAGATTGATTTGAGCTGTTAATGCCCCATCGTCTTTAGAGGTTGAAAGGGCCAAGTCAAAATTAAAAATGGCCTGCTCGAATTGTTGCTGTGAATAGAGTATAACACCCATTAAGTTTCGACGCATGGCCTTTTCACAAGGTAAAAACCTAGAATCATCCATGCCTTTTAGAGTGGCCAGGGCCTGTCCACTCTTTCCAGATCTATATAATTCCTTTATCTCATTTATTTTTTGTACAAATGGGGGTGAGTAGAGATCGGGATTTCCGGTATTATCGGAAAGTGGTTTTATTCCGGCGCAACCGGCCAAAAACATGGCCATAATAATTACGTTGGAGATAATTGATTTAATGCTCATTGCCGACGGTCCTTGTGGAAAAAGCTGATAAATAATCCGAAGATTACAAATGTAGAGTAAAATATAACTTATGTTTTGTAACTACTGAAACAAATCTTTAACTTTTTCAAAAAAACTACGGCCCATTGGATTGCAGCTAGTACAATCAAATTTGGAAAGTTGGCGGAATAGTTCTTTCTGTTCAGTACTTAACTTGGTTGGGGTTTCCACGTGTAGGGTTACAATTTGATCACCAATGCCGTAGCCACCTAATTGAGAAATACCTTTGGCCTTAAGGCGCATCTTTTTTCCTGATTGTGTGCCTGCCGGAATGTTCATGGAAACTTTACCATGAAGTGTTGGGACCTCCAGGTCTGTTCCAAGTGCTGCCTGTGAAAAACTGATTGGAATAGTACAGTGTACTTCAAATCCATCTCGTTCAAAAAATGGATGATTTTGTACATCTATAATTACGTACAAATCGCCAGCCTCTCCCCCTTCTGATCCAGCATCACCTTCGTTTGATAATTTTAATCGTTGGCCCTTATCAATCCCGGCCGGAACTTTAACCTCTAATTCAACTTTTTTGCGAGTAGTTCCACTTCCGCGACAAGTAGTACAGGGGTTGGCAATCATTTGGCCCGAACCATGGCAGCGCGGACAAGTACTGGCCATTGTAAAAAAACCTTGCTGTCTTCGAACTTCGCCATAACCATTACATTGCGAACAAGTAGTGGGAGCAGAACCTTTCTCCGCCCCGCTTCCCCCGCAAGTGTGACAGGTAACATTTTTGTTAACAGAAACTTTTTTAGTGCAACCAAAAGCAGCTTCTTCGAATTCAATAGATAACGACATTTGTAAATCATTGCCAGGACGGCCACGACTACGGCCACTGCTGCGGCGGCCTCTTCCGCCTCCGCCTCCCAGAAAGTCTCCAAAGATTTCGTTGAAAATATCTCCAAAATCTCCACTAAAACCTTGTGCTCCACCAAAGCCGCTAAAGCCTCCGCTATTTCCATCTACTCCGGCATGGCCAAACTGATCGTAACGACTTTTTTTGCTGTCATCTAAAAGAATTTCTGCCGCCTCAGAAGCTTCTTTAAATTTTGCCTCTGCTTCCTTATTATCTGGATTGCGATCGGGGTGGTATTGCATCGCTAGCTTGCGATAAGCTTTTTTAATATCATCCTTGTTTGCGCCTTTACCAACCCCTAGCACCTCATAATAATCACGCTTGGCCATATATTTTCATCCTACATCTGTATTACGTCTATTCCGAAATTTATTTTGCTTATACTTCTTTAAAATCAGCATCAACAACATCATCATCTTTTTTTGCTGATCCGGCATCATTAGTATTTCCAGCACTCGGCCCGTGTCCTTCAGCTGCTTGAGCGTTTGGATCAGCGTGAGGAGCTCCTCCTCCGGCCTTATACATTTCTTCTGCAACCTTATGGGCCACATTTTGTAGTCTTTCAATGGCGGCCTTGAGTTCGTCAACGGCTTGTGCAGAAAGTTTTTCTTTTGCTTCCTTAATGGCGTTTTCCAGATCTGATTTGGCGTTAGCGGAGATTTTATCACCACCATCTTTAATCATTTTTTCAGAAGAAAGAATCATTGCATCTAAATTGTTGCGAGTATCAATAACTTCGCGACGTTTTTTATCACTTTCGCGATTTTCTTCTGCTTCGCGCACCATTTTCTTGATCTCTTCTTCCGACAATCCAGAACCGCTGGTGATGCGAATTTCTTGTGATTTTCCAGTGGCCTTATCGAGGGCCGAAACGTGAACAATACCGTTGGCGTCTATATCAAAAGTTACTTCAATTTGAGGAATACCACGAGGGGCCGGCGCAATTCCAGAAAGATCAAAACGGCCAAGAGTCTTATTGTCGTTAGCAAATTCGCGCTCGCCTTGCAAAACGTGAATACTTACCGCCGGCTGATTGTCCTGTGCAGTGGAAAAAGTCTGTGATTTTTTTGTTGGGATGGTAGTGTTTTTCTCAATGATTTTAGTAAAAACGCCCCCCAAAGTTTCAATACCAAGAGAGAGTGGGGTAACGTCAAGAAGTAGAACATCTTTTACATCACCGGCCAACACTCCTCCCTGGATGGCGGCACCAGCGGCAACGATCTCATCAGGGTTAACACTTTTGTTTGGCTCTTTACCAAAAATTTCTTTAACTTTTGTTTGAATTATTGGACTTCTTATAGATCCACCAACAAGAATTACTTCGTGAATTTCGTTAAGAGAAAGGCCCGAATCCTTGATGACCGTCTTGCAGGGCGCTACTAATTTATCAACCAGATCAGCAATCAATGATTCAAATTTTGCTCGAGAGAGGTTGAGATTTAAGTGTTTGGGCCCAGAAGCATCAGCAGTAATAAAAGGTAGATTTACATCGGTTTGAGTCACGTTGGAGAGTTCGTGCTTTGCTTTTTCAGCAGCTTCTTTCAAGCGCTGTAAGGCCATCGGGTCTTTGCGCAAATCAACGTTATGCTCTTTTTTAAATTCATCTGCCAGATAGTTGATGATGCGATAATCAAAATCATCTCCACCTAAAAAGGTATCACCGTTGGTGGCCTTAACTTCGAAAACACCATCAGAAGTGATTTCCAAGATGGAAATGTCAAAGGTTCCACCACCCAAGTCAAATACGGCAATGTTTTGATCTTTTTTTGAATCTAGGCCATAAGCTAGTGCGGCGGCAGTTGGTTCATTAATAATACGCTTAACATCTAAACCGGCAATACGGCCGGCATCCTTAGTAGCTTGTCTTTGCGCATCATTAAAATATGCGGGAACGGTGATAACTGCTTCGGTTACCTTCTCTCCTAAGTAATCTTCTGCGGCCTTTTTTAGTTTCTCTAAAACCTTGGCAGAAATTTCCTGCGGAGACATCTCCTGGCCATCGATTTTTAACCAGGCATCACCATTTTTATTGGCGAATATTTCAAAAGGAGCAACAGCTTTGAATTTGCTCACTTCGGCATCAGTGGCCTTTCTTCCAATTAGGCGCTTAATGCCAAAAACGGTTTTTTTGGGGTTTGTAACTGCTTGGCGTTTGGCAACTTGGCCAACTAAATTTTCACCATTATTGGCGAAGCCAACTACTGACGGAGTAGTATTGTGCCCCTCTGAGTTTGCAATTACTTTGTATTTTCCGTTTTCTAGCACGGCAACACATGAATTAGTCGTTCCTAAGTCAATTCCAACAATCTTTCCCATAACAATCTCCTTTTATAATTTTACAATCTAATATTTAAAATTCCTAAATTCCTAAACCTTACTACCTAATTTTTTGCAATTATAACTTTCGCGGCCCTAAGCAATCTTCCGTTTAATAAATATCCTTTTTGAAACTCGGTTATTACTTCTTGATCTTGTTTGCCATCTGCCGGTTGCATGGCCATCGCCTCATGGAAGTTAGGATCAAAAATTTTACCGATTGATTCAATCACCTCTAGTCCATTTTTTCCAAGGCAGTCAGTCAATTTTTTGCGAACCATATCAATGCCAGTTATGATGTTTTTAACTTTGTCATCGTTATCTTTTTTTAGTACATCAATGGTTCGATCAAAATCATCTACAATATCAATCATTGACTTCAAAATACGCTCATTACCGTATTTAACTATATTATCCTTCTCGCGTTCAAAGCGTTTTTTCATATTATCCATTTCAGCGGCCAAGTAATAATATTTGCTTTTAAAGCCATCATCTTTTTCTTGGGCCTCATTTGTTGGCGCTTTGAGAATAGGCGTAACTTCTTCCGCCTGTTCATCATTTTGTTCGTTATCCAAATTTAATTTTTCATCTGCTAATTCATTACCAGACGCTTGTGCCTCATCCATTTCGATTCCCTCATTTATTTGTTGGTTTATTCGATTTGTATTATGTGCCTACCTGTAGGCCAAGATGGCAACGATCGAAGTGATGTCAATAGTGGCACGAAAGAAAAATATTATATATTGTATTAAAAAAAAACTGACTCGGAGCGACCCGGCGGTGGTAAACTATTGAAATTTATCACGAGGTTTGACTAAAAGTAATACATCGGCTGATGTTTAGACACTACTGTATTTTGTACAATCAAAATAAAAAAAACTGATAAAAATTCATTTTTCCACTAAGATTTGATCAAGAATATCAACACATGGAATTTGTGGGCGATCGGCGCACAGAAACAATTAGTCTAGTTTCTATTTTTTCTACTGTTAATCTGTAGTAGTGGGCTTTACCAAATAATTGATTGTTTTGTAGTTAGTGAGTTAGGGCCAACTACTCAGTGAATAACCTTGTACAAGTTTTCTGGTACAGCAACAGGGACTTTCATTTCCCATAATTCTGGCATTCCCAATGGTTTGAACACAAGATTTGTCATAATAATATTGAGGTCTGAATCATTGTGTGAGTGTAGTTTTTCTATCGTTTCCGAAAATAGTTTTTGATCGGAAGGATTTGTGCTTGATTTTAAATTATATAAAGAACGTTTGAGCTGTGTTCGAATTAGCTCTTCAAAATCGCTCGGGGTAAAATCAAAAAAGTAAAGCTGCTTTTTGGCCAAAGTCCATTCCTCAGGTGGGTGCTCCCAATCAATAGGATTTTTAATCTTCTCCGCAATTGGGACACTTGAGCCATAGTTCATTTCAAGTCGCCTTGAAAGAGCTGGGTCGTGGAATTTCATAATTTCAGCCAAATCATTAGAGTACATGAGGTAAGGTGATACAACGCCAGTTTTTCTTGCGGGGTCGTGTTCAACTGCAATCATAGTCCTTCCATAAGTAGATGGCCGATATGCTAGTTCGTTATCTCGAGATCTAAACATAACATAGAAATAGACGTTATCGTCAGTTTTGAGAAATTGTTTACTGAAAGGCTGAGTATTTACCCCACCTCCAAGGCCTGCTTCTTCCATTCTTCGCGCACTTAAAAGTGCAAGTTCAGGAGATCTTTTCGATACCGTGTTGTGTTGAAAATATATTGTAACCTGATCTACTGCATTTTCCACATTAACATCTAATGACACTTGATTTACTTCTTGCTTCAAGAGTCGTTGCTTATTTGCCGAACTGACTTCATCCAATGCCTGCCATGGCGACAAATGGTTTGTTTCGATACCACGCTCCATTAAAGATTGTCGGAGGGACTCTTCCTGAAGTTGAAATAATTTCGGACTATCGATTTTTTTAAAATACACGCCCAAATACTCATTTATTAGATTTTGTTTCTCGGAGATGGTTAGATTCTTAAGCTGTGCAATGTGCTTTTGAGTAATCAACCAATCTCCAAATGCGTTAGAATTGGAAATAAGACGGTTGAATACAGCTTCTGATGGGTTTATTATGTTGGTGTTGCGAGACCCCAGATGATCAATCAATGCCATAATGGCTTGCCGCAAGCAATCAGTATTTGATATGACGGTGGTAGGCTCCACAGACATGACGTTCACAGTCAATAATAAAAAGGATATGATTATCAGTTCTTTCCACTTTGGTTTAATCAATGATATCTCCAAAAAAATTCTGAGGAAATTAACTAGTCACACAATGACACTAAACTTGTCGTCCTCGAAGAGTCTATTCTTTATAGCTATTGATTATTTTGTATGGATTATTTTACCATTAATTGTCAAATATCTGTGTTGATCTACAACAAGTGCCGGTAACGAGGAAAGATAAATTTTTTCTCTCAACTATAATCAATCTTTTTTTCCGCCCTTATCCCCACAAACATCCAATGAAAATATATCAATCCCTTCATATGACCGGCAAAATCCCAGGGGAAGTATCACTAAGTTAGGCTTGGCTCACCCCAAACCTCTATGATTGCAAGGCCAGTGCGCGAAATCGCTGGCGGATAGTGAGCAACGCGCGGATTCTATTCTCTCCCGAGTTTGACAGTTGGGCCACAACCAGCTGATTTTACGGCCATGTTTTTATGTTCGTATACTACATGAGATATTTCATTGGTTCTCCTGCCTGAAGAATCGGTGGAGGAGCTTTAATTTTGACGATATCTAAACAAGTCCCCGTACTTTTTGGATGTGATCGCCACGGGGAATTAATATTAGGAGTGGCCGGACAAGGAAGAGTCTCACTTAAAGATATCGAGGGTGTGCTTGGTAATCGGATTGACGATGAAGCGATTCTTTGCACTGATAGTCATCCTAGTTTTCGTGCTTTTGCAAAAACTAACAGGATTAAATATCGGCCAGTAAATGTCAGTAAAGGCAAACGTGTTGTAAAAAAGATTTTCCATGTTCAGCACGTCAATAGTGCCCATGCTAGAATGAAGGGGGGGATGATTCGCTTCAAGGGTGTATCAACAAAGTCAAACAGTATAGTAAAAAACCACATGATACTTTTACTTGACTGAATAGTGCCATATATGGCACTATATAAATGTTGATAAAGGACAGCTATAAATGCAAGCAGATACAACAAAAGAGTTTGATGATTGGTATGAAACAGTCTCTATTAAAGAGCAAGTACAGATAGATGCTCGGGTGTCGAGAATAGAAGAATATGACCATCTTGGTGATTGGAAATACCTTGATGATGGAGTTGCGGAACTACGCCGGAAGAATGCCGGCGAGTTTATTTTGCAAAAATAGGACTAAAAATCATTCTTTTACTTAACGGGGGTAGTAAAAATGGGCAAGACAAAGATATTAAAAAAGCAAAAAGAATCGTTTCGAGATATGCCAACACTTGAGCTAAAAAAAAATGTTCACACCAAAAAATTTTCTGCAACCAAAAGAATGACTAACAAAAAACGAATATCAAAAGCTCTTTGGGCCTGTTTGGTGGACTTCGATGTCGATGGATTTAAAGAAATTCTACGAACTCACCTTGAGATAGTATCAAAGGACAAAATTTCAAAGGAAACAGGCCTTTCAAAAAGAACTTTATTTCGGATGCTATCAGATGATGGCAATCCGACTCTGGAAAATGTCGCAAAGCTTCTTCATAAAATTTGCATCTAAAAAGCTATCAAAAATGCGTTGGATCTGTAGTTTTATCAAGAGGTCACAAGGCCTGTGACCTCTTGAGTGATTTGAGCATTGGAAGTTTCAAGATCTACTATTCAGTGGCCGAAGATTCAAAAGATTCTGGTGATGAGTTATAACGCTTGGTGGCGGGGACATCATTTTTGATTATATCAAGAAAAAAGAACTGATGGAAAAAATCTCGTTCGCATGGCTTTATCAAATGTCACTATTACTCCCCAAAATACTACCCATAATTATTTTTAATGAGTGCGCTGATTTTTATTTTGTAAGTTGGGCCTTAGTCCAACCTGTCGTCTAAAAAATGGCATGCAAAATGTTGTTTTATTAAAAACGCTTTCGCAAAAAATGAAAGATATTTTAGATATTCTGGATGCAAATACGATTGTCGAAAAGGAGGTGCTGACTAGGCATCAAATAACGTCTGTAAAATGATAAAAGTCGGGACTGGAAATCTAATTTTAAATCCGTAAGTGATTGAATTAAACAAGTGTCTTTAGGTACTTTGCGATAGATGGGGGCTAAAAAAATGACAACGTTTCTAACAAGTTGGCGTGGCAAATAATTGAAATAGTCTTACGTGTGAGGTCAGGAGGTCTGTAATAAGTGACAGTGCCGCCGATCAACATGTTTACCCTGCCCTTTGAACTTAGAGTAGTTTTGCCAAGCACTCTGCATCGGCCCATCTTCCTCAAGGTCAAGATGAAGAGCGTCCATGGCATCTCTTGCATTTAGCGACAACTGCTTGCTGCCAGGCCTAAGAGCTTTCTTTGCTTGACCTCGATATTTTACTTCCCAACTCATTGGTCAAGTATATCAGATTGATGATATATATCTATGTTATTTGGATTGCAGAGAGACTAAACAGGGAGATAGCTTCTTGTGAGCTATATAATTTTAAACCAGTCGATATTTAAGCAACACATCTTATCAGGATCTGTTTCATCAACAATAGCTTTTACCTCTTGAATAAAATTTAATATTTTTGACCTAACCTTTTCAATATCCTTTTGGCCTATTGAGAGGGGGGCGGTAAACATTAACTCTTCCGGTAGCAAGCGCTCATGCCTTTCAAATGCTTTTAACCTCCAATTAAGGTGATGTTTATATACTAGAGGTGAGTTTTGATCCACATGAGTATGGGTCGGGCCATTTTTAAGCTTTTCTCCATCCATTACACAGAGACCAGTCTTTAGTAAAAATTCTATTGCGTTGGAGGTAGTTTCGTTGGGAAGATTGATAATATTTAAAATTTTATCCTTTGATTGATAGGCCGGAATGGAAGTCAAAATTCTTATCGCAGAGTAAAACCAACTCGAATAAAACATGGCCTTGTCACTCTCACTAAGCTTGTGCTTTGTCTGTAGTCGCTCCCCTACCTTTTTAGATCTCTCCATCAGACCGTCTATCTGTTTGTTGTAGAAGGTTCGAAGTTCACTGCTTCCGGCCCTGGCACGTTGAACCAGTGTCATAAAATATTCGCGCTCAAGTTCATTTAGTCCTAGAAAGCTGCAAACTTTTACTGCGTGTTCAGGGGTTAGATCTTTGTCTCCCTTGAAAATGTGACTGATCATTGTAGTGTGGACACTCAAAACCTTTGAAAGTTTAAGATATTGTCCTCTCCCATTATGAGCACGTAGCTTGATAAAATCATTAGTGAATTTTTTGTAGTCGGTGTAGTCAAAGACGGTCATATTATTTACCCCCAGGTCAACAATATAGCTTATTCTTTAATAAATAAACCTGTTTTTTACTTTTTACATGCGGTAGAAATCAGCATTGTAAATCAAGTGGCAAGGCCATATATAAACTATAAAACGGAGACTCTATGAAGATTAAAATGTTTGTTCTTGGAATTTTATTACTGCTAATTAACTGGGCCTGGGCATGGGGCGGATCGATGGATACTGGCGGTGGTGAAATAACTACCTACCAAAACAATCCCTGGTTTTTAGACAGAGATGAAGTTACTTACTGTGTTCAAAAAAGTGATAACTATTCTCAAAGTTTTGAAAAGGCATTGTTTGAGGTGAAGTATGCCATAGAAGATTGGGAAAGAACTTTAGCAAAAATTGATAAGCAGGCCGAAGACGATGACGGCCATAAACTTGTAAAGCGTTTTAAATATATCGATACCTGTTCAGTTAGCGTTGATTTAAAAATATTATTAGGTGTGATGGATGATGGTGTACGAGGGGTAATCAATAATTCAGGAAATGGATTTGTCGCATTTGCCAAACGAGAAAGCTTTGACAATGAGACTATGCAGTCCAGGGGTTACATTTGGATTGCTCCAGATATTGGATCTGATAGTTATAAGGGAGTCAACAAAGCGTCCTGGATTCATGGCCAGTTTACTTACTATATTCTACTACACGAACTAGGTCATGTTATGGGTTTTTTGCATAACGAAAATTTTGTAATGTTAGCTGACATGGCCGAAAAGGTTGCCGATAGATGGATTAACGCACAAGGGCCCTTTAAAAAAAATGAGGTTACTATCTACAACCTTCCATCTAATTTAAGATTTCATTTAACTAAAATTTTTCTTTTGCAAAGTTTTGTGGCCCACACAGAGGAGGCTTGCACTTCCCTCCCATTGCAGGGAGTTAACGATTATGAGCGTGACGATCTCGATTTGATAAATGATTTTATAAAGGAATTTTTGGGTATTGCCGTAGGTGCTGGTTCAACAGAGACCATGGCAAAAGATATTACTGTATGTATTCGACCTCAAGAGATGGATAGGGGGCGCGGTAGTTTAATAATGACAACTTACTCAGCACATCCTACACAAAACGGTGCAGTTGAATTATCCAAGATCGTTCTTCCTTGGATTAGCGGTTACAGTGGCGAGGTGGTGGTCACGGCCAAGCAAAAAGTTGATAATATTTGGGAGACAAAGGATGTTTTAACCAAGTGGTACACTGAAGGAGCGGAGCGATACAGCGCGACGGTTAATAACAAAATTTACGACTACACCGTAAGAAGTAATGATGACGGTGTGTTTATGTCATTTGTGCATAAAAACAAAATCGTGGAAATTCCATTCTCCTTTCGTTTTAATAAGGGCCTTTCTTTTATGGTGAAAGTTGACTAGATGCTAATAACAAAATCGGATCAGGAGAAAATATATGTTTAAAAATTTGGTTCTAGCTTTGTTTGTGTGCTTGTCGTTTATAGCTAATCTAGCGCAAGTTTACTAAATTAATACCACAAAACCGCAACAACCATCTAGAATCATTAATCTAATTAGCACTTTCAAATGTATACTCTGAAATAAAATTAACTTTTTTCTATTATTTCACTTGCAAATCCGTTTTTTATCATGATAGTATATACTCTGAAATGGCAACCTTGCAAAAAAGAAAAAGTCACGGCCAGAATTATTGGTACATTGTGGAATCCCGCAGAGTGAATGGGAAGCCTCGCCCTGTAATGCTGGCATATCTTGGC